>CAYLLN010000008.1:55174-124664 GCA_964384375.1 uncultured Pirellulaceae bacterium
GAGGATGGCTATGCCTTCATTGGCCCACAGAGGTGGCTGAGTGCCCACAAAGGCGTCGGCCAGCACCACATGCGTCAGTTCGTGGGCAAACGCTGAAATGGCTCGCTGAGGATCAACCAGTAGGTCGATGCGACGATGTGAAATGATCTCACCCTCAGCATCAACCCAACTTGAACCGTAAGACAGGTCTCCGCCCCGTCCGATCGCAGCCTGGTAGGCTTCGCGGCGGCTGTGGATCACGACCACGCAGCGCGGAGTCCATGAGCCTTTGGGCTCGTCCCCGAGCCACTTGGCTTGGAGATGGTCTCGCCACTGCTCACAGCTTCGGGCAACCGCCCGTGCGTCGTAGTGGGCATGGCTTTGAACTCGAAAATTCTTCGATTCCGCCAATCTTGTCGTGCCAGTGACGTGGCAACTCCTGCTTGTCTGTGCCGTGGCTGGATGGCAGCTTCGGTCACTACAACTGCCTGTCGCCGTGGAATCAGCCGTCAACACCACCAAAATCAAAGCCGGCCACATTCGTCGATCTCCAGACCGCCATTCCAGTAACAGAGGTAATGAGCGGACTGGTACATTCAATTCTTGGGCCGAACCGCACTGGGGAATCCGGGCGCAACGCAACAACCAAACGTAAGCCACGCTGAGGCAAGACTTTGCGCGCCCGCAATCTAGGGTAGCCTGTCGAGAGAATCAAACAGTTGCACCAATCTATGCCACCGTATTCAGCACCTCTGCCAGGTATCTGAGCAAGCAGAGGCATGGCGTTTGCTCCAATTCTCGATTGATTCCCTCGGGATAGCCCTATCGCAAGGAGATTACGTCATTGCCCACCATCATTTCAAATCGTGCATTGAGGCCTGTGTTGCCTGTGCGCAGGAATGCGAACACTGTGCGAGTGCGTGTCTCCGGGAAGGCGACGTCGCGAGCATGCTCGATTGCATTCGACTGGATCGCGACTGTGCGGCGATTTCTTGGCAAGCTTCGGCCTTTATGAGCCGTGGCTCACAGTTTGCGCACGAAGTTTGTCTGCTGTGTGCGGACATCTGCGAGGCGTGCGGGAGCGGAGTGCCGGAAGCACCACGTCGAACACTGCCAGCGCTGCGCCGATGCCTGCGAACGGTGCGCGGAGGAATGCTGTCACATGGCGGGTGCTGCGACCTAAGCCTTTGCCAATACCGTCCGGCCCGTTGCGAATATGAAACAGGTTAGAAGTGAGAGGAACCGCGAGCTGACCGCTACTTACGAGGGGGCGCCAAGGCATCGCTGACGAACCCTTCCTTAATGGTAGTCATATTCTCCTCAGGCTAAACCTCAGGTACTGCATTTGCCGAATAAGGGCGACAGCGGTAGATTCCCGGTATCTGCGATGTCGGACTGGCATCCAAGAGGACAGCCGCTAGGATTACATTTGGTAAGCTGCGTAAGACATTGCCATGCTTCGTCACGTCCTAAAGCTCGTTTGGCCGCACCGCGAGAGGTTTCTCTCGCTGGTGATGCTGCCGGCGTTCTTTCTGGCGACTCTGCCGCATGCTGCCTGCATCTGCGGCGATGGCCATCACGAAGCCAACTGCAATGCGGCTGCTTGTCGAGCCATTAAGCAGGGCAAGTCCTCTGGAGTTAGTTGTGGTTGCCCATGCTGCCAAATGCAAAGCGGCAAACCGTACTGTTGCTGCAAGGCCAAGCAGCAGCGGGACGGAAGCCCCGATCGGGCCCCCGCGCCTGGATTAGCCACCCATACTGGTAATTGTTGCCATCCGATTGTTGAATCGCCGTTTCCGGCCCAGGGCATCGAGAAGATTTCCCTGCCTTCTCAGTTCGACGTTGTTGTCAACGAATTGTCGCCAACGATTGTCGATGCGGGGCAGTTTCGCCTGGCTCAACGCGCTCTCGATTTTCACGGCCCGCCGCCGCTTGATGCGGTGGTGGTGTACCTGCATTTGACGATCTAAGGGACGCCCTGCGGTCCTCTTTGACCGCACTCTTGTTGCACGGCTCGGCGAGTTGAATCGCTCGCCGTACACCGTGTCTCTATCGTCCCCGTTTTCACCCCCTTGGCGTGAATACTCCCGCAGGAATTGGTCAGCACTTCTGGCTGGCCGCTTGCGCTCACCAAATCCATCCGTTGCGCATCGCGGAATGCGTCCAAGTGTGACGTGTCGCGATCTGCTCGGTACTCAAATCCCTTTGGCGTGCGACCGGAACCCTGGGTAGGGAATCGCTGGCTGTCGCGCCACCATTGAAGGAGTGTTTGTCATGTTGAAGTTCATTGCTGCTGGTGTTCTTGGTTGTGCTGGTTTGGTTTGCTCGGCCGACCAGGCTAGTGCCTGCCATAGCGGGGGCTGCTGCCAACCCTGCGCCCAGGCGACTGCTGCTGCCCCGATGCCGGCGATGCCTGGCATGCCCGCCACGGCCGCTGCACCACAAGGCTACCGGACGTACTCGTACCAGCCCTCTGCGGGGACGTACAGACGCTCCAGCGGCCGATCGACGGGCCGAGCCTATGAGAACGCCGCCAATAAGTCGCTGGGCCGAGGGTTCTAACTCGCCAGCGCGAGATCGTGCCGATTGTTCGATTTGATTCCCCTATCCTCTCGATTCGCTGCCGCGAGCATGCTCGCGGCGGCGGGTCGAGTTTCCCCCTCACGGAGATTTTGTATGATGACTCGCTTACTTCTCGCTACTCTGGCGACCGTCTTCTTGATTGCGCCGGCTGCTACCGGGCAAGACCGGGCTCGAAGTGCCAATGCAAAGGCCCTCGGCCAGGTTAATTCGTTCTGGGTTGGCAAGACGCGGCAACGCCACGCTTACGACCACGCTCGCGTGCTGAATCGCGTCGCCACAGGCACGCCGACGGTCCAGAAGGAAATCGTCCAAGGGCATGCGGTTGCCATCCGCAGCCACTCCCAGGCCGCCATGAAGGAGTTTGCGGCCTTGAAAGACAGCAAGAACCAGGAGGTCACCGCGCATCTTGAGAAACTGCAGAAGCACCATCAGCAGGTGCTCGCGATGTGCGACACGCTCGACGAATGCTGTAAGAAGCCGGAGGCAGAGAGCGCCATCGTTTGTGATTGCTGTAAGAACGTAGTCAAAGAACTCGCCGCTGCTGAGCAGGAAGCCGAGCAACTCCGTGAAGTTCTGAAGATCGCGCCGCTGGACGATGCGTCCGCCGACAAGGCGGAAGGAGCTAAGCCTTAACTCGGTCGCGCCAATACGCACGTGAATTGCTGACCGAATGCGCCCCGAAAGGAATCGGGGCTCTCATGCTGAAATGCCTCTCCAGATTCGCCCCATGTCACCACTTTCCATCCTGACCCTTCCGAGGAGTAGTTTGTCATGACTCGAACGATTCCCCTGGCACTCACTTTCGCCGTTGCCGCGATTGCTCTTTCTGTCAGGAGCGCCACGGCGCAGGAGCCCGCGAAGACATCCACCAAGGCCACCTACCTCATCACCGGTTTGCACTGCCCGCCTTGCACACGGACCGTCGAAGGTTCGCTGGCTCGAATTAAGGGCGTCAAGTCAGTCTCCGTGAACTGGAATACCAAGAATGCCAAGGTCGAGTTCGACGAAAGCGTGCTGCCCGCCCAGGCACTTGCCGCAGCCGTCGAGGGAACGCCCCACATGATGGGCAGTGGGATGCGGTACGGCAGTTGGCTGGCGCTCAAGGTTCCGTCGATCACCGACGACGCCAGCGGCCAGAAAGTGAAAGAGGCCCTCAGCAAGATTGAAGGCGTCAAAAGCGTTGCCGTCTATCCGAAGCAGCACTCCGCAGCCGTGCTGTTTGGCGGCAAAGGCTCGCTATCGAGCGACCAGATGATCGAGGCTCTGGCCAAAGAGGACATCACGGCCAGCAATTTCTAAGGCCCGGCCTGAGAAAGTCACGGCAGCCGTGGCCGGGCGGGCGCTTTTGGCTTGAACGCTGGGCCAGCTCGCGTCACGGCTGCCACCTTTTGAGAAGAAATCGCCATGAATTCAACGCCTGATTCCAACCCGATCGTGAACGCCGAATTGGTTCAGCCGCAGGACGAAGGTGGGCTGCGGCCGCCGGACCATCTTCGCGGCTGGCGGCGGGCGTGGTGGTGGTTTGATTTTCTGATTCTGGTGAAGATCGCCCGGCTGCGGTTCGTCGCGATCCTGCTGGTGATCGGCATCATCATTACCCAGTGGGATACGATCATCGCCTACTACGAGAAATGGACACGGCCGGCAGGGGCGGCGGCAGTCGGCGGAGGGGCGTTCGAGTGGTTCTGCCCGATGCACCCCTCGGTCATTCGGGACAACCCCAAGGAAAAGTGCCCGATCTGCTTCATGCCGCTCTCGAAGCGCAAGAAGGGGGCTGCCGACGCTGCGGCTGAGCCGCTGCCAGCCGGAGTCGTCAATCGCGTCCAGCTCAGTCCCTATCGCGTCGTGCTCGCCGGAGTCAACACGTGGCGCGTCGATTACGTCCCGCTGCAGCGCGAAATCGTTGCCGCCGGTTTGATTGAGTTCAATGAACGCGGCCAGAAGACGGTTGCCGCCCGCGTCAACGGGCGACTCGACGACCTGTTGGCCAACGAGACAGGGCAAATGGTCCAGGAGGGAGACGTTCTGGCATCCATTTACAGCCCCGACCTACAGGTCACCGTTCAGAACTTGCTGCAAGCGCAGCGGGCTGGCAACGCCGACCTCGCGCGAGACGCCCGCACCCGCCTGGGGTTGCTGGGAATCGACGCAGATCAAATCGACGACATCGTCAAATCGGGCAAGGCCACGACGCACCTCAATGTGCGTTCGGAGATCAGCGGACACGTGATTCGCAAGTACGTGCGTGAGGGGCAATACGTCGAAGAAGGGATGCCTTTGTATGACTTGGCGGACCTCTCGACTGTCTGGATTCAGGCCCAGATTTACGAAGACGACATCGCCCTGCTGCCGGTCGAGCATACGGCGATGCCCGAGGCGGACGACGAACCATTGATGGTGACCGCGACGACGAGGGCGTTTCCTGGTGAGGAGTTTCACGGGCGGCTGCGGTTCATCTATCCGCACGTCGATCAATCGACGCGGACGCTTACCGTGCGCTTCGAGGTGGATAATCCGGGGCACAAGCTTCGCCCTGGAAGCACCGCAACGGTGCGACTGATGATTGTGCCAGAGCGGCTCACGACGCTCGACACGACAAAGCTGACGGAGGAACAGAAAAGCGAGTTGAGCGAGGGCCGGTTGCTGGCCGTGCCGGAAAGCGCTGTGATTGACACGGGGGACCAGAAAATCGTCTATCGACAGACGGAGCCGGGCGTGTTCGAGGGCGTGAAGGTGGATGTTGGTCCAAAGATGACGGGCACAGACGGAGTTACCTTTCTTCCGTTGCTCGCGGGATTATCTGCGGGCGACCAGATCGTCACCAGCGGCTCGTTCCTCGTCGATGCCGAGACGCGACTGAATCCGGCCGCCGGCTCGATCTATTTCGGCGGCTCCAGCGGTTCGGGAGGTTCCAAGAGCACTACCATCCGTGCCACGACGCCTGAAGACCCCGAGGCGAAGGTCATGGCGATTCTGGCGGCGCTTGCACCAGCGGACCGGACGCTCGTCGAGCAGCAGCGGTTCTGTCCCGTCCTGAACGAGAGCCGGGTCGGCTCGATGGGCAAGCCCGTCAAGGTGACCCTTGATGGCGAAACGGTGTTCCTGTGCTGCCCAGGCTGCACGAAGCAGGCCCAGGCCAATCCCAAAAAGACAGCAGACAAGGTTCGGGAATTGCGCAAGGCTCCGCCTAAGAGCAGCCAGCCCAGGCCCTCGCAAACAGTGCAACAGGGCGGTCCGACGGCGAAATTAGACTCCGATGAGGAGAAGATTCAGGCCGAACTGGCGAAGCTATCGCCGGCCGACCGTCAGCTCGCCATTGCGCAGCGATTTTGCGTTACAGCCGAAGACAGCCGGCTGGGCTCAATGGGCCCGCCCGTGAAGATCATGGTTCAAGACCAGCCGGTATTTTTGTGCTGTGAAGGCTGCGAACAGTCCGCTAAGGAAGACCCACAAGCGACGCTGGCCCGCGTCAAAAAGCTGCGCGAGACCCACCAGCCCAAAGCGGACAGGAACAAGGGCGCGGAGGGGCGGCCATGATCGAGCGAATCATTGAGTGGTCGATACGCAACCGCTTCCTGGTGTTGATCCTGGCGGGTGCGCTCACGGTCGCGGGCGTCTATGCAACGCTGCGCACGCCGATGGACGCCATCCCCGATCTCTCCGAGAACCAGGTAATTGTCTTCGCCGACTGGATGGGCCGCAGCCCGCGGGAGATCGAGGACCAGGTCACCTATCCGCTCTCGCGGAAGTTGCAAGGTCTGGCGGGCGTGAAGGCGGTCCGTTCTTCGTCCGAATTCAACTTCTCGATGATCACGATCATCTTCGAGGACAATGTCGATTTCTATTTCGCCCGCAATCGCGTGACGGAGAAGATCGCCCAGGCCAACACCTTCTTGCCGCCCGGCGTTGTGCCGTACATGGCCCCGGACGCCACGGCGCTCGGCCAGGTCTTCTGGTACACCGTCGAGACGAGCCCGCAGAATCCGATCGAACCGGGCCGGCTGTGGGCAGTCAACAAGTTCTACATTGCACCGCAGCTCAATGCCGCCCAGGGCGTGGCCGATGTTGCAGTCGTCGGCGGCATGCCCTTGGAATACCAGATCGACGTGCGACCCCAGGAGCTGCGGTCGTACAACCTGACCCTCGGCGACCTCTACTCGGCAGTCGCCCGCAGCAACATGCCGGCCGGCGGCGGCGTCGTGCAGAAGAACAACGCGGAATACATCGTCCGCGGCATCGGCTGGATTCGCGATGAGCGGGACATCGAAGACACCGTCATCAAGGAAATCAACGGCATCCCGATCTACGTGAAGAATGTCGCTTCCGTACAACTAGGCACCCAGTTCCGCCGCAACGTCTATGAGAAGAACGGCAACGAAGTGACGGGCGGCGCGGTGCTGATGCGGCATGGCGGCAATCCGCTCGCTGTCACTCAGGCTGTCAAAGATAAGATCTTGGAGCTTCAGCCGGGCCTGCCCGCCGGCGTGCATATCGTTCCGGCTTACGACCGTACTCGATTGATTCACGGGGCGATCCACACCCTCACCGAGGTGATGTGGCATGAAATGGTGATCGCCTCGATCGCCATCCTTCTAATTCTGATGCACTTCCGCAGTGTGTTTGTGATCTGCATCACACTGCCGCTCGCGGTACTCTTCTCGTTTCTGCTGATGTGGGTGCTGCGAGTCACCGGCATCATCGACATCCAGGCCAACATCATGTCGCTGGCCGGCATCACGATCTCGATCGGTATTCTTGTCGATCAGGCGATCGTGATGGTCGAGAACGCCACGCACTGCTTGAAAGAGCATTTTGGCGACCGCAAGGTGATCGGCGACACGCGCGACATCGTCATCCCGGCCTGTCGCACTGTTGGCCGGCCGATTTTTTTCAGCGTGCTGATCATGCTGATTTCGTTCATTCCGGTCTTCATGCTCAGCGGCCGCGAAGGGAAGCTGTTTCACCCGCTGGCATTCACCAAAAGCTTCGCGCTGATTGGCGTCGCGCTCATTTCCATCACGCTCGTTCCGGCCTTGATCCCCATCTTCATCAAGGGCCGTCTCCGCAGCGAAGAAGAAAACTGGATCGTCCGCAGCTTTATCCAGATCTACAAACCGCTGCTGACGTGGGCGTTGCCGCGGCGGAACCTGGTGATGTGGCTCTTTGCCGCTCTGCTGCTATTGGCTGCCGGGATGTTTCCGATCCAGGCGATCTTTGGCCAAGGAGCTTCCACGACGGCCTGGAGATGGTCCTTCCTGGCAGTGTTTTTCGCCGTCACCAGCCTGACGGTGATCTCCACGGTTGGCTGGAAGTGGCAGGCGACATCGCTCGTGACGCTCACGCTCCTGGCTCTCTGGTCGTATCACTTTCCAAAAATCGGTGTCGCCTTCATGCCCGCGCTGGATGAAGGGGCGCTGCTCGACATGCCGATCACTGTCCCGCGGGCGAGCGTCACGCAAGCGTCAGACGACCTCAAGGCCCGCGACGCTCTCCTTCGCGGCTTTCCCGAGGTCGAATCGGTCATCGGCAAAGCTGGGCGGGCCGACACGCCGACCGACCCCGCGCCGCTCGATATGGTGGAAACCTTCGTCAACTTCCGCCCCAAGGAGTTCTGGCCCAAGCGGGTCCTGCACTATCCCGATGCAGCCCGGCAGACCGAGCAAATCCTCGCGCTGCTAATCAGCGATAGCTACCTGATTGCTCCGGCCAGCGAAGACGATCGCCGGAATTTGGTCAATGACGCCACGCAAAAAGCGATCGAACGGTTCGATGAAACAATGCGTGAGCTGGCCCTGCGACGGAATGTCGAGTTCGAGTACGAGCTGGAGCCGCTACTGACACGATTTGCCCTGGACGAAACGCTGCGGCTGATTCGCCAGGGAGCCCCAGTCGAGTTTCCGTCGCTCGAAGTGGAAGGTGAGCATGTTGAACAACTTGCCGACCGACTCACACCGGAGTTCGGCCCCTGGCTGTCGCGCCAGCCTGCCCTGGAAGACACGACTCGGCTCAGTCAGGAGGTCGCGACGTTCCTGAAGCAGGCCGGAGTGATCCCGGCCGATGCGGATGCCTTGGAGATTGTGCGAGATCCGGTCCAGGAAGCGGTTTCCGCGACCGGCGAATTCCTGGGAGCTGAACGCCCGACCGCAGCGAGCTTGGTGCTGGCTGGAGTCGAGCGGGAGCGCGATCGGTTGTGGCGCAAGCACATGCGGGAAACGAACTGGGAGCTATTTGATCGGGGGACGGAAGCGTACACCTGGTATGCGATGGAAGAGACGGTCCGTGCAGCGAAAGGCAATTCGCTGCTCGCCAAATCGCCGCGGGGCGACGAGGCGCGTCGCTTTTCGGATGCCTCCTTGCAGGTCCAACTCGGCAAGGAGGCCGACCCTGCGGACATTCAGTCCTTCCAGCCGCTGCGTGAGTCGCTGGAAGTGCCGCTTCGCAAGCGGGTCTTTTTCTGGCCGCGATCGACCGGGCCCAAAGGCGACCTCGTCGATGACGAAATGAGCCGCGTGCTTCAAGTTCCCGGCTGGAGCAACATCTTCACGCAGCCGATCATCAACCGGATCGAGATGCTTTCCACCGGCGTGAGAACCGACATCGGCGTCAAAGTTTTCGGTCCCGATTTGGAAACCATCGACCGTGTCTGCAAACAAGTCGAGGCCGCAATCAAGCCGATCAACGGATCGCGAGACGTGATCGCCGCCCCCGTCATGGGCAAAGGCTACATCGACATTCAGATAAAGCGCGAAGAGGCCGCCCGCTATGGCATCACAGTCGAAGATGTGCAGAACGAGATCGAAACGGCATTAGCGGGCCGAGCCGTCACCTTCACGGTCGAAAAACGCGATCGGTTCCCCGTTCGCGTCCGCTACGCCCGAGCCAGCCGAGAGGACGAGGACAGCATCCGGCGTCTCTTGATCAGTCCGCAAGGGATGAGCGCTGTCACCGCGCTCGCGACGTCCGGCTCCATGACTCCCTCGGCGTCTGACTCCGGCTCGGCGATGGGAAATGGCAAAAACAATGGCGACCCGCACGTAGTCAGTCTTCCACACGCCTCGCGGCAGACGCCGCTGATTCCGCTTGCTGCTGTCGCCGATGTGAAGATCGTTGAGGGGCCGGCGATGATCAAGAGCGAGAATGGGCGGCTGCTTAACTACGTGACGCTCAACGTGCGCGGTCGCGACATTGTCGGCTTTGTCGAAGAGGCCAAACGGGCCGTTGCTCAAAAGGTCGTACTGCCCGAAGGGGTAAGCCTGGGCTGGAGCGGCGAGTTCGAGCACCAGGTTCGCGCAGCCCAGACCTTGCGGTTCGTGTTCCCCGCCGTCGTCGTGCTGATCTTCGTAATCCTGTACTTGACCTACAACGACCTCGCCGACGCCTCGCTGATGATGCTCGCAGTTCCCGAGGCGCTCGCCGGCGGGGCGTTCTTCATGTTTCTCTTTCCCAAGATTATGCAGGGTTGGGATGCGCCGCCGATGGACTTCAGCGTGGCGGTCTGGGTCGGATTCATCGCGTGCTTCGGCATGGCGACGGAAACCGGCATCATCATGCTCGTCTACCTCCGCGAAGCCATCGAAAAGCGCGGCGGCCTGGAGAACATCCAGTCGCTCGAAGAGCTGCGGCAAGCAGTAATCGAGGGGGCCGCCCACCGGCTGCGACCAAAACTGCTCACCGAAGGTGTTGCGATCATCGCTATCTTCCCAATGGTTTTCGCTAACGGCGTCGGCGGCGAAATTCTGGCTCCTATGGCCCTTCCTGTGCTCGGTGGCCTACTCATCTCGGATGAAGTTGTCGATCTCTTCCTGCCTGTCCGCTTCTACTGGGTGCGGCGGGCGCGCTGGTTGAAGCTCCAACAGCAGCGGCAAGCAGGACTTTCGAGCAACGGTGCGACGCAGAGCCCGGTGTGAAAAAAACGAATCATGGATTCTTGTAGCAGGCACTAAGGACTGCCAGCTAGGGCGTGCTATCGCGGCGGTTCGGTATTTCAGGCAGGTGGCTCGGCTTGTTACCATCGCCGACCGGCGAATCGCTCGGATTGCTTACCAGTGCATTCACAAGTGCAGAAAGTGGGCGGTCGTGCCGATAGTTAGCGATGAGGCTGAATGGCTTTTTTCAGCGGGAGTGAGTGACGTGCGTCCGTGGACTCTGGTTTGGGCGAAATTGGTGAACTGCGTGCTGGCGCTCGCCGTCAGTGCTCAGCCCATTCTTGCTCAGCATTGTCCCTGTCAATGCGCCAACGTGACGACGAGCGAGATCGCACCGGAGTGTGACGATCCGAATTGTTGTCCGCACGCATCTGACCACTGCCACCACGGCAGCCTCAAATCCTGTGCGCCCCATGACAATGAGGGTGCCGAGAAAACTGACGGGGTCGTACTGTTCGGAATGTGTCCGTGTGGATGTCCTAGCGACTGCGACTGCCACTTGCGGCACGCACCCATCCCAGCAGCACCACAAGGAGCAGTGGTACGAGTTGCCAAGCAACTCACTGATGTCGCCCGATTGACAGCTCTCGCTGGCAACCATGTAGCCCCGCGAGTCTACCACAACGCATTTGAGAACGTTTCTCGCCGTTCTTCGGCGACACTCTGCGCAGTTCTCTGCCGCTTCACGATCTAGTCGCTCATACAGCGATCTGCTTAGCGTCTGTCGTTCTAGACAGGCACGTCCAAACCGCGCCGGACCGTCGTTGATCCGCCAACGATCGTCTCCCTATTCCCGAACTGAAACATCTGCGCTTTCGCTGCGCTACGCAAAGAAGGAGCTTCCGTGAACCTTTCATTCCCAATTATGTTCGCCGCAATGACTCTAGCTTTCATTGCAGCCGGGTGCGGTCGGTCCTCGCCTGGTCCTGCTGCGAGTGGTGCAAAACCAGATGTGCATTTGAGTGAAGAACCGGCTGGAGCCGTCGAGATTCTCGATGCGAGGGATGATGCGAAAGACGGCGAGCCAATCGTGCTCGTTGGCCGGCTTGGCGGCGGCCTAAAGCCGTGGATCGACGGTCGCGCTGCGTTCTTGCTCGTCGATACGCGAATTCTCCCGTCTTGTGCAGATGGCGATCACTGCGAAGCTGGTTGCCCTGATTGCAGCAAGGAAATGCTGGCGGCGAGCACGATGGTGAAGTTTCTTGGCAACGACGGCAAGGTGCTCGCAGTAGATGCTCGCAACCTACTGGGCGTCACGGACGAAAGCACCGTGGTAGTCCGTGGCACTGCGAGCCGCGATGCAACGGGCAACCTGTCCATTGCTGCGGATGGCGTATTTGTGCGTCGATAGGCGGAAACCACCGGGAACGACAGTGCTAATTGAGCCTTTGCGTTGCACGATTGGGAATTGAGGGATAGACTTGAAGTATTGGCATCGCTCCGGCGATCTTCACATGCGAACAATCATCGTTTACCTGGCGATTGTGGCACTTCTCTTGTGCCCCTATGACTGCGCGGTCAAATTGGCCGCTGCGGAGTCGCTCGGTAACGAGAATCATGTTGCCTGCTGTGAAAAGTGCCGGGCACGAGAATCGTCCGAAATCCGATCCTCGACCGACCGAGGATCGCCGAGCGATCCTGACCCTGCGCAACCCATCCCGTCCGAAGACGGTAAATCGTGTTTGTGCGAGGGAGCTGTTTTCGATGCAGCAACTCGGTCGTCTGCTGATGCCGTGCTGGAGTTTTCTCTTCTTTCGTGGGTGGCGGATTCGGCAGAAATGCCGTCTCTTGCTCTCTTCGCCCCAAGAGTGAACCGTGCTGGCCTGCCACCAAACGAGGAAGGTGGCAGACTAACTCGGATCGCGATTCGCTCGCTATTGCTGTAGTCGCGTCCCGTTGCGCCTGCGTTGTCCTGGCGAACTGCTTTAGTAGCGTTTTCGCCAACTGAACGCTTGGTTTGTATGTGCGCGTGTTTGGCCTGACTTCTGGGCCAGCGATTCGATCAGCGAGGTACACATGTTTCGTCTGCGCCTGTTGCCGTGGGAGTACGGCATCCGCAACTTGTTTCGCCGTCCAACACGCAGCTTGCTCACGCTCACTGCGCTCACGACTGTCGTGCTGTTGGTGCTGGTTGTTGTCGCTTTCATTCGAGGGCTGGAAAGCTCCCTGGCCGTTAGTGGCGATCCGCGAGTCGTCCTGGTGTACTCGATCGGCGCAGCCGCCGACATCGAAAACTCAGCGATCCCTGCCCGCACGTCGGCCCTACTCTCTGCCAGCCTCGACGGAGTTACGAATCGCTTCGGTTCGAGCTATGTCGCACCCGAGATGTATATCGGTACGAAAGTGCAAGCCACGAGCGGTAGCCCTGGCATGTTCGGGATCGTGCGTGGCGTGACGCCGACTACTCCGCTCTTGCGGCGGCAAGTGCAAATGTTGGAGGGCCAGTGGCCAGCTTCGGGCGAAATACTCGTTGGTCGGCTGACGGCTGCGAAGCTGGGCTGTGATCCAGAGCTTCTTGGGATCGGGCAGTCAATTCGATTCGATGGACGCGATTGGAGGATCAGCGGTCGATTCGCAGCCGGCGGCGCTGCGTTCGAGTCAGAGATTTGGGCACCGCTAACTGACCTCCAGGCTGCACTCAAACGGCAGGACTTGAGCCTCGTGGCTGTCGGGTTGGCACCGGATGCCTCGTCGTCTGATGTCGAGATGTTCTGCAAGGAACGTCCCGATCTAGAACTCCAGGCGGTGTCAGAAACGGCTTATTACTCGTCTCTCCAGAAACATTACCAGCCGGTGCGAATGCTCGGTTGGGTCGTCGTGGTCTTGGTAGCGGGTGCCGGAGTCTTTGCTGGACTCAATACCATGTACGGAGCTGTTGTGGGCCGTGTGCGGGAGCTTTCGACTCTTCAAGCTGTCGGATTCCGACGTCGGTCGATCGCAATCAGTCTAATTCAAGAGGCTACGCTCCTTTCGATGACGGCATCCGTCCTCGCGGCAGCTGTCGCGTTGTTCCTTGTGAATGGCACCGCAGTCCGCTTCACAATGGGTGCCTTCGCTTTGCGCGTGGACAGCCTGGCAATCCTGGTTGGTTGTGGGACCGGATTGATGCTGGGGCTGATAGGAGCGATTCCTCCCGCTCTGAAAGCGATGCGTTATCCCGTTGTCGAGGGCCTCAAGGCCGTTTGACCGTGTTCTATCTATCCCCCTGTTGGAGACCCAGAAATGCTTACCTCGTATCGGATCACATTCGCGGCAATGGCCATCGCGGCTGCCGGACTTATCACCGGCTGTGGCACGTCAACTGTGCCACAGGAAGCAGCGGTTCCCTCCGCAGAAGGAGCTGCCTACCGGTTAGCAACCGAACCGGCAGGGGCAAAGGGAGTTAAAGAAGCTCGCGCCGACGCAAAGGATGCTGACGAAGTGACGATGGTCGGTCGGATCGGAGGTGAAGCCGATCCTTGGGTCGAAGGACAAGCGGCATTCGTACTGATGGATAGTGTCCTGAAGCCGTGCGGTGCAGACGAAGGCTGTCCCACGCCTTGGGATTGCTGCTGTGATCCAAACCTTTCTCCTGAAACTAAGGCGATGGTCAAGATCGTGGATGGTAGTGGCAAGACAGTGGCGATGGATGCCAAGAAGGTGCTCGGTCTCAAGGAATTGCAAACTGTTGTTGTTCGCGGCCGGGCGAAGCGCGATGAGGCTGGGAACCTGACGGTTTTGGCCGATGGCGTGTTCGTTCGCAATTAGAGTCCGCTCCTTATGAGGATTGCGATGGCAACGCAAGTTGATTTACGCCAATTGGCGGTCGAGAGACCCGGCAGCAATGCCCAGTCACCCGTTCTACGAAAGCGGACGGGGCTGCTCAAATGGGGACTTCCGTCGGCCATCATTGCTGGGTTTGCCGCGTTAGTTGGCTGGTCCGCCCGCGACCACTGGCTTCCCGCCACACCCGTTACCGTGGTGCCCGTGATCCTTGCGCGGGCGGAAGTCCAAGAGGCAGGGACGCCTCTGTTCCAGTCTGCTGGTTGGATTGAGCCACGACCAACCGCCGTCATGGCATCCGCTCTCGTCGAGGGAATTGTCGAGGAACTTCTGGTAGTTGAAGGCCAAGAGGTGGAAAGCGGCCAGCCTATCGCCAAATTGGTGGAGGCCGATGCCCGTATTGCCCTTCAGGAGGCGGAAGCCACTGAGCAGTTACGGCTTGCGGAGCGGGACTCGCTTCAGGCTACTCTCAAGGCAGCTCAACAGAACGTCGAGCATCCTGTTCACCTCGAAGCGGCTCTGGCCGATGCAGATGCCGTACTGGCTGAATTGAACACGGAGATAAAGAATCTTCCCTTCGGTCTCAAAGCTGCCGAGTCACGGCTGCTGCTGGCTCGTCAGGAGTTAGAAGGGAAAAAGAGTGTCGCGGACGCCATTGCCGGTCGCTTGCTTCAGAAGGCACAGAGTGAGTTCGATGCAGCCACAGCGGCGGCTGAAGAGCTGCGTGAGCGCGCGCCGAGCCTGGAGGCGCAGCGGGAGGCGTGCGGCCGGAAATGCGAGGCGCTGCGGAAGAAGCTGGCGCTCAAGACGGACGAGAAGCGCGCGCATGAAGAAGCACAGGCGAATTTGGCCGGTGCGGAGGCGAAGCTCGCCCATGCCCGCCTTGCCGTACAAACGGCAAAGCTACGGTTAGATCGCATGACGGTGCGATCACCGATCGCCGGCCGGGTACTCGCGCTGAATGCTCAGCCCGGCCGGAGACTGATGGGACTGAATGCTGCTTCGGAACGCGACGCCAGCACTGTTGCCACTCTTTATGATCCTGGGCAGCTACAGGTCCGGGCCGACGTAAGGCTGGAGGATGTTCCGCAAGTACAAATCGGACAGCCAGTGCAAATTACGACCGTAGCGGCCAAGCAGCCTTTAGTCGGGCGCGTGCTGGCGACAACCTCACAGGCCGACATCCAGAAGAATACCCTCTCGGTCAAAGTCTCGATTGACGATCCGCCACTTGTCATCAAGCCAGAGATGCTGGCTCAAGTCACTTTCCTCGCTCCTGAAACTCCCGGATCAAAATCCAATGGGGATCACGAAGACCCGATTCGTTTGCTTGTAGCACGCGAGCTAGTTGAGACCACAGATGGAGGCGCGGCCGTTTGGGTGGCCGACGTACATCGCGGTGTCGCTCGCAAGCAGCCGATCCAAGTTGGTCGCGCTGGGACAGGCCAGCTCGTCGAAGTCACACAGGGCCTTACGGCGCTCGACAAGCTCGTCGTCGCGGGCCGCGAGGGGCTTTCTAATGGTCAGCGCATCCGCGTGACAGGTGAGGACAGGACGCTTGGAACGAGCACAGGAAAGTCGATTGTGGCGACAGCAGGAACGGCATCAAGCGCTGGTCCGGTCAAGAAATAGGAGCACAGAACATGGCACTCGTCGAAATCCGCAAACTAACGAAGCAGTTCCGCAAGGGGGATGAGGTCATTACGCCGCTTCAGGAAGTGAACCTGGACATTGAGCGTGGTGATTTCGTCTCGCTCATGGGGGCCAGTGGATCGGGCAAGAGCACGCTGCTGAACGCAATTTCCGGCATCGACCGCCCTTCATCGGGCGAGATCATCGTGAATGGCACCGACGTTACGAAGATGTCGCGCGGCCAGCTTGCCGACTGGCGAGCAGCCAACATTGGGTACATCTTCCAAATGCACAACCTGATTCCGGTGCTCACAGCCTACGAGAACATCGAACTGCCCCTCTTGCTCTTGCCCATGTCTTCGTCAGAACGGCAAAAGCGGGTCGAGATCGCACTCGACGCCGTCAATCTGCGAGATCGCGCAAATCACTATCCCCGCCAACTTTCCGGCGGCCAAGAACAACGGGTCGGCATTGCTCGCGCAATCGTTGCCAACCCCACGATCATTGTTGGGGATGAACCGACCGGCGATCTCGACTCGGTGACGACCGATCAAATTCTCGATCTGATCCAACGACTTAATTCTGAACTGGGCATGACGCTGCTCTTGGTCACTCACGATCCCAGGGTCGCGGCTTTGGCAGCCCGGCAACTGCGGCTGGAGAACGGCAAGCTGATCGAGAAAGGTCGTGAGGTAGCAGTAGTTGGCGGTGAGTTTCAAGGAAGGAGGGCTTTGTGATGTTCAAGTTTGCTCCTTACGTGGTGAAGGGACTATGGCGAAACCGCAGCCGCACCATGCTCACGATTAGCGGCTCAGCCGTTGCCTTGTTCGTGTTCTGCTTCGTTGGTTCAGTGCAGCAAGGTCTGGCTCGACTTACGGAAGACCAGCACGCGCAAAGGACTCTCATTGTCTTCCAAGAGAACCGCTTTTGTCCCGCCAGCAGCAAACTGCCTGAAGACTACGCGGCCACGGTGGCAAAGATGAGCGGCGTCAAAGAGGTGGTGCCCATTAAGGTCTTCACCAACAACTGCCGGGCCAGCTTGGACGTGGTTGTCTTCAACGGAATGCCTCCCAAACAGTTGCGTTCCGCCCGACAACTCACGCTGCTTTCTGGCGACTGGGGCCAGTTTGATAGTCGCACGGATGCCGCTATCGTAGGACAAGCAGTGGCGCAGCGTCGGCGGCTCAAGGTGGGCGAGCGATTCACAATTGGCGAGGTCACCGTCAATATCGTTGGTGTATTCCGCTCTGCCGTACCCGCCGAGGACAACTACATCTACACCCACCTCGACTTCCTTCAACGTGCTCGCGGCAAGAACTCAGTGGGCACCGTCACACAGCTAGAAGTGATGTTGGGCGAAGGGGCTGATCCCGATCGGCTTGCAACCGAGATTGATGCCCAATTCAAGAGCGGTCCTGTTGCGACTTCGACTCGCTCGAAGGGTGTTTTTCAGCGCGACACGTTGGCCGACCTCGCCGAACTCATCGGGTTCGCTCACTGGCTCGGCTACGCCTGCGTGGGTCTCGTACTCGCGCTTGTGGCGACGACAACCGTAATGGCCGTCCAGGATCGAATCAAGGAACACGCGGTCTTGCAGACCCTTGGCTTGCGGCCCGGCCGTATATTCCGTCTGGTGATTGCCGAGAGCATCCTGCAAAGCCTTGCGGGCGGACTTCTCGGCATCGGGGCGGGGTTGGCACTTTTGGCTTGGGGCGGCTTCGCAGTTGGAGCCGAGGGGGTCACGATCGCGTTCAAGCCATCGCTCGAACTCGCTACGAGCGGCGCACTTGTATCTGCGATTGTCGGCGTGCTCGCCGGCATTATCCCAGGATGGCAGGCTGCACGAACGGAGATCGTGTCGGCATTGCGGTACGGGTAAGCGGCGAGTGGGGACCAGATGCGTAAGCGAAAGGACTCGACATGGCGCGAATGGAGAATCGCGGGCGACCGCAAGCGTACACGTTCTCAGATCGAAGGCACTTTGCAGAGCTGATACGTCAGTTCGGCGCTCGGGGAGCGCGAGAAGCGTCATCAAGGCGAATCTGCCTCCATACGCTTCTGAAGATCGCTAAAGAGTTTCAGATCCAACTGAAGAAGGGCAGGCGACGAAGATTCGCCGCGTAGCAATAGCAGTGAAATCAGAGGATATCCGCTTTCAGCCTGCAATTCTTAAAGACCGACTCAATAGCATACGCATGCAGTCGCACGATGCGACTGCACCACGAGCAGGGAGGCTCCGATGCGATTTATATTACTAGCAACTGGCTGCTGTCTGCTGCTTGCTGGCTGCCGGTCTTTTGGCTTTCCTGGAACTACGGCTCCAACCACAGCGAGGGATGCTGTGCAGGCTTCGCCGGCACCTCCAGCGGTGAACCTGGCAGCCGCTGTGCAGCAGGCTCCTCCAGCGCCCACCGTTCAGCTTGCACAGCATGTTGAACCCATGCCGGTGCCGCCACCAGAGCCGCTTCCACACGGCGCTCTGCGGCCCGTTGCTTTGGGTCGGCTGACGCTCGCCGATTTGGAGCAAATGGCAATCGCTGCAAATCCCTCGGTGGCCAGAGCTACGGCCCTCATCGAGGCGGCGAGAGGTAACTGGATTCAGCAGGGTCTCCCGCCGAACCCGAGTGTCGGTTACGAAGGCCAGCAGATCGGCAGTGGTGGCCGTGCTGAGCAAGACGGCGTATTTGTTGAGCAAGAGTTCGTCCGCGGAGGCAAGTTGAGACTAAGTCGGCAGGTCGCAGCGCAGGAATGGGCGTTGCGAGAACAGGAGCTTGCTGCACAGCAGCAGCGCGTGGTTACGGACGTAAGAATCGCCTACTACCAGGTTTTGGTTGCCGAGCGTCAGCAGAAACTGACAGGCGAGCTACTCGGGATAGCCAAAGAAGCAGCGAAAGTTGCTGACGATCTGCTCCGAGGCAAGGAAGTCGGTCGAGCAGATGTTGTCCAGGCGCAATTGGAAGTCGGTAACGCAGAGATTCTGGCGCAGAATGCCCTTAATCGGTACTCAGCAGCATGGAGAACACTGGCAACCGTGGTTGGCAATCCAGAACTCCTTCCGCAGCCACTTGAAGGAAACATCGAAGACAATCGGCAAGAGATCGACTGGGAACAAAGCCGTCAGAGGCTGCTCACAACCAGCCCAGAGATCGCTGCGGCGATGGCAGAGATTGAGCGGGCGCGGTGGGCGCTTCAGCGGGCAATGGTGGAGAAAACTCCAAACGTGACGGTCGGCGGCCTGGTCAACTGGCGGGATAATGGAATCGACGGCGACCCCGACGGCGCAGTCACAGTGGGAGTGCCCCTGCCGCTGTGGAATCGAAACCAAGGCGGGATCGTGCAAGCCCAAGGGCAGGTTGCCGCTGCTGAACGGGCGCTCGATCAACTTGAACTGTCTCTGGAGAATCGTTTGGCTCCGGTTTTTGAGCGGTATTCCAATGCCCTCGGCCAAGTCAACAAGTACCGCGGCCAACTCCTGCCTGCTGCACAACAGTCGCTTGACCTTGTCCGCCGGCTTTATCAGGCAGGGGAAACTCCGTACCTGAATCTGCTTACTGCCCAGCGAAGCTTTTCGCAGACCAACGTCAACTATCTCGAATCACTGCGAGAATTGCGTGCAGCCGAAGCTGAGATCGAGGGTTTACTACTCTCGGGCAGCCTCGAAAGCCGGTAACGCCGTTCTCGATACAGCTTTTTACTTCTTGTAGCCAAGAACCCTACAGGCACTCCAATGACAGCCAAGTGGGCACAAAGTGTCACGATAACCATAGCGATTGTTACTGTGCTTCAGGCCGGATGTCGCAGCGGTCGTTCGACGTTGCCGCCCGATCACGTACTCGCATTGTATGCGCCGAAGACACAGCCGGCCGGACCGACATCTCCAGAGCCGAATCCGAGGAACCTCGCCACGATGGCACCTGCCGTAGCGTCAGGATCATGGACCAGTTCGACGGGAGGGGGCTCGACAAGTGGATCGTCCGGTTGCGCCTCCGGGTGTTGTCCTCGGCGATAAGCGAAGAAATCGCATCAACACCCGACCGCTCACGTGTCTAATCGAGCGGTCGTAGTTAATGCAATTCTTCCTGGCCAGCACAAAACCAGTGGGGCGCGTTGCCTTTGATCCTAGTGACGGTGTCCCGATCGGTGGCGGTCGTAGTGTCCGGGCACATAGTCGAAATGACCTCGGTGGCGTTGCACCGAGCCAGGGTGATAGTCGTAGTGGCTCGTGTTGTGCCAACGCGATCCACTGCCGAAACTGAGATTCAATCCCCCATAGCCGACATTCACACCGCTGCCGTAACCAGAGTTGTACACGTTGTAGCCTGGAGCATAGCCGCTATATCCGATGTTGTAGCCAGTGCCGCCGTAGGGAACCCCGCAGCCATAGCCGCCGTATCCGCCAAAGCCCTGAGCCGAAGCCGTCGCCGCCCCAATGGACAGGACGCCAGCCGTAACAAGTGCCAAAATCCAACGCTTCATGTGGTATCTCCTTACCAAAAAAACGTTAACGGTCACTCGCCGTCAACTGCTGTCGTAGGAAAGGCAGAACGTATGCCACTGAAGAGTGCTTGCGATTTCCGCACACACAAACTGGACTAATCCGACGGATTTGCCGACACGGTCAGTTCGCCGGCCCCAGAAATAAGCGCCGTCGGATGGATGACACTCTGATGCGACTTCGATACATCGCTTGTTTCACAGAGATTTTTCGCAGCGACGATAAAGTTGAGGCCAATCCCCCACCTTTGTCGATATTGACCGAGTAGCGAACAAAGAGAACAATTGCCGGTATCCAAGATTGGACCGCAATGCGAGCGATCGTCACCCTCATCACCGGCGCAGCTTTCATGCTGCACTTTACGCTGGGTTGCTGTGCGCACCACGCACATGCGGCTGAGGGGACTTTTTGTTCTGAACATGACCAGGTCGCAGTCCAGGATCACGATTGCCACGGCCATGACGGTCACGATCACGAATCACCGGGATCAGGCGATCAGTCGCCTGGCGACTCCAAATCCGATTGCCCTGACAAGCATTGCAACGACGCCCAATGCGTCTTCATGGCTGCTGGCAAGACGGTGGTAGCGAAAGCGGCCTTCATGGCTGTCCTGCCATTGGTTTTGGCGCAGCCCGATTTGTTCGCAGCGAGTCTGCCGCACGTCACCGCTGCCATCGACTCTGGCGGGCTAATCGCGCTGCCGGTACGGATGCATCTTTTTAATCAGGTTCTACTGATCTGATTTCTTGTTCGACTTGCGGCTGAAACATGCCGTATCGTTCTGCGTTGCACGCTTTAGTGGCGATTGCAGGGCATCTCGCCTACCGTTTGGTCGGCTTCTCGGAACTGCTCAGCCAATCCGTTTGCGCGGAAGGTTTTCGTTTATGTCGCACGCTCCCTCCCACCTCGGCATTCGTTGGAAAGTGGCGTCACGGTGGCTCTACATCGGCGGCCCGATAGTGCTGGTTCTCATTGTAGCCGTCGTGTTTCGTCAGCAATGGCTGCCGCACGCGGAGCGCATGTTGGCTCTCTCGTCGCCACCATCAGAATCGAAAGATGATTCTCATCCTGCCACCGAAGCTGCTGATGCCCATGCCGGGCACGATCACGCCGGCCATAGCGAGCAGAACTCTCTTGAACTCAGTGTACAAGCGAGAAAGAACATTGGCTTGGGAGAACCCCTAACTGTCAAACTACAGCCATTCACCAAGACCATCAGCGTCCCAGGTATGGTCGTCGAACGGCCGGGTCGATCCACGATCGAAGTGACCGCGCCCATGACTGGCGTTGTTACTCGGATTTACCCGATTGAGGGTGAAGCTGTTGAACCGGGCGCAAAGCTCTTCGATCTCCGCCTCACTCACGAAGAGATAGTACAAGCCCAGTCAGACTTGCTGAAAACGGCAGAAGAGCTTGATGTCGTCGCCCGCGAGATCAAGCGCATCGAAGACCTGATTCGAGATCAAGCACTCCCTGGCAAGCAGCTGCTGGAGCGACAGTACGAGCAGCAAAAGCTCCAAGCCGCAATGCGAGCACAGCGGCAGGCCCTTCTTCTTCATGGAATGAACGACAAGCAGGTGGATGCCATTCTTGGGGAACGAAGGCTCTTGCAAGACTTGACCGTCGCTGTTCCAACGACGACCGAAGAGGGCGGCATGTCGCCGGTCGGCACAATCTTCCAAGTTCAGTCGCTCAAGGTTGGCCAGGGCCAACATGTTAATGCAGGGGACACACTTGCAGTCCTCGCCGACCATGCCCAGCTATTCATCGAAGGGGAGGCATTCGAGCGGGATCTCAAAGAAATCAGCCGTGCCGCTGTCGCAGGTTCGCAAGTCGCCGCAACGGTGGACACGGATGGAGGCAAGCCGGACGTGATCTCCGGCCTGCGCCTGCTTTATCTGTCGGCCAAGGTCAATCCTGAAAGTCGCACGCTCGATTTCTACGCCACTTTGCCGAACGAGATGTTGCAAGATGCCAAACTCGAAGGCCACCGTTTCATTGCTTGGCGTTTCCGACCAGGCCAGCGAGTGCAGCTCGAAATCCCCGTCGAAACACTAGCAGATCGCATTGTCCTGCCGGCCGAAGCCGTTGCTCAGGATGGTCCCGAGACCTATGTCTTCACACCCAATGGCGATCACTTGGACCGGCGGAGTGTGCATGTCGAGTATCGCGATCCGAAGTGGGTGGTCATCGCCAACGACGGATCGCTTTTCCCTGGCGACCTCGTTGCGCCTACGGGCGCACAGCAGTTGCAACTTGCTCTGAAGAACAAGGCCGGTGGTGGCATCGACCCCCATGCTGGACATAACCACTAGCCGACCGGCACGCTGAGGAGGGCCGAAGACACCGCCATGTTGAACGCGATCATCAAACTTTCGCTTCGCTATCGGGTGATTACGATCGCCCTGGCTCTGGTCGTGTTGTTCTATGGCAGCTACGAGCTGTACCACCTGCCGATTGATGTCTTTCCAGACCTCAACCGGCCGCGAGTGACAGTGATGACCGAAGCACCGGGGTTGGCACCCGAAGAGGTTGAAACGCTCATCACGTTCCCGCTCGAATCGTCGCTCAATGGTGCGACCGGCGTCGAGGCCGTTCGCAGTTCGTCAGGTGTTGGGTTGTCGGTGATCTATGTCGAGTTTGCTTGGGGCACGGACATCTACGTCGATCGGCAGATTGTCGCCGAAAAGCTGGCCCTGGCTGCCGATCGACTGCCGGAGGGCATCAAGCCGCAAATGGCCCCGATCTCGTCGATCATGGGGCAAGTGCTGCAAGTCGGCATGTACAGCGAGGGGAACAAGACCGACCCGATCGAGGTCCGCACGTTGGCCGATTGGGTCGTCCGCCAGCGGTTGCTCACCATTCCTGGTGTGGCCCAGGTCATCACAATGGGAGGCGGTCGCAAGCAGTACCAAGTCCTGGTCAATGCCGACGAACTGCTGAAATACGACGTGTCACTGCACGACGTAGAACAGGCGGTTGGTGGCAGCAATTCCAATGCGACCGGCGGCTATCTCGACGAAGGAGGCGATGAGCTGCTGGTTCGCTCGATGGGTCGCATCCAGGATGCTCGCGAGCTGGAGAAAGTCGTCGTTAAGTCATCTCCCGATCGCCCCATTCTGTTGGGCCAAGTGGCGCGCGTCCGTGAAGCGGCTCAGGTGAAGCGCGGCGACGCCGCTGTGAATGGATCGCCGGCAGTGATGCTCATTATTGCAAAACAGCCGGGAGCCGATACGCGCCTGCTCACCACGAACGTAATCAAAGCCCTCGATGAACTGAAGCCTTCGCTCCCACCGGACATTCGCATCAATTCAGAAGTCTATCAGCAGAAAGAGTTCATCGACCTGAGCATTCACAATGTGATCGAAGCGCTGAACTGGGGAGGTGTTCTGGTCGTCATCGTGTTGTTTCTGTTTCTGCTCAATTTTCGCACGACTTTTATTACGCTCACGGCAATTCCTCTGTCGATCGTCGTCACGGGGCTGGTCTTCAAGTGGTTCGATATGTCGATCAACACCATGACGCTCGGCGGACTAGCGGTGGCGATCGGTGAACTGGTCGATGACGCAATCGTGGACGTGGAAAATATCTTCCGTCGCCTCCGTGAAAACAAGCACAGCCCGAACCCCAAGTCGGCAATGCGGGTGGTGTACGAGGCGAGTAGCGAAGTCCGCAACTCGATCGTGTTCAGCACGATCCTGGTGGTGCTAGTCTTTATTCCCCTATTCGCTCTGCCAGGAATGCCCGGTCGCCTCTTTACGCCGCTTGGCATCGCCTACATCGTTTCCATCATTGCCTCACTTGTCGTCTCACTGACGGTGACGCCAGTGTTGTCGTACTGGCTGTTGCCGAATGCGAAGTTCATGGAGCATGAAAAGGATGGGATGCTGCTGCGGTTCCTAAAGTGGATCGCTGGTTTCGCTATTCGACTAAGCGTCCGCCATCCCTGGCCGATCCTCACCACGGTGGCGATTGCAGTGGCCATCAGCGTTGTGACTGTGACTCGCCTCGGACGCGACTTTCTGCCGCCGTTCAACGAAGGCAGCGTGCAGGTCAATGTTCTCCTCCCGCCGGGAACGTCGCTGGCTACTTCCAGCCGAATTGCCGGCATGGTCGATGAGCGGATCGGCAAGATCAAGGGCGTCGTGGCATTCGGCCGCCGCACGGGCCGAGCCGAACTGGACGAGCACGCTGAAGGGGTCAATGTCTCGGAGGTGATCATCAGCTTTGACCCAAACTCGGGCCGCAGCCGGGAAGAGGTTCTGGAGGAAATCCGCGAAGAGCTGACGCAGGTTCCTGGTGTCGTGATCTCCGCCGAGCAGCCTTTGGCTCACCTGATCTCACACATGCTTTCCGGCGTCAAAGCCCAAGTCGGGATCAAGCTCTACGGCGACGATCTCGATGTCCTTCGTCGCACCGCCGATGAGATGAAAGCCGCCATCGAAGGTGTGCCGGGCGTCAAGGATTTGCAGGTCGAGCAGCAAACGGAGATTCCACAGCTTCAGATCAAGCTGAACCGGGATGAGTTGGCCCGTTACGGCATGACATCAGACTATGTGAACGAGTTCGTCGAGACTGCGATGAATGGCCGCACGGTCTCCGAAATCGTCCTCGGCGAGCGGAAATTCGACATGGTTGTGCGCCTCGACGACCAGTTCCGCCAAGACCCGACAAAACTGCGGCGACTTTCTCTGAATCTCCCCGGTGGCGGCCGGGTTCCGCTCGACCAGGTGGCCAGCATTCAGCGCGGCAGCGGTCCCAACACGATCAACCGGGAGAACGTCCGCCGTCGCATCATCGTCCAATGCAACACGGCGGGACGCGACCTCAACAGCGTCGTAACCGACATCCAGAAGCGGCTCGCGCCAATCCAAGCGTCGTTGCAACAGTCGCATCCTGGTTATTTTATCGAGTACGGCGGCCAGTTCGAGAGCGCCCGCAGTGCCACGCGGATGATTGGTCTTTTGAGTCTGATTTCGCTGGCGGCGATGTTCCTGGCGCTGTACACCCTGTTCCGCTCGACCAATCTGGCGCTTCAGGTGCTCTCCGCCCTCCCAATGGCGGCAATCGGTGCCGTGGCCGCCCTGGTCATCACGGGTCAGTCACTGACGGTGGCGAGCATGGTCGGTTTCATATCGCTGTCGGGGATTGCATCTCGTAACGGCATCCTGCTCATCTCCCACTACCTGCACCTGGTCAGGTACGAGGGCGAGCAGTTTACTCCGCAGATGATCGAGCGGGCCGGCAAAGAGCGCCTTGCTCCGATGTTGATGACCGCCCTGTGTGCCGGAATCGCCTTGATTCCCCTCGTGCTGGCAGCAGGCGAGCCGGGCAAGGAGATTCTCTATCCCGTGGCAACGGTCATTTTGGGCGGCCTTATCAGTTCAACGCTTCTCGACTTCTTTGTGCATCCCGCATTGTTTTGGGTCTTCGGCCGCAAGCAGGCCGAGCAGCATATCCATGACAAGGAAGGCCCCGACGAGTTGGACGACGAGGTTCCACCTGCTGGGGCCGTTCAGCTCAATCCCGATAGAACCAAGCACGCTCCAGTTGGGAGCGTGATGGATGGCGGCATGGTTGCCGCCAATAGTTAGGCATTGATTTTTCCCCCGTTTCAAGGAAGAAGAACATGAAAGCAAGTGTCACCAATCTGTTGCTCGCCAGCACAATTGCGCTGGTCTTGGGACGCGAAGCTGCAATCGCACAGCAGCCAAACGTGCAGCAGCCGCACGACCACGACCACACATGCGTGCTGGTCACCAAAAACATGTGCTGCGCTCACGAGTCAGTTCCTGCGATCAAGGAGATGTCGAAAGTTCCTGGCGTCGCGCGAGTCGTCGCCGACCACAAAACTCGATCGCTAACCATCGTTCCCAAAGAGAACGTCATGCCCTCGCCGTTGGCACTCTGGACCGCAGCAGAGCGAGCCAAGCTCGAAGTTGTCACGTTGAATACGGCGCATGGAGTTTACAAGTCCAAGCCCAAAGTTCGCCGTTAACAAATCTGGTGCCAACGCCAGGTACGGATTTGCTGCTCACAAACGACTCGATCACACGGAGGACATACAGGTGGGTGAACTCGCATTGCGAGTTTGGTTTGTCGGATTGGCCCTGGCAATCCTGTTCGCAGCCGGATGCGCTACTGATTCGGCATCGAACAGCGGTTACTCGCCCCTCAAAGGCGAGTGTGGTCCGGGGTGTTCCCATTGAAACAGTAGATCGGAATGCAATTCGCATTTTGATCCCACTTGCTCGGCTGGCCGCGCCGGCACCATGGCGCGGCTGGCTGATCGCTTATGTTTCTAGAGCGTATTTCAAAACCCGTGTTTGCTAGCTAAACCTTGGTCGTGCGTTGGTCGTAACGAGTGAAATCCCCAAGGAGGTCACTCATGGCAAACCGATCCCGTCGGGCGGTGGAAACGCCCACGGGGTCCACGATGGAACCCGAATTCGAACTCACTGACGAGCAGTGGAATCTCATCTCCGATCTCTTTCCCGAACGTCCGAAACGCCCCGCGGGCGGTCGGCCCCCTGCGCCGATACGCCCTTGCGTGGAGGGCATCCTGTGGATCCTCCGCAGCGGCGCTCGCTGGAAGGATTTGCCCGGACACTTCCCGTCGTCCACGACGTGCTGGCGCCGACACAAGGAGTGGACGGAGGCCGGCATCTGGGAGCAAGCCTGGGCGCGGCTGGTGCTACAACTCGATCGCCGCGGGCGGGTGAAACACGAAGAGTCGTTTGCCGACGGAACATTTTCGTCGGCAAAAAAGGGGGTGAAAAGGTCGGCAAGACCAAACGCGGCAAGGGCACCAAGATCATGGTGCTCACCGACGCCGAAGGTCTCCCCTTGGGCGTTGATACCGCAAGCGCCAGTCCCCATGAAGTCAAATTGATCGAGCCGCTCCTCGAAAAACGCGTGCTGCGTAAAAAGCCGCGCCGCTTGATCTACGACGAGGCCGCCGATAGCGACCCCCTGCGGGAACGCCTGAAACGTCGCGGCATCGAGCTGGTTTGTCGCCACCGCCGCAACCGAGTGAAACGGCCCACGCAAGACGGCCGAAAGCTGCGGCGCTTCCGCCGACGCTGGAAAGTGGAACGCTCGATCAGCTGGCTCCAAAACTTTCGGCGACTGATTACGCGCTTCGAGTATCACGCTCACCTGTTTCATGGATTCGTGCAACTGGCGTGCTTGATCGTCGTCTTAGGACGGTTTTGAAATGCGCTCTAGTCAAAAACCTCGATCTCAGGTTGAGAAGGTGCGGAAAAATGTGTCCAGCCTATTCGGTGCGCGACATGCACCGCGACTTTGTCGCCTTCATCGCGTTCGTCCTGCTCCCACTGGCGGCACTGGGCAGTTTCGCGAGTATGGCCGCCCCAGAGCGCAACAGCGCTTGCGTTACCATCCTCGTTGAGGGAATGTGCTGCGATTTCACGGCACAGCCTGCCATCGACGAGTTGGCGCGAGTGAGTGGAGTCATCGAAGTTGCTCCTCGTTATCGAGAGCGCAGCCTTCACGTAGGGCTAAAAAGCACTAATTCCGCAAAGGCAAGTGCGCTTTGGGATGCAGTACGAAACAGCTCATTGCGTCCAATCCAGCTCGTCACGGAAGACGGCACCTTCAATAGTCGCCCCGTGGAATGACGGCACACGGCTGCGCACAGTTCATGCCCGTCTTTCGCAACCTATCAGATCGGAGTACCCAGAATGACTCGCCGCTTCATTGAAATCTCGTTCCCATTGTTTGCTTCCACTGCACTTGCACTTGCGGGCTGCGGCACTGCTCCTTCGGCCGCCCCCGCAACAGGAACGGCCGTAGAGCATAAGGAAGGCGATGGTCACGATCATGGCGAAGCAGGACATGACCACGCCGCCCATGCCCATCCCTCCGAAGGGCCGCACCACGGTCATCTGATCGAGTTGGGGCAGGAGGAGTACCACGCCGAGTTGACACACGACGACGCGACAAAAACTGTCACCGTGTACCTGCTAGACAAGGAAGCTAAGGCTCCTGTAGCCATTGCCGATGCCGAGATTGTGCTCAACCTGGTCGCCGATGGACAGCCCCTCCAAGCCAAGCTTTCAGCGGCACCGCAAGAAAGCGATCGCGCCGGAGAGGCTTCACGCTTTTCGGTCACTGATGAAAAGGTGCTCGAAGCACTCGAAGCACCGAAGACTACAGGCCGTCTCAACGTAACGATTGCAGGCAAGGCGTACACCGGCTCGGTTGAGCACCATGAGCACGGCGAACACAAACACTAGCCATTGTCACAAACGGATCAAGTGGACGGCACTAATAGCCCGTTGCAGTTTCGCGTCCTCGGCATGGATTGTGCCGAGGAAGTGACCGCATTGAAACGTGAACTCGTGCCGCTGGTCGGCAACGAGGAGCGATTGGCCTTTGATCTGCTGCAAGGCAAGATGACGGTCAAGCCGGGTCAACCCGCAGTCTCAGCAGACCAAGTTCTGAAAGGCATTCAGCAGGCTGGACTCAAAGCCGAGCCGTGGGTTGCGGACTCGCGGCCAGTCACGACGAGCAAAAACCTGGCGTCCAGCCTGCGGGCGTGGTTAGTCGGAGCCAGCGGCCTCGCAACGGTCCTCGGGCTGGTAAGCCACGCCGCACTGACAGGAAGCCTATCGAACGCCTTCGGCGGCGGAGGAGGAGCCACGCACTCCGCACCGCCACTGCTTTCGTGTGTCTTGTATGGCATTGCCGTCGCTTCAGGAGTCTGGCTGGTCCTGCCAAAGGCATGGAACTCTGCCCGCCATTTTCGTCCCGACATGAACTTGCTGATGGTGATTGCGGTCTGTGGAGCGGTCCTCATCGGTGAGTGGCTCGAAGCCGCGACCGTTGCATTCCTGTTTGCTCTGTCGATCCTGCTTGAGGCTTGGAGTATTGGGCGGGCACGACGTGCAATCGCTGCGCTGCTCGATCTAACTCCGCCCGAGGTCCGGGTTCGCCGCCCTGACAAAACGGAGGTGGTGGTGCCTCCCGACCAAGTTGAGATCGGAACCCGCTTTCTCGTCCGCCCAGGCGAGCGAATCGCACTGGACGGCCGTGTCGTCGCTGGATCGAGCCACGTCAATCAAGCACCGATCACGGGCGAGAGTAAACTCGCAACAAAGTCTGCGGGCGATCCCATTTACGCTGGGACAATCAACGGGGATGGAGCGCTGGAGGCAGAATCCACCGCAGCAGTTGAAGACACGACGCTGGCACGCATCATTCGTCTGGTTGAAGAAGCCCAGTCGAGTCGCGCGGAGTCCGAGCAATGGGTAGAACGCTTCGCACGAATCTATACGCCGGTGGTCCTAGTTCTGGCGGTGTTCGCCCTGTTGATTCCACCGCTGGTGTTTGGGCAGCCGTGGCTGAAATCCACTTACAACGCGCTCACGCTCCTGGTCATTGCGTGCCCCTGCGCTCTAGTAATCTCGACCCCCGTGAGCATCGTCGCGGGCCTCACAGCGGCTGCCAAGCGCGGCGTCCTGATCAAAGGTGGCGTGTACCTTGAAGTCCCTGCACGGCTCTCGGCGATCGCCTTCGATAAGACGGGTACGCTCACCCTGGGCGAGCCGGCGGTTGTGAGCGTCACAGCGTTAAGTGGCCATGATGAAGAAGAGCTTCTCGAACGAGCAGCCGCGCTGGAAGCACGCAGCGACCATCCGCTCGCTCGCGCCGTTCTAGCCTATGCTGAGAGCAAGGGAGTGCGTCCAGAGCCGGCTGACGATCTCCAAACCGTTCAAGGTAAGGGTGCCACGGCAGTCATCAATGGCCGTCCCTTCTGGATTGGGTCGCACAAGTATCTCGAAGAACGTGGACAAGAGACGCCTGAAGTCCACGAAATGCTGGAGCGACTCTCTTCTGATGGACGATCTGTGGTCGTTGTCGGAAATGAGCAACATGTTTGCGGGTTTCTGATCCTGGCCGACGCTGTTCGTCCCCAGGCCAAGGGAACGCTCGGTCAGCTTCGATCGCTGGGCATCAAGCACTTGGTTCTGTTGACGGGTGACAACTCGCCAACGGGTAAATCGCTGGCACAGCAGGTTGGCATTGATGAAGTCCATGCCGAGCTATTGCCTCAAGACAAAGTTGCGGAGATCAAGCGGCTCGTAGAGAAGTACGGCCAAGTGGCGATGGTTGGAGATGGGATTAACGACGCCCCCGCCCTTGCACAATCAACTCTCGGCATTGCAATGGGAGCTGCCGGCAGTGATGCGGCGATCGAGACCGCGGACATCGCTTTGCTCGCTGACGACCTCACGCAACTTCCTTGGCTCGTGCGTCATTCTCGCAACACGCTGACGGTGATCCGTCAGAACATAATCTTCTCGCTGGCCGTCAAGGCACTCTTCGTCGTACTAACCTTCATCGGTTGGTCGTCGCTCTGGGCCGCGATCGCAGCTGACACTGGCGCTTCGCTGCTCGTGGTCTTCAACGGGCTTCGACTGCTGCAAAGCGATGGTGTAGAAAGCAAAACTGGCGAGAACCAGAATTGAAGAAAATGTTGGCGGGCGTTGCACGCCGCAATGAGCGGTGCAAGCGCCCGTTTCATCCGTTGCAGTTCCGCGATCTCTTGTCGATGTCAGCGACCTTGGCACCTGCGCGTTCTCGAACATCCGATCGTTTCGCGTGCGGATCAAGTTTCAGGGCCAGCAACTGGCGTACCTCGCGCAGCGTGAATCCCAGACGCTGGGCCTGCGTAATAAACCTTAGCCGGTCGATTACTTCCAGGTCGAATTGTCGGTACTCCGACTGCAGGCGAGTCGGCTTTTGAAGGAGCCCTTCTCGCTCGTAGAACCGCACGGTTTCCACGCCGATGCCCGCTTCCAGAGCGACCTGGCCAATCGTAAGTGTCTGCATGACTTCGCTCCGTTCCAATCCTACAGTCCGTACCATACTACAGGGTCAAGATCAGGCAAGACTGGCGCAGACTCGCTGCACGATAACGAAGCAACAAAGGACGACAGCCACCGAGACTCTGATTTGCTGCTCAACCCGGACAATCTCGCGGACGAGATCGCCGAGGATTGGACAATACACTTGCAGTTTACAAGACCGTTGCCAAAAGCGCAGCACGGCCGGGTTCGACAGGAGGCAGGAACCAGCCAAACGTGCGGTCACCTGCCTTGCAGGCTATTCGACAAGAGCATGCCGTCGATTTCCACTTCAGCAGTCCGCAGCTCCCGCAGTGCCTCAAGGTAGTTGAGGTTCGTCTGCGAGAACGTCCGCTGCGCAGTCAGCAGCGACAGGAAATTGGCTTCGCCCACTTCGTACATTTTGCGGGTGATGTCGAGAGATTCTTGGGCCGCGGGCAGTATCGCTGCGCGATACCGCTCGACCTGGTTTCGAGCATTGACATAGCGCTCATAGGTTGGGGCGAGGCGGCCTTGCAGGCTGAGTTCCAACTGTTGCAGAGCCTGTTCGGCGGCCGCAATCTCATGCTGTGCCTTGAGGATCGTCCCCTGGTTGCGATTGAACACCGGGATGGGCATCGAAACCATGATTCCGGCATCGGGTTTCCCTCCGATTCCGTTGTCCACGACGTTCACCAGGCCCTGTAAGCTGACGTTGGGGACCGGCTCCACGCGAGCGCGTTCCAAGGCGGCGCGAGCGCGGGTAATGTCGGTCATCGCCGAGGCAATTTCGGGGCTCGAACCCTGCAAGCGGTCCAGCGCCTCGCGAAAGTCAATCTCGCGGGGCGGGGCGTAGGCGTCGCCAACCAATGGTTTTGGAGGCAAGTGAGGATCCCCGACGACTGCGGCAAGGCCCCTCCACGCCGAGTCATGCCGATTGCGCGCGTTGCGGGCGAGCACTTGAGAGTTTTCGACTTCAAGCTGGGCTTGCAGAACGTCAGGCCGAGTCGCCTCCTTGCCCCGGACCAGGGCGTCAACCGCGGCCGCTCCTTGAACGCTAATGCGAACGAGGTGCTCGGTTAGGTCGATTTGGCGTTGGGCGAGCAGAACTTGGTAGAAGGAAAGCCGCACGTCGGTCAGCACTCGCTGTTGCTGGATGGCCAGTTCCTGCCGGGCTCGCGCAAGTTCCTGCTCCGCAACCGCCCGATTGAGCCGCAGCTTGCCACCCCGTACCAACTCTTGGCTGAATACCACGCCGTGCTGCTCGGCCTGTCCGCCGCTGCCGAGTTGCTGGCCGTCATAGCCGGCAGTTGGATTCGGCAGCAAGCCAACCTGGACCCAGCTCCCGCGGGCTGCTCCGACGAGGGCAGCCATCCGGTTGACGGACGGATTGGCCTGGAGTGCCAGTTGCTCTAGTTCTGGCAACGAGAAAGCATCAGGTTCGACGGGTGGCAGGGACTCCGGCGCAGGCGCTGAAGGAATTGGCTCCGCTTGCGACCGTAGCTGAACGCTCTGAATCTGAACGGGCTGCTGACACCACGCCGGCTGGGCCAAGCTGATGGCTGCCGTGAAGCTGCCGACAATGCGAAAAGTAATGCAGCTAAACCGCTTGAAATTGAACATCGCGGGACTCCCTTCCCGAATTTGCGAGCACTCGCCGCAGTCTTGTTGATTTCACACTCAAATCACTGGGTTGCGGGGAAAAACACCAGCCAGCCGCCAATCGTGAGCGACGCGAGTACGACGCCGGCAATCAGCGCGGACCAAAAGTCCAAACCCAGCCGCTGGGAAAATGCCAGCGGCAGGAAAAACGGTAAGCCCAAGGGAACGAGAATCAACGTTTCGCGGGCCAGCTGCGAAATGGCTTTCAAGTCGTGATGCTGCGACCAGGCAACCAGGAACGCGAGAATGCTGACGATCGGGCGCGAGAGCAAGAGCGCCCCGGCACGCGGATACCGCCGGGAGATCTCGCCCACCGCGACGATAATCACCGCGACAATCGCTACCCGAGCCACATTCCAGGCTATGCCCATCGACTTGCCCTCCGCTGTTCCCCGACTCCAGCACGATGTCTGGCGTCCGAAATCATCTGCTTCCGTCGCGAAGGAAACCTATTTGGCCGCGCCTTCCTTCGCCGGCTCTTCCTTGAAATCACCGGAATACGGAGTGCCATCTACGTCGCCGCTGATCGTTCCCGCAAACTCCTGGACAATGCCAATCGTGTCGTGCGTGCCCACGAACCGCGACGAGGTCCCTTCGGCCTCTCCTTCCAGCGGCATGGCGGCCAGGTCCATCTCGGTCGCGGGCTCGTTGATGACGAGATGAATCTTTTCGGCCTTGATCGGGGCCGGAGTCTTCTCGTCGCTGCCGATGATATAGCAGGTGGCTTCTTTCTTATCGTGATCCACCGTGAATTCCACGTGGTAGGCCCCACCACCCCAATCGGTGAGGGCACCGCCGTGCGGCCCCGCGCCGTGCGAGTGAACCTCTGGCTCCGCGGCTGTGCCGCTGCTGCCGGTCGAGCTAGGTGCAGGGGCGGGTGCCGGTGCAGGCGATTGGCCGCAACCGAGCGCAAACAGGACTACCGCCGAACTGGCGAGAATAGAAAAACGCTTCATCGAACTTCCTCCGGGATAGGGATCACGAAACAGAATCGCCCAGCGCGGGTGTCCCGAGGACAGCCGGACGGGGCTCAGGGTAGTCAACGATTTCCTCGGCGGCGGAATTGCCGGCAGCGACCAACCGCTCGGCATCCTGTCCGCTGAATTTCCAGAACAGCCCAGGGTGGATCAAGAATTCACAGAAGGTTGAGGTAATCAGTCCGCCCAGAATGACTGTGGCGACCGGATAGAGGATTTCGCGGCCAGCTCCTGGCCGCCCCACACCAGGGGCAAGAGGCCAATTCCCGCCGTGAGCGCTGTCATGAGGACGGGTGCCAGTCGCTCCAAGCTACCGCGCAGGATCATCTGCTCCGAAAATGGCTCGCCCTCCTCTTTCATCAAATGGAAGTAGTGCGTCACGAGCAGAATTCCATTGCGGACTGCGATCCCACCCAGTGAGATGAAGCCCACGAGGCTGGCGACGGTGAGCGTTTGGCCGGTGAGCACGAGGGCTAAGACTCCTCCGATGAACGCAGTGGGGAGCGCATTGAGGATCTGCAAGACGACGGGGACGGACGGGTAAAGAATCATCAGCACCAAGAACATTCCCACGACCGAGACGAGGGCCAAGACCAGAATCAAAGTCGTGGCCCGCTGCTGACTCTCGAATTGGCCCGCGTATTCCTCGAAATAGCCTTCGGGCATCTCCACGCGATCTTTGACTCGCTCCTGGATTTCTTTCACCGCGCTGGCCAGGTCGCGGTTCTCGGTGTTGCAACGGATGACGATTCGCCGGCGAGCGTTCTCGCGGTTGACGGCGTTGGGACCGACGCCTTCGCCAATGTCGGCCAAAGAACCCAATTCGACCTGCCCCTTGCCATTGGGCAATTCGATTCGCAGGTTTCCGAGATTGGCGTAGTCGGTGCGTGCCGCCTGCTCCAAGCGAATCAGCAGGTCGAACCGGCGCTGTCCTTCCAGCACCTGCGAAGTCACCTCGCCCTGCAAGGCCGTCTGCATGACCCGGCCGACGTATTCCCGCGTAAGACCATACTTCGCCAGGTCGTCAGGCCGCAGCCGGATATGTAGTTCGGCCGTCTGCTGGACCGGCTCGATGACGGGAGGCGTGACGCCGGGCACGTCCTTGATGGCCGTTTTCACCTTCTCGGCTGTCGCCAGCAGCGTATCGAGGTCGTCTCCGACTACCTTGATCGCGATCTGAGCATAGACGCCTGAAACCATGTGGCTGATCAAGTGCGCCAGGGGTTGCTCCACTTCGATGTCGACGCCGGGCACCTCTTCGCGAAGCTCGCGGAGCAGCGACTGGATCAGGGGAATCGCCGTCAGGGTAATGAACGTCGTGCGAAATTGAGCAGGAACAAAAACAGGATGATGAGGACGAGTACGGCCCCGATCACGAGCGCTTCTCCGACATTGAAAATGCCGCGGTCGATGAAGTTCTTCAGTCGGAACAAATCGGAATTGATCACCACGTCGGCTGGCAGGGAGGCTTCCACATCCGCCAATGCTGCGGCTACGTCGTCCGTGAGAGCGCGAGTATCGACGTGTGGCTGTTTGACGAGAGTAAACACCGCGCCCGAACGGCCATTGATGCTGCCGTCGCCCCGTTTGAACTGTGCCCCCTCCGTCACGCGGGCCACGTCTTCCAGAAGCACCGGCCGCAAGTCATTGTCTTTGACGGGGATTTTTCGCAGATCCCGGACCACGCCGTTAGCGTCGGGACCGAGGCGACCCAGGATGCGAATGGGGCGCTCCGTTTCTCCGGTGACAGCAAAGCCGCCGCTAGTGTTGAGATTGCTTTGCGACAGCGCCGCTTCGACCTCTTGAAGCGTCACATCGAATTCCAGCAGCGCCGCGGGATTGACGAGAATCTGGTACTGCTTGCGGTCGCCACCCTGGATGAACACCTCCGCAACGCCGGGGATCTTCAGGAGACGGGGTCGGACGACCCAGTCTGCCGTCGTCCGCAACGCCATCAGTTGTTCTTCCTCAGAGGGAAACACGATCTCGACTGATTGACCGTCGATTGTGGCCAGGGCCTTTTGCGCGCCTGCCACGAGGTTCGCGTCCTCCGGCTCCTCCCAGGACAATTGCCCCACTGTCAGGGGCTCCCACGTCTCGACGTTGTGCCGATCGACTGGCCGCCAAGCGAACACCTGCGGCGATAGAAGGCGAAGGTGCGGCTTTGCGTGTCGATCTGATTCGCGACGTGATGTACTTTGAGTTCTTTCGGCAGCGGCGGCCAATCGGCGGTGTCACTCGTTTCAAAGGCGACTTCGATGGGATAGCCCCGTTTGGCAGCCTGCTGAATGAGCGACATATCCTTCTTGAAGCCTCGCCCCTCAATCAGCAGCGCTCGGTGGTCGGCCAGATAGCACAACACTTCCCCTGCCTCGACCTGCTGCCCCAGTTCCACCTTGAGGACTTGCAGCTCGAAACTGAACGGCAGCCGGGCCGGCTCGCCATCCGTGGCAGCGGTCAGTGCAATCTCGGCTACCTTTAGTGCCTGCTCACCCGGTGCGTGGACAATGTACTCACTCGCAAAGTCGCCGTTCGCGGCGGCGTCGATGCGGTCCTGCGGCAGGCCGCGTGCGAGCAAGTCTTGCCGGTAAGCCTGCACGTTCACCCCCATCCGCTGAATCTGGTTGTCGATCTCGATGATTCGCGACGCAGGGATTCCGCCTGACTGCGCCAGACCTTCGAGCCGCTGTTTCTGCTGCTTAGCGATCTCGATTTCTTTCGTGGCCTTAAACAGTTCAAGTTGCGACGCATGCAGCGACTCGCTGATTAGGCCAAGTGGCGCGGCGCAGGAAAGCAACGGCGCAAGAGGCGCTCGTTAGATGCGGAGAGTCCGCAGAGTCAGATAGATGTCGGAAGCGTCGCTCACCTCATCGGGTGGATGCCATCGTGGCGAGGGACGCGGAATTCTACCTGCCAAATGATCGAGGCATCCGGGTAGTGCCGCGAGTAAGGCGGTTTGCCAGGTCAACTGCCCGTAATCCTGGGGGCTCGCTGACGACGCCGTGCAAGCCTGTCCGGAAACGAAAATTGCGCTGGCATTGTGTTCCACACCGCATAGACCAGCACCCAATGGTTGGTTAGCCGCTTCATCCGGCGAACCTGTCACGCTGTCTTCAGTTGGCTTTCCCGGATGCGAATGCGCGTGGGTATGTCCGCCGAGCGCATGACTATGCCCGTGATCGGCGTGGCCGATGTGGAAATGCGGCGTTGCGTCATGTTCCCGCTGTTCCTCGGCCGAAGCCGCCCCGTGGGTTGCGGGATCGCGGCCAGTTGGCTGGCGAGAAACCCGACAATCACGAGGAGAGAAATGCAGCGTCGAAACATGGCAATCGGGTTATCCTTTAATCTACGGCGAGTCGCCCGCCGCGGCAATGAGCGCGTTGCTGGCGTGCAGCGCTACAGGCAGTTTTGGGGGTCATCATTGTTATCGGATTCCGCGGTGCAATCGCTTCAATCGTAGTCTGCCGAAAAATGCCGGTTTGACTGATTCTTTGCCAGTTTGTCTTGGTCCCGAGCGATTGTCCATAAGCTTGTGCAGTTTGTTGATTGGGAGGAAGTCAATCTTCGCTGGCGGCTTCTCTCATGACGTTCACCGAGTATCGAGTACCTACGACCACTGAGTCGAAGTCGCGAGACCTGTGAGGGGTATCGCGAGACGCAGGCGCCCCACCTTACACACGTCCCCAACTCGTCCAACAATTGGGGTCCACGTCAGCCCTAGTGCTTCACCGATGTTGAGGGCGGTTCAAAATGGCGGCGCGGGGCGGCCAAATTTGGTGGCGCTGGGTAAGAAAAGACTCCGATTGAAGGATGTGTCGCGGTAGAAATCGAAACGATCAGTTGGTCCGTCTGCGTCGCCGTTTGGCGTCCTGGAGCCGGTAGCATTCGACACATTCGCCCTGGTGGTTGGACCTGCTGCTGCTCACAATAACGTGGGCATGCTACTAGCCCGCCAAGGCCGCACCGCGGAGGCCGTGGTGGCATTCGACAAAGCGCTAGCGCTCGACGCCTCGCTTGCCCAGGCTCGTGCTGGTGCCGAGCTTCTCCGGAGCAGGTGAGGTGCCGCTCACCGCCAGCCAGTCAACCGCGAACACTGCCTGAGCGGGATGTCGCAAGTGACTGACAGCGTTGAACTTGCGACAAATAACCGCAAAACAGTTTTAGGCGCGAGTCCCGGTCGGGATACGACGCTGCTACCACCTTATGGGCACGCTAATGTTAACCTGGAACTCTGGATTCGAGCCCGCCTCGGGCGATTTTTTACGTCGATTGCTCGAGCCAAGCGAGAATTGATCAACACTTGGAAGTCAGTTTTCTCAGAGGAACCTGCTCCGTTTGTTTCTTGCCAGCAAGGACTCCCGTGGTCGGATGGGGCCGACGGCCCAGATTCCTGCCAGTCAAAGCCCGATCCACCCGAACCTCAGGGAACAGCCGCAACTCGTAGGTTCCAGATGGGCCATGTGGGTCGGCAGGCACATGGCTGTGGAGCCGCTGTTAGTAACGCTTCGGAAACCAGTGAGCATAATGCTCCGCAACGTCTTTGATCTGGTCCGAAGCCTGGATCGTACCGGATGTAATCTGGCTGAGGACCAAAGCCAGAAAGTCCCGTTCATTCTGTTCCCAGCCCCACATCTGCAGCATGTCGCTGAGCACTCTTGCGCTTGGCAGACAATCCACGAACGCGACGGGGGACGAACTAGCACTGGCAAACCTTTTGACCAGTCCCACGCGCATTCGTCGGCACTTGTCCCACCACCACCCAGTCGTCGGGAGGCGTTCTGCGACAACTTGCCAAACCACTTCTCGAACGGCTTCTTCTTCGGCCATCATGTACAAGCTTGCGAAAGATTTCGTCAGCAGTTCCTGGCCGACCTCGTCCGCTCGGTCGAGTCCTAGGCAACAAAGCAACGCATGAATCCCTGGGTCCCCGGCCTGGGAACACCGAGCCACGCAAGCAAGCCAATGTTCGGGCGCAATCGCTTTCACCAGCTTACTTGCCGGCGACGCAAGCCGAATGACACATGCCGCTTTGTCGCAGTCCAGGAGTGATTTTCTAAGCCAGTCTGCAAGTTCAGCAGCATTTTCAAGACTTGCTTTCCAATCATTAGGAGCGGCCCGATCCGCATCTTCTCGCAACCATGTCAGCACTGCCTCAGCCGCTGTGGTGGGAAAACGAGCGACCATCGAGGATGCAACATTTCCTGTGCGAGACCGCAGTTGATTGGTTACGATCTGAAAAATACCGGACGCTACAAGTGAATCGGAACCGCAGACGATCTGCATGACGTCGGCAACGAACGGCGGTGGCGCACACCAGACGTCCCGCTGGATCGCGAGTTCGGGCTTACGCGCAATCATCGCCAGCGCCGTCTCAGGTTCGTGTGAAATGAAGGTGCCCATCGATTTCGCGCAGAGAAGCACGTAGAGCTCGTCACAGATTTCATCTGCAATCCGCGTGCTCTGCGACAAAGCGGACTTGGCGATCTGGCGGGCTGCGAATTCGTTGTGATGCCACAGCTCGGAAAACCGACTTCTGACCTGCATCGCGTTTGCGTCAAACGCCGATGTGGGTTCGGCCAGCAGCGCGGTTAGGACTTGCTCCTCGGGAACACCTGGTGTCAGATCGCGCTCATGCGGAGCACCGGCTACGGAGGACTTCAGCGGCATTGCCTCCGAGCTGTCGGGGAATTCCGCATCGATCGCCTTCAGCACGTCCTGGTAGGACACCGATTCGTTCGAAAGCAAGACGTAAAGCCTCGCATAGGCCCCAATGGCCGCGCGGTCTTTTGCTTGCCCATACCGATGTAGGAAAGCGCGGAAGGGCGTCTCGTCGCCTTGCAAATCTTCGTTGAGCAGCTCGACCCAGCGTGGCTGAGGGCGCACTTGGGTCTGCTCACACACCTGGACGGTTTTATGGCTGCGCACGATCTCCCGAAGCGAATCCCTGGGTACCGTCTGCAGGTCGAACTGGCCGGATGCAGCAACTCTCGGGTGAATTGCCCCTGTGCAGATTTGAAGTGTGAGTCCAGCCAAACGGTGAGCTTGTCGCCACAGCGCCAAGTAAAGCGACTGCAGATTCTCAGCATCGTCATCCGGAGTTACGATTGGCGCCCTGGTTCCGTATGCGCATTCGATAAGCCTTCTTGAGATGGCGGGAGGGGTGTAGTGGATAGAGGCGGGTGCATGAACCTTGACCTGCAACGTCTGAGAGTAGGATTCCAGATTGATGCTACCCTCCTCACCGGGCCTGGGACGACGAAACAAAGGCAGCAATAAGTCGAGACCATTGGTAGCATCGAGGTCACTTGAGATAAGCAACAATGAATGGGTCCAGACACAACCTGGGCGGTCGCATTCGTCGGCGTACCAGGTTCGTGCCAGGCAGAAAAGCTTTTCCTCGGGCAGGGTGTATCCCGTGAGGTAGTCGCCAAATCCAGGGACTAGGCGAGGTCCCGACAGATCCGAAAGCGTGCGCATGGCGCGCTGCGATTCGCCCGACAGTCGCCGCGATCCGGCCAACAGACGATGCCCTTCCGAGTAACCGTGCAGCGTTTGGTCAACCTTAATGACGCTCACTGGTCGCTCCCTTGGTTCGCGTCATCAGCCATCGAATTGGCGCCGTAATGTCGTGCTGGTAATCCTGGTCGCCGACCACTCTCAAACGATGAGCGGCAATCGGCTTGTCCCGCATGGCGTCGACCTGGACTTTATCGCCCAGATCGCACCCCTGGGCGCTGATTCCAAAATAGCAGCATTCGAAGTCCTTCTGATGGGTCATCAGATACTGATAGAGCAACGGCATTTCGGTTTCTATCCAGTGGGCTGGACTCACGCCGTTAGAGACCATGTCCCAGGCCGATACGGCAATCACCAGTCCCAGTGGCCGCTCGGTAAGCGCGGCTAGCGACTGCAAGACATCGACGAGTTGCACTTGGGTGGGCGCCTTATGGGGATTCCAGACCTCCACGGAGTCGAGTCCACCGTCCGCAGGAGCGCTGCCTTCGGTTTCGGGAATGAGGGACTCGATCTCGGAGATCAAGTGTTCCTTGCGAATGGCGGGGTGAATAAAGAGGATGCCGCCGGAACAGTCACGCACAAATGCCGCATAGTCGGCGGAGGCAACTCGATCCGTCCACTGTGCTTCTAACGACTCGCCGGAAAGATCTGGAATCCAAACGCGGGAGGTCAGGCCTGTCTCGTCTGCGAGCAACATCGAGACGATCTTCTCATCAGGAATTCGCGTGCGTTCGATAGGCTCAGCGCCAAGCCACTGCGATCGGATCTGATTCAAATGTGTCTTGTCGCCCTCTAAGGCGACCAGGCGCAGCGATTCGGGAACCTCGCGGAACTCAGCGACGTGCCACAAAGCCGCCAAAAAGGTTGTCTTGCCGGCGCGAGGGAGTCCGATGACGAATAGCTTTTCCTCGGCGTAATTCATGCATCATCCTTAGTCGGCGCCGTCAGGCAAACCTGTCAAATTCTGTAAACACACGGGGAGCCTGAACTGGAGCAAGCGTGTGGAATGACTGAGGCGTATCGGTGACCCAGGCGGGAAAGACTTCGTCAAGACCGTATCCGAGCGGGAAACCCTTTTCGGGGCGGGCGGCAATACGGGCGATTCGCAGTCGCGCGCAACGCGACTCAAAACGCTCCTGCACTTGGGTGGAGAGCAGATCCGCGAACTGGGTGACTGCGTCGACTTGTTCCTGGTTCGCCACCGCCAGATCCCATTTGGAAATGAGGACGTCGACCAACGAGTGTTGATCGAGTTGCTGAGAGTCAAAACACGATCTAAGCAAGGTCAGGGCATCCGTCTTCGCTTTTTGGCGATTGGTTCCGTCAGCGAGTCGCTCCCCGTCTACGAGCAAGACGAAGTGGTCAGCTCTGCGCAAGAAGTGCAGCTTAGCGCATTCGTCGACGGAATCTCGGGCATCTTCGAAATCCTCACCCGACATGTCGAGAAACAGCAGGTCGGTGACGGGTCCCGTTTCGCTCTCGCGAACCTGCAGATGCAACAACAAGTGTTGCGTTCCGGACTTGGTGCGTTCGGTGTCTTGCCGCTCGCGCAGACTACAGATGCGTGCGTCGTGACAGCGTTCATCGAATCCAAGCAGCGTCGCGCATTGCGAAAACCAATAATCGCCAAACTTCCCTCGCTGAAAGGCGTGAAACAGCGCTGCCACCAAGGTCGTTTTTCCGGAACGCGGGGCGCCAGCCAAAACAATTAGCCGAGTGCGAGAGGCAGCCGTGATGGAATACGCCTCTTCATACGTCATCGCCTTGGCGGAGGAGAGCTGAATGACGCGCTCTCCGGACCCAGCGGGCCGCTCTTGCGCGTCATCATTTTCGGAACCATCGGACATGTTCACTTCCACCTTACTTCACCAAGAGCGATTCCAAATAGGTCTGCCTAGCAAGCGCCAGGGGCGGCAACTTCACCGTCGCGTCTAGGCGCTGCGCCGTTTTAAACGCGGGATACCAGTCCTTCGCCGCTTCCACGGTCAGCGAACTGCTGCACGCGTAGAACACCGGGCAAAGGTCAAGCGCCGCGTGAGCCCCGTACGCTTGCTGCCATTGCTCACGCAAGGTGCGCTCCAGGGCGTTGACGGCCTGGGCGAACTGCAGCGGCTTCTTGACTTCCTTTTGCGTCCGCGTCAGCATGCGACCCGCAAACGCTTCCACCGCCACGGGTCCCGGCAACTGTTTGGTGAGGTCCGCAAGTTCGCGGCCGATCAGGATGGGAACGACTGCCGCGGGGAGCTCCGAAAAGGCGTCATCGGCGATACGGCTCGACTCGCCAGTAAGCCACCACAGGATGTCGGATTCTTCGCGCAGCAACTGATAGCGTTTGTCTAACAGCGAGACTTGGCCATTCAACGTCCGAATCTGCGCGATCTGACTGTTGATGATTTTGGTCCAGGGCTCGACGGCCGTCGGTGGTGTATTGGCATTGAAAGCGGCTACCACAGCTTCGATGGCATCTTTGGGGACTTCGGTCGTCTTGGAAGCGACACCCGCCACGTCGCGAAGTGCGGCAGATTCATTAGCCAGAAACTGCAGCGCGTCTTGCACGATCCCAGGAATGGGTGCCGCCCGTTGACCTTGAAAACTGGCAACCACCAGACCGAGTGCCGACGTGATGCTAACGGTGCCGCTTTTTTCGAACGTGCTGGCCAGCGTAGCGCCCGCTAGGATGGTCACTTCCAGTTCCCGGCCAGTGCTGACGAATGCGTTATCCGCACCGCGCAAGGCGGATTCGAACGCGGCGTAGGTTTCCGCGTCGCGCCGCGCAAGGCCATAGAACAGCCTCACCAATTCATAGGTTGCGGCAGGTTTGAGGGTCTTGACGAAAGTTTCAATTCCTGACCAGCGACGCTGCAACGACTCATGATCTGCTTGCAGATGAGCTAGTTGATACCACTCGGCAAATTTGGGATTCAAAGGCGGCTCCTCGTCTACTTCTTGAATGGATTGTCAGGAAACTTGCCGTCGGCGTGAGCGGTCTGGACTTCGTTCCACAATTCGAACAGCCGGTCTTCATCCGTCGCGCGGCGCAACACCCTGCGGAATACGTCATAGTCATTCAGCCCCGCGTCATCGTTGCGAATCAAGCCCAGCTTCTGCGCGATCGCGACGCGGATGGGAAAAGCCAAATCCAGTAATCGGTAAGTCAGAATTCGCATAGGACTGTTCATGGTTACTGACTCACTGGCGCCACTGGCCGTGATTGCGGGCACGCTGCCGGACGAGGTCGCAGGCATCGAGTGTATTCCCGAATCCGGATGCCAGGGCTCTAAGTCGAAGACGTAGGTTTTCCATTCCTTGCCATCGCAGAGATTGAAGTCCCCCATGAACTTAGGGGCTGCCTCACTCCATACGCGCGGATAGACCGTGACGGCCAACTTGCGTGAGTCGGCCGTGCCTTGCACCTCCACTTTGAGCCAGTTGTAGCGTGGCCGCCATTTCTGCTCATCACGGGAAGGATGCACGGCCCCCGCGACCAAGCGGAGTGAGTTTCCGATCGGCAGCATGACTTGGTTGTGCTTGTGGCCATAGAGCTGCAGGTGCGCTCGGTGGTTCATGTCGCGATCGACTTCATCATCGTCCGCCCACCAGTCAGGCGGATGATGGCACAAAACAACGTTAGTGATGCCGGCCTGACGCTTGGGCAATTGGTAGCGCCCCAACACGATCTCCTCCACATCATTGTCGAGGTGATTGGACGTGATGGTGGAGTTGAGGCCGTGAATTCTCAGGATCGATGTGTCGTTGAGCGGCAGGTCCACATGGTGATGAGTACGACTGGCGTCAAAGTGAAATCCGAATGTCCGGGCGAAATCGTTGAAGCCCTGGATCGATTGGAAGAGTTGCGATTTGCCGAGCGGATCGCCCAGGTAGTCCAAGAGCTTTTTGTCAGTTCCCGCCGTTCCAGCCGTACGGATCGTGTTTTGCATGTCCAGCAGGATCGGACTTTGGCGGACGCAGGATTGGTCCACGTCGTGGTTGCCGGGAACCCCCCACAAACAAGCTAAGCTGGCTTTGACCTTCTCGGCGAGAGTTTCCAAGAACGTTTTGGCATGGGCATATTCTTCCGATTTGCCGCTGTAGGCGATGTCGCCTCCCACGAGAATGGCATCCGGGGCTCCCAAGTGACGGTTGCAGACGTCGGCCGCGTCGATCACCAGTTCATTTCGCAAATCCTCGTCAAGGTCCAACGGATCGCCGCTGCGCTTGCGGAAATGGATGTCGGATAGATGCAAAAGCACAGCCATAAGCGATGTCCTTCATGAAAGCGAGATTTTAGCACAGTGCCGTGGCGTGGATACGGCTGCCGGCAATCGGGAGCGAGATCCGCTTCTTCAGCATCACAGGTCCGCCCGACGCGCGCCAGCGAGCAGCCGCAAATCACTGGCCGGCGAAATTAACGCTGAGGCCTATGCAGACGGTTGAGTACCTGAGTAACGCGTGCTCGACTGACTGCGAGAAAACGGACCAGCGCCGCCCGGCTCTCGAACTTGCGAGTATCCAGAAGACTGGAAGTAGCGCCGGACTCGGTGAAAACATCACCGATGGCGATGCGCGATGCGGAAAAACCTGTTCAGGCCAACCCACTCCACACTCAGCCGAGAAACTCATCAGAAGGCAGACTCGTCGGTCGCGTTTCGTCACGCACCACGCTGAAGGTCCTTTAGCAGCGAGTCTAACAAGATTTCCTCGTGTACACACTTGCTGCCTCGGGCCATGAGTTCGCCGAGGTGTGGATCCCAACTCGGTGTCACGGGAGGTCCCACGAGTGACGACTGTCGCTTAGGGGCATCGGCATAGTCGGACGCACCAAATTGCCAACTCGTCGCTCCGTGGACTTGAGCCATCGTATTGCCGATACGAATCCCATCCCAATCGAAGTCACCATGGTATCGAAGTTCGCAGCCCGCCTTAGTGAGTGCATCGAGGAGCATGCGGCCGGCCGTCTTGGGTTGTCCATCGAGACACACCAGCGGCCGGCAAGTATGACCGAGCCTGTTGGCGGCAACGTCGACGACTGTCGGGTTCTCACAGACGAAAACAATGGGACCGGTCGTTCGTTTATGGAACGTAGGCGGATGGCGGCGGAGTTGTCGAACGCTGATCCGATACGGTTCACCCACATCGGCGTGCAGGTTCAAGGCCTGACCGGTGAGCGACTCACTGTCGGCCCGTAGATTCAGGACGAGGACCGGGCCGCTTACTTCATCACACAAAACTCCCAGCAATTCCCAGGCGTCGCGGCGGCCAGCAGCCGTCCTCCACTCCGCAGATTTGGCCAATTGTCGCGAGTATCGTATCACCAGGGCTGACAACGGAAATCCTTTGTCCAAGGAGTGGCTGTTGCCGGTGGTGGTGGCCGCAAGCTCAGTTAACCGGATGATCGCGAACGGGACTTGCTCCACAAGCGATACGGCCTGATCCAGAAGAGATTGTGCAGCTTGGTGATCGCCGCCCGTGATGCGTTTAAGTAGGCCCGAGGTGCGCAGATCTTCGATCCAAGCCAAGGCCTGGACATTGTTTTGTAAACTGAGCCGTGCTGTTTGCCACAACTGCTCCCAAGCCCTTAGATTTGCGTCGGCAAGGCTGCGTTGATTGGGGACGGGGCCGACGAGTGCAATCACGGCATCTTCCAATGAATCGCATGCTCGGGCATGTACCAGCACGTTTTTCAGTCGATCGAGGTCGATCGTGAGGGAACTGCCGTTGGTCGGCACCCGGCCCATCAACCTGGCAATCGCTGACCTTTCGTCGGCGCCGGCCTTGCTGAGTTGCAACTTACCGGTTAATGCCTTTCCCTGTGCCATACGGCGCTGAAGCCGGGCCACGACGCGCTGTAGGTCGTCGCCGCCAAGCAACGATCGGACTTGGTCGACGTTCAAAGTTGCAGCAGCGTCCGGTTTCATAGGTCTTTGCACAATCAATGGTCTCGGCGCGCTGCCGGCGGCAGCGGCGAATCATCGCGGAAGCGCTGTTTGCCGTTCCAGATCCAGCGCGTAAGGAACACGGCTTCATATCCCGATCTTGTCGAAAGTTGGTGGATGGCGACGCCAGGAAGTCCGGGATAGCACCCCCATTCATTCTCGCTGGTCAGCATGAAATCGAGATCGAAGACATCGATGAGTTCCATGCACTTGCCGCGCATGTCCGGATCGATGCCGGCGAAGGCTTCGTCCAGCAGGATGAGTCGCGGCGCATCTTGGCGGGCCGAAGAGTAATGGGCGGCCGCAGCGGCAAACTGCGGAATGGTAAGTGCGACTGCTTTTTCTCCGCCCGATCCTGTTCCGTGGGTTCGCTTGGTGAGCTTCTGCCACCCGGAGTCTTGTCTCCTGAGCACCCAGAAACGGTGCCAACGGCGGTAGTCCAGGGCTTCGGCAAGGTGCTCTTGCCAGGTCCCAGCCTCGCGCGTGTCGCGCACGTGCTTGATGTGCTCCTGCAAATACTTGCCGATCGCAGCGCGCTCGCTGGGGGACCAAGTTCCTGTCGCGGCCAACAGCTTTTGGCACATTTGCACCATGCCGCTCGACTGCTCTTCATCCGGCTTCCAAGCAAACTTGAGCGTCATGCCGGTGCTCATGGGTCGCTTCAGAATCTCTGCGTTCATCCGCTCGACCAGGGCATGCGCATCGTGAATTTGCTCGTGCAGCTTGGCCGCGACTTCGCCGATCAGATGGTTCTCGATGATTTCCCGTTCGTGTTCATCCAGAATGCGTTGGCGCTCCTCTACCTCTTCGGACAACAAATTACGCAGTTCCTGCACGGATCGATCGTGGCCTTGATAGGGCACGGTCACGCAGAACAACTCGTCCGTGGTCGACAACGTCGAAGTAAATGCCTGTTGACTCAGTGCGGCATTCAGCTCTTGAATCGTCGTCGTCACCGCTTGCTGGACTCGGTCCCAAGCAGCATCGTCGAATGCCACCTGTGCAAAGGTCGCTTCCGTATGGCGGGAGATTTCCAGCGTGCGCGACAACGACCACTGGTCCGCTTTCTCTACAATTGGCTCTCCGAGTGCGATCTGGAGAAGTCCCAGCGCGCAGAGCCTCTGAAAGGCGGCACAGTGTTGCTGCCGCAACTCGGTCGCTGCATTCACGGACTCTTGGCGCGAAGTGATCCGCTCTTCAGTGCGAGCCGAGTCCTTGGTGGCCTGCGTTTCATCGGCCCTGGCCTGTTTCAGTTGGGCGAGCAACTCTAGCTTCACCTGTTCCGCGGCTGCGAGTCCCTTTTGCATGTCCGCCGCTTCGGCACCGAGGGTTTCGCGAAGCGTCTTGAGTCGTTCCTCTGCCTTGGAGTGTCGCAGCCGTTTCTCATGCTGTCGTTCTTCACAGAGGCGGTAATCCTCCTCCGCTTCGCGCAAGGCGCTGGTGGCCACTGCACATTGGCTTTTCAGAGACTGGCAATGATCGATGAGGGGCCAGAGTTCGGCCATCAACTGGCGGTAAGCGGCCAGATTCTGCAGCAGCACTTCAGATCGCAGCGCCCAATCCGCCAAACCCAGGTCACGAGCGTCCAGTTCAAGCTTCTCACGAGCGGCGTCGCTGTGTTTTCGTCGTTCCGCGACAGTATGTTCTCTTTCGGTCAATGTCTTGCGACATTCCAAGACGCTTTGCGCGGCGAACTCCAGGGCCGTTGATGCGGCCCGCACGTCGGCGTCGGTTGGGGCGGCCACTAATTGACTTGCGACGGATAGCAACCGGCCATCCAAGGCTTGCAACTGGGCCAGTAGCTGCTGCTGTTGTGCGTCAACGTTGGAGAGGGTGGTCCGCACCGTTACCAGACTCCGCAGGCGATGCTTCTCGCGGGCTTCGTGGCCGACATGCTGCGAGTGTTCCTTCTGAGCGTGTCCTCGGAGCTGACCATTGCGCCAATGTCCCTGTGCGTTCAGCCAGGTCGTACACTCCTGCTCGCCGTAGCCGATTCTCTCAAGTATCGCGGCCACGACCTCACGCGGCACGCGATCGCTTGCGCTCGGCTCGGGCTTGAAAACCCTGCCTAAACTCTCGGCCGGCATGCTGGTCGCGTCGGAGCTAAGCACCACGTCCTGAAAATCGGCAGCCAGAACGAAACCATCGGGAGTGACCCAGGCATTGAGAATCCCAGCGGACTCCAGCGCGGCTTCCAACGCAGCACGATCGTCGGCAGAGCATGCGTCCGTAAAATCCACCAGCGACCAAAACGGAGCGCCTGTCCGCGCGGCTCGCGACGCTTCGTTGGCCAGTGACGGCAGAAGCGGTGGCTGTTGAAAGCCGGATTCCAATTGGCTTAAGCGGGTTTGTAGCTCAGACTGTTCAGCTAGAATCGCGTCGCGCTGTGCTTGAATCTCTTGTTGCTCCAACTTCAAAGCGTCTCGTGCGGCTTGTTCGGCTTCATGCAAGATCCGTGCGACGGGGCTGGGGGTCGTGATCTGATGACTCCAGTCCTCCAGGTCCTGAGCGAAATCCTCCTCGGATGGCAGGCTCAATTCGTCCGAGTCGCGTCTCCACATGCGATACGATTGCAGGAAATCTTCGACGCGGTTGCGACGTTGCTCCTCGGCGGAAGCCTGGTGGAGAATCGCTTGGTCCACTTGCTGCTGCGCATCGTCCCGCTGTTCGGTCGCCTGTCCTAGTTCCCTCTGGGCGTCCGTCAGCGATTGATGGCCGGTCCGCAACTGCTCGGCAGCCCGCTGCCGCTTCGCACAAGCATCATCGACATGACGACGTGATGCACAAGGGTCGCCGCTGAGGGGCTCCTCTGCTTTCGCGGGTTGCAGGTTCAATCCCGCGAAGGCACTGGTATGTTGTTCGTGCAGCGCGCAGTCAGCGGCCTGCGTTGCTGAGCGGTCGAGCAGGTCGGCGGCCTTTTTGAGCTTGACCTCGGCTTCCGCAACGGCCGCTTTTTGAGACGTCCGCCGTGTATCGCGCCGCTCTGCGGCCGCTGCAAGATCGTTTTGCGAGGCCACCAAGTCTTGCTGCGCTTGCTGTTCGGCGGCGCTGGCTTCTTGGATGGCTTCAGCGCTACGCATCTTCGGATCAGCTTTTAGCGCTGCGATGCGGGCGTCCGTTTCCTCCGCCTTGATTTCAGTTGCTCGCAGTTCCCCGGTGAGTCGTTCGAGCAGCGCCACCGCCCCCGCATGATCGCGTTCCGCCTGCTTCAGCTCCCGGCTGGCTGAGTCGAATTTGGATTGCGACTGGCGGACATCGGCGGCGCGCCGGCGTGAAGCGATCTGGGCATAGCGGCGATAGGTTCGCAGAAACCCGTCGACTCCGTCGCGCGCCAGGCGGAAGCGGTCGAGATCCAGGCGGTCCGTTTCCAACCCACGAAAGGACTCGGCCACGTCGCCGATCATTTGCTCCGAAGGAGGTGGGAGCGCATTGCCCAAGACGTTGGCTAGCGTCTTCTCGTCGAGATTCCGGGAGAGCTGTGGTTTGCGCAGCTGGATCAACAATTCCACCATCGCTTCATAGCGTTGCCGGCCCAGGCCGAACAACCGGTCGTCGACTGCCTGACGATACTCCTTGGCGGTTGTGTACACCGTCCCGCGCTCGCCGAGCGCTTCGATCAGGGCCGACTTGCTCAGTGGATGACCTGCGGTCGATTGCAGGAAAAGATCCTGTCCCACGCGTCGATCGGTGATGAAGAACCACGGTTCGCGCAGACCGCTCCCTTTGGTAGCGCTCAGTCCACAGCCTAGAGTCAGAAACGCTTGTGTCGGGCGCTGTTCGTGGTGCGAACCATTGCCTGCTGAACGCGGCAAGTGGTCCGGGGCTTGGCCGTTTGAATCGCCTACCGGCGGATTGGCTCGGCCGAACTCGATCCAGGTGTAGCCGAGCCGTTCTTGATGACGGTCCATCAAGAGGTTCCATTCCATCCGCTTGGCCGAATCGGCATCGGGTTCCACGCGGCTGGAGTGGCAGCGGCCATCGAACAGAAACGGGAGTTGCAAGGCGAGCACGCGGCTCTTACCGGTGCCATTATTGCCGCGGAGGATGAGCCTGCCACGCTCGTAACGGAACTCCTCGTAGTCGTAGAGATAGAGGTTGAGCAAACCGCCGCGCGTGGGTTGCCAGCGGCGGCTGGTGGCGGCCGGCAACCGCGTGGGAAAACCGTTCTTAGGAGTTGTTTCGGAAGCGGATTTCATTCTGCGAGCCTTTCACGGCAATCTAGTTCTCAGTGCCCGTTACTTTTCTTCGAAGCTGCCCACACCGTAACGTGCGATAGCCGGACGAGCCACGATCGTCAGGCCACCCTCGATGACCGCTATCAGCCGTAAGCCCTCCAATCGCTGCAGTGCATCGGCCACCAGAAACTCCTCAGCGCCTGGTTCCCGCACCGATTTTCGCCAGTGGCGGGCGTGCTGCTCAATCAAGATCGCAGCGTGCGCGCGAATCTCGCCGATGCCGATCTGAGCGGTAAGATTGCCTCGGAGACGCCCGGCCAAGAACTCCGCCAGCAGCAACGTGAAGTGTCCTTCGGTCCCATCCTTGGGCATCTCCAAATCGGTGACATCTCCGCGATCGTCGAGCATCGCAATGCCCTCGGCGCGGACTTCGGCAATCAACCCGGTGGCCTCTTCGACGCGTCGCAACAATCTGCTGCGCTGTTTGTTGAGATAGTCGAGCTCGCTTTCGTCCAAGTCGTCGAAATAGATCACCGGATCATCGAGCAGTCGGCGAGTTAGGCGTGAGCGGAGATCGCGGATTCGTGCCTCGTCCGTATCGGGGCGGGGCTCTTCAATGAGCAAACGCATCCGGCTGTCAAGCGAAGTGCTGCCGTCGAGGCCGGAAGGTCCGCGACGCAAGTTCAGCATCAGTGCTAAAATGGGACGATTGACGTTGTAGAGGACATCGCCGGTATTTTGCAGGAAGAGCTGCTCATCCCCGTCGAGCCTTTCCAGGACGCGCAATTCGAGCAAGTAGCGGACGACTTGTACGAGATCGCTCCGCTGCTCTCGACTGTCGAGGTGAAAGGCGATGCCAGCGCTGGCCAGCGCAGGATCCGCAGAAATCAGGGCGAGCACTTCTTGGGCAAGAGTGCCGAGCGTGGTTTGCCGATCTCCTCGTTCTAAAGTCGCAAGCGCCAGGCAGAGCAGGACGTAGCGTCGGCGGTTGAACAATGTTCCTGACTTGGACTCGATCGCGGCCCGAGTTCCATCCGCAACATCGGGCGGTGTCTTGAGCAACCGTGCGAACTCGCTGTCCACGTGTAGCCGCCAGCCACAATGGTCGGCGAGCCATTGCCGCAACCAATCGGCATGTCGGCGAACCAAGGCGAAAAGTTCGGCCGTGTCTCCTCGCGCGCCCAGCATGGGTTGACGCAGGAGTGCGCGAAAGGCTGTTTGGCGCTCTGCAGCATTGACTGCATCCAGCCGTTCTTCGACTGATCCCTCGGTACGACCTGAAGGTATGCTCCGCATGCTGCTACTACTCCACCGGTTGGTAAACCTTGTTCACCACCGATTCCAGGCGATTCACGACGGCAGGGTCCACAAGTTGTTGCGCGCCATCGGTCAGGTCGCGAATCTGCAGGTAGTAATCCCGGCCGCGAAAGTCGCCATCGGAAGTGACAATGGTTGCCTGTGCATGGTCGTCCGTTGGCCAAAGCGAGATCTCCAGTGAACCGTCACTGGAAGCGGTCACGACCTTGGCATCCGGAGCCTTTTGGGAGGCAAGGGCCTTTCCCAGCAAATCGAGCAGCAACTGAAACTCACTACGGTTCAGCAGGCTGAAATCCGAAAGCTTGGTCAACTGATTGGTTGCAATTCTCTGGCGGGCGGCCTCGATCTGATCGGCTTCCTGTTGCGCCAGCAGCGCCAATCGCTCCTTTTCGGCGGTGCGGTCGATGACATTGGCTGGGCGCCCGCGGCGATGTTGTTCGCCAGTGGTTCGCAGCCGCGGCGAGATCAATATCGGATCGGATTGCAACCAACTTGCCGTGAGAGCGACCGGATTTTGATCGCGGGCATCGAGCGTCAGAGCATCAATGCGCAGGTGACGCGCTGAGTTTAAAGCAAAGGCGGCTCTCCAAAGACGATGAGCTTCGGCGTCGCTCTCCGCTTGCGCGAACCAGCGCGCCAGCAGCTTCAAATCGGTGGGCCGATCGCACTTGGCGACGCGCCGGTCGTGGATTCCCGAAATCGCGATCAGGAGGGATGGAATCGCTGAACGGGCGCAGCTGCGGAGCGTGTCAGCCTGCGACGGCGTGTCTTTGGTCGTGACGAACCACTTCGTCAGGCCAGCCCAACGCAACACCCATTCGCGCTCGGCCTTCTGCAGTTCGTCGGGGCCAGCGGTCATCGCATCGACAAGGTCATGAGCTGCGGCAGCCTGCAGCATGCGTTCAATGTCAGCGTGCTCCAACTGATGGATGATTCGAGCAATCTCGTCGGCGGCAATCAGCAATTCGCCGATGAAGCGTTCGAGGTAATCAATCAGCTTTTCCTTGTAGAGAATGAATACATCGATCTCGTAGCCATGCAGATCGATCGCGCGCTGGATGCTGCCGATAAAGATCTGAGCCTTGGTCGTCAGCTGGTCAAAATATGTTCTCAACGTGGATAGCGTGAGATGGATCTTCTTGACATCAATCTCGGCGCTGTCGGCCTGGGTGAGGAGGGACTGCAACTGTTCGCGGATGACTCCCAAGGCAGCCGTTTGCAACTCGCCTGGGTGAACGATGATGTCTTCGTACGCTCGGACAGCCCGCTCAGCCGCTTCTCCTTCGCGAGTCAGTTGATAGAGGTAACGCGGCCGATAAAACTCCTCGACGGTGCGAACATCCGTGTCTTGCGTGCGCCGCAGGTTGCCCCACTCGCAGAGTTGCAGCAGCGCTGAGTCCACTTCGCCCGGCAAGTTATCCGTATTTCCAAGGTGCTCGCCTAAGCCAGCGAGGATTTCCGCGGCGCGGAGATGAATCAAGAAATGGGCTTTGGCTTCGACAAACAACCCCATCAGAGCCCGATAGAGGTGCGTCTTCTCTGCATCGAGATAGGCAAATGGCTTGAGTCGGCCGTAATCGACTGACATGAATGCAATTCCACGATGGTCGTAGTCAGTGGCATTCCTTGCGTGCAACCTAACTGCGGGGCGCAACTAGTCTGGTCACAGTGAGGAACGCGACATTTTATCAACTCCCCACTGGGAACACACGCTGTCGAGATTCCGTTTCCGGATCTTAGCCGCGGGATGGACACGCCCGACCCAACACAGGCACCCACGGTGGGCCTGCTTTCTCGCACTGGACGGTTTTGGGGTCAAACAGGCGACTATCCGGACGGCTGCCTCCTAAATTTCTTGGGCAAACCGCGACATAATGAAGTGAAGAGCGATTAGCTTCTGGCAGCGTGCACTTTTGCGATTCTTGAGCACTTTTGGAGTCCGTGAACCCAATTCCAAGGGCACCGACCTGTTTTCTTCCCCGGCTTTTGGGAAAATCACCGGTGGTACGATCAATGTTGGAAGCCGCTACCTTCTGATTCATGGTTGAGATCGACAACGAACAGCCGCATGCCACTAGAAGCTGGCTGTTGCTGCGGCCTTCGGCCGTCACCATGTCGCTTCCGTTGGAGTTTCGTTGGGAGTTTACGCGCCGGCATCCGTACTATCTGCAATTGTGGCAACTCGCCCGTCGCAGACACGAGCAGCCGCGCCCTGAAGATCCCAGCGAACGAGCGCGCCAGGAAGTCGCCAGTCAGATTCTGGGCGGAATTGGCGTATCCGCGTCGATGGTCCCACCCGATCCGCAGCTTGGCGCCGATGCTTTAGGCCACAGGGATCTAGGGTCAGTTTGGGAGGGCGGTGCAGTTGCTCCTGCTACGTTTCGCACGCTGGCCCATATGCTCCTCGCGGCGCTTCCCGCACCGCAACGGAGTCAGTTGGGGCGACTGTTGGTGGAATCTTCAGAGTTCGACTCGGGCGATGTTGGCCACATGCACGGGGTGCATGAGCGGCTGGACACCTTGGGCGAATCTGCGTGGGACAGCTTCCCTTCGGCCCCGGTGCTCAGCATCAACCTGCAAATGCCGCAACGAGCGATCAAAGAAGCCGTCGAGAAGCTAGTTCGCCAGTGGAAGCACGATCGCGGCATTCCTGAGCAGCGCCGTCGTGACGATAAACTCGCACTCTACTTGGCCGTTTGGGACGCGCGGGAAGGATGGACTGGCGCTGGGTACGATGGCAACCGCGAGTTGACATTGGAAGAGATTTCCCAGAGGAGTGGCGATCCGCTTCCCACAGTGGTCAGTCGGTATCGAACGGCGTTCAGCTACCTGACTGGGCACGAATATACGCCGTCGTTGTGGATCAACATGATGGGACCAGTCAAGCTGAGAAATGTCGTTGCCGGTGCTATAGGCCTGGTTCTACGACGTCCCTGGCGTTCGCCGAATCTCCGACCTGTGTCGGAAGGTGTGCTGCTTCCTGGGCGAAAGGAATGCGATCGGCCTGAGTTCTTGGAGGCGGCGGGCGTTACTCTCTTGGACATAACGTTGGTCGATCTTGGGATGGACATCATCACGCTTCTCGACAAAGGCCGCGCCGATGACCAAATCGTTGAGGAACTTGAGATTAGATTGCCCCCAAAAATGGCCCAGGATTTGGTCGCAGAAGTTCGTCGCCGACACGAGGACCGATAGCAGCTCGGCTCGACTGTTTTGTCCGCGGATTGATTGGGTGGCTGTGCGCAGCTTGATCGTCGAATGATCGGAGGCAACTCTGCGCTCTTGCTTCCCTATGTCGCATTCTTCGGCGGGGGCCGTGCTGTCGGCACCACGCCCCGAAGCTCTCAGAATAGCGCCCTCGCTATTTGAAAGTCGGAAGAGATGGAGCAATCCGTCTCTTGACGACCACGGCAGCGTGGCTCCTCGCTGTCGTCAGCCGAGGTGGCGCCATGCCGGCAGAAACGCCGCAACTTCTTACGATCAAAGAGCTTTGCCGACGGTCTAGCTTGTCCAAGGCAACGATCCACCGCCTCAAAAAGGCCGGGCTCATCCCATTTTACCAGCCTGCTGGAAAAGGCGGCCGAGTTCTCTTTCCAGCGGATGCTATCGAGCGCTCCGGTGACGATCCCGAAGGCGACGCGCAACCGTCAGGTCCAAATCCTCCGCCAAAGGGCAGCCCCACGTTGCCGGGGCCGCGTCCCAACTGGATGCGAAAGTTGAATCAGCCAACGAATTGAGAAACATATGCCACGGAAACCCAGCCACGCGCCGGTGGTCTGCCAGTACTTTACCTGGCGACTCCTGCTCCGCAACGGCGTCTACTACGCCGACGGACGCGGCGGCAAATATAACCTCGGAAAACACTCCCTCTGCACACGCAACCTCGCTACAGCCCTAGCCCAACTCAAGCTCCTGGATCATCAGCAGGCGGTTGAACTGGGCTTGGCAAGTGCTTCGGCGACGACCTGCGTCGCCGATATTTCGATTCCCGAAGGCTGGAAGCTCTACCTTGAGTTCAGCGGCCGCAGCAGCGTGCAAGGCGGGGCGGCACCGGACACACTTAAGCGCTACGGGGCCGTGCGGGACAAACACGTCAATTTCTGTGCACGGCAGGGCATTCGGACTTGGCAGGAATTCGACGTCAAATGCCTGGTGAAGTACGGCAATTGGCTTGCCAAGCGGCATGCCGACCGGACCCAGTACCTGGAGTTGACCTTGCTCAAGTCCGTCAGCGGTTGGCTCGTCAGCCAAAAGCTCCTTCCGCCGGGCGGCAAGTTGGAATATCGCCTGAGCAAGCCACAAGGAACCGACACTTACTGCTATTCGACGGCGGAAGTTTCGGCCATGGTCAGGCTTTGCGAGAGCAATTCCAATCTCGCCTGGTTGGTTCCCGTCATTGTCATCTTGGCCCATACCGGCATGCGGATCGGGGAGCTGGCCGGACTTCGCTGGACCGACATCAACCTAATCCAGAACGCCATTCGCGTCGCGGATGAACGAGCCAGTCGGCGCAAGCGGCAGGCAGGCATTGCCCGTACGACGAAAGGGCGCCGCTCACGCATCATTCCGCTCCATCCCACTCTGAAGAAGTTGCTGCTCGGCATGGTGCGACATCCTGACGGCTATGTCGTCCATGCACTCCGGGGCGGCCGGCTGCGGCCACGCAACGTGCTCCAGTCCCTGATCGACGACGTGATCAACCCGCTCAAGGACAAGTTTCCGACGCCTCCCGGCGAGATTGGCTTCGAGCACGGCCGCTTGCATAGCCTAAGGCATTACTTCTGCAGCCAAGCCTTCCTGGGCGGCGCGTCGGAGGGCGAGATCCGGGAGTGGCTTGGGCATGCGGACTCCAAGATGGTGGAGCACTACCGGCATCTGCGAAGCGATGACGCCCAGCGGAAGATGGCGAAGATTAAGTTCCTCAGCAATTCGGAGAGCCAAGGAGTAGTTGCGTGATGACCGCAATCCTCGTTCGAGCGATACGAATGGCCGCGAGCTGGTTGAAGCCAATGATCGTCCGAGACCAAGGTCCAGTGACGCCTATGAACAGGTCCTGCCCCTCGAAAGTGGCCCTCGTTTGTCCCAGTGTTTGTCCCAGTGAGTGGGACAAACGCAGGACGCTCGTCGCAAGAGATTGTGATGCAACCACTTGCGGCGAGCGTCAAAAAAAGAAGCGGAGAGGACAGGATTCGAACCTGCGGTACGGAGTTACCCGTACATCGGTTTAGCAAACCGACGCTTTCGACCACTCAGCCACCTCTCCAGTGGGCAGCCCCAAGGGGCTGGTCTCATTCGCTGATTCTGCCGGATTGGGCCGGGGCACACAAGGCGGCTTGGTCAGCGGCAAGCGACGGTCCCCCGTGCGGCAATCTAGCGTATATTGGGCCAGCCTCCCGCGGAAACCGGGCAGGCTGCGGCAGGCGATTCCACCATTGGCAGGAGCCCTCGATGATTGGGACGGAACTCGGACGACGTTGGTTCGCGCTCGCCTTGGCCCTATTCGCGGCCGTTTTCTCGCGTGCGAGCGCGGCGGCGGAACGAGCGGAGCTGCTTGCGGCGGTGAACTCGATCACGAAGGAAGAGGCCAGGACCTTCGTCGATACGCTGGCCGATGACAGCTTTGAAGGTCGCGAAGCGGGGAGCCGCGGGGGACGGGCCGCGGGCAACCTGCTGATGAAGGAGATGGAAAAGCACGGCTTGTCACCTGCCGGCGATGGGCAAACCTACTTTCAGACGTTCAACGGCTCGTCGCGAAATATCCTGGGACTGCTCGAAGGGCGAGATCCCACGCTCAAGAACGAACTGATCGTCATCGGGGCGCATTACGATCACGTCGGTTACGGCCGCGTGAACAACAGCTTCGGCCCCTACGGCTATATCCACAACGGCGCCGATGACAATGCGAGCGGCGTCGCCGGTCTGTTGGAAGTGATCGACGCGATTCGCCGGATGCCGGAACCGCCGCGCCGGTCGATTCTGTTCGCCTTTTGGGACGCGGAAGAACAGGGGCTACTCGGCTCGTATCATTGGCTCCGTGCGCCAACCGTGCGGGACAAGACGGTGGTTTCCGCCGTCAATCTCGACATGATCGGCCGCCTGCGCGATAGCGGTCTGGAGATTTATGGGACGCGAACAGCGGCCGGCCTGCGGCAACTAATCAGCCAGGCGAACCGCGATGAGGGAATGAAGATCGACTTTGATTGGAAAATGAAAGCGGACAGCGATCACTATCCGTTCTTCACGCGGTCGATCCCGACGCTCATGTTCCACACCGGGCTGCATGGCGAATATCACCGGCCCAGCGACGACGCGCACCTCGTGAAAAACGACGGCATCGCCAGCGTTTCGCGGCTGGTGTTTCAGGTGCTGTGGGAGATAGCCGAGCGCGACAGCCTGGGGAAATTTCGCGAAGCGTCGCGGCGCGAGCACGCCGGCACCAAGGCCGCGCTTGAACAACCGGTGAATCCGCAAGCTCCGCGGTTTGGCATCCCGTTCGAGGTCCGGGGCGAAGGGGACGCGAAACAGTTCTTTCTGCTGGGTGTCACGCCCGGATCGCCGGCACAGAAAGCGGGCCTGACGCGCGGCGACCGCCTTGTCACGTTTCAGGGCCGTCCGATCGCCGACGAGCAGCGTTTCCGGCTCGAGCTGCTGGCCACCGAAGGGGAAGCCAAATTCACGATCGAACGACCCGGAGAGATAGAGTCGCGTGAGATAATCGTGACGCCAATTGGACCGCCGGTCCGCATCGGTATCACGTGGCGGGCCGACGATGCCGAGCCTAGCTCGGTCATCCTCACGCAGGTCGTCTATGGCTCCGCCGCCTATGCAGCCGGATTGCAAGTTCGCGACCGTGTTTATTCCGTCGGTGGACAGGCATTTGCCAGCAGTGAAGAGTTCACGCGGCTGCTTACTTCGCAGCCGGGGGCGATTGAGCTGGAAGTGGAGCGGATGGGGCGAATGCAGACGGTGAAGCTGGAGACGCTGCAGTAGAAGGGCGAGGATCGGCGTCCTCGCTTGCACGTCGGGTTAGATGACAGGCCCCTCGCTGACGCTTCGGGTTGGTGTGCAGACCTCGCTTGCGCGTCGGGTTAGTATGCGGAGCTACGCCGAACGGACGACCAGACTGGGAAGCCCCACGCGAACGCGGCGCGGAAGTTTGGCGGACTGCGAGGTACTAGGACTAGGAGGTTCGGCAACTGGAGGCGGTGCGGAGGCCGTGGTCGATTCAGGTTGCACAACGATTCGGTTTTCCACCACTTCGACACCTGGCAGACGGCAGACAAGTTCCTGCGCGACTTGCAATAGGTAAAACGTCGGCACCTGACCGTGCAGCGTGAGTTGCCCCTCGTGGAATTGGCAGCGGACTCGTCGGATCGCCCAATACGGGCTGTTTTGCAGCGCGCCATGGGCGGCTTCGACCACAGGGCAGCGCGCGGGGGCAGGGTTCGAAGCGTCGAGACGAGCAGCCGGCCGAGCGGACATGCGTTTGCTCTCCACGGTCGAGCGTTGCGGGTGATAAGGGAAAGGTGGGCTGCGTGATTCGTAGCAAACGCCGCGCCCGGAACTGGCATTTGTAGGAAATGCAACGAACCGGCGAGCAGAGAACCGTTATTGACGAGTCAACTAATATGAAGCTGCGGCAGCCGGTCGAGATTGTCACGGAGGGTGACGCAGGTTGTCGCAGTGCGTGTCGCGCGGCGCAAGTTGCGGGATAGGTGGAGAAAGCGTCGGCAACCGCACCGTTGCCGCAACGCCACAAGGCAGGTGGTCCCAATTTGGCCACCTACAAAGTGGCATATCACGGTGTCGGTTTTTCCAGAATTCGCTTGACCCGCGCGGGTCGGCTGCGGTAGCTTCATTCACGAATGCTGATGGGTCGGGTGCGCTCGATCCTGGCATTTCCTGCCTGAAAATGGTGCGGCCGTTTCTCCCTGGTGCCGCATCCCACCCGCACCGGCAACTCGCCCAGCGATTGCCATCCCCATCGTCGCTTGGAGAAACGACATGCGGCTGGAAGCGTACCGTCGCCGCCTCCTTGGTGTTGCGCTGGCGGTGCTGGCAGTGGTGGCTGTCCAGTCAGTCCGCGGCGAAGAGGCACCAGCGGTCACAAGTCCCACCCCCGAGCCGACGCTGCACGAGCGGATCGACGCCCTGATCGACGTCGCCGCGATTGGTCCGATCAACCCACCCGCGAACGATGCCGATTTCCTGCGGCGGGTGAGTCTCGACCTGACCGGTCTTATTCCGACGGCGGCTGAAGCGCGGGCGTTCCTCGCCGACGACTCGCCCGACAAACGGGCCAAGTTGATCGAGCAACTCCTGGCCAGTCCACACTATGCCCGGCACATGGCGCAGACATTCGACGTGATGCTCATCGAGCGGAGAGCCGACAAAGTGATTAAAGTGACCGACTGGGAGGAATACCTCCGGCAGTCGTTCGCGACCAACAAGCCGCTCGATCAGCTATATCGCGAAATGGTGCTGGCCGATGGGGCCGCCGAGCCGGTTGCGGCGGCGCGGTTCCTGATGAATCGCGACTGCGAGCCGAACGCGGTGACGCGCGACCTCGGCCGGATGTACTTCGGCATGGATCTGCAGTGTGCTCAGTGCCACGACCATCCGCTGATCGACGACTACTATCAGGCGGACTATTACGGCTTGTTCGCGTTCGTGCTCCGGAGCAGTCTATTCGCCGACAAAGCGAAAAAGACGACGCTGATTGTGGAGAAGGGGGAGGGCGAGGCCAACTACAAGTCGGTCTTTACCGAAGATAGTGCCGATCGCGTGAAGCCGCGGTTGCCCAAGGGAATGATGGTCTCGTTCGAGCCGGCATTCGCGAAGGGGCAGGAGTATGTCGTCGCTCCGGCAGCGAACGTGCGGCCGGTGCCGAAATACAGCCGGCGGACGCAGCTGGCGGATCTGCTTCAGGAGAGCCACGAGTTCCGGCGGAACGTGGCGAATCGGCTCTGGGCGCAAATGCTCGGTCGCGGCCTCGTGCATCCGGTCGATTTTCATCACCCGGCCAATCCGCCGAGCCATCCCGAGCTGCTGACACTATTGGCAGACGAACTCGCGAAGCGGAACTTCGATTCGAAAGCGATGCTCCGCGAGATCGCTCTGACCCGAGTCTATCAGCGATCGTGCGACGCCCCCGATCCGGCAAAAGTGAATCTGCCAGTGGCTGCGGAGGAGATCGCCAGGCTGGAGGCGAAGCGGCCGGAGTTGCTCGCGAAGGTGGAGGAGCGGAAAGTAGCGGCGGAATCGGCTGTGAACGAGCGAAAGGGATTGATCGACCAGGCGGCAGCATTGCAGAGCGAGATTGCGACGCTGGAAGCCTCAGCGAAAACGGCGGACGATGCTGCTGCCAAGGCCACCACGGAACAGAAAAAACTGGACGACGACGCGGCGAAGAAGAAGGAAGCGGCGACCCTCGTGACCAACGCCGCATTGCGAACGAGCGTAGCTCAGAAGAAGCTGCCGGAAGATAAGATCGTCGCGGATGCCTTCAAGCTGCTCGATGACCGGGCGAAGGCGCTTACCGGCGAGAGCGACATGGCGGCCAAGGCTGCCGCCGATCTCAAACCGCAAACCGACGCGGCTGTCGCCGCGGCAACGGCTGCTGCCGAAGCCATTGCGGCAGCGCTGGCCAAGCTGCCAGTCGAGGAGCTGAAGCAGCGCGAGCGAGCACTCGTCGATGCCCAGCACGGCTTGGCCGATGCAAAATTTGCGGTTGCGGCGCTTGATGCCCAGATTGAAACGGCCAAAGCGATCGGCGACTGGCAGGCGAAGGCGAGCGATCCGGCACTAGCGACTCCGGCCTGGAACACGCTCGTCGATCGCTGGACCGTGGCCGGGAATATCGGCGGGCTCAAGGGGCTTACTTCCGAGCAGCTTGCTCGAAGCATCATGCAGGCGACAGGGGCGCTCGCCAAACATCAAGCCACCGCGGCTGACGGCCTGGCCCGAAAGCCGACCGATGAGCTGAAGAACGCCAGCGACGCGGACAAGCCCCGATTACTCGCCGAGCTGACCGAGGTGCGGGCCCACAACGCGATGCGAAGTGAACTGACCGCCTTCGCGGGACTCTACGGCACGCTCCAAGGGGAGGACTTTCAGGCGACGGTGAACCAGGCGCTCTTCTTTGGGAACGGCTCGCTCGTGCAGGGGTGGTTGTCGCCAGCGGGGGGCAATCTGGCCGAGCGACTGATCAAGATCGAATCGCCGGCGGAACTGGCCGATGAACTTTATCTGTCGGTCCTTACCCGCCCGGCGACGCCGGAGGAAAAAGACGACTTGGCGGCATATTTGCACGAACGAACCGACGACCGGCAGACTGCTATTAGCGAGCTGGTCTGGGCGCTCGTGTCAAGCAACGAGTTCCGCTTCAACCATTAGCCGAGGTGATGCCAGGATTACGAAGGCGAATCGAACGAGGTTGCGAAAGGGACTGTTCAAACACGGCCAAGGAAATGACCTGGATTCATACGATTCATATTCCCCTGCAAACCACCAATTTCGCAAACTGTTTGTAAGACGATACTTGCAACCTTATGACTGGCGAGCGCGAAGCAAGACCGCTCGCAGATTATTACCAATCCACCCCCTGGTTAGGGCCTGTTCAACCAACGTCACCAAACTTGCCGGCACGAATTTCTAGGAGCCAGCTATGCAATGCACCTACTCATGCGGCACAACGGACCATACCCTCTCGCGTCGGTCGCTCTTAGGAGGCATGGTCAGTGGCGGAATGGCAGCCGGTTTGGGCAGCCTGCTCAGTTCCGCACCCGCCCTGGCGACGCAGTCGAGCACGAGCCACAAGCGGGTGCTTAATATCTTCCTGCATGGCGGTGTGAGCCAACTCGAAACTTGGGATCCCAAGCCGAGCACCGACACCGGCGGACCTTTCCGGGCGATTCCTACGTCCGTTCCCGGCATGCACATCTGCGAGCTGTTGCCACACACCGCTCAGCAGATGCACCGGCTGTCAATCGTTCGCAGCCTGAATACGAAGAACGGCGACCACGGTCGCGGCACTGTCGAGATGTCCACCGGTCGCAAGCAGATGCCGGGGACGGAATATCCGCACCTCGGCGCGGTCGCGGCGAAGTCGCTCACGCCGGAGAAGTTTCCGCTGCCGGGGCACATCCTCGTCCGCGGCGGCGGTCCGGGCAAAGGGGACGCGGCCTATCTCGGCCCCATGTACGACAGCGTCGTGCTGGCCGACGGCAAAGCGCCCGACAACAGCGAGCGGCCCGGCAGCTTGAGCGTTGCGGCCGACGACCGCCGGAACGCCTTCCGCGCGAAGATGAACGACCGCTTCGCCGGCCGCCGCCGGACGGCTGACACCGATGCATACACATTTTCCTACGATCAGGCGTCGCAATTGCTCGCCCGCCGCGAGGTGTTCGACGTAACCAAAGAGCCGGGCTCTGATCACGATCGCTATGGCCGGCACGAGTTCGGCCAGCACTGCCTGCTCGCCCGGCGACTGCTGGAGGCGGGTGTGCCGTTTGTGCAGGTGAACCACTCAAATTACGACACACACTTCGAGAACTTCGACTACCACATCGAACAGCTCGGCGAGTTCGACCAGCCATTCGCAATGCTTGTGGCGGATCTGGCCGACCGCGGCCTCCTCGCCGATACCGTGATCTGCGTAATGTCGGAATTCGGCCGCACGCCCAAGATCAACGCTCGCTATGGCCGCGACCATTGGGGCACGGCGTGGAGCGTCGTCCTCGGCGGCGGCGGCATTCAACCCGGCGCGGTCATCGGCAAGACGAACGACAACGGCACGCAGGTGACCGATCGAGAGGTCGATCACGGCCACATCTTCCACACAATCCTGCGAGCGGCTGGCGTGAATTCCAAATCGGAGTTCGACGTGGCTGGCCGCAAGTTCCCGCTCGCCGATCCGGCAAAAGAAGCGATCGGGGAACTGCTGGCCTAGTTTGCTAGAAAATTAGTGCCGAAACGAATGCCACATGAATCATTCAACGCAAAGACGCGGAGGAGCGAAGATCGCAAAGAGGTCAAGAGATTTGTTTAGCCACTTTGCGACTTTGCGCTCCTTTGCGCTCTTTGCGTTTTCACAGTAGGTATAGGTCACAGCTTGAGTTTGCTATGGGCGAAGAATTGCCAGTGGTGGATCCGGCGCAAACGCACCTCGATAAGGCGTGGAAGCACGTTCGTCCGCTCGTGGCGTGCCGCTTCGATCCGAGCGGCAAATACGCGTTCACGGGGGCTGAGGACAATCTGCTTTCGCGCTGGGACTTGTCGGCCGAAGGGGACGCAGCCAAGGCTTCGACCCCTTTCGCCGCTCACGATAGCTGGGTCCGTGCGATCGGCTTTTCACCCAGCGGCGACACGGTCTATTCCGGCGGCTATGACGGCCGCCTGATCTGGTGGCCGGCCGCTGCCGAGAAGCCCGAGCCAATTCGCAAGGTCGAGCCGGCTCATCAGGGTTGGATTCGCGCTTTGGCGGTGAGTCCCGACGGCACGCGCATCGCCACCTGCGGTAACGACAAGCTCGTGAAGTTGTGGGACGCTGCCGATGGCCGACTCGTCGCGGAACTTCCGGGACACGAGTCGCACGTTTATAACGTCGCGTTTCATCCGACAGACGGGACACTCGTATCGTGCGACCTAAAGGGGGTCCTCAAGCAGTGGGGCCTGCCGGCGAACGACACAGCGACCAACGCCGCCAAGCGCGATCTTGCCGCGGCAGCCCTCTACAAATACGACACGACGTTCCGAGCCGACATCGGCGGCGCTCGCAGCATCGCCTTCGGAGCCGACGGCAAGCAGCTCGCCCTCGGCGGCATCACGAACGTGACCAACGCCTTCGCCGGCATCGGCCACGCGGCAGTCGTCGTGCTCGATTGGGAAACAGGCAAGCCTGCGGTTCAGTATGAGGGAAAGGAGAAAGTCAACGGCACGGTCTGGGGCGTGGCGTGGCACAGCTCCGGCTTTTGGATTGGCCTGGGTGGTGGCGGCGGAGGTGGCTGGCTCTATTTTTGGAAAGACGCTACCGCGCCAGAGTTTCACAAGCTCAAGCTGCCGGATACCGGCCGCGACATGTCACTTTCGCCCGACGGCCGCCGCGTGCTCGTCGCTCATTTCGACGGCAACCTGCGGACGTACAACTTGTGGAAGAAGGCGTAGGTCCATCCTGCCGGGACAGTCTCGCAGTCACCGCCTTACGGACGCGGCTTGGAGAGTAACTCGGCAATGGATGATTGCTCTCGGGCTTGCTGCGGCTGATGCAGCCGCTCGTAGGTTCCTGCCAACAGCAGGCGAGCCTCGGCCTGGAAAGGCTGAATCTCAATCACTTTGGATAGCGCGCTTGCCGCTTTGGGGAAATCCCCGGACGCACCGAGTGCACGCCCCAGGAGCAACCAGTCCTCGCTTCGACGACGGAGCGTGGTGAGCTTCTGGGCTGCCTCAATCGCACCCGGAAAGTCGCGCTGGGAGAACGCGCTATGAGCCTTGACAACAAGTGCATTGGTTGCAGCGCCAGAGCCACGATCGTTCTGTGCCATCGCCGCTGCCGCCCATTGCCGGCTGGCGGCCCAGTCGCCCCGTTCCCATGCCAATCGGGCCAATCCCGCCAGCACTTCCACGTCGCCAGCGCCTCCCGCCTGAGCCCCCATCAGCAGCCGCTCGGCCTGCGCCAGGCATTCGGCGCGGGCCTGATCGGAGCGCTGCTTCGAGGCAAATTCCAGATAGGCGAGCCCCAGGCACCGGTCCTGATCGGCCGACGAGAGACCCTCGATCGCCTCGAAGGGGACAATCGTCGGTGCCCCCTTGGGCTCTGTGACAGTAGCCGGCTTGTCGCGATGCAGTCCAATTCGGTGATGCGTAAATGCGAAGTGAGGCAGGTCAGCAGGACGCTGCGGCATGTGGCAGGCGACGCAATCGTCGGTAGCATTCTTGGCCAATCGTTCGGCAGCGGGAAGCGAGCAATTCTCGCGGTGGCACTCGACGCACTTCTGCCGGAAGTAAGCGATCTTGTCGCTGGCGGCCGGGGCGAAGTGCGGATCGTGGCAGGTGATGCAGGTGAGTGTCCCGGACTTCACATAGCAGGCACTGGCCCGCATCTGTTCCATGTGACCGACGACGGTCATCGCATCGCCCGAGTCGGCGGCAACATAATCGAGCCGGACGTCCGTCAGTCGCCGCCCCGGCCGCCAATCGGCAAGCGAGCGCCCGCGCCGAAACACGCTCGCCGCTCCCCGCAGATGGCATCCGGCACAAAGAGCGTCTTGTTCGGCCCGCGGCAGCCGCTGGGGATGCACGATCGTGAGGTCTTCCGCGTCGCGTCCCGTTTCTTCGGCGGCATTGCGCCGGCTGCTCGTACGATGTTGCACGTGCAGCGATCCCGGTCCGTGGCAATTCTCGCAACCGATGGCCAGTTCGTGCAGCTTCACGCGATCGCGATTGCCGGACTCCATCTCCACGCGACCGGCATGGCACACCAGGCATCCGAAGTCGGCCTGCCTCTCGAAGCCAATATGCTCCGCCGTGTCGTATCCCGGCGACATGTCCCATCCCTGCTTCGCGGCGTACCACGTCAGTGGAGACTCGACGAGAAAGCCGTCGATCTCGGCCAGATAGCTCCGCGAGTGATGGCCCGAGCCGATGGCATAACGCAAAGGCCGCTCTTCGACGATGGCCGGCATACCGGTTGCGTCCATCAATTGTTGAGCGTGGACGAGCGAGGAACCGTCCCTGACCGTTCGCAGATCGCGGCCCGAACGAACATGCCGCCAGGCTGCATCGGGGGGCTCGCGCTCCAGGTTTACGGTTTCGAGCGCCCGACTGTGAGCCGTCTGATGATAGGAGGCATGTTCGTCCGCATGACACTCGGCACAGGCTTGCGAACCGACGTACTGTGCATCCGCGGCGGCATTCAGATACTTGATTGCTGGAAGAGCGGGAACGGGGAGCAGTTCCGTACTCGGACGCTCGGGCGTCTGTGGAACCGTGGTCTCGCTAGGAGCCAAGGGAACCACCTGCGGCTGCTGGCCAATCCAGCGAAGGCCAAAGAGCGACGCGACCAGCAATCCGATGCCGACCACCCAACCCCAACGCAGCGAATTGGCCGGTCGTCGCTTCATCGGCGAAGTCACTCAGAATTGAATTTTGCGAAGTTAACGCTGGGATTCACGCGTCCGGATTCGCTCGTTGCTCCGTTAGTTTTAGCCGCTGCACGACTTCCCTTCACGTAGTAGGTCAGTCCTGCCGGGACGGACCCTGAGGAGAATCCGGTTGGATGGCGTTTTCGATCCCGCCCGTCAGGCGGGATCTATGCGCACAGCCGCCGCAGGTGCTCCCAGGTGTAGAGCCCCTGGTGATGGCCGTCGGACCAGTGAATGCGGAGGGCGTAGTTGCCGACGAGTTGCAACTGATCGATCTGGATCGCCGGGTCGATCCCGTCGGTGTCGATAATCCGCTCGCCGGTGATTTCATCGACGCAGCGGGCACACATGCACTGAGCTCGCAGCTCGACGAGATTGAGCTTCGCTTGCAATCCGTCGCCCCACGCCACGAGCAGGGCTTGCTCGGCGGGGAGTCGCTGAATGGAGGTGGGTGGGGAAGTGGGTTCCATCAGATCCTGCGATTTCGCCCCGCCGATAGCCCGGCAGTGGGCGAGCGACTATCATAGCGGCGACGTATTCTGAGAGGAGCGGGCGATGAACACGAATCCGGCTCATTGGACACAATTCGCCATCGCGGCGATCGTCGTGCTCGTCGTTCTGCCGCTGCTCGGCCTTGCTCAAGAGAAGAAGAAGGCCGTTCGCGTCAGCCTTCGCGGAACCGTCGCCAGTGCGGTGCCCGGCCTGATCACCGCGAAAGCTGAGGGGAAGGTCTATAAACTCAAATTCAACACGGAACGGAATATCGTCGCCGTCGTTGGCAACCTAGATCGCTCGCAACTGCAGCGCGGAATGCTGGTGCGCGTTGCAGGTACGCTCAAAGGGACAAATATCGAAGGGGAAGTTTCTGAGGTGAAGGTCTATGGGGCCGCCGACGGCTATCAGGCAGGCGTGCTGCAGGATGCTCCCGATCAGCCGGCGACGGTCAGCGGTCAGCTCGCGAAGGTCAAGGACAACAATCTGACCATCGCTGCGGGCCGCAAGAACGTCAACCTGAAGCTGGCCGACGACGCTCAGGTCGTCGTCGATACGAAGGACTATACGATCCTCCGCGGCGGCGAAGCGATTCACTTCGATGGCACAGTCGCCGGCGACGGCTTCACCGTCACGTGCCGCAAGATTACCGTGACGGTCGGTAAGCAGCCGGAAGAAGAGGACAAGCCGCAAGGGAAAAGGAAGAAAGCCAATTAATTCGTTCTCCACTCACCACTCACTTACACGCACGATGACTTACAACACCCTTCGATCACTCGCTGCCTTCACCATTCTCTTCTGTCCCCTCGCCGGCCTGGCCCAGGTCGATGAGTCGCCGCTGGCCAGCGTGCAACTGGCCCGCGCCTTCCCGAACCTGAAGCCGCGGCGGCCGGTCGCCATCACCCACGCCGGTGACGGCACGAATCGTCTCTTTGTTCTCTCGGAACACGGGCAGATTCTGGTGACCCCCAACGATCAAGGTGTGGCCGAAATGGCGACGTTCCTCGACATCGAGCCGCAAGTCGATTACGAGGAAAAGGAAAACGAGGAGGGGCTGCTCGGCCTCGCGTTCCATCCAAAGTACAAGGAGAATGGCCAGTTCTTCGTCTATTACACGGCGAAGAACCCGCCACACACCTCGGTCATTTCGCGATTTCGCGTCTCGGCGAGCGACCCGAACAAGGCCGATCCGAATTCCGAGGAAGTGCTGCTCAAGATCAAGCAGCCGTACTGGAACCACAACGGCGGCAACCTCGCGTTCGGCCCCGACGGCTATCTGTATATCGGCCTCGGCGATGGCGGTGCGGCGAACGATCCGCACAACAACGCTCAGAACCTAAAAACGCTCCTCGGCTCAATCCTGCGGATCGACGTCGATCACAAGGACGAAGGGAAGGCCTACGCGATTCCCAAGGACAATCCGTTCGTCGGCCAAAACGGGGCCCAGCCGGAGATTTACGCCTACGGCCTGCGGAACGTGTGGGGGATGTCGTTCGATGCCGAAACCGGCAAGCTTTGGATTGGCGAGGTCGGGCAAAACATCTGGGAAGAGATCAACATCGTCACCAAGGGGGGCAACTACGGCTGGAAGATTCGCGAGTCGATGCACAAGTTTGACGAAGCGAATGCCAAGCCCGGGCCCGGCCGCTCGGTGGCTGAAACCAACAAGCCCGAATCGAAGAACGGCCGCGACGACCTGATCGACCCGATCTGGGAATACCACCACGACATCGGCAAGTCGATCACCGGCGGCGTGGTCTATCGCGGCAAGCGAATTCCGGAACTCGTTGGCTCGTACATCTATGCCGACTACGTGAGCGGCAAAGTGTGGGCCCTCAAGTACGACGAGAAGGCAGGAAAAGTCGTTGCGAACCGTTTAATTGCGGGCGCGAAGCAAAATCCTAACCCGCCCGTCATGACCATCGGGACCGACGAGCAAGGCGAGGTCTATCTCGGCGACTCGTTCGGCAACCTGTGGTGGCCGGTGGCTGCGAAGTAGGTTCCGCTGGAAAAGTAGGTCCCGGCGGGACTAGAACGGTTAGCAGAATGGAA
>CAYLLN010000009.1:0-18135 GCA_964384375.1 uncultured Pirellulaceae bacterium
CGGCGACACATGGATTTTCAGTCCATTGCTCTACCAACTGAGCTACCTGACCGGCAACGGACTTGCGTCAATTCGCAAGGGCGATTGGAATGACCATGCTACCCTCAAACTGGCTCGCGGTTTTCCGTCGTGGGCCAGGAAATCTGCAAGTCTCGATTGCAAAATAGCTTAGACGACATCGCCATTTTTCGCCAGACCGGGGATGGGGACTTTCAGCTGATGAGCCGCGGACGCGAGCGATCACTGCGGATGGTAGCGACTATGCGGGAGCAATCGCCAACGCGGTAGCGTTCCAAGGCGCCGAATCCAGGAACAGCCCCCGGCCCGTGAGGTCGTCGCCGTGCCAGTCGTAGGTCGCGCCGGTGAACTGGTCGGTAAGTCGCCAAGAACGGCCGGCCAAGTCCGCGTACGGTAGCCGGACGTGGCATTGGCTTTGGTGGTCGGAATAGTTGACAGCGACGATAAGCTTTTGCTTCGCCGCATCGCTGGAGGGCGAATGCCAGCCGAAGACGACGAAGCAGTCGTGCGTCCAGTTTCCTTGCCAGGCGGAAAGCGGTTCGAGGAGCCGCCAGTCGCCGTCGCGCAGGACCGGCAACTGGAGGATTTCGAGCAATCGGTCGTAGAACGCTTGAATGGCTGCATTGGTTGGTTCGTCGGGACCGCGGCCAAGGTGCGGCGAGATCCGCTTCGTGTGTCCTTCGAATTGTCCCTGGTGGAAGAATCGCAAGCCGGGCGCGAGAAACGTGATTGCAGCAGCGGCCTGGTGAATGCCGGGCGGGAAGGTAGCGGCTGCCCTTGGCTCGTCGTGGTTTTCGAGGAAGCGGGCGAGCTTATCTTGGTACTCGAGGCCAGCGTGAAAATGTCCGCGAACTGGCCCAGCGTGATGGTCGCGCAGGCGGTCGTACAGCCGCTTGTCGTAGGCGTAGTCGAAACCCTGCTGTTGCAGCGTCCATTCCAGATCCCAATACACCTCGGCCATGAACGTGAAGCCGGGATGCTCGCGGCGAACTTCCTCGGTCGCGCGCGGCCAAAAGAGGGGCGCGCGCTTCCCCCAGGTCCGCTCGAAGACGTCCGGCAGGACGAGCATCGCCATGTCGCAGCGGACGCCGTCGCACTGGCCGGAAATGCGGACGAGCTCGCCGATCATCGCGTCCTGCAGATCCTGATTGGCATAGTTGAGCTGAAGCGTATCCGGCCAGCCGTCGAAATACGGATCGCGGCCATGCGCGAAAAGTACGTCCCCTTGTCGGCGCTGGACCCAAAGGTAATTCTGCGGAGCGCGGGCCCGATCGAGTTCCGAACCTTGGATGAAGAATTCGGGATGCGTCTCGACCCACGGATGCCCCAGGCCCATGTGATTCGGGACGAAGTCGAGCATCAGCCGCAGGCCGCGCGACTGCATTCGCTCGCGGAGGCGGGCCAGCGCTGCATCGCCGCCAAGGCCCTCATGCACCGTGTAGCCCGTGATCGCAAAGCCGGAACCGGGGATGTCGTCGTCCGTCAGGTCATGCAGCGTCTCCTCGAACTCGCGCCGCCAGCCGGCATGCGTACGCGAAACCTGCCGAGCCTCCGGACCGGTCTGCCAAACGCTGAGGAACCAGATCCAGTCAAAACCTATTTCGGCGAGCCGATCGAGCTCAGCTTCCGAAATGTCGTCGAGCGTCGCCTGGCGTCCGAGTTGACGGGAGAGTGCCGTGAGCCAAACTCGCGTGTTGATCTGATACAGAGCCGGGTAGCGGGGAGAGGACATCGGAGAGGCTCGTCAGGGTGGAGAGGTTTCACCTGTCATGGGGGCAGCGTTGCGTTGCCATCGTCCATCGTCGTTTGCAAGTCCGTCATTGCCTGCTGGCTCACGCGGAGCAGCCCTTCTTGCCCGCGGTCGAGATCGGCGATGAGGAGCAGAACCACGGAGAACGTAACGACCAGGCCGATCATCGCGGGAGAGCGGCGCGTCGCCGAAAGGGCCGCTTGATAGCCGACGCTCGCCATGCCAAGCATTCCGAGTCCAAACAGGCCGGCCCACAGCACAAACGGAATACGGCTGCGCATGCCGACGAGGACGCGCTTGGAGTGCAGGTCGATCACGTCGTTGAGCGACTGAATGAAGATGCCGGTTACGATCGAGCCGGTGTCTTTCGCGGCGGCTGAGGCGGCTTGCTGCCACAGGAGTTCGTGAAGCTCTTCCGACCGGGCGATTGCGGCCTCGGTTTTCCCCTCCTGCGTTCCGGTGATTCTCTGCGCGACGTACTCGCGGAGCAGGCGAGCCACCTCCTGCCGCTCCGGTTCGGGGAGCAAGCGGGCCCGCAGAAACGTCGTGCCGATCGCGTTCGCTTCTTCGAGCACTGCCATGCGGCGGGCGTCAAAGCGGTTGGCGGCCAGGCTGAACGTAAAGCCGAGCACGAGGGCGACGAGGCCCAGGATCGACGCGACCATTGCCCCAACCGGCTGCTCCTTTTCGTCGGTGATGCGTGCCTTCCGCCAGCGGCCGAGGCGATATCCCCCTTCCATCGCCAGCCACAAAAAGCCGCCGAAGGCGAGGAACAAAATCGGGAGCGGAATCCAATCGAGCGGAGCGGCAAAAAAGTTGGTCATGGAGCTTGATCGTGGAGCTACGTCGTGCGAGCCATCTCGGGCTTGGCTGTAGTAGTCGGATTTGTAGCATCGCACTCGGTCTGGAAGTACGCCCGCTTCGTTCCCCCGAGCACCTTGTCGGGCGTGAGCGTCGCGAACAGGTGCATGATGCGGGCGATCACGCCGGTCCAGCCGGTCTGATGGCTCGCCCCTAGCCCTGCGCCGTTGTCACCGTGGAAATACTCGTAGAACAGCAGGCAGTCACGCCAGTGCGGATCGTCCAGAAACTTCTTGGCCCCGCCAAAGACCGGGCGATGGCCGCTGCTGTCCTTGAGGAACATGTTCGTCAGCCGGCGACCGATCTCCTCGGCGACTTGATAGAGCGTCATCTGCACACCGGAACCGGTGGGGCACTCGATTTTGAAGCTATCGCCGTAATAGGCGTAGTATTGCAAGAGCGCCCGGATGATGAGCGCATTCATCGGCATCCAGATCGGACCGCGCCAGTTGGAGTTGCCGCCAAACATGCCCGTGTCGGACTCCGCCGGCAGATACGAAACGCGGTATTCCTGCCCCGCAGCCGAGAGCACGTAGGGATGTTCCTCGTGGAATCGCGACAGGGAGCGCAGACCGAACTCGCTAAGGAACTCGTTCTCGTCGAGCATCTTCGTCAGCACGCGGCGAAGGCGGGTTTCATCGAGGATCGACGCGAGGCGGCGGCCATTCACGCCCGGTTTCATCGGGTCGTGTATCGACTGCCGCAGTTCAGGGCGCGTTTCGAGGAACCAGCCGAGCCGCTCGGCGATGGCGGGACGTTGTTCCAGCAGTTCGCCTGTGTAGTACGTCGCGGCACAAAGCGGCAGGAGGCCGACCATCGAACGGACCTTCAGCCGCTGCGACTGGCCGTTGGGCAAACGAAGCACGTCGTAATAAAAGCCGTCTTCCTCGTCCCACATGCCAGTGTCGTCGCCGAGGTGCCCCATTGCCGAGGCGATCCAGAGGAAATGCTCGACGAACTTGAGGGCCATGTCCTCGTAGTCGGGATCGGTCAGGGCAAGTTCGCTCGCCATTTCGAGCATGTTCTGGCAAAAGAGGGCCATCCACGCGGTGCCGTCTGCCTGCTCCAGGTAGCCGCCTGTCGGCAGCGGGGCGCTTCGATCGAAAACGCCGATGTTGTCGAGGCCGAGGAAGCCCCCTTCAAAGACATTCCGTCCGCTCCGGTCCTTCCGATTGACCCACCAGGTGAAATTGAGCAGCAGCTTCTGAAAGCAGCTCTTCAGCCACGCTTTGTCCCCCTCGCCGTTGTGAGCCGCCTCCAGGCGATACGTGAAGATCGTCGCCCAGGCGTGAACGGGTGGATTCACGTCGCCGAAGTTCCACTCGTACGCGGGAATCTGCCCGTTGGGATGCATGTACCGCTCGCGGAGCATCAGCTTGAGCTGCTGCTTGCCGAAATCTGGATCGACGAGCGTCAGCGCGAGCACGTGAAACGCCAGATCCCACGCTGCATACCAAGGGTATTCCCACTTGTCCGGCATCGAGATCACGTCGCCGTTGTACATGTGGTGCCAGTGATCGTTCCGCGGGGCAGCCTTCCGCTGTGCCTTGAACGGATCGCTGCCGCGTTCTTCCAGCCACTTATCGACGTCGTAGTGATAGAACTGCTTGCTCCACATCATCCCGGCCAGAGCCTGCCGAAAGACGTTCGCCTCGTCGGCGCTCAGGCTCGCGGGCGTGATGGCCTTGTAAAACTCGTCCGCCTCAGTGCGGCGGGCGGAGAAGACGCTCTCGAACTGGTCGGCGGAGTCGGGAGCTCTGCGCCTGGCAGCGGCCCGGCCGTTGCCCGATGGCGAAGCTTGCGGAAGATGATCCGAAAGCCGCAGCCGGATCGTCTCGCTCATTCCCGCCTCGACCAGCAGCCGGTAGTGCGCGGCGACCTTTGTCCCTGATTGCTGCGGGTTAACCGCTCCTGCCTGCCCATCAACGACATAGTTGTTGATGCCGTCCTTCACGTAAGGAGTGCGATTGGGAACGCCGAAGATCCGCTCCGTGTTCGTTTCGTTCTCGGTGAAGAGGAGCGGCACTTCGTCCAGGTAGGTGAGGTAGCGATCGCCGAGTTTCGGATCGCTCGCCTGCACAACGGCTTGCCCCGCAGGTGCAGCAATCTTGCGCACAAGCGGCCGGTCGGCTCGTCCCATCCACGACCACTGATTGCGGAACCAGAGCGTCGGCAAGACATGCAGTTCGGCCGTCTCAGGGCCCCGGTTGTGGACCGTGATCTCGATCAGAATCTCTTCGGGCGACCCTTTGGCATACTCGACGACCACGTCGAAATACCGATCCTGATCGAAGATGCCCGTGTCGAGCAGTTCGTACTCAAACTCGGTCCGGCTGCGGCGGCGGCTCGTCTCAACCAGGTTGGCGTAGGGAAATGCTGCCTGCGGGTACTTGTAGAGGAACTTCAAGTACGAATGAGTCGGCGTCGAATCGAGGTAGAAGTAGTACTCCTTCACATCCTCGCCGTGGTTGCTTTCGCTGTTGGTCAGTCCAAACAACCGCTCCTTCAAAATCGGATCTTTTCCGTTCCACAGGGCGACCGCAAAGCAGAGCCGCTGCTGATCGTCGCAAATGCCGGCGAGGCCATCCTCTCCCCAGCGATACGCCCGCGAGCGGGCCTGATCGTGGGAGAAATAATTCCACGCATCTCCCCCTTCGCTGTAATCCTCACGAACGGTTCCCCACTGGCGTTCGCTCAGGTAGGGGCCCCATTTTTTCCAGTGCTGCTCTTGCGTCCGTGCTTCCTCCAAACGGTCGTGTTCGGCGGTCATGGTGTCAGTCACTCAAGTTGTTGCGGAAGCTCAAGCAAGTATTGGTAGTGGCCCGGAACCGGCATCAGGTCGGATTCGGGAGACCACGTAAACGGCTCTCGACGTTCCCAGGCGTTCGGCCCCGAGGGCAAGGCCCAGAAGTTTCCTTCCCCATCGCGCACGATCCACGCACGCGTGGCACGATCGACGAACAAGGCCAGCGCGCGGCGGGTCATCGTAAGCATCGGGCGACTCCTTCCGGCTTGTGGAATATAGGTCAGCGATCTCCCTTAGAATTCCTCTTGGATGTACTTGAACGGATGGTCGGACTCCTCATAGTCGCCGCGCTTTTGACGTGGCGGCAGCTTGATCTTCTCGCGCGGCGCGTCCTTGTAGGAAATCTGTCCCAGCAAATGGGTGATCAAGTTCAGCCGGGCCTTCTTCTTGTCGTCTGACCGCACCACGTACCACGGCGCCCAGGCGGTATCGCTAGCGGCAAACATCGCATCGCGAGCGCGCGAATAGTCGTACCACCGGCTGTACGACTTGAGGTCCATGGGCGAAAGCTTCCAAATCTTCCGCCCGTCTTGAATCCGTGATTCCAGCCGCCGAGTCTGTTCCTCGGGGCTCACCTCCAGCCAGTACTTGAGCAAGATGATTCCCGATTCGACCATCGCCTTCTCGACCAGCGGGGCGACCTGCAGGAATTTATCTGCCTGCTCATCTGTGCAAAAACCCATCACGCGTTCGACCCCGGCGCGGTTGTACCAACTCCGGTCGAAAATCACGACTTCGCCGGCTGCCGGCAGATGAGGCAAATACCGCTGAATATACATCTGCGACTTTTCGCGCTCGGTCGGCGCCGGCAGGGCAATGACACGAAAGACGCGTGGGCTCACCCGCTCGGTGATGGCCTTGATCGTGCCCCCCTTGCCGGCGCCGTCGCGCCCCTCGAAGACGATGCAGATTTTGAGTCCCTTGTGCTTGACCCACTCCTGCAGCTTCACGAGCTCGACGTGCAGCTTCTTCAGTTCTCGTTCGTACTGCTTTCCGCTGAGCTGGTCTTGCTCATCGGCGGGCTCGGCATCGGTGCGGCGGCGGCTCATCGCAATCTCTCGCGGCTTAATACTGCTGAATATCGAGCACGGGAAAAACATCGTGCGTGCCGAACTCGGCCCAGGTCTGGCCGGCGGCCGAGACATGCGCCGCGTCGGGACTTTCCACCAGGACGAACACGATGTCCGAGTCCTTGCCGATCCAGGCGCTTTGCAGGCTCACGCCGGCATTGCGATTGGGACCGCGGCTTTCGAAGTATTCGACCGCCTTATTCTTTACGCCCGGTTTGAGCCGGAATTGAACCATGAACTTCATCGGGATACTCGCTGGCAAATGGATTGGTCCGGCAAACTACCTGGCAGCGGGACCCGCCGCTCGCACGTCGGGACTGGCACCGTCCGCGTACTTCTCAAAGTTCTCGCAAAACAGGCCGGCCAGTTTCCGTGCCGTGGCGTCGTAGCTGGCCTTGTCGCTCCACGTGTTGCGCGGAATCAGGATCTCGGGCGGAACCTCCGGGCAGGACGTTGGCACGTCGAATCCGAAGACGGGATCGCGCGCCGTTTCGGCCCGCGACAACTCGCCGCTGTGAATGGCGTTGATGATCGCCCGCGTCAGCTTCAGCTTCATCCGCGCGCCGACGCCATACGCCCCGCCACTCCAGCCGGTGTTCACGAGCCAGGCATTCGCCTTGGTCTGCTGCATCTTCGCGGCGAGTAATTCCGCATACTTCGACGGCCGCCAGACGAGGAACGGTCCGCCAAAGCAGGGCGAGAATGTCGCTTGCGGCTCGGTCACGCCCATCTCGGTGCCGGCGACCTTGGCCGTGTAGCCGCTGATGAAGTGATACATTGCCTGCGCGGGGGAGAGCTTGCTCACCGGCGGCAGGACGCCGAAGGCATCGCAGGTGAGGAAGATCACGTCGGTCGGATGACCGGCGACGCACGGAATTTTGGCGTTGCGAATGAATTCGATCGGATACGCCCCGCGGGTGTTCTGCGTGATCGACGTGTCATGGAAATCGACGTGGTGCGTATCAGGATCGAAAACGACATTTTCCAGCACAGAGCCGAACCGGAGCGCCTGAAAGATTTCCGGCTCTGCTTCGGGCGTCAGGTCGATTGCCTTGGCGTAGCAGCCTCCCTCGATGTTGAAGATGCCATGATCGGTCCAGCAATGTTCGTCGTCGCCAATGAGCAGGCGATGCGGATCGGCCGAAAGGGTCGTCTTTCCCGTCCCGGAGAGGCCGAACAGCAGCGATGAGCGGCCCGTTTTTTTGTCGGCGGTTGCCGAGCAGTGCATCGAGAGGATGCCTCGCTTGGGGCCGAAGTAATTCATCATCGTGAATACGCCCTTCTTCATCTCGCCGGCGTATTCCGTTCCCAGGATTACGAACTCGCGCCGCTCCAGCGACAGATCGACGCTCGTCTTGGAGCTCATCCCTTTCGTGCGGCGATTGGCCGGAAACTCCCCTGCGTTGTAGATCACGACGTGCGGCGCACCAAAATTCGCCAGCTCCTCGCGCGTGGGGCGAATAAGCATGTTGTGCATGAAGAGCGCGTGATACGGCCGCGTGCAAATGACGCGGACCTTGGCCCGGTGCGTTTCATCCCATCCGGCAAACGCATCGACGACATACAGCCGCTCGCGCGTGTTCAGATAGTCGATCGCCCGTTCGCGATTGACCTCGAAGGTCTCTTCATCGATCGGGACGTTCACCCCTCCCCACCAAACGTCAGCTTTGGATTCGGGATGTTCGACAACCCGCTTGTCCTTGGGGGAGCGGCCTGTCTTTTCGCCGGAAAACGCAATCAGCGCGCCGGTATCGGCAATGTCACACTTGGCATCCTCGCGAATCGCCTCGGTGTAGAGTGCCGCCGGTGAAAGGTTGCGGCGAATGTTGGTGACGGTGATGCCATACTGCGAAAGATCGAATGCCGCTGAGGAGGGTGCTTCGTCAGGCAAAGGATCTTTGACGGCAAGGGATGGCTTGGTGGACATTGCAGGATTCGGATGTGTTGAAGAAGGCGTCAGTGCCGCTGACGTGTGACATGGCAATTGACGTACCGGCCAACAATGCGACGGATCGAAGGACCGCAAAACGCCGGGAATCCGGCAAGTCAGAGCGCCGATGAGTATAGAGCGCGCGGCGGCAGGAAGCGACAACCGTGCGTTTTGGCACACAGATTGAGCACATGAGCGCGCGGCGACGTCCGCTGCACGCACACTTGTCAAACCTACCGAAAGCACGGCTGCAGCCACGGATCGGTTTCCAGCAAGCCCACAAGTCGCTCGGCGGCGGTGGGATTCGACAGGACCGTGAAAAAGTGCTGCTTGACCGTGGGGGCAAGGCGAATGGCCCGGGTCCACTCGGCTTTAGAGAAAGGATCGGCTTTAATCGCGTCCCAGAAGCCCGTTCGTTCAAAGAGGCGGGCGATCACATCGCTGTAGCGTTCTTGCAGCAGGCTCACGAGGTAGGTGGCGACACCGACCTGCAGGCCGTGCAGTCGCGGCAGGGCCGAGATTTCATCGAGGGCGTGCGAAATGAGATGCTCGCTGCCGCTGGCGGGGCGCGACGAACCGCAGACCTCCATCGCGATCCCGTTAAAGAGGAGCGACGTCGCAAGTAGCCGCATCCCCTCCTCGTCCAGTACGGGCCGGGCGAGAAAGGCGTGGACTGCGCCGTCGGAGAGGAGGGCGGCGAAGTCATCGACCGGCTCCCCCGTTTGATGAAAGGCAAGCTTCCAGTCGTGGATGGCCGTGAACTTCGCGGCCAAATCGCCGATGCCCGAGAGCGTAAGCTGGCGCGGTGCTGCGGCGCAGACCGACGTATCGACGACGACGCCAAACGGCATGGCGGCAGCGAGCGAGCGGCGTTTCCCGTCAATGGTCAGGCTCGACTGCGGGCTGGCGATGCCGTCGTTCGAGAGGGATGTGGGGACGGCGTAATAGGGAAGTTTGGCCAGAAAAGCAACATACTTGGCCACGTCGAGAGCCTTCCCGCCACCGAGGCCGACAATGGCCGCGATCCCTTTCGGCAGGTTCGTGAACAGGTCGATCGCTTGCGGAAAGTCGTTCGCATCAATCTCGATCCACGCAGCCGATTCGATGTTTTCCGCGGCGAGCGAATCACGTGCGGTAGCGGTTAGTGCCGGAACAAGGCCAGCACTTTGGAACACAGCTACGCGATGATGACTGAAGCGGCGCAAGTAAACGCCAAGACGCGCGAGTGCTGCCGGCTTGATCCGGACGAGCGTCGGGATGGCGATGCGCGTGGTGTTCATGAGGATTCGCTCTTGCGCTCGAGCAATGCGTCGGCGATTTCCGACCAGACGACAAAGGGGCGGAAGGTTTCGCCACTGGCGGTAAGCGTCTCCGCCAGATCTCCGCGAGCGAATCGCAACTCCGGCGGCACGAGACGGGCCGCGTCGGCATCGGGGTATCCGTCGCCGGCAAAAGCGACATCGCTTCCTGCCGCGACGTGATGCCGCACGATCCCCGCCTTATCGATGCCATGCGTGGGGCTGAAGAACGGCGACTCGCGCGGCAGTTCCATTTGCAACCCGCGGCCCGATTCAAAGCGACCAGGATTGGCATGCAATTCAATCTCGACCCCCGCTTCGGTCAGCAGCCGCTCGATATACCACCGGCAGCCGGCAGAGGCGATCACAATCTGCCAACCGGCCCGGCGGAGCCCGGCGACCGATGCTGCCAGCTGCGGATCGACCTGCATCTGTGCGACGATGTTCCACACCGTCGCTTCATCGGCCCGGATCTCGGAGAAATAGCCGCGAAGGGCCTCGAAGTGCGTGATACGCCCCGCGTGATACTCGGACCAATAATTCGGCACTCCCGGCGGCAGCAGATGGGCGCGGACAAGCTGATAGAAGTCGTTTTTCGAGATGGTGCCGTCGAAGTCGGTGACGAGCACACGCGGGCGGAGACTGGTCATGACGACGATTATCCCGCGGATTCGACGATGGCACATCCCCTTCACGTGAAAGCTTCGTAACTTTGAAAAGATTTGCCGAAAATATGACGACGGACTACGATCGTTGACACTCTTCTTCGTTAATCATTTGGCGCGATATGGCAACGGTCCCAAGAATCGGCGTGGTGACGGGGGGCGGCGATTGCCCAGGACTCAACGCGGTCATTCGGGCGGTTGCCAAAGCTGCCCATCGCCGCGGCTGGGAAGCGGTTGGAATCGTCGGCGGGTATGAAGGAATCCTTCCCCCGCAACAAACCAAGCTGCTCGCCGGAGATGTGCTCAATGGCTTGTTAGTACGCGGCGGCACGATCTTGGGTACCGCGAATCAAGGAAAGTTCTCGGCCAAGGTGGGACATGGCGATTCCCGCCGCTTGCCGGTTGAACTGCTCGATGAAACGAAGCGGGGCTGCGAATCGCTCGGCCTCTTGGGTCTTGTTTCGATCGGTGGCGACGGCTCCCTTTCGATCGCTCAGCAGCTCTTCGAGCATGGCATTCCGATCGTCGGTGTGCCGAAAACAATCGACAACGATCTGGCCGCCACGACGATGACCTTCGGCTTCGATTCGGCAGTGGCATGCGCCACCGACGCGATCGACCGGCTGCACAGCACGGCCGAAAGCCATCGCCGGGTGCTGGTGCTGGAACTCATGGGTCGCTACGCCGGCTGGATTGCGATTTACGCGGGCCTTGCCGGCGGCGCCGACGTGATCTTGATCCCCGAGATTCCGTTCCACTACGAGAGCATCGCTCGCAAGGTTGCCGAGCGTGAGCTGGCCGGGAAGCAATTTTCAATTGTGGTGGTTGCCGAAGGAGCACGCCCTGCCGGCGGCGACTTTGTCACTTCTGCCGGTCAGGATGCGAATCGCGAGGCCCGCCTCGGTGGTATCGGGGTGCAGGTGGCCGAGGAAATTCACCGGCGGACGGGGAAGGAAACTCGCAGTATCGTTCTCGGCCATCTGCAGCGCGGCGGCAGCCCGACCAACATGGACCGCGCCCTATGCACCGTCTTTGGCACGAAGGCGGTGGACCTGATCGCCGAGCAGAAATTCGGGCAGATGGTCGCGTTCACGGGGAGCAGCATTGTCGGCGTTCCCCTGAGCGAGGCCACCGGGCAATTGCGCACCGTTCCGCTCGATGGCGGCTTTGTGACCTCCGCCCGGTCGCTAGGGATTTGCCTCGGCGATTAGCACGCCGGGGCGTGTACTTTGTTTTTCATCTGATGCAGAGCAACCACACGGCGATCTATGGCAAAGAAATCTAGCGAAGCCGCACCCATCTCCCTGGATGCGTGGGAACAGGCGTGGCAAAAGCACTGGAAGAAGGCCGGCTTCACCTCCTACGAGCTCAATCTGCCCGATTCCGATGCCGCGAACCGCGAGCGCAATTTCCTCATGGAAAACCGCTCCGCCGAACGCGAGAAAGCTCGCCTCAAGCGGATCACGGCGGAGTTCGAGCGGGGTTTCAGACGGCTGGGCAAACTTGGGCCAGCGGTCACTGTGTTCGGCTCGGCCAGATTCAAGCCGGGCCACGAGTACTATGAACTTGCACGCGAGGTCGGCCGTGAATTGGCTCTCGCGGGTCTCACGACCATCACCGGCGGCGGCCCCGGCGCGATGGAGGCGGCCAATCGGGGCGCATACGAAGCGGGCGGGCCTTCCTACGGCCTGAACATCATCCTCCCGCACGAGCAATCGGCCAATCCGTACGTCGATGAGAGCGTCGAGTTCCAATACTTTTTCGTTCGCAAAGTGATGCTCGTCAAATACTCGTGTGCCTACATCGTCGTTCCCGGTGGCCTGGGAACACTCGACGAACTCTTCGAGGCGGCAACACTCATCCAGTGCGGCAAAATCGGTCCGTTTCCGCTGGTGCTGCTGGGACGCGAGTTCTGGAAAGGGATGCGCGACTACCTTCTGTTTCTTGTCGATCAAGGCGTGTTCGATGCGAAGGAGGTCGGCTTCGGACGGATCGTCGATTCGCCGGCTGAAGCGGTCGAAATGGTCGTTCGCAGCTTGCCCGACTCGATTCGCGAGCACCTAAAGCCGCTCAAGCGATAGCAGCCCACGATTCGTCACTCCCCCTCTCCCTCTCTCGAATTGCATCCTTGAACCTGCCATGAAAATCAAACTGACGGGCGCTTCGGGCGGCGAAGTCACCGGTTCGGCGTATCTCGTTCGCACGAAACGGGCGACGATTCTGGTCGATGCCGGCATGTTTCAAGGTGGCCGCACCAGCGAAGCCAAGAACAAGCTTCCCGCGGGCGCTCATCCGAGCGAACTCGATGCGGTGCTGCTCACACATGCCCACCTCGATCACACCGGCCGCCTGCCGCTCCTGTTCAAGCACGGGTTTACCGGTCCGGTCTATGCCACGGCGGCGACGATCGATTTGGCGGAATTGATCATGAAGGACAGCGCTCGAATCCAGTCGCAGGATGCCGAGCGGAAGAGCCGCCGGGCCGCGAAGCAGGACTTGCCACCTGTGGAGGCGCTCTATGAGCCGGAAGACGTCGAACCGTTTCGCTCGCAAGCCAAGACGGTTCAATTCCAAAAGCCCGTGCAAGTTGCCGACGGGATGACTGCCCGCTGGGTCGAAGCAGGGCACATGCTTGGATCGGGAAGCATTGAGTTGACGGTGGAAGAGGACGGCCGCAAGAAAATCGTCGTGTTCTCCGGCGATCTGGGACCGACGACGCTGCCGCTCATTCGCGAATTCCAGACGTTTCAGCAGGCCGATGCAGTATTCCTCGAATCGACCTATGGGGACCGGCAGCATCGCCCTTACGCACAGACGGTCGCCGAATTTGAGCGGATCGTGAAGCAAGTCGCCCAAGGGTCGGGCAAGATTCTGGTGCCGACGTTCGCCATCGGCCGCTCACAGCAGATGCTCTATCACCTCGCGATCATGTTTCTCCGGAAGGAACTCCGGCCATTCCCGGTATTCCTGGACAGCCCGATGGCCCTGGAAGCGACAAAGATCTACCGCAAGTATCCCGACCTGTTCGACGAGGAACTGGTCGCGTGGCACAAGAAGGGGCTCTTGCCGCTGAACCGCTCGATCTTCAAGCCGAGTGTGACGGCGACCGACTCGAAGAGGATCAATGACGTGGAAGGCCCCTGCGTCGTGCTCGCCGGCGCGGGCATGTGCAATGCCGGCCGCATTCTGCACCATCTCAAGCAGAATCTCGACAATCCGACGACCCAGGTGCTGATCGTCGGCTTTCAGGGGCACGGCTCGCTCGGCCGTCGCTTGGTCGAGGGGCAAAAGGTGGTGACGATCTTCGGCGAGCGGATTCCCGTGCGGGCCAAAGTTCACACGCTCAACGGCTTCAGCGGGCACGCCGATCAGAGCGAGCTGCTAAAGTGGTTTTCGACCCTCGCGCCGGCCAAGCCGAAGGTAATTCTCACGCACGGCGAAGATCGAGGCCGCGGGGCGATGGCCAAGCTGATCCAGCAGCGGTACAAGCTGACGGCCTCGCTGCCGCGGCAGGGTGAGATCGTGGAAATTTAGACCTCGACCGGTAATTGACCTCCACGGAACACACGGATGTTGGACTGGCTCTGGGAACTGCCGAAAACCAGTCCGGTGGCTCACGCTGTAGGGTTGCTCGCCATGGTCTGTGCCGCTGGCATGGCATTGGGCAGCATTAAGTGGAAGGGAGTCGGCCTCGGCAGCTCGGGCGTGCTTTTTGTCGGCATTCTAGCGGCTCAATTCGGACAGCCGATAGACTCCCAAACACTGAACTTCGTCAAAGAGTTCGGCCTGGTCCTGTTCGTCTTCACCATGGGCTTACAGCTCGGGCCAGGCTTCTTTGCCTCTCTGCGGGCCGACGGCCTGAAGCTCAATGCGCTTGCCGCCTCGCTGGTGCTGTCGGCCGGGGTGCTTGCGCCGCTCATGGGCTGGCTGGCCGGACTGGATTCCGCCGCGGTTGCGGGGCTCTTTGCTGGCGCCTCGACGAATACGCCCGCGCTCGGCGCGGCGCAGCAATCGCTGACCTCCCTGCCGGGCATCGGCGCTGAACGGCTCGCGCTGCCGGCGTTAGCGTGCGCAGTTTCGTATCCGGCAGGAATCGTCGGTTCGCTAGGAGTAATCCTGGCAATCAAATTTCTGTTCCGCATCGATGCGGTGAAAGAAGCCGAAAGGTACGCCGAAGAGCGAAAGCAGTCGATCAAGCCGCTCTTGCGGCGGACGCTGGTTGTTGACAATCCAGAGATGTGGGCGATCCTTCACGAGCTTGAGGACGAGATCGTGATCTCCCGCTTGCGAAGAGCAGGAGAAATGGAGGTGCAGACTGCCCTTCGGGAAACTGCGCTGCGGGCCGGCGACACGATCCTGGCGGTCGGAACCGAGGAGTTGCTGGACCGCCTGGAGCGTCTCATCGGCCGGCGGAGCGATGAGGATTTGATGACCGCGCCTGGCAAGGTTACGTTTCGGCGAATTGTCGTCACGCATCGGGACGTGCTGGGCAAGACCGTTGCCGAACTGGGATTTGAAACGCAGCTTGGTGTGGAAGTCACCCGCGTCGTGCGCGGCGACGTGGAAATGACGGCCGTCCCTAGCCTGCGGTTGCAGTTCGGCGATGTGCTGCAGATCGTCGGCCAGGAGCAGCAACTACAGAGGGCCGCAAATCTGCTGGGCAATTCGCTTAAGAAACTGAACGAGACGCAGTTCATCCCACTGTTTGCAGGCATTTTCCTCGGCGTGCTGGTCGGTTCAATTCCGCTGGCCGTGCCAGGCCTTTCCAACCCCGTCCGTCTGGGTTTGGCCGGCGGGCCGCTAATTGTGGCCCTGGTCCTGGGACGCATCGGCCATGTCGGCGGCCTGGTGTGGCACATGCCGCTCAACGCAAATCACGCCTTTCGGGAGTTCGGCATCTCGCTCTTCTTCGCCGCATTAGGCCTGGCAGCCGGCGACCAGTTTTTCGCCGCCGTCTTCAGCCCGCGCGGGCTGATCTGGCTTGCGGCGGGTCTGACTATTTCGCTTGTGCCGCTCGTCGCCGTCGGCTTCTGGTCCCGGATCGTAGAGAAGATGAACTTCGTAACGTTATGCGGCCTTTTGGCTGGCGGCACCACGAACCCCCCCGCGCTTAACTTCGCCACCAATCTTTGCCATTCGGACGCTCCCTTGCTTGCCTACGCCACCGTGTATCCGCTGACGACCCTGCTACGAATTCTTGTGGCTCAGTTACTGGTGTTGTTTCTCTGCGGCTGATCAAAGCCACGACCACCACACGCGGATTGTCCGGGGCGGGATGGGCGGCAATTGCGTCAGAGCTTCAAGAGCGGCGCGCCGCCGCGGGCTTCCTTCACAACGAGATGGATGAAGTGCAGCTTCTTCAGCACCGGCTTGGAGAGGACGAACGGGTAAAAGTCGTGCTGCCCCATGCTGCGGGCGAGCTCGTTGAGGACAGTCGTGAGCTGGACCCACGAATTGACGAGCATCACAGCTTGCTGGGCGTGTGGGTCGGCGGGGTCGTACAAGTCGTCGATCTTGAAGGGCTCAACGGCCGCTTCGACGTCTTCTCCGCGAAGGCCGAAGCCGAGGGCCGTGTCGAGGCTGTCCACGACGTGCAGGTAGTGTGCCCAGGATTCCGCCCAGTCTTCCCACGCGTGGACCGAGGCGTAAGAGCTGATGTGCCTGTCGGCCCAGTCCGCCGGAGGCCCCTGTTCGTAGTTGCGTTTGAGTGCCGCGCCGTAGTCCTCGCGGTCGTCGCCAAAGAGGCCCCGGAATTTCTCGTGCCACGCCGTATCGGCGATCAGCCGGTCCCAGTAGTAGTGGCCAATCTCGTGGCGGAAGTGGCCGAGGAGCGTCCGGTAAGGCTCCTTCATTTCGTGCCGGATTTTTTCACGCTTGGAGTCGTCGGCTTCTTCGACGTTTAGCGTGATCAGGCCATTGGCGTGGCCGGTGAGCACGCGTGGGCCTTCCTTGGGCGAGCGGAGAAAATCGAACATCACTCCGTGCTCTTCGTCCTCGCTGACCTTCGAGCGGACGGGCAAGCCCAGACCCAAGAGTTGGGCGACGAGCCGCTGCTTGGCATTCTCGATCAGCCGCCACCAGCGGGCGTTGTCGGGATCGTCGAGCTGCGGGATCGTGTTATTGAGCCGACACGAGCGGCAGAGCGGCTCTTCGTCGATCGCTTCGACAAGCCAATTGCAGCCGGCGGGCGAATCGAAGTTTCCACACCGTCGCCAGAGCGGGAGATCGGCCTCTTGGCCGTGTTGTTTCCATGTGTTCGGCTGCGAGCCAGGCTCGAGCGGCCGGATCTGTCCCTCTCCTGGCTCGTAACCCAGCGGCGTCTGGCACGCCAGGCAGAGGCTATTGCGAAAGTAAACCGGCCTGCCGCACTGGCAGCGATACGAGTGACCTCGCCCCGTCGGCTGATCCGACCTCCAGGCTTCGGCAAGGCGCGTGGTGACGTATTCGAAGACGTTGAACATGGATGAGGATTGGGATTGTCCCGTCATGGGTGCGAGTGGCCGGCCGCAAGCGTCTCTAGCAGTTTACTCAAAGTGCTTCGCACCGACTCGGCCGTGTAGGGGTCGTCCTCGTGTGGAGCGCGGCCTTCCTGCTGGAAGTAGGGTCGCTCACCATAGATCGTTCCCCATTCGACATCCGCTTCGCGGACCAGCTCCTGCAGGCGACTTTCGGAATCGAGAATCTGCTGGATCAGGCTGGCCAAGACGACGAGCGGCTCGTCGAGATTGCTCAGCAAGAGATCGCTATTCTTCACGCGCCGCAACAGCACGGCCGACAGCGCCCCAGCAGGACTCTTCAAGTGGCGATCTAGGAACGTCTCAATCTCTGCTTCCGCTTGTTGCGTTCGCGCGATGGGCGAAACCCCTTTCATCGCGCCCGGCCCGGCCAAACGGCCAATCGCTTCGGCCAGCGTGAACTTTCGGCCGTCGCGGATTTCGCGCTCTATGGCGGCATCTTCCGCGGATTTCTGTTTCGGTTGATCGGTTGGCACGACTCAAGCTCCTCGAGCATTTTGATGCGGCTGAGCGATCGAGGCGACTAGTGGCGATTGCCCCGCGCCGCTTCGAAAGCTGCAATCACGTCTGCTAAGTTGCTCTCGCGAGTGATATCCCCGACGACTTCGTCCAGTTTTTCAGCACGCAGGATTTCGCGAATCGGACCGTGTGCTTCGACGACTTTGAAGTCCACCTGATCCTTCGCAAGCTCCTCGTGGAGGCGGCGGAGCATTCTCGCCCCTGCGATATCCATATGCGGAACGTTGGACAAATCCCCAATCACGAGCTTCAGGCCGGACTGCGACACAGCCCGCTGTCGCACGACATCCAGCACGTGATCGGTATTGAAATACAAGAGAGAGGATTGCACCCGAAAAGCAAGGATTCCCGGCAGCGACTCGTTGTCGGGATGCCGAGCGAAATCCGAAAACCGGTTGGTGCCGGGAATTCTTCCCAGGAACGCCACGTAAGGGCGAGAGCTACGCGCCAGCAGCATGAGCACGCTGGCGAGCACGGCAATCAAAACACCGTCGAGCACGCCCATGAGCAGCACACCCGCGAATGCGACGGCCGCAGCCGCGAAATCGAGCCGGCTCACGCGCCACAGGTGCCGCAGTTCCGCAATGTCGATGAGCCCTGCGACCGCGACCAGCACGATCGCTGCCAATACCGCGTCGGGCAACAGCCGAAACAGCCCCGTCAGGAACAACAGGACACAGGCTAGCGACGCAGAGGCAAATAC
>CAYLLN010000009.1:18145-124540 GCA_964384375.1 uncultured Pirellulaceae bacterium
CAGCGACAGCGGCGATCTGGCCCCCGCACGGTCATTGACTGCCGATTGCGACAGTCCGCCTGCAACGGGAAAACCCTGGAACAGCCCTGCGAGCAAGCTCGCTGCTCCTAGCCCAAGCAGTTCCTGGCGAGGATCAACCTCATAGCGGTGCTTGAGTGCGAAAGTGCGGGCCGCTGATACGCTTTCGATGTATGACAGGAGGAAGCACGCGGCCGCCAATCGGATCAGCTGCCTCACCTCCGGCAGCGTCAGTTTGCTGAGTTCCCCCGCAGACAACTGGGCTTGCGGAAGACCGGCTGGAATCTCACCCACAATCTTCACGCCGCGTTGTTCAAGTCCACCCGCCCAAACGACACCGATCGCCAAAAGGACGACCAGAAGCGCAATCGGCTTGCCAGTAAGCAGCCGATTCCCAGTCACCAGCAGCACGATTGCCGCCAGTCCAATCGCGATCGTGATGCCATGCATGCCGCCAACCTGCTTGGCAATCAACCAGATTCGCTCGAAGAAGCTGTCCCCTCCGCCAGACACACCCAGCAGCTTGGGAATCTGTGTGGCAGCAATGACGAGTGCGGCTCCCGCTTTGAATCCCGTCAGGATGCTCTCGGAGATGAACTTCACCAGAACGCTAAGGCGAAGGAGCCAGGCTGCCAAATAGACACCAGCCATGAAGAGCGCGGTGACTGAGGCGAGCGTTGCCAGTCGGGCTGCATCGCCGCTGGCCATTTCGACAATCGACACGCCCAAAAGCAGGGAGATTGCTGAGGTGGGTCCAATCGCCAGCTGTCGGGAAGTTCCAAACAGGAAATAACCAAGACCGCCCACCAGGTAGCAATAGATTCCCATCTGTGGCGGCAAGCCGGCGAGCGAGGCATACGCGAGCGAGACGGGGATCGCGTAGGCGGCCAAGGTGACTCCCGCCAATAGGTCGGAGAAGAGCCACGCGCGGTCGTACCGTGGCAGCCACGCAAGGATCGGCAGCAGAGCCGAGAACCTCGTGCCGGTTGCAGCGGGTTGACGTGAGCCGAGTGGTGGCATGTTGCTTCCGCTATTCCACGACGTGCGCCAGGACTATATTGAATCGCGCGGACTGGGTACAAGCAGGGCGGAAATGTATCGCATCCAATTCTCGTAATGCGATCTTCGCGGTGCGAATGCAACTTGCAGAGCCGATCGCATCACTTTGACTTGAAGTTCTCCATTCGCCAACATTCTCCTCTCTGGAGCTATCACATGACACCTCTTCGTCTCGTTAGGCCAACGTCTTTGGCCATGTCACTCGTTCTTTTTGCCGCGGCGGCGGCATTGGGACAGCAACCGCGGCCGGCAGCAACGGCCAATGCGCCCTCGCCCGACGAGCAGCAGATTCGCCAGGCGGTCGGTGCCTTTGTCGAACAGTTCAATGCTCACAAGCCTGACGGACTGGCGGCATTGTTTGCCGCTGATGCGCGGATGGTCCTGCGCGACGGCACGGAGATCAACGGCCGCGACGCGATCAAACAGAGCTTTGAGACAGCGTTCGGCGAGAGCCCAAAGGCGGCGGTCAGCGTCGTGGTCGATTCGCTCAAGTTCCTGACGCCCGACGTGGCGGTAGAGGAAGGGTTCACGGCCTCCTTCCCCGACGGCGACACGCTCACCGCCCGCAGCCGGTACACCGTCGTCCACTTGAAGAAGGACGGCAAGTGGCTGATGCAGTCGGTCCGCGTCGTCGAGGAAGAATCGCTGTCGGCCTATGGCGAGCTGCAGCCGCTGGAGTGGCTCATCGGCGAGTGGATTGACGAAGGACGGTCGGAAAACGTGGAGACGACGTTCCGCTGGGACGAGAACAAGAGCTTCCTCCTCGAAGAGTTTCAGGTGGTGCGCGGCGGGAATGTCGTGCTGAAAGGGACGCAGCGCATCGGCTGGGATCCGCAGGCCAAGCAGATTCGGTCGTGGACGTTCGACTCGGCTGGCGGGTTCGGCGAGGCGACCTGGACGCTTACCGGCGACGATTGGGTCGTGAAGGCGAAGGCGGTCACGGCAGACGGCACCTCGGCCAGCGCCACGCGCACGCTCACGCGGGCCGCGACTGATCGCGTGATTTGGACCGCGACCGAGCGACTGGCGGGGAACGATGCACTGCCCGACCTGGCGGTGACCATGGTCCGCAAGCCGCCGAAGCCGCAGCAGTAGCTTTCTCGTCCGTTTCGTAAGCCGCCCTACCCAACTGAATCTCATCGGAATCACACATATGAATCGCACACTTCATCAAGCCGTTTGCTTGTTGCTCATTGGACTCACCACTCTTGGACCAGCCTCGCTTGCCTATGGCCGTGGCGGCGGCGGCCGAGGTGGCGGTGGTGGAGGACGTGGTGGCGGCGGCGGGGCTCGTCCCGGGGGTGGCGGCGGCATGTCGCGGCCATCACCGTCGATGGGACGATCTCCCTCCATGAGCCGGCCACCTGCGGTTGCCTCCCGTCCGTCCGGTGGAGCGGCTCGACCGTCAACCGGTGCCCGCCCTTCGACCGGCGCTCGTCCGAGTCTTCCTTCCTCGCGTCCTTCGCCTGGAGTTACTCCCGGCAGCCGGCCAGGATCGGTTGATTTTGCTGGTTCGGGTGCGCGGCCGAGCACTCGGCCCGGCTCCCCTGGTCTCACGCCCGGCACGCGGCCGGCGATCGGTACCGGCGTTGCTCCGCGGCCAGGCATCGGCGATGCGGGAATTGGCGCTCGACCGGGCACTCGTCCCGGCACCGGCGCTGGAATCAGTCAGCTGCCCGCGGGACAGCGTCCGGGGGCGGGAACTCGCCCTGGATTTCCCGGCGGCAGCACAGCGACGCTTCCCGGTTTGGGCAATCGGCCCGAGGGGGGACGCGAGCGCCCAAGTCAGCTTCCCAACCGAACGCCGCAGGAACGCCGCGAGGGACTGCAGGATCGGCTTGCCTCGCGCGATCAGCTTGGCGACCGGAGCCGTGATGACTGGCAAGACCGCCGCGACGACATCCGCGAGGATTGGCAAGACCGTTACGACGATTTCTATGACCGCCACGACGACTGGCATCACGGGTGCTGGAATGGCGACGAGGGGTGGTGGGACCACATGTGGGACGACCACACCGCTCTGATGGCGTTTGGAACGACCATGTGGGGCATCAATCGGCTGGCGTACGGTTGGGGATATTGGGGTTACGAGAATCCGTACTACTCCGAGCCTTACACGGTTGGCGACGGCGTCGTCATCGACTACTCGCAGCCACTGCCGACGGAGGCCGCTCCCGCCGAAGCGCCGCCAGAAGGGACGCCCGCGCCCGGCATGGCCGATTTCGACGCTGCTCGCCAGGCGTTCTATCAAGGGGACTATGCCGCGGCACTCGCCTCGACGAACAAGGCCCTCGCCGCGATGCCGGGCGATCCGATCATCCACGAGTTCCGTGCGCTCGTGATGTTCGCTCAAGGGAACTACAAGGACGCGGCAGCCGGGTTGCACAGCGTGCTGGCCGTCGGTCCCGGCTGGGACTGGACGACGATGAGCAGCCTCTATCCGAATGTAGATGTCTATACGAAGCAACTGCGGGCCCTCGAAGCGGCCGTAAAGGCGAATCCGAAAGCCAGCGATGCCCGCTTCGTGCTCGCGTACCACTATCAGACCGCCGGCAACAAGGATGCCGCGGCGGCGCAGTATGCGGAGCTTTACAAGGCGTATCCGCAGGACAATCTCGTCAAGGAACTGCTGCTATTGACCGGCGGCGAGGAGGCGATTGGCGCCTCGGCCGCACCCGCGGAAGTTCCGACCACACCCGCCGCAACCGTCGATGCCGCGGCGCTCGTCGGCAACTGGGCCGCTGCCGGCCAAAGGGGAACGAAGTTCGCCCTCGGCCTTACGCAGGATGGCAACTTCACCTGGAGCTTCAGCCAAAACGGCAAGACGCAGTCGGTGAAAGGTGTGTACGCTCTCGACGGCGACAACCTGGCGATGGAGCCGGAGACGGGGGGCGTCATGCTCGCTCAAGTCACGCAGCCGCAAGGTGGCAGCTTCGACTTTCACATGCTCGGCGCGCCGCCGGGCGATCCGGGATTGAAGTTTGCCAAGAGCCGCTGATCCAGTTGCCGCTCGGTCGTTTCGTCGCTGCCGCCAACCTCGCGGCAGCGACGTATTCGGATCAATGTTCGCGCGCCAGCTTGCCTACCCAAAGGGAGGGCGGTATCGTGAAGGTATCGGCCAATTTGGGGTGGCGGAATCTTCGGCGAAATCCGTGGCGGCAAGGATTTTGACATGCGGCCCTCTAGCATTCCCCCGCCAAGCGCACCCCCGGCATCCTTACGCTTGGAAAGTGCCTCCGCAAAGATCGCGTCGCCGCACGCTCGCGGCTTTACGCTGATCGAGCTATTGGTCGTGATCGCCATCATCGGCGTGTTGGTCGCGCTCCTGTTGCCCGCCGTGCAGGCCGCTCGCGAGGCGGCCCGCCGCAGCCAGTGCAGCAACCATCAGAAGCAGATTGGCCTCGCGATTCACAACTATCACGATGCGTATCGGGTGTTTCCGCCTGGTGGTGTGAACTTTGGCTTGTGCTGCGCCGAAGAGAGCTACAGCTCGTGGCCCATTTCGATCTTGCCGTACCTCGAGCAGGGTACGCTCCACGATCAGTATCAGCACGGCCAGACCAACGAAGCGTTCGTCAACCGCCTTGTCCGCGAGACGAAGCTGCCGGTTTACGTTTGCCCTTCGGAGCCGGACACGACTGGGTTGCTGATTCCCGAAACCGGTCCGGCCAACGATCTGGGGTTGCTCTATCGTCCCGGCTCGTATCGCGGCGTCGGCGGGCGGAGCGACGGCAGCGGCTGGTGGGACAGCTACCCGCAGTACCAATCGCTGCCACGCTCATGGAAGGGACCGCTGCACATTGCCGACGCCCGCCTGTCACAAGAATCGTTCGCCACATGCAAGGACGGCACCTCGAACACGCTCCTCGTGGGCGAGTACGGCACCCGAACTCGCACGCGCCGGCGAACGTTTTGGGCCTATTCCTATGGCTCGTACAACAAGTCCGATGTCGTGCCCGAGTCGCGCACGCTCCTGGCTGATTTCGATCGCTGCGCCGCGATCGGGGGCGCGGGGGGACTGCACGCCTGCAGTCGTGGATGGGGGAGTTTTCATCCGGGCGTGGTGCAGTTTCTGCTGTGCGACGGCTCGGTTCGGCCGATCAGCCGCAGCGTCGATATGACTCTCTTGGCTGATGCAGCCACGCTCGCAGGGAGTGAAGTGAGCATCCTGCCGTGAGCCGCGGTTTCCAAGCGTGCCACGGACAGGCCCGGAGGCTTCACGTCTGGCTTGCTGCCTGGGTTCTGGCGACGAGCGCGATTGGCTGCACGGATCGTCCGCCAGCCGTTGTGCCGGTTTCCGGTTGCGTCACGCTCGACGGCAAGCCGCTGGCGAACTGCGTCGTGGTCTTTCAGCCGGTCACGCCTGAAGCAGATGCATCGGGGGGCGGCTCGTCGCCCAGCGCGATGGGTTCCTCGGGCCGGACGGATGCCGAAGGCCGGTTCGTGTTGACGCTGATCGATCCCGACATTCCCGGCGCGATTCCTGGCACGCACGTCGTGACCCTGACGACGGCCACAACCGCGAGCAACGATGCCGCTCGGCCCACAGGAGAGCGAGTTCCGCTGGTGTGGCGTAACGGCTCGAAGACCTATGATGTGCCTAAGGCGGGCACGCAATCAGCCGACTTTCTGCTTGAATCCAAATAGGGTCGCTGCCAGGGTGGCCCGCAGCCGTTAAGATAGCGGCCAGTTCGCCGCAACGTGCCTGCTGCGGCGCGTCCCACCGCTTGCTCGGCCGGCGCTTCCCTCCCGCCGCCGGCTTTAAGGATGCTTATGTCGCTCGACCCGGTGCAGCTCTTGGCCGACCTGGTGCGGATTCCCAGCGTCAATCCCATGGGGCGGCAGGTGAGCGGCGACATTTATTTCGAGCATCGCGTCACCGATTTTCTGCAGCAGCTCTTTCAAGGCTTGAACTTGCCCTGGGAGCGGCACACGGTGGTGCCGCAGCGCGAGAACATCATCGTCCGCGTGGATGGCGACAAGCCTCCGCAACGCGGCGGCCGGATCGTCATGTTCGAAGTGCATCAGGACACCGTCCCTGTCGAAGGGATGACAATCGATCCGTTTGCCGCGGAGATCAAGAACAACCGCCTCTATGGCCGTGGTGCGTGCGACATTAAAGGGGGGATGGCCGCCATGCTGGCCGCTGCCTCGCGCCTGGCTGCCGAAAAGCCGAAGGGACGCCCCACGCTCGTCGTCGCCTGCACGGTGAACGAAGAGCACGGCTTTACCGGTGCGACTCACTGGGCAGCGACCTACTCGCACCAGGTTACCGCGACCAAACCCAAGCGGACCGCCAAGGCCGCCGTGAGTTCAGCCGGCGAAACGGCTGCCCCCCCGACATCGAAACTCCTGCCGCGAGTTCCCGATGCAACGATCGTGGCCGAACCGACGCGATTGAACGTTGTGGTGGCCCACAAGGGGGCAGTCCGCTGGCGTTGCCATACGACGGGCGTCGCTACACACAGCTCGCAGCCGCACCTAGGCGACAGCGCGATCTATCACATGGCCCGCGTGCTTGCCGTACTTGAGCAATACGGCCGCGACGTCGTCCCCTCGCTCGGCAGACACCCGCTCGTCGGCCATCCCACGCTCAGCGTTGGCCTCATCTCCGGCGGCATCAGCGTGAATACGGTTCCCGATCGGGCCACGATTGAGATCGACCGCCGCGTGCTTCCCGGCGAAGACCCGCAAGCCGCGTTCGATCATGCGGTGGAGTATGTAAACTCGCGCGTCACCGCGGGAACCCCCGTCATTCACGATCCGCCGTTTATGTTCACTCGTGGTTTGGCGGACGACCACAACGGCGATCTGGCGACACGGTTTTGCGAAGTGATTCGAGACGTGGGTGGCCCCGGCGAGCGAATCGGCGTCCCCTTTGGCACCGACGCTCCTCACTTTGCCGCCACGGGATCGCCCACCGTCGTCTTCGGTCCCGGCAGCATCGACCAGGCGCACACGGCCGACGAATGGCTCGATCTGGACGAATTGCGTGCGGCCAGCGAAATCCTCTACGAGTTTGTGCGGTCGGCGTAGTTGGTGAGAGTGTGAGCTGTCACCGGCCGCAGCACTCGGCATAACCGGCCGAAACTGGGACCGCAGGACTTGCGGCTGCGTCTGCTTCCCGTCCCTCTTCCTTCCTCGCCCGCTGGAAGGACTGCCACTTTGGCTTCGCAGCGGGGGCGGCAGCGGCAGCATCGACCGGAACGGCAGCGGCGAGTTGAATCCAGACGCCGTGCATGCCATCGCTGCCGGCTGTGCGGCTGAAGGCCCAACGGTGTCCCTCGCGCAGCTCGCGATAGTGCTCGTGCTTCGCGTCCTGAATGTGGTCCTCACGCTGCAGGGTGACGATTCGCCGAGTGCCGGCCGAGTCGCGATAGTCGGCCATCGCCATGCCGCCGAAAACATAGAACCGGCCGCGCGAGCCGACGAGGGCGAACCCCTCGTGCTCGACCTGGCCGACGACGGTCGGATCGTTGCCGACAGGCTGTTGAGCCAAAGCGGCTGAAGCAGAAAGTGCGAAGACGCTCAGGCAGGTTAGTGCGGTTTTCATGACAACACTCCACGGGGGTTTTCACCCACGTTAGTTCCCCCGCCGGTACTTGTGAAGGTTTGCAGCCGCGCGTTAAGTTCCGGCGACTCTGCGGGGCAGGCATCTTGCCTGCCGATTCGTCACTTTTGGCAGGCTGAAAGCCTGCCCCACTTCAACTTATGCACGGCCTCTACGACAAAGTTCAGGAAGCAACCGCCTTCATCCGCAAAGCCTGGAGCGGCACGCCGCACGCTGGCGTCATCCTCGGCACCGGCCTGGGGAGCTTCGTCCAGCACATTCAGGAAGAAGCGTCGCTCGAATACGGCGACATCCCGCACTTCTCCAAGAGTACGGCGATCAGCCATCGCGGCCGCCTCGTCTGCGGCAAACTCGGCGGCCTGCCGGTGATTGCGATGGAAGGCCGCTTTCATATGTACGAAGGCTATCCGCTCGACCAGATCACACTGCCGGTCCGCGTGATGCAAGCCCTGGGAGCGAAGCTGCTCGTGGTGAGCAACGCCTGCGGCGGCATGAATCCGTATTTCCAGTCCGGCGACATCATGCTCATCGAGGATCACATCAACCTCATGGGGGCCAACCCGCTGATCGGCATCAACGACGACCGTCTCGGCCCACGGTTTCCCGACATGTGCGAGCCCTATTGCCACAAGCTCATCGACCGGGCGCTCGAAGTCGCCCGCCGCGAGAACATCGTGGCTCACAAGGGCGTATTCGTCGCGGTTGCCGGGCCCAACCTGGAAACGCGGGCCGAATATCGCTTCCTCCGCATGATCGGAGCCGATGTCGTCGGCATGTCCACCGTGCCGGAAGTGATCGTCGCCGTGCATTGCGGCCTCAAGACGGTCGGATTTTCGATTGTGACTGATATGTGCCTGCCCGACGCGCTCGAACCGGCCGACGTGCCGAAGATTATTGCGACGGCGAATGCGGCGGAGCCGAAGTTGACGAAGTTGGTGCTGGGCGTTTTGGCGGGCGAAACGGTCGGAAAGTGAGTGGTGTGGGGAGAGCGAGGCTCCCGCCGAGCCGCGGATTGTGAGGCGAAACGGCCTGAAAGTGAGTGGTGCGTAGTGAGTGGTGCGAACGCCGAACTTGTTGCTCGGTACTCAGTACTTGGTACTCAGTACTCCGACTCTCGGACTTCCGATCTTCGACCTCCGGCATCCGCCGTCCCAATCAACGAACCCCGAACCCCGTACCACCAAGCTGCGATCGCCGCGATTCGTAGTCGCTGTGCGATTCAGGCCGACACTGCCGTCATCCTCGGCACCGGTTTGGGCGAACTGGCCGAAGAACTCGATTCGGCAACCGTTGTTCCCTATCGCGACATCCCTGGTTTTCCGCGTTCGACAGCGCTGGCCCACAAGGGACGGCTGGTATGCGGCACGCTTGCCGGCCGGCAGATTGTCATGCTGCAAGGGCGGTGTCACCTCTACGAAGGTTATGCGGCGGGCGAACTTTGCCTGCCGACACGCGTGCTCGCGGCACTGGGCGTCAACACGCTTGTCGTCACCAACGCAGCCGGTGGACTTAATCCGCGCTACTCGGTGGGCGATGTGATGGCGATCGACGATCACATTTGCCTGATGGGATTAGCCAATCTTTCGCCATTACCCGCCGAGAGCCGCGAGCGTGTGCCGCGGACCGCCGCGCGACTTTATGACGCAGACCTCATCCAGCGAGCGACAGCGATCGCCTGCCGCAGCGGATTTCAGATCCAGAGCGGCGTCTATGTCGGCGTGACTGGGCCGACATACGAAACACGGGCCGAATACCGCGCCTTTCGCCGGATCGGCGGCGACTGCGTCGGCATGTCCACGGTGCCGGAAGTCCTCGCCGCGGCCGCATGCGGCATGAAGGTGCTGGGCCTTTCGACCGTAACGAATGTCGCCCGGCCGGACGCTCCGCAGATCGTCTCGGCCGAAGAGGTGGTCGAAGTTGCCGCCACGGCGCTGCCTAAGGTCCGCAGCATCCTTCACGGACTAGTGGGAGCTTAGGCGCTTTCCGCCCTGTATTCGTCGCGCTCTTCGGCATCTATCTCGCCATCGGCGTCCACCTCTGAATCTGCCACATCGGCTTCTTCGTCCGCCATTTCAGTGGACGAATCCTCTGGCTCCTCTTCTTCCCACGGTTCAGGCAGGACACGGTTGCGCTTCGCCGGCGCGGGGGCGACGGCAATCGCGGGCGTGGTGGAACGGGACGGCGCTGCTGGAGCAGGTTCGTCTTCAGCAGACAGCCCCTGCATCCGTTCCCAATCGGCCACGTTGATGAGAATTTCGCGAGCCTGGCTCCCGTTGTACTGGCCGACAATCCCATCTTCAGCCATGAAGTCGATGAGGCGGGCGGCGCGGCCGTAGCCGATGCCGAGCGCCCGCTGAAGGAGCGAAACGCTGCCGCGCTGTTCGCGCACGACGAGATCGACCGCCGATTCGTACAACTCGTCGCGCTTCTTGAGTGCGCTGGGCTTGGCCGTTTCTTCCTCTTCGCCATCGGGCGATTTGACCTTGATGTTGACGAGTTCCTGCACGAAGTTCTGTTCCCCGCGGCTGCAGCAATCGACGATCTGGTTGATCTCCTCGTCGGAGAGGTACGTCCCTTGTCCACGGAGGAGGGTGCTCGTTCCCGGCCAGAGGAAGAGCATGTCGCCGTTGCCGAGCAGCTTGTCGGCCCCCATTTCGTCGAGCACGACGCGGCTGTCTGTGCGGCTCGCAACCTGGAACGCGATGCGGGCCGGCAAGTTCGACTTGATGAGGCCGGTGATAACATCGACCGTCGGCTTCTGCGTGGCGAGAATCAGGTGAATGCCGACCGCCCGGCTCTTCTGGGCGAGGCGGATGATGTGCTGCTCGACCTCTTTGCCGCTGGTCATCATCAAGTCGGCCATTTCGTCGGCCACAATGACGATGAACGGCAGTTGTTGCGGGATCGACGCCCGCTCCTCGTCGTTCTCGGGCTGCAGCCGCTCCATCAGCTCTTCTTCGCCGAGCTGGTTGTAGCTGCTGATGTGTCGCACCCCGGCCCGCGCGAGGAGCGAATACCGTTCTTCCATTTTCTCGACGGCCCACGCCAGAATCGCTTCGGCCTTCCGCATATCGGTGACGACCGGGTGCATCAGGTGCGGCAAGCGGGCATAGCCCGACAGCTCGACCATCTTAGGGTCGATCATCAGCATGCGGACTTCGTCCGGCCGCCGCGTCATCAGGATCGACGAAATGATGGCGTTAAGGCAGACGCTTTTGCCCGTCCCCGTGCGGCCGGCGATCAAAAGGTGCGGCAGCGTCGAAAGATCGACTGTTAGTGCGTTACCGCTCACGTCCTTGCCGAGGAAGAGTGGAATCCGCATCTTTTTCGTCTTCCCGTTGGCTTCTTCGATCACTTCGCGCAGGCGGACCACTTGCCGCTGCTCGTTGGGCACCTCGATGCCGACGGTGTTCTTGCCAGGAATGGGGGCAACGATGCGGACGCTCGGTACACGTAGGGCAATCGCCAAATCGTCGGCCAGGCCCGTGATCTTCGACAATCGCAAGCCCGCTTCGAGTTCGACTTCGTACTGGGCGATAACGGGGCCGGTTTCGATCTCGACGACCTTCACAGTGAAGCCGAAGTCGAGAAATGTCTTTTCGAGAATCTTGGCCTTGCGGCGGACTTCGGTCGCCTGGGCATCGAAATTCACGTCGTCGCTGGGAAGCAGCAGATCGACTGATGGCAGCTCATATTCTTCGTCAACGACGGGGCTCGCCTCGTTCATCTTCCGCATCAGCTCGACCCGCTCGCGGTCAGCGGCTTCCTTCTTCCGGTCCGCCGGGTTCTTGATCCGGAGCGGGCTGGCCGCGGCATCCTGGCGGGTCTTCGTGTCCCCTTCGGCCGGTTTCGCATCGGGATTCACGACCTTGAGTGTCACCGGGCCAGCGGCGGCGGCTTCGTTGGTTTCGTCATCGGCCTCGGTGACCGACTGGACCTTGCCCCGCATCTTCACCGTGAGACCGCCGCTCTCCGCAATCGCTCCCTGTTCGAGATCGGTCGCTTTCTTTTTCGCAGCGAGCTTGGCCGCGGCAATTCCCTGAGCCGGAGTCGTTGCCGCTCGCGGTCGGCGGATCGCTCGCACGATCCAGATCGCGCCGCGAATCAAGGCGTAATCGGTCGCCAGGAGCAACCCGCCGAGCGTGATCGCCCCGCTCAGGATGAGCCCACCGATCGTGGCAAAGTGCATTTCGACGACTCCCTTACCGAGCGCTCCGAGGTAGCCGCCGGGGCCGATGACCGGACCGGGCGACATCGTCGGAAACGCCACGGCCACAATCGTCGTTGCTCCTGCAAGCGAAGCAATCCAGCCGAGCGAGCGGAGTGCCGGCATGTCGATCTCGCTCCGCCTGAGGAGTTGAAAATCGACGATCGCGAGCGAGAAGACGAAGTAGTACGCCCCAAGGCCGAGCCAAGTGAACAAGGCGTCGGCCGCCATGGCCCCCCAGATGCCGCAGACGTTGTGAACCTGCGGATGCGGAGGGTGCGTAAGCGAGTCGGGATGATGCAGCAAGCTCAGCGGCGCGAGCGACACCGGCACGGGATCAGCCGGGTCGTACGTGAGCAGCGCGACCGCCAAAAAGGCGACGAGGGCCAGGAGCCCAAGCGCGACGAGATCGCGGCGAAGATTGCGTTGTTCGAGCATCGGGCGCGCGTGGAAAGGGGAGCCACTGCGTGGGCGCGTCCGTGCCCGGAGGTTTCCGTAGGGTCATCCATTACTTCGGCCGCGACGGCGGGTCCAGACGAATTCAACGTCCGGCAGCGGTCAGGTTTGCCCGGTGGGTCTGGTGGGCACAATCGGCAGGTTGGCGACTCGACTTCCCGACCTCGCGGGGCAGGCAGTCAAGTCGCCAACGCAAGTGTAGCCCACGAATGAGGGGCGAGCGACCAATCGTAACGAGCATGCCGAATCATCAGCCGAATCTTGTCTGTCCGCTATCGATGGTGTGGCTTGGATGCCTTAGGAGGGCGCCGCCTTCACCCCCGAGCGAAGTGAAAAAGACCGAGAAACGGTTGCAGTTTCCGTCCCCAGTGCCCCTAATAAGGGAATGAACGCCCCGCAGCCCGACTTGCGCGTGTTCCTGACGCTGGTGATCGGCGGGTGCGGACTCGTCGTGCTGGGGCGCGGGCTCGTCCTGTACCAGATTCCCGGCTGGGGCTGGTTGATTGCTGGCGCGGGAGCGTTCACGGTTCTGCTGGCCCTGTGGTGTCTCGTCGCTGCGGTTGCGCCGCGCGTCGCGCGGATCACTACGACGCTGGCGATTTGCGGCTTCGTGGGAGGTTCGCTGCTGGCCTGCGGCATCTATTCATCGCGCGAAGTGGCTCGGCGGAATGCCTGCCATAACAACCTGCGGCAACTTGGCATGGGGATGCAGGAATTCACGAATCTCGCACCCGGCCAAAAGATGGCCCCAGGCCAGACGCCAATCCTTCCCGCGGCGGGCTTTCCAGAGGAGGAGCCGGCTTTTCCCGCGGGCAGTTCGATTCCCGCTTCGTTCCTGTTGCCGGAGCAATCGCTTTACCAATCGCCAGAACCGCCGCTGGCTCAAGACCGTAGTGGCAACTGACGGCGTGCCGGCGAAGGCTTCCCTTGTCGCCCACCCGCCGATTGGGGTACGATCCGGCAGTCGTATGAGCACGTAAGGAATTTCTTGGCCGGCTGACGGATCGAGGGTGCGTCGGCCACTCACAGAGGAGCGAATCATGCCGTTGCGTTATATTTTTTCCGCGGTCCTTGCTGCCGGTGTTGCCTTGTGGCTCGCAGGCTGCGGCAGCAGCACCACGCCTGCGGATGCCGGCAAGACCGGCGATGCTCACAGTCACAACGAACACGACCATGAGGGGCACGATCACGCCCCTGGCGAACATGGTCACGAAGGGCACGACCACTCGCACGCCCACGGTCCGCACGACGGTCACATCGTCGAAATCGGCGAGGAGGAGTATCACGCCGAATGGACGCACAACGGGAAGGGGAAGGTCACCGTCTATGTCCTCGACAAAGAGATGAAGAAGGAAGTGCCGATCGCCGCCGAGAAGATCGTAATTGAGACGACCATCCAGGGCCAAACGAACGCATTCGATCTTGAAGCGGTCAATCCAACCGAAGGGGAGATGCCGATGGCGTCGCAGTTCGAGATTACCTCCGAAAATCTCGAAGGGGTGCTCGATTCGGTCGATGGCAAGGGGGTCACCGCGACGCTGAAGCTGAAGATCGGCGACAAGGACTACACCGCCCCGATCACGCACGACGACCACGGGCACAAGCACTAGGTCGCAGTTGGTTCAGCGCTGTTTATCCCGCCGAGAACTTCAACGGCGGGGAAAGACGAGTTCCAACGCAATCGTCACGTTGTCGTCCTCGGCATTCCTCCGCGACGCGCTGATCGCCTCGTAGTCTTCGCGGCGGTAAGCGACGGCGGCCCGGCGAAAGAGGATGGCGATGCGATCCGCCTTGGCCGGCTCGATCTGCTTGTGCGGCCATTCCTTTGTCCCCGCGGCATACGGCGCGAGCCACTCCACCGCTTTTGGCAGGCCGCGGCCATCCTCGAAGTGGGCTCGCCACAGGTGCAAATCGACACGCTCCCCAAGTAGCGCCAGCTGCATGAGTGCGTTCAAGTCGAACATGCAGTAGTCGAACGACTTGGTCCGCTCGAGCTCGTGAACGAGCCGCCCCTTCGCGTCGATCGCGTCCTGAAACCGCTTTTTCCTCGCCCGCTCGAGCACGCGGCGAGCCCGCTCCGGCTGGTCGGCGAACAGAGCGTAAGCCGCGGCCTGCGCGTCGTACCACGTGCCGAGATTGTTCTCGGCCCCGCGACTGTCGTCCCCCTTTTCGCTCTCGCGCATCCAGTCGAGAAATTCGCCGAACCACTCCTTGAGCCGGCGCTCGTCCTCCATTGTCCACGACTCGCTCCCCGCCAGCATCCCCGCGGCGTCGAGCACCGGCAGAAACCGCCGCGTCTCGATCAGTCCTGTGCCGCGTCCGCTGGCATGGCCGGGAATGAACTGCCCGTATTGCACCCGCGGCTTCATCCGCGTTTCCGGGGCGAAGAACCAGACCCGCAATAGCTCCGCGGCACGATCGGCGTAGCGGCGGTCGCCGGTCAGTTGCCACGCCAGCGAAAGCTGCCACACCGAGACGCTCAGTCGCTCGAGTTCTTCGTCGTCACCTCCGAGCGAGCCGGGAAAAACCTTGCCGTCGCGGCGCACAAACGGTTTGCCGTCCTTCGACTTGGGGTCGGGCCACCAGTATGGCGCCTGGCTCAAATAGTCCCGCTTGTCGCCGCTGGGAGGGACGTGATCGTTCGCGACGACCGAGAACGGTCCCTCCGTGAGCCGCTTGTCTGCCAAGCGAGTAAGCGTGGCGAGCGCCGCGACAGCCGCCTCATCTGCTGCGGCAATCCGCTCCTTCACGAGCGCAAGATCGCGGCCGTGAAAAGTGAAGACGACGGGCTCATCGGCCGCCGCAACCGCAAAACAGCAACTCCAGCAGGTCGCGGCAACCATGCCAACCGCGATGCGATGCGACAGGGAATCCATTTCCACCGCCTCCTAGGCCACTTCGACGTCGATGGACCAAACGATCACGAAAACGCGAAATATCGAAAACACGAAGGCCGGAGAGAGGGATGGGCGAGGTGCTCTCGTCCACCATCTGCATTATTTCGTGCTTTCACTCCTCCTTCGTGTTTTCGTGATCTGTCCGGTCCAGGGACTTTCTATGCCAGCAACCTTCAGTACTCAATGCTCGTGTCCGTGCTGATGTCCTCCGCCAGCGGAGTACAGCGCGTGGCTCTTGTCCCCCTTGGCCACGATATAGGCCACGAGGTCCATAATCTCCTCGCGGGTCAGCTTGTCGAGCAACCCCTTGGGCATGAGCGACGATTGTGACTTCTTCTGATTCACAATCTCGTCCTTCTTGATCTCGATCGGAGCCGCCTTGGCCAGCGGGTTTTCAATCACCTTGTACGCCGCCGGCGTCTCCTCGATCACGAGCCCCGTGACCGTCTGGCCTGAATCGAGCTGGAAGATCGAGGTTTGGAACTTTTCGTTGATCTTGGCCGAAGGTTCGAGCATTTCCTTGAGCACGTCGGCCGGCGTCCACTTCGGATCGAGCTTCGTCAGCTCCGGGCCAAACTGGTTGCCGGTGTTTTCCAGCTTGTGGCAGGCGACGCAGCTCGCCACCGTGAACATTTGCCGGCCCGCGGCATGCGAGCGACCGTGCGAGAACTCAGTCAAACCAGCGGCAAGTTCTTCATACTTCCACTCCGTCCGCGGGCGGCGGTCCTTGAGCAATTCGTCCTTAATCGGCAGCGAGTTGGCCGCAAGATACGCATCTGGGTTGGCCTGGTATTCGTCGAGATCGGCAACGACGTAGAGTGCGCCGTACATCCGCCGCCAGTGGCCGGGATAGGTGCAGACATACGGGTAAACACCCGGCTCGCTCGGCACTTCGACACGCAGTCGCTGCGATTGGCGGGGCTGCATCAGCGTGCTGGCCGCCAGCACTTTGTTCGACGGCGGAACGAAGTTCCGCGCGGCAAACTGTGGCTCTTGCGAATGCATCTCGGAGTACATTCCCATCTCTTCCAGCGAACCCGGCCGCAGCAGCACGAAGTTGTGCGGCATCAGGTCGCTGTTTTCCAGGATGAACTCGACCGGTTTCCCCGCCCGGACGACCACCACGTCTTTGTCGTACGACATCTTCTCGAAGACGGTGCCGATGCGGATCACTCGCACGCCTAGTTCCGACAGTTCCGCCCGCCGCGCGCGGGCTTCGTCGGCCGGCAGCAGAGCGACCAGGGCATCGGCGAATTCGAGCGCATCGAGCGCTGCCGGCGATGTACGATCCGCGACCGGAACTTTTTTGATCTCGTCAATCACGGTCGCCAAGAGCGGCTGTGCCTGGTCCTTGGGCCAATAGGCGACCGGAATCTTCTGCAGGGCACGAATCGCGGCCAGGCGGTCGTCTCCCTTCGCCACGAGCGGCGCGAGCAGGTCAAACGCCTCGGTCTCTTTGCCGCGGACCTGCGTGATCGCGTTCATGGCCGCGCGGCGAATGCCGGCTGCCGGCCCAGCGCCGGACAGTTCAAACGACACACTTTTCTGCGGCGCGGGAATCTCCTGCTGCTTGAAGGTTTCGTTACGGCTTGCGTCGAGGACGCGAAGCGTGAAACTATTGAGCCGCTGGCCGAGTCCATCATCGGTCCGGTTATAGATCACGATCTGGTCGATCGGGAACTCCTCGCCCAGATCAACCTCCCAGTATGGCCGGCCAGTATTCTCCTCGGTGTGCGTCTGCCCGCCGTCGCCGTAGCTGCCGCTCTTGTTGCCGTCGATCGCGCGGGAGGCCGCACCGCCGTGGGCGGTGTTCTTCTGGCTCGCGCGACCCTTGCGGGCAATGTTATCGCCCAGGCTCAGCACCTCCACCTCGGCGAGCGTCAACGTGCCGCGGCCAGGAAGTTCCACTCGCACGAAGCGACCCAGCGTCCCTTTGCCGGTGCTGGCGGCAACGTTTTCCGGCAGGCCGGCGAGCAGCGGGACCACTTTGGCGTACAAGGCAGCCCGCTGCCCCGGATCGGACACGAGCGGCATGGCATTCACGACATCGAGCAGAGACTTGGCATTCGTGCTGCCGAGCGTCCAGGCCCGGTCGATATTGCCGTCGATGTTCACCAGCGACACGTACCCAATCTGCCGCAGAATCGGCTGTTTGGCGCTGGTCGCCAGCCGTTCCATTTCGGCCCGCGCGGTCGCGAGTTCCTCGCTTCGCCGGCCGGTAAGCTGCCGCACGAGATCAAAGACGACGCTCACATCGACGCTGCTGTCCTTCGCGTCAATCACCTTGATGGCGTCAATGACGACCGCCAGCTCGCTCTTCTTCTCCAGGCCCGCGAGGCCGCGGACCGCTTCGCGCCGCTGTTCATCCTGCAAGCCCGGCCGGTGCAGCATTTCCAGATAAACGCTCCGCGAACGGGGCTCGATCAGCAGCTGCTCGTTGCTCAGATTCCGGAGGAAATAGCGTGCGCCGACGTTGGTGGCGAACTGGATCGGCTGCTTCGCATCGATCGCCCGCTTGAGGATTGGATCGAGCGTTCGCATCGTCTCTTTTTGGACAAAGTCGATATACACATCCATCGGTTGTTCGGCGGCAATGAGCGGAACTTCAACCGCCTCGGCCACCGGGAAGAAGCTGGCTCCCCGCACCGCCTCGAGTCGCACGCGCGGATGCTCGTCCGCAGCCGCCTTGCGCAAGAGATCCAGCCCGTTTGACAGGCGATCGCGCCAGGCGACGACAACCTTTACCGCTGCGGCCCGTGCCTTCGACTCGGGCGAATTGAGCATTCGCTCCAGCAGGTTCGTATTCACGATGTTGCAGTGCTGATGCACCCAGAGGGCCTCGAGCGCATGATGCTCGTAGTTCGGATCAGCCTGCGGCAGCGCTTCCAGCCACTTCACCGTCGCGGCTTGGACCTCGCCGATTGGACGGCCTGAAAGCTCAATTCGGGCGCGATACCGGACGCGGTCATCCGGATCCTTCAGCAAGTCGAGCAGCTTCTCGATCGGCTCGCCGGCGGTTGGAGCGGGTTTCAGCACGTCGCGCCCTTCGTACGTCACACGATAGACCCGGCCGTACGTTTTGTTCCGATTCGGATCGCGGAGGTTGTGCTGCATGTGGCCGATGATCGGGTTGTGCCAATCGACGAAGTAGATCGCTCCGTCCGGCCCGATTTCGACGTCCGCCGGGCGGAAGTTCGGATCGCTCGACATCAAAATCGGCTCGACCTCCGTCGCTCCGAGGCTCGACGACTCGTCCTTCATCGCGTACTGCAGAATCCCCTGATCGCCGATGACGTTTGGCACCAGCAGGTTCCCCTGGAATTCGTCGGGGAAATGGCGACTGGAAAGGTACTCCATTCCGGGGCAAGGACGCGTTCGCTGCTGATAAACTTGCGGCGGGCGGCCGTGCTTGTGCGGGAAATCGAGGTGACCAGAAAAGAGCGTCCCGTGAGTGGGAACCGCACCGGTTCCATCGACGACAATGTCTTGCCCCCACCGGTCAAACACGTGCCCGTGCGGATTGGCAAAGCCGAACGAGACGTACACGTCGAACTTCTGAGCCCGCGGCTCGTAGCGGAAGACGGCCCCGTTGGCGACGCGGCGCGGAGCGCCCCACGGCGTTTCGACCTGTGTATGGTGGAACGTCCCTTCCTGAAAATAGAGGGCTCCGCCCGGATCGAGCGTGAAGCTGTTCGACGTATGGTGCGTGTCGGCCGTGTCGAGGCCGGAAAGGATCGTCGTTCGGACGTCGGCCATGTCGTCACCGTCGGTGTCCTTGAGGAAGAGCAGCTTTGGCGCCATCGCGACGATCACGCCCCCTCCCCAAAACTCAAAGCCGGTCGGGTTGTGCAGATCGCCGGCAAACGTCTTGCACTTGTCGGCCCGGCCGTCGCCGTTGGTGTCCTCGAATATGAGGAGCTTGTCGTTCATCGCCTCGGTCGGCTTCCAATGCGGATAAGTCGGCCAGGCGGCGACCCAGAGACGCCCCTTCGTGTCGAATGCCATCTGCACAGGACTGGCAAGCTCGGGGAACTGCTCCTCCGATGCAAACAGGTTGACCTTCATCCCCTTGTGGACGGTCATCTTGCCAATTGCATCTTCGCCGCTGAGGAAGACGTGCTTGCCGCCCGGCAGCGGGCCGGGCTTGTTCGAGACGACGGAAATGAACGGGGGCAGGTTGTCATCGACCGGTTTGTATTCGGCGCCGCGAGCGACGGCCCAGACGGCCTTGTCCCGGTTGGCGGTCAGCACATCGAGCACTTCCAGCTCTCGCTGCACCACTTCGTAGTTCGACTGGCCGTCCGTGAACTTCAGAAACGCCCGGTCGCCGTAGGTCGAGTAGCCGTCGGTCGTGCGGTAGCGGTGATACCAGTAGAAGTTCTTATCGTTGATCGCCTGCCGCAGGCGCTCGAGGGCCGCACCGTCCCGCTTGATCATCGGCCCGTCGGGAAAGAGGGCATTCTCGACAATCGACGCCAGCATGGCATCACCGCGCTCGTTCAGATGAATGCCGTTGATGGTGTAGGGAGCGTGCTCGCCAGCAAAGACTTCTTTCGTGGGGGTGAACAGATCAACGAAGCGAACCTCCTCGGCTTTGGCGACTTCGGCCATCGCTGCCGAGTACAGCGCAAGGCGCGCGTTGTCTTCCGTTCCGTCGGGCAGGTTCGGATCGTGCAGGTTTTCGTGGGCGATCGGCGAAAAGAGAACGATTTGCGGGGCCGAGCGGCCGTTGTATTTCTGGCCTTTGATGTGGCGAATCCACTCGGCCAGGTCGCTCTTGAATTGTGGGAGGCCCGCTTCGCCCGCCTGAGCCTCGTTGTAGCCGAAGAAGGCGAAAATCACGTCGGCTTTGGTGTTGGCCAGCTCGAAGCGATTCTTTCGCACGGGAGCATTCGCGTTCAGCTTGCGCGGCTGCGGGATGGGAGCCTCGCCGGCGAGCCACTGGTCGGGCGTGCCGAAGTCCATCGACCGAAGCCGCGTCTTGAGCTCGTCAGCCGAATAGCCCAGGTTGCGGAACACCAGGTCCTTGTCGGCCATGCGGCTCGTGAGGCGAGTTTCGAGCCACCCGAACTCTTGCATTCGTTCGGCGAGGGTATTGCCGACCAGGCAGATGTGATCCCCCGCCTTGAGATCAAGATTTTGGGCGGCAGCAGGGCAGACAAGTGCGACCAGGAGAGCGAGCGACAGCAATCGATTCATGGGAGAGAATCCGGCGGGTCTGTCTGGGGGCGGGCGAAACTCGAATCGCCATCATACCAAGCAATACGCCGTTAGGGGCGGTATGGTTGCCGCTGGAAGGCTTCTTGGGCGGCTCGTCCGCGTTATATTGCCGGGATGAAACCCTCATTCTCCACGGCGGCCTTTGCCTTCATCCTCGCACTGCCGACATTTCTCGCAGCTCGCGATCCCAACATCGTCATCATTCTGGCCGATGATCTCGGCTACACCGACCTCGGCTGTTTCGGGGCGGAGGATATCGAGACACCGCACATCGACCGTATCGCCAAAGAAGGAACACGGCTGACGAGTTTTTACGTCAGCCAGCCGGTATGCACGGCATCGCGGGCGTCACTGATGACCGGGTGCTATGCCAATCGCGTGAGTTTGTTCGGGGCGCTCAATCATCAGAGCAATGTCGGCATTGCGGCCAGCGAATTGCTGCTGCCGGAGATTTGCAGGCAAAAGGGATACGCGACGGCCATCTTCGGCAAGTGGCACCTGGGACATCGCGAACCGTTCCTGCCGACGAAGAACGGATTCGACCGCTTTGCCGGCATTCCGTATTCCAACGACAACGGCCCGCTGCATCCGATCGTCCGCGACATTTCGTCGTTGCCGTGGATCGAAGGAGAAAAGACCGCAGAACTCGACCCGGACCAGGCGCAGTTCACCCGGCGGATCACCGAGGCGGCGGTACAGTTCATCAACGAGAACAAAGAGCGGCCGTTCTTTCTCTACGTGCCGCACATCATGCCGCACGTGCCGATCTTCGCGGCTGAGAAGCATCGCGGCCGGTCGCAGCGCGGCCTGTATGGCGACGTAGTCGAAGAACTCGACGACTCCGTTGGCGCGATCATGAGCACGCTTCGCCGGCATGACCTCGTGGATGACACGCTTGTCATCTTCTGCTCCGACAACGGGCCGTTTCTTTCCTACGGTAACCATGCAGGCCTTTCTCACGGCCTGCGAGAAGGGAAGCTGACGACGTTCGAAGGGGGCGTGCGCGTGCCGTGCATCATGCGCTGGCCGGGGAAGATTCCAGCGACGCGGGTAACCGGCGAACTGGCAACGACGCTCGACATTGTGCCGACGGTCGCGAAGCTGTTGGGAGTCGAACTGCCCAAACACCCGATCGACGGCGTCGATGTGCTGCCATACTTGATGGGTCAGGCCGACCACTCACCGCGGCAGACGTTTTACTACTACGCCGGCGACGAACTACAAGCGGTTCGCAGTGGGCCTTGGAAGCTGCACCTGCCGCACGAGTATCTCACGCCTGCTCAGCCGCCGGGCAAGGACGGCAAGCCGGCCAACTTCGCCAACCTGAAACCCGAGTCGATGCAACAGTCGGGCCTCCGCGGTATCGCCAGCCGCCACGGGTATCTCGTCCGGAAGATCGAGCAGTCGCTGTTTAACCTCGAATCGGACCCTGGCGAGACGAACAACCTCATTGCCGACCATCCGGATGTAGTGGAGCGGTTGCTCAAGCTGACCGAGGAGGCTCGCGCGGACCTGGGTGATTCGCTGACGAAGCGGACGGGGGCGAACGTGCGGCCAAGCGGGAAGCTGTAAACGGCCGCGTCGCTACGGACCCGCTGCCTGGCCAGGAATCCGCGGATCGTGAACGCCGATGAAGCCAAATTCCGGGAAGTACGTTATTCCCTGGCTTACGCCCATGTTCTTCACTTCCTTGAGCTTGTGCCCGCGGTTTCGCAGCGATTCCTGAATCGCTTTCGGCAGGCGCGACTCGATCCGCACTTCGTCGGGCGACCATTGGTGGTGGATGCGGGGGTCGCCGATCGCCTGATGCAGCGGCTGGCCGAGGTCGATCGTGCGGACGATGGCCTGCAGTGATTGCGTGATGATCGTCGGTCCGCCCGCTGCGCCGATGCTCATCACTGGCTTACCATCTAGCAAGATGATGGTGGGGCTCATGCTCGACAGGGGGCGTTTGCCGGGTGCAACGGCGTTTGCTTCGGCGCCGACGAGCCCAAAGGCATTGGGTGTGCCTGGTGCGATGGCAAAGTCGTCCATCTCGTTATTGAGCACGACGCCGGTGCTGGGAACGATCACCTTCGAGCCGTAGGTCGTGTTGATCGTCTGCGTCATCGCGACCCAGTTTCCGGCGGCATCGGCCGTGGCAATATGCGTCGTGTGCTTCTCAAAGACGCGCTCGTCGGCCTCGGGCGGAGTTCCATGACCGGCAACGGGGGTGGCCTTCGCCAGGTCGATCTTGGCGGCCAGTGACTTGGCGTACTGCTTATCGACGAGTCCCTTGGGGACGCGAACGTGATCGGGATCACCGAGCCAGAACGCCCGATCGGCAAACGCCAGCTTCATCGCTTCAGCCAGGACGTGCTGATACTCGCCCGGATCGCGTTCGTGAATTGCCTTCAGGTCAAAGGTTTCGAGGATGTTCAGAATCTGCGCGACATGCACGCCACCGGAACTCGGCGGCGGAAAGCCAGCGATTGTCCGGCCGCGGTACGTTGTCACGAGCGGCTCGCGGAGAATCGGCCGATAGCTTGCAAAGTCCGCTGCCGTGACGATGCCGCCGTTTGCCGACATCCACTCGCCGACAGCTTCGGCAAAGTGACCGCGATAGAAGTAGTCCGTTCCCTGTTCGCCGATGCCGCGATACGTGCGGGCCAGGTCCGGTTGTTTGACGACGTCCCCTTCCTGAAACGGCACGCCATCGGCTCTTAGGAGCGAGCACTTGCCGCCGTTGATCTTTGCCAGCAGCTTGCCGGCAGAGGATTGCGCGTCGGCATTGGACGAATCGAGCGGGAATCCGCGCTCGGCGATTCCCGCAGCAGGCAGGATCATCTCTTTGAGCGGCAGTTTGCCGTGCTCGCGAACGGCCAGATCGTAAGCGGCGAGCGCCCCAGGAACGGCTACCGCGAGGGGACCATGCTGCGACAACTCCGGCTGCGGCTTCCCCTCGCGCAGGTACATATCGCGCGTCGCTTTGGCCGGGGCCATTTCGCGACCGTCGATGGCGATCAACTGGCCATCGACCCGGCGGATCAGAATGAAACAGCCGCCGCCGATGCCGGAGTTTTTGCCATCGACGACACCGAGTGTCAGGCCAACCGCAATGGCCGCATCGACCGCATTGCCGCCTCGCCGGAGGACATCGACGCCGGCCTGCGTCGCCAGCGGATGGACCGACGCGACCATGCCGGATTTTGACATGGCGGCGTTCGGGGAAAGAGCAACATCGGTGGCGAATGCGTTGGCGGCGAACCAAACGCAGCACGCCCACGCAAGCATGGGCGTGACACTCGAACGAAAGATTGGCAAACGGCTACGCATTCGTCGCCACCGACGGATCGGACGCGACGTTCACCCACACATGGACGTGGGGCGAGCCGCGGAAGTACCAGACGAATGACGGCCCCTCCAGCCGCCAGTTGTCCCAGATCTTGTCCTCGCCCAGGTCTTCGTCGGTGAAGAACGCGAGCGAGCATTTGTCGAGTCCTCCCTGCGTTTTCAGGCAGGCGAGAATCTCGTCGCGGTCGCTTTGGCGATATGGCTCGATCAGCTTTTGCAGGACCTTCTGCACCTGCTCCTTCTGATCAGCCGAAAGGTCGGTGACGGGAATGCCGGGGAACGGCCCTTTTTCCCCCTTGAAGCCGACCTTCTGCTCGACCGGCGTTGAGGGGACTTCCGCCTTGGCCCGCTGCTTGCCGTCGAGCATGGCATAGACCTTGTTCGCCTCCAGGGCCTGCTCCCAATAGACATTGCCCGGGTGATTCGGCTCCTCGTCGAAGGCGCCGGCGGCATGGCCATAGAAGAGCGGACCGCCGAAGGCGACGTTTTCGGTCGTATTGCCGTCGCAGCGAACGGTCATGTGCCGGCCGGTCATCACCAGCTCAAACTTGCCGTCCCCCGGCTTGCCGAAAATGGCGATGTTCTGGCTCGCTCCCCACGGGCCGCCGTTGTCCCCCTCGATCTGCGTCTGCACCCGCTTGTGCCAATCGGGATGAATGATCCCCTGCCAGATCGCGTAGGCCAACTCACGCTGGTCCTTTGTGTAGAAATCGCTGTTAATCGTTTGCGGTGTGATGTGCCAGTTGTTCGCCACGCGGGTGCGGAGCGTCCCCCACTTCCGCTTCGGATCGGTATCGACGTAGTCCCAGTCGAAGCAGACAGCCGCACGCTGCTTTTCGCTGAGCGAGTCATAGAGCTTCTTCGTCAGCGTTTCGGGCGTTTTCGCCTGATCGTCGGCTCGCAGCAGGCTAGGTCCAACGACCGCGGCAGCGGCGGCGCCGGCGGACGTGACGCGGATGAAGTCGCGGCGGTTGACGGCGGGGCGATCGGTCTCGCAATCCGGGCAAACGCGTTCCGTGCGGATAGGGCGACGATCAGACATGACGAACCTCCTGGGAGGGCGAGGAATGGGCGGCGGGAATGTTGGTAGTTTACGCGTGACGACAGGGGAAATGCAAATCGGCGCTCAGCGACTCAGTGAATCAGCGCCTCGCGAGCCGCTTCGATCGTGGCGTCGATGTCGGCCTGCGTGTGAGCTGCCGAAACGAACAGGGCTTCGTATTGGCTGCACGGCATATAGATGCCGCGATCGAGTAGGTTCCAGAAATAGCGTGCGAAGCGGGCTGTGTCGCTCTGGCTGGCAGTGTCCCAATCGGTGGGTCGCTGTGCCTGAAAGAAGAGCGTCATCATGCTGCCGACGCGAGTGGTGCAGTGCGGCACGCCAGCAGATTTGGCCGAGGCAGCAAGGCCCGCTTCGAGGCGGCTGCCGAGTTGTTCGAGCCGTTCATAAGGCGGGTTGTCGCGAAGCTCCTTGAGTGTCGCAATTCCCGCAGCCGTGGCGACTGGATTGCCGCTCAGCGTACCGGCTTGAAATACCTTCCCCGCTGGCAGCACGTGCTGCATGATCTCGCGCCTGCCGCCGTAGGCACCGATTGGCATCCCGCCACCGACGATTTTGCCAAGCGTCGTCAGGTCGGGCTCGATGCCGAGCAACGCCTGCGCCCCGCCGTACGCCACGCGAAAACCGGTCATCACTTCATCGCAAATGAGCACCGCGCCGTGCTTTCGTGTCAGATCGCGCAAGGCTGCAAGAAACTCGGCAGACGGGACGATGCACCCCATGTTGCCAACGATCGGCTCGAAGATGACGCCGGCGATGCGTGAGCCGTGTTCGGCAAATACTTTTGCGAGTCCAGCCGCGTCGTTGTAGCGACAAACAATCGTGTCCTTGGTCGTGCCGGCCGTCACCCCGGGCGAATTGGGGACGCCGAGCGTGGCCGCGGAACTTCCCGCAGCAACCAGCAGGCTATCGACGTGGCCGTGATAGTTGCCGGCGAACTTCACAATGCCGTCGCGGCCGGTGAACCCGCGGGCAAGGCGAATCGCGCTCATCGTCGCTTCGGTGCCGGAGCTAACGAGGCGGACCATCTCGATCGACGAGACGGCAGCGATGATCAGTTCGGCCAATTCGTTCTCGCCGGGGGTCGGGGCGCCGAAGCTGAACGCCTTGCCCACCGCCTCTTGCACCGCGGCAACGACCGCCGGGTGCTGATGCCCCAGAATCATCGGCCCCCACGAGCCGATGAAATCGATGTAGCGATTCCCATCGACGTCGAAGAGATACGCTCCCTGGGCTCGCTCAAAAACAATCGGCTCGCCACCAACGCCCCCAAACGCCCGCGCGGGACTATTAACGCCGCCGGGCATCAGTTCCTGAGCGCGGGCGAAGATGGCGTGGCTGCGGGAGCGGACCATGGAGAGGAGGTCGGAGATCGGAGGTCAGAAGTCGGAGGAACGTTGATCTTACGGGTCGAGCAATTCCTTCAGCATCATCTCGGTCCGCGTCAGGAACGCCTTCGTCACTTTATAGTGCTCGGTGTCGTGATAGGCGACCGGGGCGATGCCGGCAGGGGAGAATTCGAGGATTTGCGCCTGCGGGTAGGCGAGCAGGATTGGCGAGTGCGTGGCGATGATAAACTGGCCTCCCTTTTGCACCAGCTCATGCAAAGCGGCGAGAAACGTGAGCTGCCGTGGCGGGCTGAGGGCGGCTTCGGGTTCGTCGAGCAGATACAGCCCATTGCCGGAGAGCCGCTCAACGAAAAGTGACAGAAACGCCTCGCCGTGCGACTGCTGGTGCAGTGGTTTGTCGCCATAGCCCGGCGCGCCGATCTGCTCCAGATAGCTCGACAAGTTGTAGAAGCTTTCGGCCCGCATGAAATAGCTGTCGCCGCGGGGAATCAGGTTGCGATTGAGCTGCAGCTTCCGCGGCAGGGCCTCACTGTGCGTGTCCTTGGTCTTGAACATTGCATGGCGCGAGCCCCCTTCGGGGTTGAACCCCTCGGCCACCGCGATCGCCTCGAGCACGGTCGATTTGCCCGTGCCGTTCTCGCCGACGAAGAAGGTCACATTTCGGTGCAGTTCGAGCGAGTGCCAATTGCAAATCGCCGGGATGCAGAACGGAAACGCGTCCCACGACTCGACCAGTTCACGCTTCAGCGTGACGCTCTTCAGGAACGGCGGATCGGTCGGCTGACGGCGCGGCATGACGGACTAACCCGTGTGCGGCAGCCAGCCGCTGGTCGAAGCGTCGTGCAGGTACCGCTCGTGGGCCGAGGAGAAGAACCATTGCTCGGGGGACTGCACGAGCCCAGCTTCGACCGGATTCTGGGCGACGTAGTCGATCACCGCCTCCAGTTCCGATTGCGAGCGAATCCAGAAGTCGAACGAATCGGTGTGCCAGACCAGGTCGCGGCGCTCGTCCGGGTTCCCTTCCAAAAGACCGGCGGCTTCGGCGGCAGTTTCCTGCTTGAAGCGGACGAGAAAATCGGAGAGGGGGCTCGTGGCGTCGGGCTCTTCATCGAGACGCACGGCAACAAAGTTCAACTCGGCCGGGTCAATGTCGTCCCCTTCGAGCGTCGCCGGCTGTCCCGCGACGATCTCCAGCACCGCATGCACGTGGTTGGGCATGACGCAGTACGCCACCAGCTTGTACGGATCGCCCGAAAGCGCCAGCAGATGCCGCCGGATCATCGCCGCGACCCGCTGGTCGGCGAGCACGATGCACTCGCGATTCTCGTCGAGCAGGTAGTCGTACTCGGTAAAGAACCGCTGCTGGATGCGCATGCGGAAGTCGCGCGACAGCCGCGAGTCAGTCGGGGCAAGCGCGAGTTGCTCGTCGCGCCAAACGCGAAGCTCCGCGAGCTTCGGCGCGGTCACAACCCCCGCGAGCCGTAACGTGATCAGATGAATGGCATGGTCAAGTTGGCCCCAGGTGGTGTGGGAAGCGGCAGGATGTGCCCGCGTCATGATGATTGCCAGCTACGCATGGAGGAAAGAAAGTATGCCAATCGCGCAGCCTGTTCTCTGTATTGGTAGGTCCGGCCTGCCGGGGCGGAACTCAATTCGCTTGTGTGGCGTGGTTAGTTCGCCAATCGTGATCCCGCCCGGCAGGCGGGATCTACCACGGCAAGACCTACTCCAGCCATTGTGCCACATCCTTGGCCCAGTACGTCAAGATGATACTCGCTCCGGCGCGAGAAATGGCCGTGAGCGATTCCAGGGCAACAGCCCGCTCGTCGATCCAGCCGCGCTCGGCAGCCGCTTTCACCATCGCGAACTCGCCCGATACGTTGTACGCGGCGAGTGGGACGCCAGGGTGGCGGTCGGCGATCATCCGCACGATGTCGAGGTAAGGCAGGGCCGGCTTCACCATGATGATGTCGGCCCCTTCGGCCAGGTCCAGTTCGACCTCGCGGAGCGCCTGCCCGCCAGAGGCTGGGTCCATTTGATACGCCCGACGGTCGCCGAATTGCGGCGTGCTCTCGGCTGCTTCGCGGAATGGGCCATAGAAGCTGCTGGCGAACTTGGCCGCGTAACTCATGATCGGCATGTGCGTGAAGCCGCCGCCGTCGAGCGACGCGCGAATCGCGCCGACCATGCCATCCATCATGCCACTGGGTGCAATCATGTCGGCACCAGCCTGCGCGTGACTTAGAGCCTGCTTCCCGAGCAACTCCAGCGTGGCATCGTTGTTCACGTCCGTTCGGCCGGTCTTGTCATCGACCAGGCCGCAGTGCCCGTGATCGGTGTACTCGCAAAAGCAGACGTCGGTGATGACGAGCAGACCCGGCGCGGCATCCTTCGCCGCCTTGATCGCTTGCTGCACGATGCCGCTAGGCGAATACGAATCGCGTCCGGCAGCGTCCTTGTCGGCCGGAATGCCGAACAGGATGATGCCACCGAGGCCTAGCTTGGCCGCGGTCTTTGCTTCTTCGGCGATCAGATCGACCGAAAGCTGCGCGTGCCCCGGCATCGAGCCAATCGGCTGGCGGACGTTCTTCCCGGGTCGAGCAAACAGCGGTAGGACGAGGCTCGCAGGCGAGAGTCGCGTCTCGCGCACGAGGCTCCGAATCGCCGGATGATACCGCAGACGGCGCAGGCGGGTCGTGGGAAAGGCAGGTCCAGAAGTCATCACTTCGTTATAGTTCACGGACCGCGGATTCGTTAGGACGCATGGCGAAAAACCGTTGCTGCCCAGGGGCAATCGGGCGAGAATACCACTTGGTGCTGATGTTCCCGCGAGGATTCCCGCCATGCAACCGCTGCCTGCCGCCGTCGCCCGCCGCACGTTTCTCGCCGGTTCGGGAGTCTGCCTTGGCTCGATGGCCCTCTCGTCGCTCTTGGCTGGCAGTTTGCGTGCCTCGACGAGCGAGATCAAATCGCACGGCGAGATCCGCGAGCTGCACCATCCGGCCAAGATCAAGCGGGTGATCTGGCTCTACATGTCAGGCGGGCCGTCGCACCTGGAAACATTCGATTACAAGCCGGAACTTGCCCGCCAAAGCGGCGAGCCGATGCCCGAGTCGTTCACGAAAGGGCAGCCGATCGCGCAGTTGCAGGGCAGGGCTCAGCTCAAGTGCCTCGGGCCGCTCTTCGATTTCGCGCGGCACGGCAAGTCGGGACAGGAGATCAGCTCCGCCCTGCCGCACATCGCCGGCATCGCCGATCGCATCTGCATTGTGCGGAGCATGGTGACCGAGGCGATCAATCACGACCCGGCCCACACGTTCATGAACACCGGGACGACGATTAGCGGCCGGCCCAGCATGGGCTCGTGGCTGACGTATGGCTTGGGGAGCGAAGCCGACGACCTGCCGGGATTCGTCGTGCTTACCAGCTTCGCCGGCCGGAGCCCGCAGCCGATCAGCAACCGGATGTGGCACAACGGCTTTCTGCCGGGCAGGCACCAGGGGATCAAGCTCAACTCGACCGGGGCGGCCGTCGAGTACCTCGATCGGCCTACTGGCGTGAGCGCAGAGCAGCAGCGCGAGGTGATCGACGCCGTGCGGACTTTGAATCAGTCTGAAAATAAGTCCGTCCACGATGCCGAGATCGATACGCGGCTGGCCCAGTACGAGATGGCGTTCAAGATGCAGATGAGCGTCCCGAAGCTCATGGATTTCGCCGACGAATCGCAAGCGACGCTCGACCTGTACGGTGCGACCCCCGGCGACGGCTCGTTCGCCAGCAACTGCATCCTCGCCCGCCGGCTGGCTGAGCGGGGCGTCCGGTTCATTCAGCTTTATCATCGGGACTGGGACCATCACAACGACCTTAAGAAATTCGTCGGCGTCTGTGCCGGCGCGTGCGACCGTCCCTCCGCCGCCCTGCTGCAGGATCTGGCCCATAGAGGCCTGCTCGACGAAACGCTCGTCATCTGGGGAGGCGAGTTTGGCCGCACTCCGATGGCTCAGGACGGCAAAGGGGAGCAACTTGGCCGCGACCACCACATGAAAGGCTTCTCGCTCTGGCTCGCCGGTGGCGGCATCAAGCCGGGGATCACGCACGGTGCGACCGACGACCTGGGCTACAACGCGGTGGACAACATCGTCCACGTCCACGACCTGCACGCCACGATCCTGCACCTCCTCGGCATCGACCACGAACGCTTCACCTATCGATGGCAGGGACGAGATTTTCGGTTGACGGATGTGAAGGGGCGGGTGGTGTCAGAACTGCTATCATAAATCAAAATCGGATTTCACCCAACGAATTCGGACGCATATCAATGGCGATTCAGGACGCACCATTTGACGCGGAAATTGAGTTGCAGAAGTGGGCATTCGAGAATTGCTCAACATTCTTCGGCGAGTGCATCTTCCTTCCAGGATTCAAGATTGCAACTCCAGCCGGCAAGCAAGGTGTCCCTGATGGATTTGCATTCAACTTTGTTGATCGCGCCTGGTGGGTTGTGGAGTGTGAGCTCCTTCATCACGGTGTTTGGCCACATATTGCCGAACAACTCACCCGTTTTGTAGTTGCTGGCCGAAATCAGGGAACGCTTCGGCAAATCAGGGACAAACTTTTTGAAAAGATCCTTGAATCCGGCAAGCAAGACCAGGTCACATCGTGGCTTGGTACAACACCGCATCGGCTGCTACAGCAACTTGAAGTGTTCCTTGAAGGGGTTTCGCCATCCATCGCAGTTTTCATTGACGAAACCAATCAAGATCTGAACGACTTTTGCAACGCGCTAGATATTCCGAGCGAAGTTTTTCGAGTTCGCAAGTTCATCGTCAATGGAAAGACCGAATACTATTCACCCGACAAAAATGTCCCGGTCCTGAAGTTCGACACCGCTGAAAGCTCACAAGAGGGATCGGCTGTTTTTGATGCAATTGAGCAGTTGGGAGGTGGCGACGTTGTCAGCGGCAAGCACAAGTGTTACAAGTTAGTCGACGGTCGTATAGTCGCGATTCGGTACTCTCGATTCCATGAACGCAATAATGTGTTTTGGTACGGGATTAACCCATCCTCCTTGGAGCAACTAAAAGGATTTGGATGTTCTGATTTCATCTTTGTCCTCGGAGACGAAGGCTTTGCCGCGGTTCCCGTTAGCATTGTTGATCGGTACATCACGCACACGGCAGCAACAAAAAATGCTGACGGCTCTGTGCGACACTACCACGTCCAAATCTCGCCTCCACCGGATGTGGTTTTGAAAGGACTCGGCGACGGTGACGACATTTCCATTTCCAAGTTGTTCCAAGTGTTCTCGTAATCAGTTGACAAGCCTCTGTTCGTCAAGTCGTTAGCTACTTGCGCGACCAGCACGTGATTCGTCCGTTGCGATCCTTGCAATACACGCGTCCCTCGGCCAGCACGACGTGCGGCCAGCAGTCGGTGTCGGAGAGGTTGTCTTTGCGGGCCACTTCGCGATAGGCAGATGGTGAGTGGGTAGCGCCATCGCACAGGGCGAGCGTGCCGCGTCCCCAAACGACAAGGCGACCGTCCGAGGTGGCCAGGCACGAGCCGTCGTCGCCGAAGCGGCCCCCTTCCCACCGCAGCTTGCCGGTCGCCAGATCCAGGCAGCGCAGCTTCTGCCACGCGACGTAGATCGAGTCGCCGACGATGACCGGCGAGCAGACCTTCGACGGATACGGCACTTCCCAGACCTTCGCGAGGCTCGCGCGCGATACCCGCAGCTTGCACATCGTGCCGTGGTTGTATTCCGACGTGATGAGAATGTCCTGGCCAACCACAGCAGGGGTCGCGATGTTGTTGGCAAAGTCGGTGGCCCACGGATACTCGCCAAGCGACTCCCCTTCGTGGCCCGCATCGAGCCGCATCACGACAAGATGCTTGCAGGTGAGCACCGCCGCGCACGGCAAGCCTTCCACCGTCAGCGACACGGGGCCGCCGGTGTGGCCGGCTTCGTCGTGGCACTGCGATCTCCACGCGAGCTTGCCGGTCCGTTTGTCGAACGCCATCACCGTCCCCGTTTCGTCGCCGACTTCGGCCAGCAGCCAATCGTCATGCACGAGCGGCGCAGACGTGTAGCCGTAGTCGCGGAGGCCGCTGCGGCCGAACTTCGGTCGCTGCGGCGGATCGAACTCGTCGTACAGATTGAGCCGCCAGACGCTGGCCCCTTCGCGAGCCGTGTCCCAGCAGCAAAGGTCGCCTGCGGCGCTAAGCGTGTAAAGCAACTTCGTTTCCGAGTCAAACTCCGGCGTGCCCGTTGGTCCCCCGTACAAACCTTCGTCGCCGGTTGCCTTGCGGCCGTACCGCGGACATGCGTAGCTCTGCGACCAGAGCCGCTCGCCGGTGGCGGCGTCGTGACAAAGAAGAGTGTCCTTGCCATCCCACCAGCCGAGCACATACAACCGGCCGCCCGCAACGATGGGTGATGTCGAACCAAGACCACAGTTCTTCGACCAAGTCGGCTCAGCGGTGAGCCAGTTTTTGCCATCCCAGCCGCTTTGTTCCGTCGTGACGCCGTTGCGATTGGTTCCACGCCAGTGCGGCCAATCTTCGGCTGAAGCAACGGCAGCCACGAGCATAGCAGCGCCGATGGCTAACAGTTGCGAAGTGAGACGACTTGGCGGCATGAAACCATCCTCGTGTGGACGAAAGCGGCTCAGCAGGACCTTCGCCCTCCCATTCGATCATCGCCCTCCCGTGCACTCCAGTGCCTCGGCACAGCACAAATCCTCGCGGCTGTGCCACTCATGCTGGATGCCGCGCATCAGCAGGGCACAGTCGAGCGTCGCCGAACCGGGCGGGAAACGGGCCGGATTGTCGAACACCGACGAGCGAACGGAACGGACCGAGAGCGGCTCGACATGCCAGTTTTCGCACGCCAGAGCCAGGCCCTGGAAACGGCGCGGATCGGGCGTTGTCGAGTAGCCGAGCGAACCGGCGGCGAAAAAGTCGGATGCTTCGGCGAGCGAGTCGAAGAGCGAGCCGGCCGGCCAGCGGTCGGCGAGGTCGGCAGTGATCTCTAGCGAGATTTCGCCGTCGTCGGATTGCATGGCGATCTCGAAGTGGTCGCTCGTTTCCTCCACATCGAACGTCGCGTGATGATGAATGCCAGGAAACAGGCGACCACCGGCCAGCGAATTGAGTCGCGAGCTCGTATCGCGACGGCGAACAAACACTCCCTGACGGACCTCGCCCGCTTCGTCCCACTCCACCGCAACGCGATGCGCGGCATTCTCCGAGGAGAGGCCGAGCCACCGAGGAGCAAATCGAGGGCGGGCCTCACGGAGGCGAATCAGGCAGATGCCGGCCAGAGCGAATCCGTGAACGACTTGCGGACGGAATGGCTGCGGCAAGTCTCGGGCGACCACGTCCGGATCGACGCGGAAGTTGATCAGGATGCGGCGATCGATGATGCCGCGAATCGTGGGTAGTTGAAACATGACGCCCTCTTGGCAATCCAACCGCAGTCCGCTCCTGGCCGCAACAACTCGCGGTGCAAGGACCGCGGCGAAGTAGGGGGACGGACGGAGATGGTCCATCTCGCTGGTGTCGTTACGGAGCGGCCGCCGCCGCGGCGCCTTTCGCGCCATCCTTCCCGTCGGCAGGCGTCGCTCCCGTGTCGATCAGCAAGTAGCCGGCCCAGAAGAACGGATGGTCCGCTTTCAAGCCGTCAGCGGCGGGATTCGCCTTCAGCCGCGGTTCCGCAGCCGGGTCGAGCACGCGATCGGCTGCCAGCTCGACGCTTCGATGCCATGCTGCCGAAGCCGAAGCGTGCGGCAGTTCCTGGACGAATTCGCGCATCAGCTCGATCGTGCTTTGCCCGCCGACTCGCCACCGGGCGAGCAGCACCGTCCGACAGCCACTGGCCATCATGCCGCACGACGTGAGGAACAGTTCGTCCCCCGTGCCCGGTTTCTTCAGGCCATACTCCGCGGCCGAATGAAAGCCGGGGAAAATCGCCTGCTCAGCTCCGGTGAACGGGAGCAGCGTCCAATCGGCGAGCGTGCTGCCGGGCTTGCCCGCGTCGAGCTTGCCGGGCGCCCAGCCGTAAGGGAACTTGTCGGGATCTTCGACGTCGGCCATCAGCACGAGCCGATCGAATGCCGCCGAGAGCACGCCCGACGGTGCAGGCAAATCGGCATTGAAGATGGCCGAGCCTTCCAAGCCGCCCAGTTGTTCCGCTCCTTGCTGCGTCAGCGAGTCGTCCTCGCGCGGCACGAGTTTGCCCGCGACGACAGCCGTCCGCGTGACTCGCCGCAAAGGACGCTTGTCGGGGAGCGACAACGCGAGCGTCGGAGCATAGCGAATCGGCAGCTTCGCGAAGAGCGGCTCGCTGGTTCCACCCGCAGGAACCTGCAAGATCTCAAACGGCAGATACCACAGCACGCCGTCGGGGATGACGACAAGCTCGGTGTACTTCGCCCAGTCCTCGGGCTTGGTGTCGTTGGTGAGCTGCTTGAGCAAACGACCCGCGGCCAGTTTCCACTCCTCCTTCTTCAGTGCCTCGCCGTCCACCGGCTGATTGCGGTCGAAGTGGCCAATCCCGCGGAGCACCTCGCCCACGTCGGCCTTCACCTTGGCCGGCTGAGCGACGACGAAGTGCCCGTAGCGATCCTTCGTCAGGGCGAACGCATGCACATTACTCGTGGTGGCGAGGTACGTGAAGATCAACGTACCGTTCGGAATGCGAGCCTGAATGTCCTTCGTCGCCATGAGCGGCGGGAAGGCGAACTCCGCCGGCACTCGCTCAAGCGACATCAGATTCAGCAGCACTTCCTGCTCGGCCGAAAGCTTCGCGACACTCGCCAGAAGCTGCGTTTGCTTCTTTTTGTCGGCATCTTCCGTCGGCGCGAGTGGCAGGGTTGCGAGTTCCTTCTCAAGCGTCGCCACTTCGCCCGCCAGTTCCGCATAGCGCGGAAACTTCGCGAGCAAATCCTGCCGTTCGAGCAGTGCGGCCGGCGAGAGCGCTTCCTTCGGCGCGGAGAGCACCCACCGCAGTGCGAGCACACGGCCACCGAGCGCCTGCGTCGCATAAAACCGATGCCGGCGGATGCGATCGGCAATGTTCAAGGCCTTATCCTGTTCTTTCCGCTTCAGGGCCAGCTCGAACCAATGTTCGTAGGGCAGCGGCGGCGCGGCGAGACTGACCGTCAACGTCTCCAGCGGATCGACCGACCAATCCAGCCGCGTCGGTTCGCGAAGCACTTCGTCATAGAGTTGGTCTGCGACTCGCTCCGTCACGTCGTTCCGCGTGTAGAGCAGGTCGCACAAGCTGATTTGATAGAGCCGTTTCGACGAGCCTTTCTGATACGTCATCGCGGCCGTGAGTGCAGGTCCGACGGGGCGGATGTTCCCCGATTGCAAGCCAAGCCGGGCGACCTGGAAATTCAACCGCGCGCCGACGGCACCTCGCGGCATGTCGGTGCGGGTCATTGCTTTCTGGGCGCTAGCGACGGCGACATTGGCCGCGTTCAGATCGCCCGCGGTGATCAAGTTGTCGGCCAGCGCCGTCAGCACCGACGCCTGCACGAAGCCCATCTTCCGCGTCCACTCGGCAGCCGGCACGAGCGGCGCATAGACTCCCTTCTGGTTCGAAACCATGTGCGCCAGTGCCCCAAGCCGAAACGCTTCTTCCATCACTTCATAACGCTCGAAGTAGGCCGCACTGATCGACGCTTCGTGCCACGACTGCATTGCCGCGTCATATTTTCCCTGGTCGAACGCGAGCTTGCCGAGTTCCAGGAGCGCCACGCACGAGAGCGGATGCTCGTACGTCCCGGCACACATGACTGACTTTTGAAGCTCACTGGCGGCTTGCGGAATCTTGTTCGCCGAGGCATACGCGAGGCCCAGTTGCAGCTCGACCCAACACTGCGACCAATGGTTCGGTTTCGTTGGGCGGCGGACCAGGGCGTTCACCAGTTCCGCCGTCAGTGGGTCGTGCTCGCAGGCGGGTCCCATCAGTTCGCGACGGCGCGACATCGCCAGGCACGTGCAGCGAACGACTTCGCTGACATACACGGGATAGAGCGTCGGCGGCACGACGACGCCCCCCTGCTTGATTACCTCCGAGTTGTCAAGATTTCCTTGCAGGCTTTGGAAGCGATCAGGGAATTGGCCGACGATGAACGTCCGCGTGCTGCGACCCCACGTGATGTTCGTCGTGACGCTCTGCTTCGGGCTGATCGTGTCGGGGAATTCAACGCGAATCATCCAGTCCCGATGGGCGAGGTACAGCTTCAGTGCCGCCTCGAACTGATCGCGAGCGGCGGCGTTTTCCCCCATCTGATACAGGCATTCGCCGATCATCGTGTGGTAGCAGATCGAGTCGATCCACCGACCCTCGGTGCTCGCCACGCCGCGGCTGCCTGCTTCCTTGAACGCCTTGGCAGCGGTCTGAAATTCCCCTTCGTAGTACGGCGTCAGGGCGAGGAAATAGAGTTCGCTGGGAATCTGCTTGGCCCGCCCGAGCGTTTGCGCCTGAGCCGACGCGCCAAGTGAGATGGCCGCTACCGTCACTATGCCAAGGACCAACGTGCGCGATAACATGCTCATCCCCACCCTCTGGGTTTGCTGACCGGTCGTAACTCTACCTTGCCCCGTTGGTCCGGTTGTTCCGCAGTCACCAATCATACCGGCCAAGAGTGCCTGAGGCGACGGAAAATGCCGGCCAATACGGAATGAATTACACGCACCCCAGATGCTAACCCACGTGGCAGCTACAGTTTGCGCCAACGGCTCCGCGCTGCTCGAGCATTCGTGCTAAGCTGGCGCAGCTAGAGCCATTGGACATTTGAACCACACCGTATCCCATGCCACTTACGGTTGCCTACCTCTCCCTAGGCCGGCTGTTCGTCCGCGAGCCTGACCAGGCGCCGCGGGAGGTCGAAAGCCAGTTTGCCCGCGAGACCGAGCAGCGACAGGCCAAGAGCCGCTCGATCGACGGCTGGAAATCGCGGAGCGGCGTCTGGGGGCAGATGGGAATGGCCCCGCCCGAATGGTCGCAGTGGGAGGAGGCCGGTGGCGAAGGGGCTCGGCGCGTTCACGTTCGCAGCGTCTGCCGCGGTCCCAAGCCGACCGACCTGATGTACGTCCTCGATCTTCAGACGGTTAGCGGCGTCTTTCAGTATGACCTCGGCCAGCGGCTCGAACGTAGGCTGATGCACCGGAACGATTTTCTGGCTCGCGACCTCGCCTGCCACCGCGGCCGCGGCACGCTCGCCGTTTCGCTCGCCGGCGCTGATGGCACGGCGAACCTTGCCTTTAGCGACGACGAAGGGCGCCACTGGAACCGAGTCACCGGCAGCGACACGGTCGATCAGTCCCCTTCGTGGGTTCCCGGCGAAGGGCGCAAGATCGTCTTTCAATCAGCCCCCGTCGGCCGCAACCCGCAAGGTTTTCCGCTCGGCCTTGGTCCGTACGCGATCGAAACGCTCGACCTCGACGGCGACAAGGAGGTGAAGCCTCTCCTCGCCCAGGCCGATCGCGATCTGCTCCTGCCGCGGATGACCGCCGACGGCACGCTCTATTTCCTCCGCCGTCCCTACAAGCCGCAGGGACAGCAATCGCTCGGCTTCGGCCAGTTCCTCTGGGACGTGCTGCTCTTGCCGTTTCGCATCGCCCTGACCGGCCTGCACGTCATCAACTTCTTCTCGGTCATGTTCTCCGGCCAACCGCTGGCGACCGCTTTTGGCCGCAGTCGGATGCATGCGGCCCAGCAGCAGCAATTCCTGATGCTCTGGGGGCACATCGTCGATACGAAGACCGCGCTGGCCAAAGCCCCCAAGGACCAGCCAGGCGCGCTCGTCCCGAAAGACTGGCAACTCGTCCGCCGCGATGCTGCCGGTCAGGAAACCGTCCTGGCCGAAAACGTCCTCGCCTACGACCTCGCCGCCAACGGACAAATCGTCTTCACGAACGGCTCCGCGGTCTTTGCCCTGAGCGATGCTGGCAACCGCGAAAAGCTGTGCGACGCCCCGCTGATCGAATCGGTCGCGTGCGTGGAATGACGGTCCAGCTACAATGAAGCGACCCGCGATGTGAATCAAAGCCGCTGCACGACTTACCCTCCCGCATGAAGTCCAAGCCATCGCACGCTCCGCCCCCTCACGTTGATCCGACCGCGCGCGCCCACCGTGGCTTGGTCATCGCGATGGTACTGATGCTCGCCTCACTCATCGTCGCCGGCGCTGTTTGGGCCGATTGGTATTACGGCATTCCCGCGGATGCCCAGGCGACGTTCGTCGGCCGCAGCAAGTGCCTCGATTGCCACCAGTCGCAACATGCCGACTGGACTGGCTCGCACCACGACCTGGCGATGGATCTCGCCACCGAGAAGACGGTCCTCGCGGACTTCAATGACGCCACGCTCGAGCATCACGGCCAAACCAGCCGCATGTTCAAGCGGGACGGCAAGTTCTGGATCAATACCGAAGGGCCCGACGGCAAATTCACCGATTTCGAGATCAAGTACGTCTTCGGCGTCGAGCCGCTACAGCAGTACATGGTCGAGTTCAATCGCCCCGCCGACATGCCGGAAAGCGAAATCGCCCGCGTGCAGGTGCTCCGCGTCTCATGGGACACACAAAATAAACGGTGGTTCCATCTCGACCCACCTGATGTGCCGTCGCGGCTCGCCCCTGACGACGACTTGCACTGGACCGGCATCGCGCAGCGCTGGAACAACATGTGTGCCGATTGCCACTCGACCAACTTGCAAAAGAACTTCGACGTCCCCACACTCACCTATCACACGACGTTTTCCGAGATCGACGTGAGCTGCGAGGCGTGCCACGGCCCCGGGAGCCTGCACGTGCAGCTTGCCGCCGCGCCGTCGCTCTTCTGGGACCGCGAGCGGGGCTATGCCCTGGCCAAGCTCAAGGACGCGAGCAACGTGAACGAAGTGCAGGCTTGTGCCCACTGCCACTCGCGCCGCCGCATCGTACACACGAATTACACCGCCGGCTGCAACTACTACGACTACTTCAGCAACGAGCTGCTCACGCCGACGAGCTACCACGCCGATGGGCAGATTCTCGACGAAGTGTACGAGTTCGGCTCGTTCGTGCAGAGCAAGATGTATCACAAGAACATCCGCTGCACCGACTGCCACGATCCGCACACCGCCCGCCTCAAGCACGAGGGGAACCAGGTTTGCACCTCGTGCCATCAGCACCCGGCCGGCAAGTACGATGGCGAGAATCACCACCGGCACAAGCAAGGCGGGGCGGGATCGAAGTGCGTCGATTGCCACATGCCGCAAACGACGTACATGATGGTCGATCCGCGCCGCGACCACAGCTTCCGCATTCCGCGACCAGACCTGAGCGTGCAATTGGGCACGCCGAATGCCTGCACCGGCTGCCATCTCAAGCAGGGGACAGGAGACAGCGGACGGGAGACAGAGGCTGGGAGGGCGAGGCTCCCGCCGAGCCGTGCATCGAAATTCAAGGAATATGCCGACTGGCTCCGTGCCGCTCGCACCGACGATGCCGTTCGCGAACACCTGCACGAGCTCGACCGTTGGGCCGACGCGGCACTCGACAAGTGGTATGGCAAAGACCGGAAACGCCCGCCGCACTTTGCCGCAACATTGCATGCCGCCCGCACGCAAGCGCCCGATGCCCGCGCGAAGCTGCTGGAACTGCTCGCCGACAAGGAACAGCCGGCGATTGCCCGCGCCACCGCTGCGCAGGAGTTGGTGGCCTTCGCCGGCACCGACGAGCCAGTAAGCCACGCACTCATCGCTGCGATGACGGAACGCGACCCACAACCCCGCATTGCCTCGGTTTCCTCCTTGCAACCGACGAGCAACGAGACGCTTCTCGCCTTGGCTGGCAAGTCGCTCACCGACAAGACCCGCGCCGTCCGAGCCGAATCGGGCCGCGTCCTGGCCCGCCTTCCGTCGGTTGACTTCCGGGGCCAGGAGCACAAGGACTGGAAAGCCGCCATCGACGAAGCCTTTGCGGCTGCCGACGTCGATAACGACCGTGCGGGGGGGCACATGATGCGCGGCGTCCTGTTCGAGAGCCTGCAGGAAGAATCGCAAGCGGAAGAAGCCTATCGCACGGCCATTCGTGTTGAGCCCGGCGCGGTCGGTCCGCGAGCCAATCTCGCGTCGCTGCTCGAACGGCGGCTGGAGCGGACGCTCGCTCAGGCTCGCGAACTGGCCACCTCCGGCAACTTGGAAGCGGCTAAGGAGTTGCTCGCCGGCGCGGGTCCGCTCGAAGACGAGGCGTACTCACTTCGCGAAGGGGAACTGGCCCTGCTCGAACGGGACGTGCAATTCCTGCCTGAATCGGCCGGCTTGCAGGCCCGCGTTGGATTCCTCCGGCACTTGCAGGGGTGGCGCAAAGAAGCGGATCGAGCAATCACCGCGGCTCATCGACTGGAGCCAAACACGCCGGATTACCTCTATAGTCTCGCGGTCCTGTACTACAGCACGGGCCGGTATCGCGACGCGCTCGCGGCTGCTGAAAAGCTGCAAGAGCTTCGCCCAGCCGACGAGAGCTACCAACTGCTCGAAGCGGACATCCGCAAACAGACGCGAGCCGGGCCGACGCCGTAGAATGTACGCCCACGTACCTTGCCGTGGTACTAAACTCGTCTAGATTTGATGGGTAGCTTTCGATCCGTGTAGCAATCCGTGGAACCTCGCTGATGCGCTCGACTTACATCCTTGGCTGGTCGCTGGTTCTATCTGCTTCGTCCCTCCTGGCCCAAACTTCGCCGACCGGCGACAAGTCGGTCACGCTCGGCGACGCTTCGCTCACCGCCGGCATTCCGGGCGAGGGGAAGCTGACAACCGACCAGATCAAGAAGTGGCTGGCCGACCCCAGAAACCATGAGCCGCTAACTGTGAAGCTCCCGCTCGGTTTGGCCGCAGGGCAAACGGGCGTGTTCATTCCCGCCGATAATCCGCTAACCAAGGCCAAGATTGAACTCGGCCGGCAGCTTTACTTCGACACGCGGCTTTCAGCCGACGGCACGGTGAGCTGCGCGAGCTGCCATCATCCCGACACGGGCTACGCCCGCGAGACGCAATTCGGCGTGGGGATCGGCGGACAAAAGGGAGGCCGCAATTCCCCCGTCAGCTACAACCGCATCCTGAGCAAGGCTCAGTTTTGGGACGGCCGGGCGGCGACGCTCGAAGAACAAGCGAAGGGGCCGATCGCCAACCCGATCGAAATGGGCTTTACGCACAAAGGATGCGTTGATTCCCTCAGTGCGGTCGAAGGCTACAAGCTGCAGTTCGGCAAGATCTTTCCCGGCGAGGGACTGACGATCGACACCATCGCGAAGGCGATCGCCTCGTTCGAGCGAACGCTTGTTACCGGTCCGTCCCCTGCCGACTACTACGAGCCGCTCGCCACCTTCGAGAAGCAGTTCAAGGACGACCTGGCCGATGTCGAAGCGTTCAAGGCCGACGACCCGGTCACGTACGGTCGCTATGTCGCCTTGAAGAACGCGAGCAACGAGCATCCGCTCTCCGAGTCGGCTCGCCGCGGACGCGATCTCTTCTTTTCGCAGAACGCGAACTGCACCGCGTGCCACGTCGGCGCCAACTTCACCGACGAGCTCTATCACAATCTCGGTGTCGGCATGGAGAGGGAAAAGCCCGACCTCGGCCGCTTCGATCAGACGAAGGCAGACAAAGATCGCGGGGCGTTCAAAACGCCGACCGTCCGCAACGTCGCCCTCACCGGCCCCTACATGCACGACGGCAGCCAAAAGACGCTGGAGGAAGTCGTCGAGTGGTACGACAAAGGGGGCCACGCCAACCCGCACCTCTCCGACAAGATCAAGAAGCTCGGCCTTACCGTGCAGGAAAAGGCGGACCTCGTTGCCTACATGAAGGCGCTGACCGGCGAGTTCCCGAAGGTCCTCACCGACCGCCTGCCGGAGTAGATCGTGGGGCAGGCATCGTGCCTGCCTCTTAGCTGCGACCAGTGGTCGCGCCAATAGACGTCCAGCGCCGCTATTCCCTTAGCGGCCCTATTCCCTCACCGGCACCGTGAAGTAGTACTTGCTGCCGCGTTTGCCGACGGTGGCGCGGATTTCTTCCGTGGCGAATTGTCCGGGCGGGGCGTCCTTGTAATCGAACCGGGCAATAAACATGGCGACGACTTCCAGACTCGGCCGCCAATGGACTCCCCCTTCGACGGTCGGGCCGTGCGTCCCAGGCGCGACCGACTCGACCTTGATTTCCGTCAGCGGGCACCGCAATTCTGCTTCGACGTTCTCGCGAATCGTCTGCCGCATCTCGGCGTCGGCATTGCCGAACCAATACAGTTTGAGCATCGCGTCCACGTCGCGGCTGGCATGGGCCGCTCGATAGGCCGCGACGAGCGACTCTACGCCGGCGTTGCTTGCCGGGACCGACTCTGAAGTGGCGCCGGGCGGTGGCGGAGGTCCTGTCGTTGCCGGCGATGCAGTTGAAGCCGGCGGCGGCTGACAGCCGGCAAATACCGACAATCCGATCAACCCTGCGACCCAAGCGTTTCTCATCATGGCCTGGCCCTCTATCGTGGCGCGCCCCACTATTCGCTTTTTCCCTCCGAATCTTGGCCCGTTCGCTCCTCCTCCCACTGCTCAATCGTTCGCGGCCAGTCGTCCTTGAGCAATCGCGACAGCGACCGATCGGCCAAAAGCTTGCCGCCGGTCTGGCAGCGGGGGCAATAGTTCGTCTCGTTCTCAGCATAGATGATCCGCTGCACCTTCGTGCTACACACAGGGCACGGCTGGCCGAAGCGGCCATGCACAGCCATTTCCGGACGGAACGCGGTGACCTTTTCTGGGAACTTCAGCTTTGCTTCGCTGACTAAGCGCATCGCCCATTCGCGAAGCACGCGCTGGGTCGCACCAAACAGACGCTCGACTTCGTCGGGCTTGAGACGACTCGTGAGTGTGATCGGCGAGAGGCCGGCAGCGTGCAGGATTTCGTCAGAGTAAGCATTGCCGATGCCGGAGAAGAGCCGCGGATCGGCCAAGGCCCGCTTGAGCGTGTGGTTCTCGCGAGCGAGGGCGGCACGGAATTCTTCGGCCGAACATTCGAGCGGCTCGATCCCGCCGCGATTGAGTTTGTCCAGGGCGTCGCGACCTTGCACGACGTGCAGCGACGCCCGCTTCTTGTGGCTCGCTTCGGTCAGCATGAGCGTTCCGGTTTGAAACCAAAATGCCGCCAAATCATTTTTGCCACGAGGCTTCACGGCCCCTTTCTTCCAATGGAAGCGGCCGGCGATCATCAGGTGAAAGACGAGGAAGATCTCGTCCTCGAAGTGCCACACGATCCGCTTGCCGATCCGCGACAAGTCCTGGACGATCAGTCCCTGCAACTCGTACACATCGGGCTGCACCGTCCGAACCAAGAACGGACTCTTGACTCCAATGGTTTCCAGCCGCTGCCCGGCGATCCTTGGTGCGAGCGCAGCGAGGTAGCTCAGAATGTCGGGAAGCTCAGGCATGCGAACAGGTTCGAAAGACGCAACGTGTAGGGTGCGTGGAGCAAGCTACATGTGCATGGTGCATGTCGTATGGCAGTCGTTGTTCGAAATCAGATCCCGCAAGATGAGTCGTTGGCATGCGAAACGCACCTACCGCGATCAACTGCCGTCCTCATGCACCCTACGACTACCGTGGAAACAGCCCTAACTGCTTGCCACCCCCACATACATATCGAGAATCCGCGGCATGCCGGGCAGAGGCGAGCGGTCGAGCTCAGCGATCTTGAGGCCAGCTTCGCGGAGCAGTTGCTCGATCGGCCGGTTAAGGTTGCAGCCGCAGGCCCACCAGCGTTGCAGGCCGTTAAGCCGATCCTGCCAGCGGGCGGTGAGTCGGCTTTCGCTCCGGCCGTGCTCGGCGAAGCGCAGAATGCCTCCGGGACGCAGGACGCGGCGAATCTCGGCGACGGCAGCTTTGGGGTCATCGACCGTGCAGAGCGAAAAGGTGCTGACAACGCAGTCGAAGTGCATGTCGGGAAACGGCAGCTTCTCGGCCCGCCCCTCGACCGCGTTCACCACGCGAGCGGAGCAGGCGTCCATCCGCTCCTTCACCTTCCGCGGCAGCAGCTTTGCCGGGTCGAGCAGCGTGATGCTCGTCACCCGCGGCTGATAGTACGGCAGGTTCAGCCCGGTCCCGTAGCCGATTTCCAGCACGCGGCCGCTCGCTGGCTCGACGACGCGGCGACGCAAGTCGTTCACCGCCGGCTTTGAGAGGGACCAGTCCATGAAGGGAGCGAAACAGTAATCAGCGTAGATACTCATCGTGGCAGCTTCAGTGGTTGCAACTTCTAAAACGTACTCGGCGGATCCTCGTCTCCCAAAAGCTCCTGCAGCTTCTTGATCGACCGGGTCAGCATCACCCGCACGGCTGCGTCGCTCTTGCCGATCTTTTCGGCAATCTCCTTGCTCGGCAGGCTCTCGACGTACCTGAGCCTCAGGGCCTCGCGCTGCTCGTCGGGGAGCTTGGCCAGCGCCTCTTGCAGCCGCATTTCGCGGGCGTTTCGCGAGAACGCCTTGCTCGGAGTGGTCATGCTGGCGACGAGCATGTTGATCAGGCCAACCTGCCCCGTTTCGCTGCCGCCGGCGCCGAGAGCGACCTCGCGACCCGCGTCGCGTTTCTGGGCGTCGAAGAACCGCCGATGCAGGTCGATGATCCGCCGTTCGGCAATTTGACACAGCCACGAAAACGGCTCCCGATCCCCCAATTCCGTAGTGGGAAGTGCCCGCACCGCCTCGGCACTCGCCTCCTGAAAGACGTCGTCCGGCTCAACCTTTCGACGCAGCGCGGTCCCCAGTTGCCGCTCGATAAACGCCATGAGCTGCGGCCGGTGCGATTGCAGAAACTCGGCCAGCGCCTCGGCATCGTGGCGGCGCAGGCGATCGGCGATGTCGTCACTCATCGATGGTCGAAGTTTTGTGTGCGGGTGGCTGTGGTTGGAGGGCGGCCAGCCACGGCTGCCGGATGGAGCGCATCATGCAGCCGTGATTCCCAGTCAAGGAACAATGAGCACGATCATTGTATAAACCCGCCGGGTGTTTGTGGGTTTGGACTTTCAGCTTGTCCACAGATGGGGCAGCCGGCGTCGCTTGGCAACAACCCCAACGAGCAAGGGTCAAACCCAACGCTCGGATAGAAACGGATTTTTATAGAGCCCTCCAACCCGTTATCGAGCCGGCAATTCTGCGGTAAGCTGTTTGGCTCGATTTGCCGTCTTCCAGGAGTTGCCATGACCGCTGTTGCCGAGAAAACACCCATCCAAAAGCAGCTGATTCGCGTCGGCCACAGCCCCGACCCGGACGACGCTTTCATGTTCTACGCCCTGGCCAAGGATGAACTGGACACCGGCCGCTTCCGCTTCGAGCACGAGCTGGTCGATATCGAGACGCTTAACCGCCGAGCCTTCGCGGGCGAACTCGAGCTGACGGCCCTCAGCCTGCACGCGTACGCCTACCTGTCCGACAAGTACCTGCTCTGCACCTGTGGAGCGAGCATGGGGGACAACTACGGCCCCATGGTCGTCACCCGCGAGGCCGCAACGATCGACGCCCTCCGCGGCAAGACGATCGCTGTGCCGGGGACACTGACCACGGCGTTCCTCGCGCTGTCGATGTGCATTGGGAAGGATGCGTTCAAGCACGTCGTCGTCCCTTTCGATCAAATTCTCGATGTCGTTGAGGCGGGGCAGTTCAATGGCCAGCCAGTCGATGCGGGCCTGATCATTCACGAGGGGCAGCTCACGTTTGGCGATCAGAATCTGAAGCTGGTGGTGGACCTCGGCAAATGGTGGATGGATGAAACCGGCCTGCCGCTGCCGCTCGGTGCCAACGGCATTCGTCGCGATCTGGGGCCGGAAGCGATTGCTGAGGTGAATCGGCTCCTCAAGGAGAGCATTCGCTACGGCCTGGAACATCGCAAAGCGGCCCTCGATTATGCCCAGACTTACGGCCGCGGCCTCGACCGGGCCAAAGCCGACAAGTTCGTGGGAATGTATGTCAACGATTGGACGCTCGACTTCGGCCCGCGCGGCCGCCAGGCCGTGAAGGAATTGCTCGCCCGCGGCCACGCTGCCGGCATCATTCCCAAGCTGGTCGAGCCGGAGTTCGTGGCCTAGGATGGGCGAGCGGGGTGTGTGAGCACCCCGATGACGTGACCTCGCGTGTCGCTGTAAATCATCGGGAGGCTGACGCCTCCCGCTCGCCATGATCGACCACTCGTCACCGCCGCTGCCGCCGCGACCCGACTTCGACAGCAAACCCAAAGCGTCCCCCCTCTGGTGGCTGATCGTCGGCTTTAGCGGCCTGATGCTCCTGGCGGTGGTCGCCTTTCTCGCGATGCCCATTCTGTGGGTGGCGTTTGCGATTGCTCTGGTGATCGGCCTGCAATACGTGCTGTGGGGCTGGTGGTTTGAGCGGATCTATCGGAGCGGACCGCTCGAAGAAGCTAGTGGCCCGATCAACCCGACTCCGCCGACCAAGCCGATCGACCCGCTCCGATAGCGGCGCCGAACAGGCTTATCGTCTGCCCGACTTCACAATGCGAATTTCTCTCCCGGCAGATTTCGTCCCTGGCAGGTCGTATCCCTGCACGACGACCGTTCCGGCCAGGATGTCGCCGATCCGCTGGCCACGGTCGGTGCACCAAATCGCAATCCCGGCAGGAATCGCCCCCAGCAGCACTGGATTCACTTCGAGAAAACGCATGAGCGTCCGAATGCCAATCTGATGGACCCTGCAACGCTCACCGTTCATTTGCCGTACGACCAATCCGAAAAACAGCTTGCCGGGAGTGCCGCCCAGCAGCCATTCCGAGAGGAAGTAGTAGCAGAAATACGTACTCAGCGCCGCCGCACCGGCCCCGATATTGCCGAGCAACTCCGCCGAGTTCATTCCGACCGCCAGAAACAACACCACGGCAAAGGCGTGGTCCATGTTCGCGGCCAGAAATCGATTCGTGTTGGCCCGGCCGCTCAGTACGACTTGTTTGGGTGCTGCTTCTTGAGCATCGGCGATGGAATCAGGCGATCGATAAGGATTCTCGTCCATCGTGATGCACAGTCTGGATCTATGGCCCAGTTCCGCGTCCCATCGGGCGGGCGGGATCTACTTCACACCAGCCGAATCGTAGTACTGCGGCTCGTTGCCGGCTCGCCACTTGATGTTGCAGCCGATGCTTGGAATCTGCTTCTCCGGCAGCGGCTTGCCTGCCACAAGTGCGTCGAGAGCGGCTCGCAGGTCGCTGCCGGTGACGGGAACGCCATTCCCCGGCCGGCTGGCATCAAGTTGCCCACGATAGACGAGCTTCCGCCCCTTGTCGTACAGAAAGAAGTCGGGCGTGCAGGCCGCGCCGTAAGCCTTGGCCACTTCCTGCGTTTCGTCGTACAAGTAGGGGAACGGATAGCCCCGTAGTTCTGCCTCGTGGATCATCTGCTCGGGCGAATCCTGCGGATGCGCCGCGGCGTCGTTGCTGTTGATACCGACGATTGCCACGCCCTTCGGCATGTAGTCGCGGGCCAGCTGGGCGAGCCCGTCGGCCACATGCTTTACGAACGGGCAGTGGTTGCACATGAAAATCACGAGCAGGGCCGGTTGATCCTGGAAATCGTCCAGACCCACCAGCCGTCCATCGACGTTCGTCAGGCTGAAATCGGGGGCGGGCGTACCGAGCTTCTGCATCGTGCTGGCGGTTTTGACCATGTTATTGCTCCTGTGACGTATGCGAATTGTTGGGGAGATCGAAATCTACAAAGTTTTGCCACCGCGCTGCCTCGACTTTGTCGATCGCAAGCGCCCTCGCATGTTCCAGTGCCGCCTCCTCTCGTCGTCCAAGCCCAGCAAGTGCGAAGGCTCGCAACATGTGCCGTCCCACATCATCCGCACAATCATCGGCGGCTTCCAGTGCGGACGACCACTCGCGAAGTTTGACATGGTTCATCGCCCGCAGGCGAGCAACCTTCTGCGAGCGATTCCCGGCCTGCATTGTTGCTTCTAAATCTGCCAACGAAGACTGAAAGTCTCCACTGTAGAAATACGCCGCGGCTCGCCACTCGAGAATATCGCCAACTCGCGCTTGCGACACATTCTCTGATGCTTTGGCGATCGCAAGGGCTTCCGAAAATGCGGGCACGGATTCGGCATAATGTTGTTGCTGAAGGTCCACTGTCCCCAACTTCTGATGTGCCTCAGCAAGAGTTGAATCGTCTTTTGCATTCTCAATGATGAACCGCAAATCCGCGCGAGCAAGATCACACTTGTCTGCCGCAGCATAGTAGTGCGCACGACGCAGGTATGCGTCCCAATCACGAGGGTTACGAGCGATCTGCGTGGACACGCTTTCGACAAGATCATCGTTGCGGATACTTCCCAAGGCGAATTCAATTGGAGAATTCGAATGGCGACCGGGGTACAGAAAACATGCTCCAGCAAGCAGCACGATGCCAATGACGGCGCAACTGGTCATGGCAAGCAATAGATTTTTGCCAGGACGCATGTTTAGAGCCCGTGGTTCGCCTTGCTGTCCCCGTCGCCTACTTCTTCCCCTTCGCCCGCGCTTTGAGCGCTGGGTCGCCGGCCAGCGGCAGCTTCACAGGCTTGCCGGATTCGGCCGATTTGTAGATCGCCAGGATCAATTCTACTGCCTTGCGACCTTCGGGACCGTCGATCAGCGGCTGCTTCCCTTTTTTGATCGCGGCCAGCACGTCCTGGAACTGCAGCATGTGGCCGTGATAGCCGATCGCCTTGGGATCGGCAGCCCCACCCCCCGTTTGCGTGCGGCTGGCCATCTTCTGGCGGATCGCTTCATCGGCCTTCGTTTCCTTGGCAAACCTCCAGACGGCGAGGTCTTCCTCGCGGACGATCGCACTGCCGGCATCGCCGCTGATCTCCAGCCGCTTGAGTTCGCCCGGCCAGGTGGCCGTGCTGGCCTCAATCACGCCGAGGGCGCCGCTCGCGAACTTTACCGTGGCAACCGCCACATCCTCGACCTCGATCCGCTGGTGAGCGAGCGTTGACGTGTAGGCCGAGACTTCGACTGCCGGCCCCATGAACCAGAGGAGCAGATCGACGCTGTGAACCGCCTGGTTCATGAGCGCCCCTCCGCCGTCGAGCTTCCATGTGCCGCGCCAGGCTCCGCTGTCGTAGTATTCCTGCGTGCGGAACCATTTCACGTAAGCGTCCCCCATCGTCAGCCGGCCGAATCGCCCATTGTCGATGGCCTGCTTGACGAGCTGGCTCGATTCGTGAAACCGCGAGGGGAAGATGGTCGAAAGGACGACCCCCGCCTTCTTCGCAGCCGCGATCATCGCGTCGCAGCGGGCGAGCGTGATGTCGAGCGGCTTCTCGACGATGATGTGCTTTCCCGCCTTGGCCGCGGCGACCGCCGGCTCCATGTGCAAGCCGCTGGGGGTGCAAATCGTGACGACATCGACCGCCGGGTCGGCGAGCAAGGCGTCCAGGTCGTGATACGCCGTGCAGCCCAGTTCGGCGGCGAGTTTGTCGGCCGCGCCGGGAAAGGCGTCCTGGCAGGCGACCACCTTGGCCCCGCGAATGTCGGCCACTGCCTTGGCGTGGAACCGCGAAATCATGCCGCAACCGATGATGCCAAAGCCGATGGCCATGTTGAAGTCTCCTGGGAGTGCGCCAGCGAAGTAGAAGAGTGTGCGGCGCGGAGGGCGGATGTGCTAGGGGTGGGAGCGAACGGGGACTAGGGATTCGGGACTGAGGGGCAACTCATCTGGCGCAGCACTTTTTCCCTATTCCCGAGGCCCGAACCCCGATCCCCTACTGCCCCAGTCCCTGCTCCGGCAGCACATAGACCTGCAGCCAGAGGCCCCACATGCTAAGGCTGTTCAAGAGCGCGTGAACGACGAGACTGGGGACCAGGCGATGCGTCCGCTGATAAAGATAGCCCATGCCGGTGGCAAGCAGCGTAAGGGCAACCCAGTCGGGGCCGTGCGAAAAGTGCAGCAGGGCAAAGATGATGGCAGAGAGGGCGATCGGCAGCCACGCGCTCGCGCCGAGCAATTCTGGCTGAACGGATAGATCTATCAGCGGTCCGGTAGTCGATGTTTCACCGATAATGACGGGCGAAGTCGCGTAGGGATTAGGCTGTGTGAGTGGCTCTCCGGAGTGCAGGACCGTCACTACCTCGTCGGTCGCGACTCGTCCTGCGGCCGTGTTGGCGATGGGTGAAGGGCGAATGCCAAGCAAGAGTTCCAGCAGGCTATGTTGCCGGCTAAAAAACTTCTCCAGAAAACCTTGCAGGATCACGCGGAAGACCATTTCCTCGAAGATCGGCGCGACGACTGCCGCAGCAACGAACAGCAGAGCATAGAACCCTGGATCGGGCGACGCCTTGAACATCTCCATCAACGGGTGCTTGCTCGGCTGCCAGAAATAGACGAGCAATCCCTGAATGACATAGACCGGCGGGGCGAGCATCAGAAAGCCGATAATGCCGAGCTTGATGTCGCCGACAAACTCGCGAGCGACCAGGCCCAGGTCGCGAGCCGTCGCTCCCGTCCGCAGGACAATGAGCGGCAGAGCAACGACCAGCAGCCCCAGCGATGCCGCCATGTTGGACGCAACGAGGACGGCACTATCCGCGAGCGAGAGCTTCGTCAGATCGTCGGTATCGGGCAACATGCCCGCTGCGTGCAGACTCCCTTGCACGACGAAGATCGCCACGATGTACAGCACAAAGATGCTGACCAGATCCAGAATCGCCCACGGCACCGGCCTCCGCTTGCTCCACGCGAGCAGCGGCTGACCGCCGGCGACCTTGAGCGCGGCGAGCACCCAGCAGAGGCAGCCCCCAAAGCCGATGGCGAGGACGAGGACGGTTGTCAGGGCGAGGACGAAGGGGGTCATTTCCCTCGCCCCAGGATGCGGGCCGCGGCCACGACGTATTCCGCTCCGGAATAGACCGTGGAAACGACCGCCAGCCAGACCGACGTGTGCAGCGTGTAATAGAGCCACGGCTCGAGCGAAGTCTCGCGTGTGCCGGCCTGCTGATAGTGTCGTAGGGCAATCAAGCTTGCCACCACCGCCACGCACTGAAAGACCATTTTCAGTTTGCCGGCCGTCTGGGCGGAGAAATCGCCCCCCTGCTGCTCGATAAATCCGCGAATGGCCGTGACCAGCATTTCGCGTCCCATGACGACGACCGCCATCCAAGGCAAGATGCCACTGCCAAGCTCGGCGGCCAGGAACGTGAACGCCCCGCAGATGATGATCTTGTCCACGAATGGATCGAAGATGCGGCCAAGCTTCGTGACTTGGTTGTACTTGCGAGCCCACCAGCCGTCGATCCAGTCGGTACCGGCGGCGATGACGAAGACGATGGTTGCTTCGAGGTACCGCTCGAAGGGAATAAGCACGAACACGACGATGGCCAGCACGAAACGAGCCGTCGTGAGGACGTTGGGGACGTTGAGGATCGTGGAGGACGACTGGCGAGGCACAAGTTTCCTGAGGTTGGCAGTTCAGGGGCGATAGAACACCGATTTGATCGTAACCATTCGATCGTCGTCGTTGACCTGAAACGTGACACCGATCGGCGATATTCCGATGACACGCCACCCGCTCGGATGCACCCGACCCAAGAGGTGAGCGTCCTCCTTGAGCATTTTCTCGATGCGGTCAAAAGCGTGGGTGACCCGCATCTTGTCAGGTGCTTGCAGCCACGCTTCCGCCAGTTGATGCTCAGCGACGGGCGACAATACGACCGTGTATTTCATTGGCCATATTTCCGTCGCAATTCGGCGAGGACATCCGCTAGGGGACGGCCGGGGCCCGAGTCGTTGGAAGCTTTAATCAATTCGGGCGTGATCTGCTCAAAAACCCAGGCGTATTCTTCGTCAGTGAATTCGCGAATGGGAGTATACACCCCGAGAACGACTCCCCGTTCATCCAGAACGCGGCTCGTCTCTGACCCCGCGAAACTCGGCGCCAGATTGGCTGGAATGGTAATGTCGCTCATGTCGCCGTCTCCCGTCTTCAGGACTGCCTTCCCGGTATTATACCCCGCCAATCGCCGCCAATTGAGCTTTTGGCTTGGGGGCAGGGCGGGGTTTCTCGGCAGCGGCGGCGACGAGGTCGTATTCCTGCGTAGCAACCACTTCGCACGGCACGATGTCGCCGGCACGGAGGCGGATGTGGTTGCCGGTGACAAAGACGAGCCCGTCCACGTCCGGCGCGTCGGCGGCGCTGCGACCAATCCAGACGTTCTTCTCGTCCGGCACCGGCTGGTCAATAATCACGTCCATCGTTCGGCCGAGTTGCTCTTGCAAATGATTGAAGGCGATTTCCTGCTGCACCTGCATCAGCCGCTCGCGACGCGATTCGGCGACTTCCGCCGGCACGTGGTCGGGCAGGTTGGCGGCCGGAGTATCGGGCTCAAGCGAGTAGGTAAAAACCCCCATCCGCTCGAACTTCTGCTGCTGGACGAACTCCACAAGCTGATTGAAGTCGTCGTCGGATTCGCCGGGAAAGCCGGTGATGAACGTTGTTCGCAGCGTCAGGCCCTCGATCCGCGAGCGAAGTTTGCCCATCAGTGCTTCTGTCTCTGGGCGCGTCACGCGGCGGGCCATCCGTCGCAGCATGTGGTCGCTGGCATGCTGCAGAGGAATGTCGATGTACGGCAGGATCTTACGGCTGTCGGCAATCGTGTCGATCAATTCGTCGCCAATGTACATCGGGTAGAAGTACATCAGGCGAATCCAGTCGATTCCGGCGACTTCCTCGAGCCGCCGAAGCAGCTCCGTCAGACGTGTCTCGCCATACAGGTCCAGGCCGTAGTAGGTTGTGTCCTGAGCGACGACGATCAGTTCGCGTGCGCCGTCGGCGGCCAGTTGCTCGGCTTCGGCAACGACCTCTTCGATCGGCTTGCTGGCGTGCTTGCCGCGCATTTTGGGAATTGCACAGAACGTGCAGAGCCGGTCGCATCCTTCGGAAATCTTCAGATACGCGAAGTGCCGGGGCGTGATCCGGAGGCGATCCTTGTCAGAGAGAGCGCGAATCGGAGCGGGGCGGAATACCGTTCGCTGCTCGTCAAGATGCCCAACCAGCCGATCGGCAACTCGCGTGATCTCGTCACGGCCGAAGACGCCCACGAGATGATCGATGCCGGGCCGATCGACGAGCAATTGCTCCTTCTGCCGCTCGGCGAGGCAGCCGCTGACGATCACACCGCGTGTGCGACCCTGTTCCTTGAGCGAAAGCATTTCGTCGATTGCCGAAAACGATTCAGTCCGCGCCCGCTCGATGAAGCCGCACGTGTTGACGACGACGAAATCCGCCCCGTCGGGATCGCTCACCAGGTCGTAACCGTCGATCTTGAGCAGACCAAGCATCCGCTCGCTATCGACGGTGTTTTTCGGGCAGCCGAGGCTGACGAAGGCATAGGTCCCCTTCGAGTCAGCAGTGGGTTGGGCGGGTTTCTTTTTGGATGCCATCGAACTTGACCTTCGCCGGAAGCAAACTGCTTCCGGGACCGACAGGAAGTAGTATGAGCGACCGGAGACGAGTTTGCCTCTGGCTAGAGACGCGAAATGGGCCGCAACTTATTGATTCTATTGCACTTATGCCACCCTGGCGAGGGGCACGCCAGCGGAAATGTTCGCGGCAAATCGGCCCTACGCAGGCAATTTGGGCAAGCTATATTGGTCAGGTCGCTGGTTTGAGCACTCTTATGGCAGGCGTGACGCCTGTCCCACGAATCGTGAACGAAGCCCTCGGCATCCTCGAAGTCACCGGCCTTACACCGGCCATGGTGGCGCTCGACACGATGGACAAGACCGCGGGCATTCGGCTCGTGCAATCCGAGTCGAACGACTTCTACGGCGTGGTGCTGAAGGTTGCCGGCCCGGTTGCCGCGGTTCAGGCCGCCATTGCCGCGGGCAAGAGTGCCGCCGACCAAATGGGCGGCAAACCGGTCGGCACCGTGCTCAACAAGCCGGATGATCGCGCCCAGAAGGCGCTGCAAAGCCCGGTCGAGGTGAGCCCGCTCATCCAGCAGCCGGTCGTTAAGAATCCGAACTACGAAACGCTCGCAAGCAGCGAGGGAAAACGCATGGCCGACAACGTCTTCGCCCTGGGCTTCATCGAAACGCAAGGCTTCACCGCCGTCTTCGAGGCGATCGACTCTGCCTGCAAGGCGGCCAATGTCGAAGTGATCGGCAAGGAAAAGCTCGGCGGCGGCTACATCACCGTGATCGTGAAAGGGGACGTCGCCGCGGTCAAAGCCGCCGTGGAAGCAGGCACGGCCAAGGTCCAGGGCCTGGGCAAGCTGATCGCCGGCCACGTCATCGCCCGCCCGAGCGCCGCGGTGCTGAGCCTGCTGCCCAAGTCGTAGAGCAGGGCGGGACGTGTCCTGCTCAAGTGCAGCGACGTGTCAACGCAGCAGGATGAATGCCCTACGGTAATGTCGTCCTGAAATCCAAGTCCACGCCGAGCCGTTCGAAGAAACAGGCGTCGTCCAGCTCCAGTTTGCCGGAGATCGGGTCGAAGCGCAGCGTCTGGCACTGAATCGTCGTGTCACCTGTCGAGACCGACAAGCCACTTTCTTCGGCCGCGATTTTCAACCGCTGACGACGCGAACGCAATTCGAGCTGGTCGCTCATTTCGATGAATTGTCCGCCGACATAGCCGGCAATGCACGGTTCTGCCGAGCCTCGCGGGAGATGAAAAAGCAGAACCGGATCGCTCTCGCTGGATCGCGATAGCTCCTGAGACAAGCGGCGAATTCGTAGCTCTTGGTACACGAACCCGCTGACGATCGATGCCGCGGCAACCGCGACAAATAGCGATCGCAGCCCGAATCGAAATCTTCGCTGCCGATCCACTGGCAGTTCATCCATGACACACTCCATTACGCGGCAGGCTGAATCCTGCCCTACATGGATGGAATGGCGGGATTCTTGTCCTACGCCGCCAGCTTCTCGCGCACCCGCTCGAGCAGCTTCTTGGTCGCGAGAATTCCCTCGGACTCACTCAGCTTCGAGCCTTCATACTCGATGCCGCAGTAGCCGTGATAGCCGTGCTTGAGCACAATCCCCATCATCTTCGCGTAGTCGGTGTGCGTTTCGTTCCCTTCGGCGTCGAAGTCGTGGCTCTTCGCGCTCACCGCCTTGGCGAACGGCATTAGTTCATCGACCCCCTTGTAGCGGTCGTACTCTTCAGTGTTGCTGACGCGGAAGTTACCGAAGTCGGGGAGCGTGCCGCAGTTTTTCTTATCGACCAGCTTCATCACGCCGGCCAACCACGTGCCGTTGCTCGACAGACCGCCGTGGTTCTCGACGATGACATTCAGCCCGTGCGGGGCGGCGAATTCCGACAGCCGCCGCAGGCCATCCGCCGCCAGTTCCTGCTGCTTCTCGAACGAAAGTTTGCCGTCGGACGCCGCGTTGACGCGAATCGAGTGGCAGCCGAGCTCCTTGGCCGCTTCGACCCACTTGTAGTGGTTCTCGACCGCCTTGGTCCGTTTGGCGTCGTCCGAATCGCCGAGGTTCCCTTCGCCGTCGCACATAATGAGGAGCGTCTTTACGCCCAGGTCGTCGGCTCGCTTCTTCAGCTCCGCGACGTAGGCCACGTCCTTCGCCTTATCCTTCCAGAACTGGTTGACGTACTCAATGGCGTCGATGCCGTAGTCGTTCTTGGCCGTCTTGGCAAAGTCCTTGTTATCGAGCTTGCCGCCGAAGAGCGTCTTATGCAGCGACCACTGGGCAAGCGAAATCTGAAACGGCGGCTGCTTCTCGTCCTTAGCCAGCGTGCCCCGAACCCAGCAGGGCATCGAGGCAACAGCGGCGGAAGCGGCAAGGAATTGGCGGCGAGTGGTCATGGGAGCGTCTCGGATTGGATGGAGTGCGAAGGCATAGTCGCAATATAGCTGGTCCCCTCGGCATTCGGAAAGCGATTGGTTATTGAAGTCCCCGATTTCTGCAGCCGCGGCTCACGCCAAGTGATCTCGCCGAACCGAATTGCGGTCTGCCGCGTCCCCCCTAATAATCAGGCTCCCTCATCTGAAATTGCGGCGGCTCCCTCTCATGATCGTCAAGACGCAGGAACTCATCGCGCCCACCCTGGCCGCCGTGCGCGAGCACTACGAGCAAGGGCGGATGCTCCAAGCCTACGACGCCGGCCGCACACTGGGTCCGCTCGAAGCGTGGCCCGGCTGCGAAGCCCGCGTGATGGCGGGCCGCCTGGCGGGACACATCGGGGCGCCGCGGCTTAGCACGTGGATCCTGCGCTGTGCGTATAAGACGTGGCCCAACGATGTTGAAGCCCGCTATTACTATGCCTATGGTCTCTGGCGTCGTCGCGGACCTTTCCCGGCATGGCAATGGCTGCAATCGGTCGGCCCGCCAGGCGAATCGGCCCCACCCGACATCCGCTCTTCGTGGCATGCCCTCGTTGGCGAAGTGGCCGGCATGCTTCGCGATTTCGCAACTGCCGAAGCGTGGCTCGCGCGGGCAGCCGAGATTGCACCGACGAGCGCATGGGTCAAGGTCTGCCAGGCACAGCTGATGGAGTTCGAGGATCGCTACGACGAGGCGCTCGATACAGCGCAGCAAGCGCTCGCGATGCGGCCGTTCTATCGCCCCGCCGTGCAAACGACCGCGCACCTGCTCACGCTCATGGATCGCGACGGCGAGGCACTCGAACTTTTGAGTGTGGCCAGCGACCGACTCGAATCAGCCGCCATCGCCGGGCAGCTCTTTACTTTGCAATTGGAGCTGAAGCAGCACGCCGATGCCGGCCGCACGCTCGACCGGTTGATCGAGCTTTCGCCGCTGGCGGAAAAGGGGTTCAAGAAATGGATTGGTGGGGCACGGGCGGAGATCGCCTACTTTCTGGGCGATACCGAGGCCTCAATCGCCGCCGCGAATGAGTCGGATAGCGAGTATTGGAAAGCAATCGCCGAGCGCCTCCAGCAGCCGCCGCGAGCCGGAGGCAAGGTTGTGAGCCTGCCGGTTGGCTTTGTGCGGCAGCATCACGTCACTTGCGTTCCGGCGACGCTCTCAGCCGTCAGCCGCTATTGGTCGATGCCGGTCGATCACCTGCAGGTGGCCGACGAGATTTGCTACAACGGCACGTCGCATTTTCACGAGCGAAAGTGGGCCCGCGAACACGGGTGGGTGCCGCGCGAGTTTTCCGTTACCGAGGAAGCGGCGTTCGCTCTACTCGATCGAGGCGTGCCGTTCACGTTTACCACCGTCGATCCGGGCAATTCGCACCTCCAGGCGATCATGGGGTACGACGGCCGCCGCGGCACGCTGATGGTCCGCGACCCGTTCTGGCGAAACACAGGGGAGGCCCTGGCCGAAAAACTGCTCGACCGTTATGCCGCCTATGGTCCCCGCGGCATGGCCCTCGTTCCGGCCGCCGAAGCCGAGCGACTGGCGGGACTCGACCTGCCGGATGCGGCGCTGTGGGATTTGCTGCACGAACTGGATGGAGCACTCATCGCCCATCGGCGCGAGGAGGCGCAGGCGGCTTTCGAGAAAATGCAGTCCGCGTCATCCGAGCACCGCCTCGCTCACGAAGCTCGCCGCCGCCTGGCCATTTACGATGGCAACCAGTCCGAGCACCTTGCCGCGATCGATGCACTCGTGGCGAAGTTTCCTGAGGATCAGAGCCTGCAACTCGAACGGCTGAGCGTCCTGCGTAATCAGGCCCGTCGCGACGAACGGCTGGAAATCTATCGCCAGCTTTGTCAGAAGAAGGAAACCCATCCGATCTTTTGGCAGCAATACGCCCAGGAATTGCGGATCGACGCCCGCCGGCACGACGATGCGGTCTATCTGCTCGAGCGGGCGATCCGCCGCTGGCCCACCGAAGCGGCCAATTATTTCAGCCTCGCCAATATCTACTGGGATCAGCGGCGGTTCGCCGAAGCCCTCACGCTCTATCGCTTTGCGGCGACGCTGGGGAATATGGACGAGCAGCTCGTCGAGGGGTTCTTCGGCGCGGCCAATTGGTTCAAGCAGACCGACGCCGCCCTGGCGTTCCTCCGTGATCGCGTCGCCCGCTTTGGCAAAAAGTCGAGCCAGCCGGCCAAAACGCTTGCCAATGCGTTCATGCAGCTTGACCGGAACGGCGAAGCCCTCGCGACGATCGACGAGGCGCTGAAGGTCAAGTCCGACGACGGGCAGCTTATGCTCTACGCTGCCGATCTGTACCTTGCGTGCAGCGTGCAGCACATGCCGCGGGCGCAGAATCTGCTCGCGCAGGCCAAGGACAAGTCGCCTCGCGGGCAATGGCTTCGGACCGCCGCCCGCATGGCACACACCGACGGTCGCCATGCCGATTCGCTCGCCCTCTGGCGGGAAGTACTCGCTTTGCAGCCGCTCGCGATCGACGCCCATCGGGCCATCGCACGTCTCTTGGCGGAAATGGAAAGCCCGGCCGCGGCCCTGGCTCATCTCGCAGCCGCAGCCGACCGCTTCCCGCATCACTACCCACTGCACGAGTTGTGGATCGAGTGGACCCGCGAAGAGCCGCCAGTTGTTCGCGAGCCGATCATCCGCCGGGCAGTTGCGGTTAATCCCGACGACGGCTGGATTCGCCGCGAGCTGGCGTTCTTACTTTCTGGCGAGCGGCGGCTGCCGGAGGCTTGGGTCGAGGCGGAGATTGCCGGCCGCCTCGACCCGACGAATGTTTCGCACTATCTACTCCTCGCGAACCTCTACCGGGCTGAGAATAAGCTGCCCGATGCCCGTACGGCTCTGCGGCGTGGAATTGAACTGTCAGTCGATAACGACTATGCCATCGCCGAGCTGATGGACCTGTGCGACACCCCGGCCGACCGCCGAGCCGCACTCGCCTTCGTCAAGCAAGAACTGGTGAAGCAGGTCATCTTCGGCGATGGCTTGCTCAACTATCGGAGCCATGCCCGCGGCACGCTTGCGCCGGAAGAGCTGCTCGCCGATTTGCAGGAGGCGCTTGCTGCTCGTCCCGACCTGTGGCATGCGTGGTCGGCCGCGACAATCCAATTGCTGGCGCTGAATCGAGTTGACCAGGCGTGGTCGCTCATCCAGCAGGCGTGTGACCGTTTTCCGCTCATGCCGCGACTCTGGCTCGATCGGGCTCTCGTCTGCCGGGCGCGGACGGAGTTTGACGACGAGATCGTTGCCCTGGAGAACGCATATCGAATCAGCCCCGGCTGGGGAGACGGCGTGCGGACGCTCTGCGAAGCGCTGGAACGCCGCGGCCGCTACGACGACGCCCGCAAGCGGCTCGAACATGCCGTCGCGCGAAATCCGCTCGATGCGGCCAGTCATGGATTGCTCGCCGAAGCCCTCTGGCACGCCGAGCGACGCGAAGAGGCGCTCGATCGCATTCAACAAGCAGTGCAGATCGATCCGGGATATGACCGGGCGTGGGAGTGCCTTAGTTCGTGGGCCGATACACTCGGCTGCCCGGAGAAGGCGCTCGAAACCGTGCGCGAGCTGACGGCCAAACGCGGCGGCGAGGCCCGCTCGTGGCTGTTCCTTGCTCGTTTCCTCGACGCGCCGGAGCAAGTGGATGAGCGGCTGGCGACCATCGACAAGGCCATCGAGCTCAATCCGCGGCTGGCCGACGCCTACGACCTGCGGGCGCTGACGCTCGCGAGTGCCGAGCGGTGGGACGAAGCCGAGGCGGCGTGCAGGCCGTCGGCTTGGGGCGAGCATCCGCCGATGGAGCTGCGGGCTAGGTCGGCGTGGCTCGCGGCCGAGCGAGGGGATTTGCCCGAGGCGATCGCCCGGATGAAGCAGGTCGTCGCCGACGAACCGCATTTTTTCGGGGCCTGGTCGCGGCTGGCCGACTGGTGCCAGTACACACAAGACAAGGATGGCTACCTGCAATCTGCCGAGGCCCTCGTGCGGATCAACCCGCAGTACGAGATCAGCTATGGCTATCTGGGCGAGGCCCGGCTGATGCACGGCGACCGGGATGGCGCCCGCGAGGCGTTCGATCACGGTTTTGAGCTGAATCCGCAATATGAGTTTGCCGGCAATGCGCTGTTCGATCTGCAATTTGAGGATGGCAACCTGGCAGGGGCCGCGCTGACGCTCCGCACGCTGAAGGAGCACAGCAAGAAAGCGTATGTGCTGGCCCGCGAGGCGCAACTTGCCGCAAAGCAGCGGAACTACGAACAACTCTGGGCAAGCCTGCGAGCGCTTTGCTCGACCGAGGGAGAGACGAATTGGCCGCTGGAGGCCGCGGTGCAGGCAGCGGTCGATGCGGGCATGGGGGCGTCGGCGTTCGGCGTCCTTGGCGAGGAGGTGTTTCGCGAGAAGCCGCTGCCGCAGGTCGGAGTCGAATGGGCGCGACTGGGAACCAAGCTGGGAGAGTGGTGGAAAGTCCGCGAGCGCCTGCACGACTTGTTGAACAAGCACCAGGCGGTTGGCGAACGAGCGGTCTATACCTACGTCGAGGAGCACTATAAACAAGGCTGGAACCGTCAGCTCGTTGAGTTCGTCGTTGCGAACTGGCAATGGCTTCGCGCGACCACGTTCACGTGGGGAGCGGTCGGTTACGCCCTGACCGGCATTCGCGATTATCCGCGGGCCGCTGAGTGGAATCGCGATTGGAAGAGCCGCGAGGACGTACAGTCGTGGATGCTGGTCAACGTCGTTGAAGGGCTGCGGAACACGGGCCATGAGGCCGAGGCGATCGAAGCGAGCCAGAAGGCGCTCGCAATGCCTCGCGCGAAGGGACAGCATTTGCATCGGCTCTGGCTGGCGACTTCGGCTGTCGAAGCGGAGGACTTCCAAGCGGCCAGCGAGCACCTGGCTGCCGCTGATTCGCCGGAGCAACTTCATGCCGACTACGAGTTGCTCGCCGTGTGCGCGGACTCGGTCGTGGCGATGGCCGAGGCACAGCCCACCGAAGCCGCTGCCGTCTTTGCCGCCGCTCGAAAGCGACTCGCAACCGTGCGATTGATGTACCGCGACTTATTCGGGAAAGAGCCGGCACGCTCGCGGGCGTACTTTACCGCGATCAAGCACGTCGCCAGGCTTCGCGGCACGCTGCTGGCAACGCTCTGGAGTTGGTGGGCTCGGCTCGGCGGGGCGTAATTCGGACCTGCATGACACGAAGCCGCGAACCGCCCTCTGCGATTTCCCCCGGCAGGCTATAATTCAAGACATGCCGACTGACCTGCCCGCAGGGGGGCGGCTTTCCTTGGTCCGTGGACCCCGCCTGGGGTTTGTCATATGTCCCGCCGCTCGCGTGCCCGCGAAATTGTCCTGCAAGTCCTTTACGAGGACGATCAAAACCCCGACCGCTCGCCGGAAGCGGCCGATGCGTTCCTCGTCAGCCGCCTGGGCGGCAGCGAGACCGAGCAGGAGCTGATCGATTTCGCCCGCTCTCTCGTGGCCGGCGTTCGCACGCACAAAGCCGAGATCGACAAGCTGCTCGTCGAACGGGCCGACAACTGGACACTCGAACGGATGGCTGTCACTGACCGGAACCTGCTCCGGTTGGGGGCGTTTGAGATGCTCTACTTCGGCACGCCCGAGCGGGTCGCGATCAACGAAGCGGTCGAACTGGCCAAGCGTTATGGCGCGAAGCACTCGCCCCACTTCGTCAACGGCGTCCTCGATCGGTTCGTGAAGAAAGAGCGGCGGTAGTCGGCTGTAGTTCGTCATTGGTCATTCGTCATTGGAGCTTGCTAACGGTGGGTGTGTTCGACCTGTTTAAGAAGAAGCCGGAATCTGCCCAACCTGCGCCGCCTATGGCCAAGGAAGGCGCCTCGCAACCTCCTTCACCGCCAAGCAACCCCGCATCGTCTCCGCCACCGCCGGATCACCCGCAGTCGCTCTTCGGCCGTCTCAGTTCGGCCCTTAAGAAAACCAGCGACTTCCTCAACACCGACATTCGCGACCTCTTCAAGCGAGAAGGTCGGCTGGTGGACGACCAGTTCCTGACCGAGCTGTTTGCAATTCTGGTCAAGACCGACATGGGGGCCGGGCCGGCGGCCCGCATTCGCGACCGCATCGGCAGCGACTTCCGGGCCCGCGTTGTCCACATGAGCGACGTGCTGGCGAGCGTCGAGGACGAGGTCCGCGCGATCCTGCAGCAGCCCGAAGAGCCGATCAAATTCGCGGCGAGCGGCCCGACAGTCATCCTCGTCGTCGGTGTGAACGGCTCCGGCAAGACCACCTCGATCGCCAAGCTGACGCACCTCTTCCGCTCGCAGGGGAAGAAGGTCGTCCTCGGAGCGGGGGACACTTTCCGCGCCGCGGCCGTCAGCCAGCTTGGCATCTGGGCCGATCGTCTGGGGGCGGAGATCGTCAAAGGGGAAAACCAGGGAGACCCCGCAGCCGTCGCTCACAAAGCGGTCGCCCGCGCGCTCGAAACGCAGGCCGAAATCTGCATCATCGACACGGCCGGTCGCCTGCAAACGCAGTCGAACCTGATGCAGCAGCTCGAAAAGATTCATCGCGTCATCACGAAGCAAATCCCCGACGCACCGCACGAAGTGCTCCTCGTGCTCGACGCGACCGCCGGCCAAAACGCCATCAGCCAGGCGCACGGCTTCTCGACCGCCGCCAAATGTACCGGCATCGTCCTCGCCAAGCTTGATGGCTCGGCCAAGGGGGGCGTCATCATCCCGATCCGCGAGAAATTCTCGATCCCCGTCAAATTCGTCGGCCTCGGCGAAAAGGCGAGCGACTTCGCGGTGTTTAAGGCAGACGAGTTCGCCAAGGCGCTGTTTGCGGGCGAAGGAGTCTAACGGGGCTTGCCGTCGAGATATAGTCCTACGGAGTTGTGTTCTATGCCTTCCGGACTTCTCCAATGCTTCGCCTCGACCGCCGTTCGTTTCTGACTGCTGCCGCCGCAGTTACTCTTACGTCAACTGCGCCCGGTCTGGCCCAGCCCCCGGCCGCCAGCGGCAATTCGGCCTCGACCGATTGGAACCAGTGGCGCGGACCAACGCGCGACGGCCAGTCCCCCGGCTCCGCATGGCCGGAGTCGCTCGACGAGGGCCGCCTCACGCAGGCTTGGCGGATTCCGCTCGGTCCGAGCTATTCCGGCCCGATCGTCGTCGGCAAGCTGGTGTTTACCACGCAAACCCGCGACAAAACGACCGAAGTCGTGACCGCGCATGACCGCGCGACCGGCCAGGAAGTTTGGCGAGTCGAATGGCCCGGCGCGCTGAAGGTGCCGTTTTTTGCAGCGGCCAACGGCGACTGGATTCGGGCCACTCCCGCCTGCGACGGCGAGCGGCTGTACGTGGCCGGCATGCGGGACGTGCTCGTCTGCCTCAGCGCTGCCGACGGCAAGGAGATCTGGCGCGTCGATTTCGTCGAGCAGCTGAAGACGCCCGTGCCGTCGTTCGGCTTCGTCAGCTCGCCACTCGTGGTGGGCGAGCATGTAATCGTCCAGGCGGGGGCCAGCGTCGTCAAACTCGACAAACTCACGGGAAAGATCGAGTGGCGGTCGCTGACGGACGGCGGCGGCATGTGGGGGAGCGCGTTCTCCTCGCCCGTGCTGGCCACGCTCGCCGGCCGCGAGCAGCTCATCGTGCAAACGCGCGAAAAACTGGCCGGCCTCGACCCGGCGACCGGCGAGCCCCTCTGGCAACAAACCGTGCCGGCGTTTCGCGGCATGAACATCCTCACACCGACGGTTCTGGGAGACGGCATCTTCACCAGCAGCTATGGAGGGAAGTCGTTCTTGTATCGCCTGGCCGCGGAGGGGAACGGGGTGAGCCAGGCCTGGGAAAACAAGACGCAGGGGTATATGTCGTCGCCCGTCGTTATCGAAGGTCACGCCTATCTGCACCTGCGCAACCAGCGATTCACCTGCCTCGATCTGGCGACCGGCAGGGAAGCGTGGACCACGACGCCGTTTGGCCAATACTGGAGCCTGATTGCGCGAGGCGATCGCATCCTTGCCCTCGACCAACGCGGGGATCTGCGGCTCATTCGGGCTACACCGGAGAAATTCGACCTGCTCTCCAGTCGTAAAATTTCCGACGACGAAACCTGGGCCCACCTGGCGAGTTCCGGCGATCAGCTTTTCATCCGCGAGCTGAACGCCCTGGCAGCGTATCGGTGGGAATGACCGACGAGCGGGAGACGTGAGCCTCCCGATGGTGGCTCGGCCTGCGGAGTACCGAAAGCCATCGGGGAACTGACGCTCCCCGCTCACCAACCTCGACTCCACCGTCAGGGATTCACGACCTTCTCGGGCGTCAGAATCGCTAATCCGGCATAGCGGCGGAAGTCAGACTCGTTCAAAGTCAGAATGTGCTGGATGTTGGCCGCCATCATGGTCGCCACTAGCTTGGCGTCATGGACCGCGACGCCGACAATCTGATGCGCCACCACCAGCCGACGCCATTCGCCGTAGGCACGATCAGAAAACGGAAGGAGGACCCCCAGTTTTTCGATCGCCTTCACCCGCGCATCGACGATCGTCACAGGGAGCCCGAGGCCTTCTCGCGCTTGAGCGGGACGAGTCGAAACGTTCCAGAACTCGGCCACATTCTGCGACGTGGTGACCAGATCATGGTTGTCCGACCAGAGCTTCCGCAGAGCGCGGAAAATCGTTCGTTGTTCAGGCGACGAACGATCGAAGGCTCGTAGCAACACGCCGGTGTCCACAAGAATTTGCATCCGCCGTTGCCCGAACGGTTAGTCGTGATCGCCATAGATGTCGGCGCGGGAGAAGTCGGCGGGAAGCGTCGCGTCCGGGGTGCTGAGGGCGAATAGTTCTTGTTCGATATCGTCCCAGGATGGACGATCGCCCGCTTCCTGAGCCGGCACCAGCGCTCGCACATAATCGGCGACAGAAACCCCCGCCGAGCGGGCCTGTCGCTCCAAAGCGTTTGCTGTTTTCTCGTCGATCTGAATCGTGACCATAGTAGTTCTACTGTTCTAAAACCGCCGTCGCTGTGACTCTAGAGGTGCCAAGGACTTGTGGCGTTTATGGTGATAGAAGCGGGCGAATTGGTTGCGTTCCAAGCGGCGGGTGCAGAGGAAGGCAACTCGCTTCGGTTCGTCGCAGCCGGTGGCGGTGCGGAGCAGTTGGGCAATTGCGGCGCGGAGTTGCGGGAAGGTGAAAGCGGGGACCGATTTTTTTCCCCGTCCGCAGTTCGCAGTTGAGAAACCAGGCGGCGAGGAGCGAGAGTGTCTGGTGATGATACCAGCCGCCCCAGGAGCGGACCTCGTAATCGGCCAGCCCGCATTCGCTCTTGCCGCGCTGGATGCATTCCTCAATGCGGTGCTCGGCCTTGGCGACGCGGGCCAGTTCGGTCCGCGGCGTATCGGGCGGGGTGTTGCTGAGATAGTAGTCGTGCTTCACCGTGCCGGACGCATCCGCCGAGCGGATGACAACGAACAACTCCTGCGATCCGACGCGTTTACCGTCAGCCTTGGCCTGGACGCGGCAAGTCGCCACTTCCACCACGAGCGGACCTTTCTCGCCGTCGCGGACATCGATCCTCGTCCAGGCCGAGGCGGGGAGCGACAAACGCCACTTGTCGGCACGCACGAACGGAGTCTTGCGAGGCGCCCCCGGGCCCTCCTGCTGCGGCGGTTCCGCTTCCAAGTCGCGGAGCAGCGGCAGAAGTATCTGAACACGCTGCGGGTCGAGGCGGACCGCCTGTCGCACCTCGTCGAGAACGTGTTGCAGTACGCCCGCCTGGAGCGTAGCCGCTCGGGCAAGCGCCGCGAACCGGTCGCACTGGCGGCTCTCGTCGATCATTGCCACGCGCGTCTGGCCGACCGCGCGGCGCAGGCCGAGATGAAACTGCTCGTCGAGTGGGACGAAGCCGCCGGTGCGACTACGATTCCGACGGATCTGGCCGCCGTCGTGCAGATTCTGTTCAACCTCGTCGATAACGCCTGCAAATATGCCTCTGCCGCCAGCGACAAGCGGCTACATCTGCGGATCGACGTAAAACCGAAAGTGGTGACGATCGGCCTGGCCGATCACGGTCCGGGGATCTCGGCTGCCGGACGCAAGCGGCTCTTTCAGCCGTTCTCGAAGTCAGTTCACGAAGCAGCGACGAGCGCGCCGGGCGTCGGCCTGGGCCTGGCCCTCTGCCGCCGCCTGGCTATTGACCTGGGTGGCAAGCTCGAACTCCTCTCGCCGGAAGGTGGCGGGGCGCTGTTCATGTTGACGTTGCCGCGATAGTGTTGCCTCATTCAATCGACATCGAAACTGATCGGCTTTTTTTGTCGGCAACCAATTTCGGCTGCACACAAGAAAAATACGCCAATGGCAGAAATGAGAAGAGAAGCCAACACCCAGAAAACCCGCGTGATATGAACGCCCCCATTTTTTCGTACTCTTGTTTGGTTAAGTCGCGGATTGTCTTCCCGTGGGCATGCAATCGATAGGAGCCGTTTTCTGCTGAAGGAGTTCCACCCTCCGTGTTGAACGCGAACAGCACAAAGTTCAGAACTGTGTAAGCGATGAGTAATCCTCCGATGATTTTCATCCATGTTGGCGCGAGCGTGATCAGTTTCTGATTTGCAGCTTGAGATTCCGCGTGAGAGCGCCAGAAGTAACTCCACGCCCCTTCTGACTCACTTTGCGGGGAAGCTCGCAGAAGCGGAACAAGCGAAATCACCATTAGAAAGAACGAAAACATAGCCAACAGGTGTAACGGTACAGCAATAGCCATACTGATCGCCCACCCTGGCACGAACGTCGAGAGATGGACGACGATACTGAGTGCGAATGTGATCCTGGAAACGATGATCCCTAGAAGTCGCATGGCGAAGCTACTCCTTGGTTGCCTTGCCTAATTCAGCGACGGATCGTCCGGTACATGCTTCGTCTTGACGGCCGCCGAGAGGACATCTTCGCCGATGCTCCGAACGACTTGCTCCCATAGGTCGTCCTGTTCGTAGAAGACGAGCTTTTTGTCGGCCTGCACGGCGAGCCAGCCGCCGGCTTCGAGTTCCCCCTCGAGCTGGCCGCCGGCCCAGCCGGCATAGCCCATGAAGAGGCGGAACGGCTTAGCGGTTTGCGAGACGACCTTGAGGAGCTGCTCCTTGTGGGCGGCGAAGAAGACGCCGGGGAGCACCTCGGCCTCGGCACACGATTTCACACGGTGCAGACAGACGAGCGGCCCCTGCACGGGCCCGCCCAGATAGAGCGGCCGATCGCAATCGAGTTCCTGCTCGGCGACCATCCGCCACAGATCGCGAACGGTTTGACCGGTGGGGCGATTGAGAATGAGACCGAACGCTCCCTCGTCGTCGTGCTTCACCAGCAGGACGACCGAGCGATAGAAATTGCCGTCGGCCAGTTGCGGCGCGGCGACGAGAAAGTGGCCTTGAAGGGAGGACATGTGTCTTTAGCGACCATTGTAGTCCACCGCGCGCCAGTTGTCAGTTGTTCGTGGTCAGTTGGAGCTTTGCAAAATCGTCTCCCGACTAGCCACTAACCACTGGCCACCGACCAGACTACTTCCCCCACGACTCTTTCCACACACATCCAGCCCACGACCAGCCGACGCCGAAGCCGACGAGGAGATTTCGCATGCCGCGAGTCAGCCGCCCTTCGCGGCGGAGATGGTCGATCAGGATCGGGATCGTCGAGGAGACCGTGTTGCCGCAATGTTCGAGGACGATCGGCATTCGCTCGGGAGCGAGCTCCATCCGCTCGCGCAACTGGTCGAGCATTTTGAGGGTCGCCTGATGCAACAGGAACAGGTCGATGTCGGCCGGCTTCAGATTCGCCGCCGCGAGGATGTTGCCAACGAGTTGCGGCACCGCGACGACGGTGAAGTTGATCAGGCTCGGGCCGTCCATGTAGAGCTCGCTGTCCCACCGCTGCCGGTGGCGCGGGCGAATGGCGTGCTCCGGCGATCGCAGGCCGCGCTTCGTGCAGAGGAGCGTATCGGCGCCGGTGCCGTCGGTGCCGAACTGAAAGGCTTCGAGCGTTGGCTCCGGGGTGGCTTCGATGAGTGTGGCTGCCGCGCCGTCGCCAAAGATCGTCCGCAGGCTCCGGTCGGCCTTGTCGATGTACTTGCTGTAGGTCTCGGCGGTAAGCAACAGCACGCGTTTCGCCGAGCCGCCGCGGATCAGCCCGTCGGCCAGCGACAGGCCATAGACGAATCCCGAGCAGCCCAGGTTAAAATCGAGTGCGCCGACATTGGTTCGCAAGCCCAGCCGGCTTTGCAGGAGGCACGCGGTGGTCGGCAGCGGGTAGTCGGGCGTTTGCGTGCAGAGCAGGAGGAAGTCGATCGATCGCGGATCGACGTCGTGCTCGGCAAAGAGCCGCTGGGCCGCCTTCGCCGCGAGGTCGGACGAGCATTCGTCCGGCGCGGCGATGTGCCGCTGGCCGATGCCGGTCTTCTCGTAGATGAGGTCCATGTCCCAGCCGGGAAACTCCGCCTTGAGCTGGGCGTTGGTTTCCACTCGCTCGGGAAGATAGACCGCGATCGGCCCCACCGCTGCGTAATTCACGTTGACGGGCAGCCTTTCCCAAACGGGAGAGCGATGGCTCGGCTCGCCGGAAGAAACATCCGGCCGCGGAAGCCGAGAGGTAAACCGTCAACCATACCGGCGGCTGTGGGGGTGGTCAATTGGCCGCAAATGGTCGCTGAAAGCAAGACCGCGAAGGTAGCCGAATTCGCCAGAATTCGGGCGTGTTCCACCGCCACTTGCCTGAGCTTTGGCAGCTCAGCTACCAGATGTGCGACAACTTACGCCACAATCTCCGCCAGCGGCGGCTGCGGCATTTCCTCGGTCGGCGTGCTCGCGCGGGCTGCTTGCACTCCCTTGCCGTCGTGCATATAGACCGCGTTTCGCCCGGCGGCTTTGGCCGAGAACAGGGCCGCCTCGGCCCGGCCGGTGATCGTCTTCGCGTCGTCGCCGGCAAAGACGGTTGTCACACCGACGCTCACGGTCACGTGGATCATCTCGGGAATCGCCCTGCGGATACGTTCGGCAAAGATCGACGCCGCCAAAAGGTCCGTCCCCGGCAAGAGGACGGCGAATTCCTCGCCACCGAGCCGGCCGACCACGTCCGTCTCGCGGACATTGTGATCGAGCAGCCACGCCAGCCGCTGCAGGACGTGATCGCCGTGCAGCCGGCCGTGGTTGTTGTTGAGTTGCTGGAAATGGTCGATGTCGAACATCGCCAGCGAGAAGACGGAGCCGAACTCGGCTCGCATCGTGAGCATGTCGGCGAGCGACGTATCGAACACCTGCCGATTGCTCACGCCGGTGAGGCTGTCGGTCTGGACGGCCGCAAACGACGAAAGTTGCCCCGCCTGCTGCCGAATCCCTTCATACGCCCGGGCCATTTGCCCGGCCAGTTCCTGCGTCGGCCGCAACAGATGCTCCGCTTCCTCGGCGACGGCAAGCCAGTTAGCCGGGCCGGACTCGCGGCTCATCACCCCCACCTGCCGCTTGAACTTCGACAGGCTCCCTTCATGCGCGGCCAAGTCGCGGCGAATTCGCTGGGCGATCATTTCCAGATCGCGGATGATCGCCCGGGCTCGCTTCAGCTCGGGATGAGCCGGCTCGCTGGGCGGCTGCTGCGTTCCCCAGCGTCCGGCGAGGTAGCCGAGCAGCGCGACGGCCGCGAGGGCCACGGTGGGCAAGCCCAAAGTCCAGAAGTCCATGGCAAATTGTCCGAGCGACGGTTCATCAGCAGCGGCTGGGCGGGCCGCCTACATTCTTCGCGAACCTCGCCGGCCGCGAAGGCATCCTTCCTGTTGGTTCGACTAGTAGTTGTTCCGCGACCCGAAGCCGCGCATGCACGCCAGTCCGAGGAGCAGCACGACCACCGACAGCAGCACCCAGTGCTGCCGCTCCAGGTTGCCGGCATAGCGCGTGAGCTGGTCCAAGTAACGATAGAAAACATCAACCATCGCAGCACCGTGGCATTCGCGAATGGAGGCGGCACAATCCGCCCCTCACGCAAACCTAGCTCACAACGGAGCTTGCGGCGGATTGGCAAAGTCCCTGCCCCTACAATCGGCAAGATTGGAACGTGGTAGAAAGTGACAGACCTGGGATGGCTGTGGTCGGCGCAGCCGCCCACGGCAGATTTGGCGCTGGCAAGCCGTGGTTCGCTCCGCCGACCAAAACCACTCGACGTCGAACTGCTGAACCGCCGCCCTTGCGAGCCGGCGTCCGCGCGATACAATTCACAGTTCCCGTAAGGGGCCGTAGCTCAATTGGTTAGAGTACCGGACTGTCGATCCGGTGGTTGCGGGTTCGAGCCCCGTCGGCCTCGCTTGACGTAAGTCTCGCAAAGTATTGCGGTTAGATTGCCTCCCCGCGTGGTCTTTCTGTGGGCACGGGATGGTGGGCAAATCGGTACTTATCGCGCTCATCTGCCGATGCAGTAGAGCGACTTCTTCCCGCGAATGAAAATCTGCCCGTCGCTCGTGGCAGGAGAAGCGAGCGTTTCATCGTCGAGCTGATTCTCGACGAGCTTGTCGAAGCGAGTCTTGGCGGAGACGACGGTCGAGAGTCCTTCCGTGTTCAGGAAGAAGACACGCCCCTCGGAGGCAATCGGCGACGCTTTGTACTTCCCTTTGAGCCGTTCTTTCCATTGCAGGTTGCCGCTCGCGCGATCGAAGCAGCGGGCGACGCCATCGTCAGACACGGTGAAAACGAGATCGGCCCAGACGACGGGGCTGCACGTGTCGGGCGTTCCTTCGTTGTGGCTCCACTGGATGCTGCGATGGTTCAGTTCGCCGCTGCCGGGCTTCACCGCGAGGAGCGGCCCGCGCATGCCACGAGTGGTGTAGATCGTTCCTTGCGCGACAGTCGGGCCGGTAACGGTGCGTCCGCCGACAAGGCCAGGCAGAAACCACAGCTGCCGACCGCTATCGGGGTCGTAGGCGTCGAGCTGATTGCCTCCCATGACAATGAGCTGCATTTCGGGGCCGAGCTTCGCGAGCAGCGGCGTCGTGTATGAGTCGCACTCCTCGGCTTTGGCGGCGGTCATCCGTGGCACCTTCCAACGGACGTCGCCCGTGCGAACATCGTGAGCGATCAGGTAGCTTTCGACCGGTTTCTCCCGCAGATCGGCGAGCGAATCCTGCATGCAAACGGAGATAACCGTTTCGCCGTGGAGCACGGGGCTGTTGGCATGCCCCCACCAGATGCTGTACGCCCCGTACTCGTCTTGTAGATTTTTCTTCCAAAGCTGTTTGCCGTCGAAGTCGTACACCGCCAAGTCGCCGTTGCCGAAATGGCAAGCGACGTAGCGGCCGTCGGTCACCGGCGAGGGGCTCGCAAGGTTCTGCAGGTTATGAAAGACCTGCGTCGAGCGCTTTGGCCCGCCACGTGCGGCTTCGCCCGTGCCGACCTCCTGCGTCCAGACGACCTTGCCCGTCTTTTTGTCGATCCGCAGGAGGAGCAGTTTGTTGTCCGAAGTGTGCGACGTGACGAAGACGGCATCGCCCCAGATCGCTGGTGTGCTCGTCCCCCACTCCGGCAGCGGTGTCTTCCAGACGACCGCGCGGTTCTCGTTCCAAATGATCGGCAGTTGCTTCTCGGCGCTGACGCCAGTCCCCTCCGTCCCGCGCCACTGCGGCCAGTCGGCGGCGACAGCAAGGGACGAGAGTGATGCGAGGGCGATGGTGAGGAGCGTGCGGCGCATGGTCGATTCAAATGGAGAACGGTTGGCCAAAGGCAGATCACGAAAACACGAAGGCGGGAAGGCACGAAAGGGATACAGATTTTAATCTAGCCAAATGCCCTTCGGTCGCAAACTTTTGCTTGCCCTTCGTGCTTTCGTACCTTCGTGTTTTCGTGATCGTCCGGTCCATCGACTCCGCGCTACGCCAACACTCGCTTTCCGCTCTCTCCCGCCACCTCCTGCACGTGCCTCGGCACGGCATAGCCCGGCAGAGAGGCGCGCATCTGCTCGATGAGGGCCATACCGTGACTGACAGGCACTTCAAAGTGCGCCGCGCCCCGGACGCGGTCGAGCTGATGCAGGTAGTACGGCATCACGCGCAGGTCGATGAGCCGGCGCGACAGGGCGATGAGCGCCTCGGCCGAGTCGTTCACACCCGCGAGCAGCACCGATTGGTTGAGGATGGGAATGCCCGCATCGATGAGTTTGGACAAGGCTGCTGCCGTCGATTCGTCGATTTCGTTCACGTGGTTGGCATGGACGACCATGATAGGCGTAAGGCGCGTGCCGCGGAGCGAGCTGAGTAGTTCATCGGTCACGCGACTGGGAATGACAATCGGTAGCCGCGTGTGAATCCGCAGGCGACGGACGTGCGGAATTGCAGCCAGCCGGTGAGCAAGATCAGCCAAGTGCGAATCGACCAGCGTCAACGGATCGCCGCCGGAGAGGAGCACTTCGTCGATACTGGAATCAGCGGCAATCCGCTCAATCGCTGGCTGCCAGTCCTCCGGCGAGCGAGGCCCTTCCGAGTACGGGAAGTGCCGGCGGAAGCAGTACCGACAATGGACCGCGCAGGCCCCGGTGGTTATGAGCAGTGCCCGGCCATGGTATTTCTGCAGCAGACCTGGGCTAAGCTTCGCCTCGCCATCGCCCACAGGATCCGCCGTAAATCCTTGTCGCTCTTCGAGTTCCGCGCCAAGCGGCAGCACCTGCATGAGGAGCGGATCGGTCGGGTCGCTTGGCTTCATCCGACTGATGTAAGGCCAAGGAGCGAAGAGCGGAAAGCCTGCCGACGCCTGCCGGGCTGGCTCGATCAGCTCTGCCGGAAGGTCAAGGGCCGCAATGAGTTGTGACGCCTCGCGCACGGCCAGCCGCAGCTCGTCACGCCATGTCCGCTCGCCATTCTGGCGCGACGAGGCGACTCTAGTGGCGCGGACAGGTTTGCTATCAGCCGCTACAATTTGCATGTAACCAGAATAACCACCATCACTTACATAGATAAATAGGGGCGACTCCAGTGGCAACGTATCGGACGGGCGACTTCCGCAAGGGATTGAAGGTGCAGATCGACGGCGAGCCGTACCTGATGTCGGAAATGAACTTCCGCAAGCCAGGCAAAGGGAACGCGATCTACGAGTGCACGCTGAAAAACCTGATTCGCGGCACCACGCTCAAGAAGGTCTATCGCGGCGGTGACGAGCTGGAATCGGCCGACGTCGAGGAAGTCCCCTGCCAGTACCTCTACAAGCAGATGGACACGTTCGTCTTCATGAACCAGAAGACCTACGACCAGTACGAGCTATCGAAAGATCAGGTCGATGACGCCTGGCAGTATCTGAAGGAAGGGCTGCCGGTTTCGGTGCTGCTATTCAATAGCCTGCCGATCAGCATGACCCCCCCGCCACACGTCGAGCTAAAGGTCGAATACTGCGAGCCGGGCGCCCGCGGCGACACGGCGACAAACGTGACCAAGCCGGTGAAGGTGGAAACGGGGGCCGAAATCCTCGCGCCGCTGTTCATCAACGAAGGGAACGTGATCAAGGTCGATACGCGGACGGGCGAGTACATCGAGCGGGTTTCGACGTAATCGCAGCCATGTCCGACTTTCTCCCCTCCGCGACGCTCGACATGCTGCGTCGCCGGGCGGAACTCTTGCGGCAGGTGCGGCACTTCCTCGATAGCCGCGGCTTTCTGGAAGTCGAAACGCCGATCCTCTCGCACGATACGGTGATCGACCGGCATCTCGACCCTATTCCCGTGACGCTGTTTTCTGAACCACGTCAGCCGGAGCGCGGAAGCAAGCTGTGGTTGCAGACTTCGCCTGAATTCTGCATGAAACGACTGCTGGCGGCCGGTGCGACGGCGATTTACCAAATCACGAAGGCCTTTCGTGGTGGTCCTGAATTCGGATCGGAGCACAATCCCGAATTCACGATGGTCGAGTGGTACCGTGTCGGCGACGACTATTCTGCCGGGATGCAATTGCTATCCGACCTGGCCGAGTCCGCCATCGGGGCAGGCCGTGCAGAGCGAGTGACCTACAGGGAGGCGTTTCAGCGACAGGTGGGCTTTGACCCGCTTCTGCCAGGCGCGACCTTGCCCCTTCCGATGGGAATGGAACCGGATGCGGACCGCGACTTAATCCTGGATGATTGGCTTAGCTCTCTCGTCGCCCCTTACCTCGGGCTCGACCGGCCCGTGATCCTTCACGACTATCCCGCCAGCCAATCGGCCCTGGCCCGAGTTCGCCCCGGCAATCCACCTGTCGCTGAAAGGTTTGAACTGTACTATCGCGGCATCGAACTCGCGAACGGCTACCACGAGCTGCTCGACCCGGCTGTGCTGCGCCAGCGCAACCGCAAAAATAACACCGAACGCTTCGCCGATGACAAATATCTGCTGCCTGAAGAGAGCCGCCTGCTCGCGGCGATGGAGCACGGCCTCCCCGCCTGCTCCGGCTGTGCCCTGGGCTTCGATCGTCTGGTGATGGTCGCGACCGGCGCAAAAACGATTCAGGAGGTGATGGCGTTTCCGATCGACCGGGCTTAGCGGAAAAGACGCTCTGTGGGGAAAAGCGATACGCCCTTCTCCCCCGCAAGCAGCGAGAAGAAGTCTATTCCGGCCTGTTGCGACGACTGAAAGGCTCTCCCCAGGGTGGATACAACTCGCTGAAACGTGGATAGCGACCGGTCAATTCCATCGTCAGTTGGGCGATTCTCTGGAATCGCTCCTCACTCTCCGATGCCAATCGGCTGCGATCAATCCACCATCCAAGGGCCAGCCCGACGGCTGTCGTTGCCAGAAGGACTTCGCGAATCGTGAATCGAGTCATAGGTCACCGCGTACCATAACTACTCGTTTGGTCTTCTCGAAGGACATTGTAGCCGGCGCGATCGCTACACTACCAATTCGATTACTTGCTTTCCCGCCTGCGCTGTGGCATATTTCCGTTCTCATCGAATCTTCACACGCACATTCCCTTAGCGGCCTTCGATTGGACGGGTGACGGCGATGCAAGTTTGGCCGGCCATTGACCTGCGCGGCGGCAAGTGCGTCCGGCTCCGGCAAGGCGATTATCAGCGGGAAACGGTCTATGGCGACGACCCGGCGGCAATGGCCCGCCAGTGGGTCGGTCAGGGTGCGAGCTGCCTGCACCTCGTGGATCTCGACGGCGCTCGCGACGGCATTTCGGTCAATTTCCCGCTCGTGCAAGCGATCGTCACCGCCGTCGATGTACCGTGCGAACTCGGCGGCGGCATCCGGGACGAAGCGACGATCGAGCGTTACCTGAACCTCGGCCTCGCCCGCCTTGTGGTCGGCACGCGGGCTTTGAAAGAGCCCGCGTGGTTCCGCCAAATGTGCCAGCGTTTTCCGCGGCAGTTGGCGCTCGGCATCGACGCCAAGGGGGGCCTGGTCGCCACCGACGGCTGGCTCGAAACGAGCAACACCAGCGCCATCGAACTGGCCCGCCAATTCGCTGCCGAGCAGCTTGCGGCCATCGTCTATACCGACATCTCCCGCGACGGCATGCTGCAAGGACCCAACCTGACAGCCATGGCCGAGATGAAGAATGCCGTCGAGCTACCGGTGATCGCCTCAGGCGGCGTCACCAATGCCAGCGACGTGCGCGAACTGGCCAAGATCGGCCTGGCCGGCTGCATCATCGGCCGCGCCCTGTACGAAGGAACGCTCACGCTGCCTGACGCCCTGGCCGCGGCGGAACCGCCGGAGCAAGCACCCAGTGATCAATGACAAGTGACGATTGACTGCCTCCTTGGACAGGATTGTCACTTCACAATTCCCTCTCCAACGAACGAAGGTATCGGCATGTCAAAGCACAAAGTGGAAGACATCCGCAACATTGCGATCTGCGGCCACGGCGGTTCGGGAAAAACCACGCTGGCCGATAAGTTGCTCGTCAAAACCGGCGCCGTCACTAGCGACCCCAGCGTCGATGCCGGCACCAGCATCTGCGACTTCGATCCGGAAGAAAAAGCCCACAAACGAACGATCGAAACGAGCGTCATCCACTTCACGCACGGCGGCAAGCGGTTCAACGCGATCGACACGCCCGGCTACGGCGACTTCATCGGCCAGACGATCGGGGCCCTGCGAGCGGTCGAAACGGCGGTCATCGTCATCAACGCCCACAGCGGCATCGAAGTGAACACCCGCCGCGTCTTTCAGGAAGCGGGCAAAGCGGGCATCGGGCGGATGATCGTCATCAACAAGATGGACGAGCACAACATCGACTTCCCGGCCCTGATCGAACGGATTCGCGACACGTTCGGCAATCAGTGCGTGCTGGTCAATGTGCCGATTGGCCATGGCGGCAGCTTTGCCGGCGTCGTCAGCACGCTCGGCCACGCGGGGAATGCCAGTGGCGCCCTCATCAATCCCGAAGAGATTCACACGTCGCTCATCGAGTCGATCGTCGAAGTCGATGAAGAGCTGATGATGAAATACTTCGAGGGGGAGGAGCCGACGCAGGAACAACTCGACGCCCTCATCGTTCAAGCCGTCGCCAAGGGGACGCTCGTCCCGATCGTCTGCTGCTCGGCCAAGCAAGGGGTTGGCCTGACCGAACTGCTCGACGTCATCATCGAATGCGCTCCCTCGCCGAAAGACGAATGCCGCAAAGGGACGAAGGAGGGGGCCGAAGTCGAAATCAAGGCCGATCCAGCCGGGCCGCTCGTTGCCCAGGTCTTCAAGACCCGCATCGACCCGTTCGTACAAAAGCTGAGCTTCATCCGCGTCTTTTCCGGCACGATCAAGAAGGACGAGACGATTCCGATTGCTCACTCGAAGAAGGGCGTGAAGCTGGGGCCACTGCTTGAGGTGCAGGGGGGCGAAACGAAGTCGGTCGATTCGGCGTCTGCTGGCGATATTGTCGCCATCGCCAAGATGGAAGACCTGCACACGGGGACGACGTTCGGCGCGATCGACCTGCCGAAAATTGGCTTCCCCACGCCGATGGTCGGTCTGGCCGTCACCCCCAAGAGCCGCAACGACGAAGCCAAGCTCTCGACCTCGCTGCACAAGATTCTGGAAGAGGATTCCACATTCAAGCTCGATCGCGATCCGCAGACGAAAGAGCTGGTGATGACCGGCATGAGCGAGCTGCACCTACAGATGATCCGCGAGCGTCTGCACCGCCGGGACAAGCTCGATGTGGAGACGAAGCAGCCGAAAATCCCGTTCCGCGAGACGATTCAGACGACGGCTGAGGGGAGCTACCGCCACAAAAAGCAATCCGGCGGCCGGGGCCAGTTCGGCGAGGTCCACATCCGGATGTACCCGTTTCCGCGCGGCACGAAGCCGGAGGACTTTTGCACGAAGGATCGCTTTCCGTCGATGAAAGAGTTTCACTACGACGAGCCGCACAATTTCCTCTGGGTCAACTCGGTCGTCGGCGGAACGATCCCCAGTAACTTCCTCCCGGCGGTCGAGAAGGGATTCAAGGAACGACTGGAGCGAGGTGTCATCGCCGGGCAGATGGTGCAGGATGTCGCGGTCGAGGTCCATTTCGGCAAGTATCACGACGTGGACAGCTCCGAAGCGGCATTCAAAAAGGCGGGCTCGATGGCGTTCCGCAACGTCTTTCAGGAGGCCCGCCCAGCCCTGCTCGAACCGATCGTGCGAATGGAGATCACCGTCCCTGAATCGAACGTCGGCGATGTGTACAGCGATATGTCGGGGCGCGGCGGCCGCGTGCAGGGGAGCGACTCAGCCGGCGGCGGCTATCAAACGGTCCGCTGCGAAGTCCCCTTGCGCGAAGTGACGACCTACGCCCGCACGCTCAGCAGCATGACGGGGGGCCAGGGGAGCTTCACGATGGAATTCGCCCACTACGACGTGATGCCCGGCAACGTGCAGCAGGAAGTGATCAGCAAGGCGACGCTGCACGAGGAGGAAGAGGAGTAGCGCTGGCCGACCAGCGAGCGCTGGGCGATAAAATGGCGAGCGGGAGGCGTGAGCCTCCCGATGATTCCCATCGCCACCACGCCTCCCATTTCGCCGCGGCGCTCGCACCGCTCTCTTCCTGGCGTGGCATGATCAGCGCCGGCGAGGCAAGTACGGGCTCCGCTTCTCTTTTCCTTGTTATGACGTATTACGCATTATTCGACCGTTGCGAGAGACAGGTGTTTCGCATCGACACGCGGATTTATCTTGCTGAATTGCCGCGAGATCGCAACGACGGAGAGTGTGTTGCTGCCGTCATTGGGAAGAACCCCGGCTCCGCAACGTGGACCCGATTGGGAGATTGGTGCACCCTCGAACTTGAAGGCGACAAGATGTTGCCCTACATTCGCGGTCGCTTTATCGAAGCGTATCGGCGAGCCCAAAAGCCTATCCCTAAGAATGCCTATGTTCGAGTCTGGAACTTGTTCTACCTCTGTAACGAGAACCTTGCTGCCGCATGCAGTTCCTTCGCCGATATCGAATCACCGCTCATTTGCGATTCTGAAACGCATCGCCCACCGATCACTTGGTTTGTATGGGGTGGGTCTGATGACCGCTTGAACGGCCTCAAGCAGCGATTTCAGAATCGGAAATTCCGGAATTCATTTTTCTTCGATAAACGCAAGAAACGTATCATCGCTGGCGTTCCTGATTCGAGCGACTTCGCGAAGCATACACAGGGACTTCCCAAAGATCCCATCGAGCGACACCTTGCCACGCTCTTGTAATAGTTTGCCTCTTTCGTCGCGGCGGATCAGATAAGCGGAGCCCGTACTTTTCCTCTGAATCGCGCGGTTACCACAGCGCGAGCGCGGTGCAAGTACTGCGGCGAAATGGGTACGTCCCGCCTGGCCGGCGGGACGTACTTCAAAGCCCTGACCATTGGTCAGGGTGCGCTGCCAGTGAATACGCCATGGCCGATCACCCCGACCCCTGGTCGGGGCTTTGTTGGAACTTGACCCACGAATCGTTCCGCCGGGTCGGCGAGACCGATATGTAGGCGCAAGATTTGCAGTATTTGTTCAGTTTTAAGTGGCAAACTGTCACTTTGGCAGTGGCAGCTTTGTATCATTCCGATTGACGGAGCACTTCGCGTGAGGGGATTCGATACGAGGTTACCAGGAAAGGCCGTTTTTGCCTTTTTTGGAAACTGGTGAACGCCACACGCCAAACTCGAGTTGGCGGAAGTGGATGGTAGAACGCGACTTGCGCGAAGTCGATTTTCGACGGGAATGAGCGCAGGTTACCACGAATCGCGAAACCGCGGTAACCACACGTAACTTCAGTTACCGCTTTGACTTAGGCGACAAGTTGGGCCAAAAATGGCTTCCAGGCGTGGTAACCTGAAGTCACTCGCGGGGAGCGATGGCGATTGTCAAAGTGGCAGTCGGATTCCTGGTCCCGCCGGGCCGGCGGGACGTACAACACGGCACACGGAGTGTGCCTACTACTTACCGCAGTTCCACCGGCTCTTCGGCCAAGCGGACCTTTGCTTCGCGGTCTTCGCTCTCGGCTTCGGGCGTCGGGCCGACGAGCGGGCCCGTGTTGCCCAGCTCGTTCTTGTAGGCGAGCTTGCCGGTCGCCTTCCACCACTGCCAGAGGCCGGCCGGTGCGCCATCGCGGTAGCCGCCAGCAATCGACTTGAGGCCGTTCTCATGCCACCAGATCCAGTCGCCGTCGGGTCGGCCATCGACATAGCTGCCGTCCATCTGCTTCTGGCCGTTAGCGTACCAGTATTGGAACTTTCCGACGGGCTGGTCGTAGCGGAACTCCCCTTGGCGGGCGATCTGGCCGTTCTCGTGCCAGGCGAGGAACGGGCCGTGCTTTTCGTCCTGGCCGCGAGCCTCGAACACGGCGAGCGTGAGCTTGTCCCAGTTGTCGGCGGTCTTGATGACGAGGGCCGCGTGCAGGAAGGTCGCCTCGGTTTTCTTCAGGAGCTGGGCCGCGTCGTGATACTCGATCTTCGGAGCGAGCTTGCGGCCACTTTCGTAGGTTTCCTTCGCGATCAATTGCCCGTCGCTGCTGTGCTGCTTCAGTTCGCCGTTGGCCCGGCCGTGATCGTACTGGGCCTCGAGCATCGTCTGGCCGGAGGGATAGAACCAGGTCGCCGCGCCGTGCCGCTCCCCTTCGACGAACTCGATCTCGTGGATCTTCCGCTGCTGGGCGTCGGTCACGGTCCATTTGCCGTGCAGCTGCCCCTTGGCAAAGGTCGCCTGCGAGACGAATGGGGGCGTGAACGTGTTGTAGGGGACCGTGATGAGCAGCGGTGCGTCGTCGCCGCGATAGAGCCGCCGCCAGATCCCTTCCTTGCGGCTTTCGACGAAGCGTCCCTCGGCGATGAGGCGGCCGGTCTGATCGAACTGCCGCCAGAGGCCGTGCGGAATGTAGTTGCCGTCGGCGTCCTGGGTCACTTCGCGTTCGACGCGGATGACGCCGTTGGGATAGCGCTCCTGCACGACTTCGATCTTCGGCCCGTCCGCAGCGGCTTCGTTTTCGGCGGCATCTTGCGGAGTGATGTCATCGCCGGCCCCTTCCTGCAGCGGTTTGGCGGCGACGTTGATTTGCTCGGCTGGATTCACCTGATCGGCAGAGTCGTCGTCGGTGACGGTCGCTTCGGCCGGCGCCTTCTCGGCAGCGGGCGAATCCTTTGCCGGTGTCGGTTCGGTCGGCAGCGACTCGGCAGGAATCGGCTCCGCGACGATCGGCTTGGCCAGCTCGACAACCGGCAGCGGCACTTGCGCGAAGCATGTTCCGCCAGCGAGAAGAGCAGCCAGCGCGGCGGACAATCGGGGGAAAGCGACTTTCATCACGCACTCCTTTGCGATCGAGCGGCAGCCTCGCCGAAGCGTGCGGCCTCTAACCGGAAATCCCTTCCGGCAACGCGAAACGTGGCGGCGATTCAGGTTCCGCCGGCTGGGCGGGACCAACAGGTACGTCGCACTTGGGGAGAAGTCGTGGAGGCGGTGCTGGTGCTACGTGCCTAACAATCGTTTTCGTCGTCAGGCGAAGAAAGTTGCAACATCTCGCCAGTAACCGCCAGATGCGGAGCAATGAACAGAATCGCTACGGCCCGCAAGGTTTCGCTGGAAGGAGCAGCTTCGCGTGCTAGCAGCGGCGGGGCGACAACACGATCGCCCCCAAAGAGCTCGGTGCAAGCACCGCGGCGAAATAAGAATCGCGAGAGGAGCTTCACCAACCCATGACCATGTTCGACTCGATCACTTTGCGGGCGATGTCCAGGTCGCTCCCCGTCTCGTGCATGTACAGGCGGATCGCGTGGACTTTGTCGCCGTGGGCCTTGCTCAGGCAGTCGCGGGCGGTCGAGCACGGATCGACCCGCTTATCGACCAGGCCGAGGGCCCCCTTGCTGATCACCCAGGTGTCGCGCGGCCGCTTCGTCAGGCGGATCACTTTGTCGTGCGGGTACGCCTCGCGGACGACGTGGCCGGCAGCCGTCTCGTCGCCTGCCCAGGTGATGATGATGTGCGAATCGGTTTCAACCTCGAACAGCGGCATGGCAAACTCCTTCCCTCGCAAGAATGACGAGCCAACAAGCGGACAAGGGTGGGCGGTCGGCGTGGCACTCCCTAATTCTACCACACCCGTAATAGGAGCCGGCAATTCCCGGCAGCCCTTGCTCCGATGCCCGCCAGCATGGCGCAGCCGTTAAGATTTGACAAGTGGTTTTGCGGGCGATTCGGGGCCGGAATTCACCGATCAAGGGTGCGGCAAACGGCGGAGATTCGAACATGTTCCAGTACAATCTGAGAACGCTCATGCTCGTGATGCTGGGCGTGTGCATCTTCACCTGGCTGTTCTTCGTGCTGCCTGGGGAGATTGGGTTCCTCTTTCTCCTTTGCAGCATGTTGATTGTTCCGAGCGCCGTGATCGCGGGCATCCTGTACTTCCGCGGCTACCCGCAGGCGTTCGCGATCGGCTGTGTGCCGCCGCTGTTGCTGCTCGGTTTGTTCGTGCTGGCCGAGGGGCCGCGGATGTTTCGCTTTGGAGGGGACGATCTCGAAGAGAAACTGGCCGTAGTGGTCTGCCTGGCGGTGGTGCTGGCGGCCGGGGCGACTTCGGCCGGCGTGCGCTGGCTCGCGGTCTGGTCGCGACAGCCGCAGATCGAGTCGAAGACATTTCCCGGGTTGTCACGCGAGCGGCCGAGCCCGACAAGCGCTGATGGAATCTCGTACAAGGGGCTGAACGCGGAACTTTGATCCCATTGGGTTCATCTCACAGAGCTGACGCTCCCCGCTCGTCTGCTGACTCCTGTCCCCTATCTCCTGACTCCTGGTCCCAATGGCCATCGATACTCCTGCGAAAGTCGCTGTCCTTGGCGCTGGACCTATCGGCCTGGAAGCGGCACTCTACGCGCGGTTTCTGGGCTACGACGTAGTGATCTTTGAGCAGGGTGAAGTCGCGGAGCACGTGTGCCAGTGGGGCTACATCCGCATGTTCGCTCCATTCGGCCGGTGCCGCTCGCCGCTGGGATTGGCCGCCATCGAAGCGCAGGACGAGAACTATCGACCGCCGGCAGACGACGACTTACTCACGGGACGAGAATGGACCGAGCGCTATCTCTTGCCGCTCTCGCAGACGGATTTGCTCGCCGATCACTTGCGAACGCAGACGACGGTGCTCGCCGTCGGCAAAGAAGAAATGCTCAAGGGTGACATGCCGGGGCACGAGGACCGGGGTGACTGGTCGTTTCGGATTCTCGTGCGCGACGCTGATGGCAGCGAGCATGTGGAACTTGCCGACGCAGTGCTCGACTGCACGGGGGTGTTTGGTCAGTCCAATTGGCTGGGCGAAGGTGGAGTGCCGGCCGTCGGTGAACGAGCCTTGCGCGAGCGGATCGAGTATCGCCTGCCCGATATTCTTGGCAAGGACCGGGAACACTATGCCGGTAGGCATACGCTGCTGATCGGCGCAGGCCACAGTGCGGCGACGAATGCGGTGGCTCTGGCGTCGCTGTTGGAGCAAGTACCTGGTACGCGATTGACATGGATCACGCGCCGCGAAGGACCGGCCGGAGCGACCGGACCACTTGCTGAAAACGAAGCCGATCCGTTGCTGGAACGTGCGAAGTTGGTTCGAGCTGCCAACTCACTTGTAGGAGAGTCCAAGGCTGTCACTTGCCTGCCCGCAACCGTCGTGCATCGCATCGCGACAACGCAGTCGGGCGGCTTCGAAGTCGGACTGGCCGGCCGTCATGCCGGCACGCTGCAGGTGAACGAGATCATCGCCAATGTCGGTTTTCGGCCCGACACGAGCCTGTTTACCGAACTGCAGATTCGCGAGTGTTCCGCAACCCAAGGTTTTCTGAATCCGGATGCGAGTGGACCCGAGCGACTGATGCAGCCGGAGGCGAACTATTACATCCTCGGTGCGAAGAGCTTTGGCCGCCGATCCGGCTTTCAATTTGCCGAAGGGCTGACTCAGATTCGCGATGCGTTCACGATCATCGGCGATCGGGCCACACTCAACCTGTACACCAACGTTAAGCTGCCGCGATGAGGGTTCGTTTGTCGCCGTTCGCTCCGCGAACGGGCGTTCTTTCGCGGAGCGAAAGACGACATTAAAAGCTGACTCTCAGCCTCACTCCGCGTCTGGCGCGAGGCCGCCACCCGATCCGCGAGGCAGCGGCGTACCAGGCGGAGTCAGACCAGCAGGAACCTTCGCATCCGGCGGTACACCCAATCCCGGCGCACCCAGTCCTGGATTCGCGAAGCCCGGATTGTTGAAGCCGCCGGCTGGTGGCTCGGCCTCTCGCGGCAAGGGATCGAGTCGCCAACGCGAGACAAAATAAGCGGCGTTGTTCGCCCCGACGATGAACGCCCGGTCGTCGTTCACGGACCAGTCGCGCGGCAGGACGAGCTTGGTGAGATCCCCCTCAAACCGGCACGCTTGCTGCCCATCGACCGTGACGCTGACGCTTTCGCGCCTCACCTGGCAGATTACCATGCTGCCACTGCGGGGGCTCGAGCCCATTCGAATCAGCGGCGAACTGTGCTTTTGCGCGGTCGGATTGTCGCCTACGGTTTTCGCATCCTTGAAGGCGATCATGCTGACGAATTGCCCGTCGAGCGGATAGTCGAGCACCACGGCGAACTGCGTGCGCGGGCCGACGAGACCGATGACGAGCGGACCGGTGACGGCATCGCGGCTGGAACCCGAACTGCGGTAGTCGCGGGCCACGTTCAAGCTCATTTGATACTCGCGCGGAGCAGCGTTGAAATGCGACGGCACACGGCCAAAAGGCTTGCGAGGATCGCTATAGATCGCCGGGTCCTGCGCGGTCGAACCGCGATCGTAGTTCCACGGAGATTGGAGCAGTTCGGCCTGCTGCACGAACTTGAACAGGTTCACCGGCTCGAACGTCACGACGCGTGAGAACATCGCGGCAAATGGCGGCAGCGGCTGCGTGGCGACATCCGTCGTCGCATCGGCCGAGCGGCTGGGCAAGTTGAGTTCCTCGATGGCCCGAATCCGCGTCGTCAGCCGCACTTTGTCGAGACTGACCGCCGCATCGACCGCTTGCCGATACCAGTGGGCCGCGCGAGCCTTGCACGCCAGCAGCTTCGGATCGGATTCGCCGAGAGTAAACCAGTTGTCCCCCAGCACCATGGCCGTGATTTCCGCCGTGGGGCCAGCCAGATCCTGCTTTGCCGCGGGTGCGAGCGTCTGGTCGCTGCTTTTCGCCAAGAGCGGCAGACCGGTTTGCCAGTCACCTTCCGCGAGGCACCGAAAGCGGCCGTCGATAGCCGCCGCTGCCGGTTCGTCGGGATTCGCGGTAAGCGTTTGGCGGGCTCGCTCGACGGGCCCCCATTGTTCGGCTGCATCCTCGATCTCGATCCGCTTCGCCGAAATGCGGTTCTTGAGCTGCACGTCCGCCATTGACTTGGCATGACCGTCGGCCATTCGGACCAGCGAGATTGCATCCGCCGATCGGCGCCGCGCTTGGGCGAGTTCCGCCAGTTCCGCGGCACACAGCACGATGCCAAGCTTCTCCGAGGGGAGTTTGGCCATGTCCGATGCTTTGCTGAGCGTGTGCAGGCGAAGAGTGAAGGGGTCCATCTCGAACTCGCGGTCGAAACGATCCACCAACTCGGCCGCACGGCCAAAGTCCTTTTGCCCAATGAGCCGACTAAAGGCTTCGCGATACAGCACGAACCGCGCGACGGGATCGGCATCGAGTTTGTCCGCCGTGCTGAGGAGAAAGTCGGGGAATGTTTCGCGCGTGCCGGGACGCGTGGATGCTTCGAACTCGGGCTTGAACGCTTCCTTGAGTTCGGCGAGCTTTGCGTTCTGTGCTTCGCTCGACGGCGGAGGAACTCGCTTAGGCGTCGCAGGTTTAACCGGCTCTTCATGTTGCGGCAAGGGATCTTCCGGCATGGGCATCGGGGTGGGCTCGTCCGGCTCGGTTTCCATCGGCATCGGATTCGAGTTGCCGCTGGTCGCGCCCGGATTGCTGTTGCCGGTTCCGCCGGTTGTGTTGGCCGGATCGACGGAACCTTGCGTGTTCGCTGGCCGCACACTCGGACGCTCGATCACTTTCACGACGGTCTTTGGGGTCTTCTTCGCGACCCCCTTGCCACCCCCGGTTTGAAAGAGCCCCAGCGGATCTGCCTTGAAGCCGATCCACACGATCAAGAGCGCCATCGACAAGCCGCCGAGCGCCCCCATCACGACCTTGACCATTCCCATCGCCGCCATCGCACCGCTTTCGGCTTCTGCGCCTTTGCCACGACGCCCGGTCGCGCGGCGCGGAGCGGGGGAAGTCGATTCAAATGCCGGCGTGGCTGGCTGGGCTGGCTGCGGCGCGGGTATCGGTTGCTGATAGGCGGGAGTTGCGGCCGGAGCGGCAGCGAGCACCGGTGCTTGGGGCGTGGCGTAAACGGGGATGGGAGTGACCGGCAGCGGCTGAGCCTTGGGCATCGGCACCGACTGCAAAGGTTTAGCGACGATGGGTCGCGACGGCGCGGGAACGCTTGCGGGGGCCGCAGGCATCGAAGAAGGCGTCGGTGTGGCGCCGACGCGGCTTCGCAACTCTGCGTCGTACTTCGTTTTCGCTGCTGCATCGAGCAGACAAATCCTCGCTCGCATCACTTCATTGATGATTTGCTGACTCTGTGCCGCGTGCGGCCCACCCGACATCGAACGGAGATGCATGACCACGCGGTCAGCCGCATGATCGACGACGCCCGGATTCCCCTCGAACATCGCCAGCCCCAGCAGGCGGTAGTAGTTCGGCGGCTGATCCGCAGGCGGAATGCCGAGCCACGTATAGTAGGGATCGAACGCACCGCTCATGATGCACTGAGAACGGGACGAATTGGAATCGAACGAGAACGGCAGTATATCCCGACGCCGGGGGGCATCGCCAGAGATTCTGCCGCCAAGTTACGACGCCGTGGCAGGGGCGAAAGTTCCGGTTACCCAATCACTCCGATTTGGTCGCAAATTGCCCGCTATCTGGTCCCGTTCGCACGAGCCAAGTATTATGCATCAACCGGTTTGCGCGATCTCGATCGTTGACACAGCCGACGTCCTGTCGCGGCAAACTCCCGCCTATCCGCTCTCGCCCTAGGAAATCGTCATGACTGCGAGTGAATCCGTTTCGACTGCTGCCGCTTCTTCGCCCGAACAGGCCTCTCGCCGCAGGTTCCTCGCTACGTCCACCGCGGCCGCGATCGGTACGTCGCTCGCTGGCATGATGAGCGTTCCCGCGGTCCACGCGCAAGGGAGCGACGAAATGAAGGTCGCTCTGATCGGCTGCGGCGGTCGCGGACGGCAGGCGGCGATCAACGCGATGCGGGCCGACTCGAAGAATCGGCTGACGTGCATCGCCGACGTATTCGGCGACCAGCTTGAGGAGGGCAGGAAAGGACTGCTGCCGGCACTCGGCCCACAATATCAGGTCAAAGAAGACCAGATGTTCAAGGGCTTCGACGCTTATCGCCGCGTGATGGACAGCGACGTGAACGTCGTCCTGCTCTGCACGCCGCCGCACTTCCGGCCGATGCACCTGAAGGCGGCGATCGACGCCGGCAAGCACGTCTTCTGCGAAAAGCCGGTGGCTGTCGATGCTCCCGGGGTCCGCAGCGTGCTCGCCACGTGCGAAGAAGCCAAGGCGAAGAACCTGGCGGTCGTCAGCGGCCTTTGCTGGCGATACGACCTGGGCGTTCGCGAAACGATCAAGCGAATTCAAGACGGTGCGATCGGCGACATCATCGCCATTCAAGAGAACTACCTCACCGGCACGCTTTGGCATCGCGGCCGCAAGCCGGAGTGGAGCGAGATGGAGTATCAACTCCGCAACTGGCTCTATTACACGTGGCTTTCGGGCGATCACAACGTCGAGCAGCACATTCACAGCCTCGACAAGGCCCTCTGGCTCATGGGGGACAAGCCGCCGGCTGCTGCGGTGGGCCTCGGCGGGCGACAGGTCCGCACCGGTCCTGAATGGGGCAACATTTACGATCACCATGCCGTTGCTTACGAGTGGGGTAACGGCGTTCGCGTCTATTCGTTCACGCGGCAGATGGCAGGCGAGAAGATGTTCAACGAGACCGAGGATCTCGTGCTTGGAACCAAGGGGCAGGCCCAAGTGATCAAGCACGAAATCATCTCCGGCAACGAGAAGTGGCGCTACCGCGGCGAAAAGCCAGGCATGTACGACGTCGAGCACGCGGAGCTCTTCGCGTCGATCAAAGCCGGCAAGCCGATCAACAACGGCCTTTACATGTCGTACAGCACACTGCTCGCGATTATGGGCCGGATGGCGACGTACACCGGCGAGCGAATCACCTGGGACATGGCGATGAACTCGCAAGAGAAGCTCGGCCCCGAAACCTACGAATGGGGCGACATCAAGCCGCCGGCCGTGGCGATGCCTGGCGTGACGCAGTTCTCCTAGCGCGCCAATTAAAACTTAAGTTCGCCCGAGACGATTACATGCCGCGCTCGGCCGCGAAGTGTCATTCCAGCCAGCGGCGTGTTTGAGCTTTTGGAGAGGAATCGCTCGGGATCGACCGTCCAGCGGGTATCAGGGTCAATCAGCGTTACGTCGGCATCGGCACCGGGGCGGAGCGTCCCCTTTTTCAGGCCCAAGATGCGGGCTGGATTAATCGTGAGCTTGGCGAGAGCGGTCAGCCAGTCGAGATGGCCCGGTTCGATCAATTTGGTGACGACAAGGGCCAGCGTCGTTTCCAGCGCCACCATGCCGAAGGGGGCCAAGTCGAGTTCCTGCATCTTCTTTTCGACCGCTCGCGGTGCGTGGCCGCTGGAGATCACGTCCAGTGTTCCATCGACCAGCCCGGCAATGCACGCCTCCACATTCTCTGCCGAGCGGAGCGGTGGATTCAGCTTGCAATCGGAATCGAACGAGCGGAGCAATTCGTCAGTCAGCGTGAAATTGACCGCACAAACGCCCGCGGTGATCGGAACTCGGCGCAGCTTCGTTCGCCGCACCAGGTCGATGCTGCTGCCGGTCGACAGGTTGAGGAGGTGGAGCTTGCCGCCGGTCGCTTCCGCTAGGCGAATATCCCGACTGGTCATCACGTCCTCGGCCGCGGCAGGCATACCGGCGAGGCCCAGAACCATCGACGTGCGTCCCTCGTGCATCACGCCGTCGTGCGAAAGGTCGGCTACTTCGGGATGGCTCAGGATTGGTGCATCGAACATCAGGCAGTATTCGAGTGCCCGCCGCAACAGGTCCGCACTGGCCAGCGGCCGCATGGCATCGCTGAAGGCAACCGCCCCCGCTTCGACGAGCGAGCCGATTTCGGCCAGTTCCTTCCCTTCGCGGTTTTTGCTCACGCAGGCGACGACAAAGACGTGGCAATGGTGGGCCCGGGCCGCCTTCTGCCGCACGAATTCGACTGCGGCTGGCGTGTCGATCGGCGGCTCCGTTTCCGGCAGACAGGCGATCGACGTATATCCGCCGGCCAGTGCGGCAGCCGTGCCTGATTCGATCGTTTCATCCTCTTCGCAACCCGGTTCGCGAAGCTGCGTGTGCAGATCGACAAGTCCTGGCGCGACAATGAGGCCGCGAGCATCGAGGACCTGTTCGTCGCCGCGAGGATGCACGTCGAGAGCGGCAATTTTGCCGTCCTCGATCAGCAGGTTCGTCGTCCGGTCGAGTCCCTGCGCAGGGCAGATGACACGCCCCCCTTGGATCAGTAATCGAGTCATATCGCACTCATCGTGAGCCAGAGCACCGCCATGCGGACCGCCAAACCGTTCGTCACTTGTTCCAAAATCACGCTGTGTGGGCCGTCAGCTACCTCGGGAGTGATCTCGACGCCGCGGTTAATCGGCCCGGGGGCCATGATCAGAATATCGTCCTTCGCCCGCTCGATCCGCTCGCGGTTCATCGCATAGAGCAAGGCATATTCGCGAACCGACGGGAAAGGCCGTGTGTGCTGCCGCTCGAATTGGATACGAAGCAAATTGAGCACGTCGCAGCGCGGCAAGATTTCGTCGAGGTTGTAGGCGACTTCGACGCCGTACTCTTCCCAGTGCCGCGAGACGAGCGTTGCCGGTCCGCAGACGATCACGTGAGCGCCGAGCTTCTTCAGGCCCCAGATGTTCGAGCGGGCCGTGCGGCTGTGGGCGATGTCGCCGACAAGGGCGACGGTCAGTCCTTCCAGGCTGCCGCGACGCTGGCGAATGGTGAGGATGTCGAGTAGCCCCTGCGTCGGATGTTCATGCGGGCCATCACCGGCATTGATGACCGAGCACTCCAGGTTCTTGGCCAGGAGCTGCGGTGTGCCCGGCGTGCGGTGGCGAATGACGACCGCATCGACGTTCATCGCCTCGATATTCTTCGCTGTGTCGATGACCGTTTCCCCCTTCGCGGTGCTGCTGCCGGAGGAGGAAAACTCGACCGTGTCGGCCCCCAAGCGGCGGGCGGCGAGCGAAAAACTGTTGCGGGTTCGGGTACTGTTCTCAAAAAACAGGTTGGCGAGCGTCCGCCCCGTCAGAACTTGGATCTTTCGCCGGCAGTTGTCGGTCGCCTCGCGGAAGGCTTCGGCTGCATCGAGAATGCAGGTCAATTCCTCGGCCGAAAGGCTCTCCAAATCGAGCAAATGCCGGCGGGTCCAGACCTCCGGAATCGTCTGAAAATCGAGGGCGGCAGTGCTCATGGGGGTCTCCGCGGCCAGCCGGGGCGAACAAAATTGGGGTGATTCTAGAGAGAGAAGGTGACAGCGAACAGGGGACAGAGGACAGTGAGGGTCTGTTCTCTGTCTCCTGTCCTCTGTCTCCTCTCCATCGCATCCTGTCTATAATTGTTGCACCATGACCGCACCGGCTCAAATCGTGGTGGCGACTGCGCAGCCTCAGCGGGCGCGAGATTGGACGGCGGCGCTCGCCACCGCCCGCTGCAAAGTCCGCATGGCCGACCAGCTCAACGGGTCGGACGAGGTGGACGTGATCGTCACCGACGAGCCTCTCTCCACCACCGGCCTGCACGCCCATCTCGACGAAGAGCTCCTCGCGCGCGGTCAGATCGGTCTGATCGCCGTGGGAACGACCGCGCCGGCCGACGTTTCCTTGCCCGATGATTGCTCGCCGCGAGAAGTACGCCTCGCATGCTTGCTCTTGGCCGAGATCGTTCGCTTGCGCCGCCAGCGTGAGGCCTCGCGGCGCAAGGAGAAGGTCTTGTCGCATCTGGCGATGAGCGATCCGCTGACGGGACTTCCCAATCGCCGAGCCTGGGAACAGATGCTGCACGACCGGCTCACCGGCGAGGGGACTCCGCAGCCGTGCGTGATTGCGATGCTCGACATCGACCTGTTCAAGCACCTCAACGATCGCGCGGGCTTCGTTGCCGGCGACGAGTGCTTGAAGGATGTGTCGGCCCGCCTGATGAACACGGTTCGCCGCCGCAATGCCGTCGCGCGGCTCGGGGGCGATGAATTCGCGGTCTTGCTCGAAGGGGTCGAACCGCAGCAGGCGACAGCCGCCGTCGATCGCATTCGAATGCAAGCCGGCGGCAAAGACGACGGCAGCGGACCGCTCACGTTCAGTGCCGGATGGTCGGCGATCACCGCGCCAAGCACCAAGCAAACGATCGCCCACGCGGTGCAGGCAGCCGATGCAGCGCTGCGCGAGGCGAAGCTGGCGGGACGCAATTGCACGCGGCCTTAGTCGAATCACTGCGACCAATGGTCGCGGCTTTGGATGAAAGCCCTGACCACTGGTCAGGGTGATCCTGCGAGTCGGCATCCAATTTCCCAATTTCCGCGACCAATGGTCGCGGCTTTGTTCAGCGCATCAAGCTTGCAATCGCCAGAGCATTCTCGCCCTCTTGTTGCTCAAGCGCAGCCACTACACGTTCGCGCCGCTCGGCCAGATGGTTCTGGTTGAGCTTCCACTTCCCCTCGAGCCGCTCGATCGGGATGCGAAAGGCCACGATCTGGTTTGCCAGACCCGCGATGAAATCCGCTGGCTGATCGGCCAGCTTCCAAGGCTGCGGCTGGCTTGCTTCATATCGCTCAACCGTGCGGTGCAGCAGTGCGAGGACGGTCGGTTCGTCCTCGATGAGTTCCAGCGCGCCGTAGGCATGGACCGCGACGTAGTTCCACGTCGGCACGGTCCGTGGTGCGGAATACCAGGTTGGTGAGATGTAAGCGTGCGGCCCGCTGAAGACGGCGAGCACTGGTTGCCCCGCTGCCGTTTGCCACTGCAAGTTGGCCCGAGCCATGTGTCCGACAAGTGTGCCGTGCTCGCCGCTGGTCCGATCCAAGAGGAGCGGCAAGTGACTGCCGACGAGCGAATCGCCTGAACCGCTCACGAGCAATGCAAAGCTGTAATCGTCGATGGCCTGAAACAGCTTGTCGCGATCCTCGACGGCAAATGGAGGCGGGATATACACGGGGGCGAAACTCCAAGCTATGCTGCGGCGAAAGTACGTGCCGCCGGCCCGGCGGCACCTTTCTGTGGTTCACCAACAACAACCAAACGAGTGTCCCGTCGGGCCGACGGGACCTACCGGAGCTTACCATGCTGCGTCTTGCGCCCCAGACCGTTTGTCTCGCCCTCGGGTTCGCGATGATGTCGATTTCGTTCGCCACTGCCGTCGGGTTCCGTCAGCCTGCCGAGGCGGCCGAAGACAAGCCGGCCCCGCTTCTGCGGCATGTCGTGCTCTTCAAGTTTAAGGACACTGTGACCAAGGAACAGGTAGCCGAAGTGGTCGAGGCCTTTGCCGCTCTGCCCAAGAAGATCGACACGATCAAGGGGTTCGAGTGGGGAACTGACGTGAGCGTTGAAGGGAAAGCCGAAGGCTTCACGCACGGTTTCGTCGTCAGCTTTGCCAATGCGAAGGATCGTGACGCGTACATTCCGCATCCGGCGCACGGTGAGTTCGTGAAGCTGGCCGGACCGCGGATCGAGAAGGTGCTGGTGTTCGATTATGTAAGCGGAAAGTGATCGCTAAATCGCTTCTCGCCCTCGTTCGCCCGTCCTGATTCGTACACAGTCATCCATCGGCAGGACAAAAATTTTGCCGTCGCCGATTTGCCCTTCGTCGCCGCTGCGGCCCCCTTTGACGATGGCCGCGATGGTCGGCTCGACGAAGTCGTCGTTCACGGCAATCTGAAGCTGCACTTTGCGGAGCAGGTTGATCTTGTACTCGTGGCCGCGATAGAGCTCCGTCTGCCCCTTCTGCCGGCCAAAGCCTTGGCAGTCGAGCACGGTGAGGCGGAAGACTTCCACTTCGGTCAGAGCCGCTTTCACTTCTTCCAGCTTGTTCGGCTGGATGATGGCGATGATCAGTTTCATGAAACCAAGTCTAGGTCGTCGTCTCGCGAAGTGAAAGCTGCCCCTGAACCCTGAACCCTGAACCCTGAACCCTGAACCCTGAACCCTGAACCCAAGAAACACCCCGGTCCGAGCGGACGAGGCGGACGCCCACTCGGACCTTTGGGGTATCCTTCAGGCCCAGGCGATGAGCCGAAAGAGCCTGCTCATGATTTATTGGGCATGCTTGGAAACCTGGTGGCGCCTGGCAGGCGAGACGCCTGCCCCACGACCCGCTGCTGCCCGTGGGACCAGCGGCAAGCCCCTGGCCCACGGGCAGCTAGGGTAGGGTTTCACACTGCCTCCGTGCTCGGTTTCGCATGGCCGGCGAACGCGGGAACGGACGACGCCATTGAGGTGGTGGCACCGCCGAACGTTTCGACAACCAACTGCGGGGGATAGGCATACATGCCGTGTTCGTTGATATCCAGGCCGCTGAGTTCCTCCTCCGCAGAGACGCGGAGCAAACCGACGGCTTTCATGGCGTAGAACATCACCAGCGAGGTGCTCAGGGCCCAGCCAGCGATGCTCAGCGTGCCGATGATCTGCGTCATCAGGCTCAGCTTTGCATCGGCGCTGAAGGCGGCCAGTTCGGGAATCCCGAAGATGCCGGTCGCGATGCCGCCCCACATGCCGCAGACGCCGTGGACCGGAAACGCACCCACCGGATCGTCGATTTGCAGTTTGTCGATGGCAATGCACGCGAGGCACACGAGCACACCGGCGATGCCGCCGATGATGAGAGCCGAGGTGTTCGTCACACAGTGGCAGTTGGCCGTGATGCCGACGAGGCCGGCCAAACCGCCGTTGAGCGAGAACGTGAGGTCGGGCTTCTTGAAGACAACCCACGAGAAGATCATCGAGGTGAGGGCACCCGTGCAGGCTGCCAGCGTGGTGTTCACGGCGACGAGCATGATCGTGTCGGTGTTCGCCATGCCGGTGAAGGCGAGCTGGCTGCCGGGGTTAAATCCGTACCAACCGATGAGCAGGATGAACACGCCGAGGGCCGCGTACGGAATGTTGTGACCAGGCATGGGCATCGCCTTGCCATTCACGAACTTACCGATACGTGGGCCGAGGGCAATTGCACCGGCCAGACCTGCCATGCCACCCACCGTGTGTACCACGACAGAGCCGGCAAAGTCCTTGAAGCCCAGGTCGAAGAGCCAGCCATAACCCCACATCCACATGCCACTGATCGGGTAAATCAAACCCGAGATTACGGCTGTGTAGATGAGGTACGCGGGGAATTTAATGCGGCCAGCGACCGAGCCCGAAACGATCGTCGCTGCGGTGGCACAGAATGCAACCTGGAACAGGAAGTTGACCTGCGGCCCCAGCGGGTGAGCAGCGGCAGCGGTCGGAACCGCACCGGCAGCAATCGTAGGAGCACCTTCCGCGTTGGGCGTGATGCTTTGCAGGCCGACACCCGCGAAGCCAAAGACGTTCTTCACGATGTCCTGCGAGTTGTCGGCGGCCGGATACATGATGCCGTAGCCCACGAGCCAGAACAGCACGGCGCCAAGCATGAAGTCCATGTAGTTCTTGAACATGATGTTCACGGCGTTCTTCGCTGCGTTCAGCCCCGTTTCGACGAGGGCAAAACCAGCCTGCATGAAGATCACCAGCACCGCGCAGATGAAGAGCGTGATGTTGTCGATTGCGTACTGTGCTTCGTTCACCGCCACGACGGGGCCGGTATCAGCCGCAACGCCTTCTTCTTTCTTCTCTTCGCTCGGGCCTTCGGCCGGAGGAGTTGTAGCGGCCGGAGTGGCTTCCGCTGGAGGAGTCTCGGCAGCCGGTGTCTCCGCTGCGGGAGTTGCCGGCGTTTCTGTCGCGGCAGGGGGAGTCGTCTCTTGGGCCGTTGCGAACTTGGAGATCGCGATCGTCCCGGCACAAACAAATAGCGCGGCTAGAAAGCCGCAGAGCACAAGCTTTGCTCTTCGATTCATGGAGCATCCGCCTTTCAGAAAGAAGCAAGTTCCGAATCAGCCGGAGGGTCCGGCTACGCCTGGCCTGTAAGCGCGCACCGCGAACGCACTGAGAACAAGCCTGAGGCGCAAAGAATGCGCCAGCGCCGCCTAAACTGGCGCTGCAGGCTCGTGCATCAGCCGGCTGGTGCGGCGATCACAAGCTGGCGGGCAGGAAAGCAACAGGCGTGCCAAGGGCCCGCCGGAACGAGAGGAGCAACCGGCAGGTTTGCCCTAGATTAGGAAAATATAAAGACTTAGGACGGCTGCTGCGGCTTTGAAATTGCCGAAGTTGCGGGGTCTGTCAGCTCGGTGTGCTTGCTTGGTGCGCAGGGGTGGATGGAGAGTTGAGCAATGCGCGACCAGCGCCGGGCTCGTTAATAAACTCGCCTCCCGCCTGGTCGAAACGACCGCCCAAGAAACAAAAAACGCCGCCTGCGATTGGGGAAATCGCAAGCGGCGCTGAGGGAGACGAATTGGCGGGCTGTCGGTCGCGTGGTTTGGCAGGCGGGGATGCCTGTCGCACGCTACCAGAGGAAGATCACGTCCACGGCGGCCAGGAGCTGCTCGTCGTCGCCGGGGGCATTGCCGGTGTCGAACGGGCCGTTGCTGCCGGCGAGGATTTCGCCGTCATACCAGTCGTACCGAATCTCGGGACGGATGGTAAAGTTCGCATGGGGCGACCAGTTGATGCCGGCCGTCACTTCGTAGAAGTTGCCAGCGAAGCCGCCGAGGGACAGCGGATTGTTGGCCCGGACGCCGCCGACGCGGGCGCCGTCGTCGTCGCGGAACCATTCGGCCCGCATGCCGGCCTTCCAGCAGTCGTTAATCGTATAGAACAGGTATTGATTGACGCCGTACCATTCGGCGCTCTGGTTGGCGGCAAAGGTGCTGCCGTCACGCTGATAACCGTGGTCGTGCTGGAAAATGTACTGGGCCTTTTCAGTAAGCTGGTAGCTGACGACCAGGCTGTACATGTCGCGGTTCGTGTCCAGGCCGGGGTTGGTCACGGCAAGGACGTTCTTCGCTTCGTTCGGGCTGGCGATGCCGGTCAGGGCGATGCTCAGCTTGTCACCGTTGTTCCAGGTGAAACCGCCGACCACAGCACCGGTGTCGTTGAGCCGGTCGAAGTTGTCCCAGCCGTTGACGAAGCCAATGATCACGTTGGTGCGATCGTTGTACTTGTACGTGGCCAGAGCACCCGTGTGGGTGAAGGGCTCGCCGTACTGCATCGTGTAGGCGTGGGTGTAGAAGAAGTTTCCGTTGGCGGGCACCACTTCATAGCCGATGGGCGTATAGAAGTGACCGAGCTTCACGGCCCAGTCGTTGTAGCCGACTTCGCCGTAGATCTGCGGCATGGCCAGGCCATAGAACGGCCCGCTGTTCCACTTCGGGGCGCCGGTTTCACGTGTTTCCAGGCCGACGGCCTGCGTGAAGATATAGTCGGTGCCGTAGAGCAGATCGACGCGACCACCCCAGTCCCAACCGCATCCGCCCGTATCGATCGTCTTTTCGGTGATCGCGTAGAGCTGGTTCAGGTAGGCGTCGCTGTAGTCGGGGAAGGTCGTCGGGCCGTTGAAGAACGAGTTGTCGTCGTTCGTCGCAGCGCCAGCGGCCACAAAGCCGTAGATGTTCCAGCCGCATTCCTTCTGGCAGAACAACCGCCAGGGCTCGCAGGCTTCGGCTTCTTCCTCGGCGGCACATGCATCGGAGCAATGAGCCGCGGCAGGCGCCTGGACCATCTTGGCAGCCGGAGCCGCCGCATCGCTGGGCGACGCCTGGGCTTCGGCTTGGAAGTAGTAATAGTCGGCGGCATAGGAAGCCGACTGGGTTTGCGGCTGCTGGGCGTTAGCGCATCCCGCGTAGATGCCCCACGCAACGGCCGCCGCGAAGGCCATTTTCGTAAGTTTCATGGTAGATGTCCCCAATCCTTGGAAACGGTGGCAAAAGGGCGGCCGAACGGCGCCGTCCGTGCGCCCTTGGGTAGGCCGGTGTTTGAGACTCCTGCGGGCAGGCCAGCGCTAGGGAGAGCCGCGCATAGCCGGTTGCCAGCAAAGTTCCTATCGGACAATCCGCTTTGGCCGGTGCATCGCAACCGCCCGCCAAATGCCGTAGAAACCACGCTTTACGCACCTCGCGTTCCGATTGTAACGGTGGTAACGACAGTGCGGTTGGCTCAGGTGAATGGGCGAACGTGAGCTGCGCTACCGCAGGGGGGAGATAGACGGCGGTAGGGTGATCCGTGCGGGCATTGTGTGAAGATGTAGCGGTTGTCCGGTCTGAATCGATCGGCAAAAGCTCGCAGCCCGTCGCGTCCTTGCATTTCCGCCGCCGCGCTGGCTAAATGATGCCACTCGTCCGCCTGCGGCTCTCGCTCTTTCCTTTACCCGCCGGCCGCGATGAGTTCCGGCGGTTTCTTCAGCGATTCAGCATCCCTTGAGGAGGAATGTCCGTGCCTAAGCAAGTCAACGTGGCGATGGTTGGTCTGGGGTTCGGGGCCGAGATGATTCCGATTTACCAGGCCCATCCCAACGCCAACATCGCGGCCATCTGCCAGCGGAACGAGGCAAAGCTCAACAAGTGCGGCGACACCTTCGGCATTGGCACCCGCTACACCGAGTACGAGCAGGTGCTGGCCGACCCGAAGGTCGATTTCGTCCATATCAACTCGCCGATTCCCGACCACGCTTGGATGTCGATCGAGGCCCTCAAGGCTGGCAAGCACGTCATGTGTACCGTGCCGATGGCCACGACGATCAAGGAATGCGACAAGATCTGTCAGCTCGTCGATGACACGGGCCTGCGGTACATGATGGCCGAAACGGTCGTCTATAGCCGTGAGTTCCTCTTCATCAAGGAAATGTACAAGAAGGGGGAGCTTGGCAAGATTCAGCACCTGGCCGCCTCGCACCCGCAGGACATGGACGGCTGGCCCGACTATTGGCAGAAGATGATCCCGATGCACTACGCGACGCACGTCGTCAGCCCGTGCCTGGGGCTGCTCGATAAGCGGGCCGAGTACGTCTCGTGCTTCGGCAGCGGCACCGTGCGGAAGGACATTGCCAAAAAGTCGGGCAACAAGTTCGCCGTCGAAACGTGCCACGTGAAGATCAAGGACAGCGACGTGGTCGCCCACCTTTGGCGATTCCTATACGACGTCGCCCGGCAGTACCGCGAGAGCTTCGATGTCTATGGCACGAAGAAGAGCTTCGAATGGACTCTCGTCGAACACGAGCCGCATATCATCCACACGGCGAAGAAGCCCGAGCCGGAGATTCCGAGCAAAGTGACGGTGCCGGACTACGCGCACCTCTTGCCCGAGCCGATCCGCCGCTTCACGCAGCCGGCCGAGATTCACGACAGCGAGCACCTCTCGTTCATTCAGGGTGGCGGCCACGGCGGCTCGCACCCGCACATGGTCAACGAGATGGTGACCGCCCTCGTGAAGAAGCGCGATCCGTGGCCGAATGCCCGCACGGCCGCCAACTGGACGTGCGTCGGCCTCTGCGCCCACCAGTCGGCGGAGAAAGGTGGCAAGATCGTCAAGCTGCCGGGGTTTACGTTGGAATGACGGTTGCGGCGGGAGGCAGAATAATACGGACAGAACAATGGGAGGAGAGGAATCATTATTCTGCTCCAATTATTCTGCCTTTCTCCAATAGATGAACCGGTGGCTTGCCAGAGGTGAAATCATGCGATTCACATGCGTTGGTGCCCTGCTTGGTGTGTTCGTCTTGCTCGGTATCGCAACAGCCGAAGACGCCAAGTCTCCACCCGCTGGCCTCCGCGTTTTCTACACCGGCCACAGCTTCCACATGTTCGTGCCGCCGCGGGTCGAACAGCTCGTGAAGTCGGCCAAGATCGAAGGGCACAAGCTCGTCGGCACGCAGGGGATCGGCGGCTCGCGCGTGATTCAGCACTGGGATTTGGCCGACGACAAGAACAAGGCGAAGCCGGCACTGACCAGCGGAGAGGTCGATGTCTTCACGATGGCGGCCCACCTGCAGATTCCCGACGAGGGGATCGCGAAGTTCACGGAACTGGGCCTCGCGCACAATCCGAACCTCCGGCTGCTGGTGCAGGCGTCCTGGTATCCGTTCGACTTGCCGGCCGAGAAACGAATCACGAACAACGCCCAGCGCGACGAAGTGAAAGTCGCCGACCTGCAAGCCGCCATCGACGAGTGGCGGAAGAAGCTGGAGGCCCAGGTCGATGATCTCAACCAACAGCACGGCAAGACCGCCGTGTTCATCGTCCCGGTCGGCGACGCAGTCGTGAAGCTCCGCGGCTTGGTGATCGACGGCAAGTATCCGGGCGTCGCCAAGCAATCCGAGCTATTCACCGATCCGATCGGCCACGGCGGTCCGCACGTTCAGGCCCTGGCCAGCTATTGCAATTTCGCGGCGATCTATCGCATGAGCCCCGAAGGGCACAACCTGGCGGGCCTGACCGATGAGCAGAACGCGATCCTGCAGAAGCTCGCTTGGGAGACCGTTTCTGCATATTCGCATGCGGGAATCGCAGCGAAATAGCCGGCGTCACCGACTACTTGTATCTGAGCCACGTCCGCGCTACACTGCCAGCCGTATCGTGCGTGTACGCACGAACTTAGCATGCAGCAGATTGTCGATGACCGCCGGACACAACATCGCGATTGCTCTCCGTTCCGCCTATCTGGCGCTTCATCGCCGGACCGAGGCGCGATTTGCGGCACATGGAGTAACGGCCGATCAGTTCGTGCTTCTCGCGACGCTCGAACGGGGGCAGGCCCTGACGCAGCGTGAACTCGCTCGCCGGATGGCGTCCGACCCAAGCACCGTCCGTGCGATGCTTGTCTTGCTCGCCAAACGCGGGTTCGTAAGGCGCGATTCGCATCCCACGGATGCTCGCGCGCGAACCGTTGCCCTGACGCCGCTAGGCCAGCGGACGTTCAGGCAGCTTTGGAGAGCCGGCGAACCGATCCGCGAGCGAATGCTGGGGGCGCTTGGTGCCGACGAGGCAGACACACTCGTAGGGATGCTCGGCCGCATCGCAGAATCCCTCAATGCCGAGCAGGCAACCGCCGGCGCAACGACTTCTCTCTCTTCCGAGGTTGAATCATGACTTCTCGCATCCTCGCTCTGGCGGCCTTCGCCGCACTGGCATTTCAGTTAAATTCCGCCCTTGCTCAGCCTGCAGGCGAAAAGCCAGTTCCCCCAAAATCCGCTGAGCCAGCCCGGGACGAAGGTCAGCCCGCCGCGACGAACGTCGGCAACTCCGGGTATCCACGGGTTCATGCCGACGGGCGGGCGACGTTTCGCCTCCGCGCCCCGGATGCGCAGAAGGTCCAGGTCTTCACCAACTACGGTCTCGGTTCTGGCGGACCCTGGGACATGCAGCGCGGCGATGATGGCGTCTGGTCGCTAACGTCCCCGCCCATTGTGCCGGGTTTCCATTATTACGAGCTAATCGTGGACGGCGTCCGAATGAACGATCCGGGGAGCGATACGTTCTTCGGAACCGGCAAACCGACGAGCGGCATTGAGATTCCTCAATCCGGGGTCGATTTCTTTCACGTCAAGGACGTGCCGCACGGCGAAGTCCGCTCGCGGTGGTACAAGTCCTCCGTGACCGGCCAAACGCGGCACATCCACGTGTACACGCCGCCGGGCTATGACGCCGACCCAGACAAACGCTTCCCGGTCCTCTACCTGCAACATGGCGGCGGCGAGGACGAAACCGGCTGGCCCCGCCAGGGACACATGAACTTCATCTTCGACAACCTCATCGCTGCCGGCCAAGCGCAGCCGATGATCGTCGTCATGGAAAAAGGGTACGCTTTGCGGGAGGGTCAGCAGCCAACTCCGGCGGGACCGGGCCGCGGCCGATTCGACTTCACTGCCTTTGGCGATGTCGTCATCAAGGACCTCGTTCCGCTGATCGACGCGAACTACCGCACGAAGGCCGATCGCCAGCATCGGGCCATTGCGGGGCTCTCGATGGGGGCGGCTCAAGCGATGCAAATTGGCCTCACGAACCTCGATACCTTTTCGGCCGTTGCGGCCTTCAGCGGCGCCGGCCGGGGTGTCGATCCCATGACCGCCTACGGCGGAGTCTTTGCCGACCCGGCGAAGTTCGACGAGCGTGTGAACCTGCTGTACCTGCACTCAGGCGACGTCGGACTTGACGAGGGTATTCACCGCAGTGCCAAGGCTCTTTACGAGTCGCTGAAGTCGGCGGGGGTGGAGAACGTCGTCTTTCGCGATGCTCCAGGGCTGGGTCACGAGTGGCAAACCTGGCGGCTGGCATTGCACGACTTTGCTCCCCGCCTGTTCCAGCACGCGGACGAAAAATCGGCTGCTGCAGCGCCATAAGGCAGTTGCCATCTATCCCCTGTGCTTGCGAGAAACCACAATACGATCTGCGGGAATTGTTGAATTCCCGCCGCTATTCGATTTTGGCAATCGCCTGATCCATTCTGTTCGAGATTTCGTATCGCCAAATGTCCTTTCTTACCGTTTGCCGCACTAGTCCGTCCGCACTGCTTTGCAGAGATCTCTCCATGAAACTCTCCCGATTTCTCGCCAGCGTCGCTCTGCTCTTTGGTCTGGCAGCTTCGTCTTACTCGATCGCCGCCGAACCGCTGAAGCTCCTCTTCCTCGGCGACTCCGGCCACCACCAGCCGGCGGCGCGGTTCAAGCAGCTTCAGCCGACGATGAAAGAGCGGGGGATCGAGCTGACTTACACCGACAAGCTCGACGACCTGAACCCCGAGACGCTCGGCAAGTATGCGGGCCTGGTGATTTATGCGAATCAAGAAAAGATTTCGCCCGAGCAAGAGAAGGCGCTGCTCGACTATGTAGCCGGCGGCAAGGGGCTCGTCCCGCTGCACTGCGCGTCGTTCTGCTTCCTGAATTCGCCCAAGTACATCGAACTCGTGGGGGCCCAGTTCCAGCGGCACGGCACCGGTACGTTCCGCACGATTCTGACCAAGGACGAGCACCCGATCACCCGCGGCTTTCGCGGCTTTGAGAGCTGGGACGAGACCTACGTCCACACCAAGCACAACGACAAGGACCGGACCGTGCTCGAATGGCGGCAGGAAGGGGATCGCCGTGAGCCGTGGACCTGGGTCCGCACGCAAGGAAAGGGACGCGTCTTCTATACCGCCTGGGGGCACGATCAGCGGACGTGGGGGAATCCGGGCTTTTTGAACCTCGTCGATCGCGGAATCCGCTGGGCCGTCGGCGACGATCCGAGCACGGTTCCCGCCTATGCCGACATTGCCAACTACACGCCGGAGATGACCGCCAAGCGGACGGACGTAAAGCCATTCGAGTCCCAGCCGGCGAACGTGCCGATTTACACTGCCGGCCCGCGCTGGGGAACGATGGGAGCCCCACAGAAGCAAATGCAAAAGCCGCTCGATCCGGCCGAATCGCTCAAGCACCTGGTGACGCCCAAGGAATTCGAGCCGCGGCTCTTCGTCGCCGAGCCGGAACTGGGGGGCAAGCCGATCTTCATGACCTGGGACGAGCGGGGCCGCCTCTGGGTCTGCGAAACCTACGACTACCCGAACGAACTGCAGCCGAAGGGGCAGGGCCGCGACCGGATTCGCATCTGCGAAGACACCGACGGCGACGGTCGGGCCGACAAGTTCACCGTCTTTGCCGAGAAGCTGAGCATCCCCACGTCGATCGCGTTCTATCGGGGCGGGGCAATCGTGCAGGAAGGGGGAGAAACGATCTACCTGAAGGACACCACCGGCGACGACGTGTCCGACCTGCGGAAGACGCTCGTCACCGGCTGGAGCATGCGCGACACGCACGGCCAGGTGAGCAACTTCCGCTATGGCCTCGACAACTGGTACTACGCGATGCAGGGGTACAACGACTCGCGTCCCGTGCTGACCGACGGCCGCGAGGTGCAATCGTTTCGCCAGGGCTTTTTCCGGTTCAAGGTCGAAGGCGAAGCGGAGAAGACAGCGATCACCGAACTTGAATTCCTCCGTTCGACGAACAACAACACGTGGGGACTGGGAATCAGCGAGGAAGGGCTGATCTTCGGCTCCACCGCCAACGGCAATCCGAGCGAATTCATGCCGATTCCCAACCGCTACTATGAAGCGGTTCGCGGCTGGAGCAGCACGGTGCTCAATGGCATCGCGGATAGCAACCGGTTCTATCCCGTTACCGAGAAGGTCCGTCAGGTCGATCACCACAACGGCTTCACCGCGGCGGCGGGCCACGCGCTCTACACGGCCCGCAACTATCCGCAGGCGTATTGGAATAGGACTGCCTTTGTCGCCGAGCCGACGGGTCACCTGGTGGCAACGTTTGTCATTCGCCCCGACGGCGCGGGCTTCAAGTCGAAGAACTCATGGAACCTGGTGGCCAGCGACGACGAGTGGACCAGCCCGATTCAGGCGGAGGTTGGTCCCGACGGCAACATGTGGTTCTGCGATTGGTACAACTTCATCGTCCAGCACAACCCGACGCCGCAAGGTTTCCGCACCGGCAAGGGAGCCGCGTACGAGACGGAGCTGCGTGACAAGAAGCACGGGCGGGTTTATCGGCTAGTGATGACCAGTCAGCAGTCGAAGGAGCCGGGCGTTATGACACTCGCAGGCGCAGGTACTGACCAGCTCGTCGCTGCCCTCAAAAGCGACAACATGTTCTGGCGGACACACGCCCAGCGACTCTTGGTGGAACGCGGGAACAAGGTTGTTGTTCCGGAGCTCGTCAAACTCGCAAGCGACAAGAGCGTCGATGCGATTGGCCTGAACACGGCAGCCATTCATGCTTTGCAAACACTCGCCGGTCTGGGCGCTCTCGAAGGTGAAACGCAGGGAGCCGCCGTCGCCGCTCTCAAGCATCCATCGGCTGGCGTCCGCCGCAACGCGGTGCAAGTTCTCGCCCCTGCCGAGACGACGGCAGCCGCCTTGCTCGAAAGCGGCACACTCACCGACCGTGACCCGCAGGTCCGCCTCGCCGCGCTGCTCGCCTTGACTAGCCAGCCGGCAGGCGAGGCAACTGCAAAGGCCGCCATTGTGGCGTTAGCCGACAGTGCTATTCAGCAGGATCGCAATCTGCTCGATGCAGCCACCGCAGCGACCGCGAAGAATGGCAAGTATGCTCTCGTCGCGGCAGCGCAGTCGGCCGAGAAGTCGCTCGCGAATACCGCCGCGACCGAGCGGCTCACGATCGCGGCCGATCACACGGCTCGCACCGGCCTGACTACGCCCGAATCGCTTCTCGATCAGCTTCGCAATGCTCAGCCGGAAGTCGCCGTGGCCATTCTCACCGGCCTCGCCCGCGGCTGGCCGCGCGACAGCAAGCCGGCGCAAAGCCCCGAGATGGAAGCGATCGTCGGCGAGCTCTTTGCCAAGCTCCCCGCTGCCGGCAAGTCGCAACTCGTCACACTTGCCAGCCGCTGGGGGAGCGATGCTCTGGCCAAGAACATCGCCAAGCTCGCCGAAGGGTTTCTTGCGACGGCGTCTGATACGGAAACCAGCGATGACGCCCGGATCAAGGCCGCCGCTGAATATGTGGACCTGCTGCGGAATGATCCGACCGCGGCGAAGTTACTGGAGTTGATCACGCCGCAGACCTCGCCGGACATCGCCCGTGGTCTCGTCGAGGCGCTGGCGAAGAGCGAATCGCCCGACGTCGGTCAGGCGCTTGCCGATCATCTCACAGCACTCACGCCGGCAGTCCGGCCGGTCGCCCTCCGCGTACTGCTCTCGCGCAGCGACTGGACGCTCCTCGTGCTTGATGCCATCGAAAAGGCCAATGTCCAGCTTGCCGACCTCTCGCTCGATCAGAAGCAGGCCCTCGCCAGCCATCCGACCCGCCGCATTGCCGAGCGCGCCCGGCGGCTCCTCGCGGCTGGCGGTGGACTCCCCAATGCCGATCGGCAGAAAGTGCTCGACGACCTGAAGCATCTGGCCGAGGAGAAGGGGGACGCCGCGCTCGGCAAGGTCGTCTTTAAGAACCAGTGTGCCAAGTGCCACACGCACTCAGGCGAAGGGGCGAAGATCGGCCCCGACCTCACCGGCATGGCGGTCCATCCCAAGCACGAGTTGCTCATCCACCTGATTGACCCCAGCCGCAACGTGGAGGGGAATTTCCGCGTCTATTCGGTCCTCACGGCCGACGGCATCGTGATCAATGGCCTCCTCGCGTCGGAGACGAAGACCGCGGTGGAACTGATCGACAGTGAGGCCAAGAAGCACGTCATTCAGCGCGACGAGATCGAAAGCCTGAAGGCCTCGACCAAGTCGCTCATGCCCGAGGGGTTCGAGAAGCAGGTCAAGCCCGAGGAAATCCGCGATGTGCTCGAATTCCTCACGCAGCGCGGTCAGTTCGTGCCGATCCCGCTCGAGAAATACGCCACCATCCTTTCGACTCGCGGCATGTTCTTCGACGAAGAATCCGAGGTCGAGCGGTTGGTATTCGACGACTGGAGCCCCAAAACCGTCGAAGGAGTGCCGTTTGTCCTCGTCGATCCACAGGAAGGGAAGACGCGCAACGCGATCCTGCTTTACGGTCCGGAAGGGAAAACCGCGCCGACGATGCCCAAGTCGGTGACGCTTCCGTGCAATATGCCGGCCAAGGCGATCCACCTGCTCTCCGGCATCTCCGGCTGGGGTTTCCCCTACGGCGGCGACAAAACGGTCAGCATGATCGTCCGGCTGCACTACGCGGACGGCCAAACCGAGGACCACAAGCTCCTCAACGGCGAGCACTTCGCCGACTACATCCGCCGCGTCGATGTCCCCAAGAGCAAGTTCGCCTTTGACCTCCGCGGCAAGCAACTGCGTTATCTCGCAGTCACGCCCGAACGGGGCGAGCCGATCGAAAAGATCGAACTCGTCAAAGGAGACGACCGCACCGCCCCGGTGGTGATGGCGCTGACGGTGGAGTCGAGGTAGTGGAGATTCCAAACGATGGCCAAAAAGCCAAGTAACGACGAGTACGATCCTGGAGTCAAGTTTTGCCTCGACGCCGACTCGGTAGTAGTCACTTCGCTTGCCGGTACGTACGCAGCGAAGGTGCTAGCAGGAGAGATGAAACGCGAAGAAGCCATCGAAGCGCTCATGATCGAGCAGGTATCGCGTGAGCTTAGTCAAGAATCGAACGAAGAGTCTTGACAGCTATTGCATCTGCGTGTGAACGGAGAATTCCCATTGAGCACGGACATGGGCGAGTTCCTTGTCGGGGAGTATCTGAAGATTATCAAAAAGTGCGACGTCGTTAGCTACAATGTGCGTCCACCCGAAACCGGCATCGAGGGGCTCGGCGAACTAGATGTCGTCGGCCTCGATTTTCCCAACAAGGCAGCCTACCTTTGTGAAGTTTCGACCCATCTTGGTGGTCTGGAATATGGCAAGGGATACGAAGATTCGGCGAGCGAGTCCGCAAGAAGTTTGAGCGTCAACGTGTTTACGCGGACAAATATCTTTCCGACTTTGCAATCCGCGAATTCTGGTTTTGGGCACCTCGTGTTCCGCAAGGTGCGCTAATGAACAAGCTCCTAGCAATTCCTGGATTGACCCTCGTCGTCAACAAGCAATACTCGGAAAGTGTTGACGAACTGAAAGCTGAAGTGGACCCCAAAAGCTGGACAGGCGGCGGGCGTGAGATAAAGAGAGCCCGGGAGGAGTCGAGAG
>CAYLLN010000010.1:0-5685 GCA_964384375.1 uncultured Pirellulaceae bacterium
CGACGGCCGAACGGCCGTCTTACCCGGACAACCCACCCGGCACACGCGACAGCGGGGACTCGCCCTCTCCACTCCCGCCGCTCGCGTCCCGGGACCGCGCATTGCCGTAGGACCGCACCCCATGCCACGCCGCCGCTCTCGCCCGGCCGCACGCTTCCCCTGGCTTCTGGCCGTCGTCTGCGCCCTCCCCCTCGGCCTTCTCGGGGCGGCCCCGACCAGTTCGCTCACGCTCTTCGGCGACGGGTGGGAACCCTTCGGCTTCCTCACGTCCTCCGCCTACGGCCTGGGCGAGAAGCTCGGACTGCTCGGGTGTCTGGTCGTGGCCGTCGCCGGGCTCGGGTACGCCGCGTGGCTGATGCGGCAGGTGTACGCCGCCGACACCGGCACGCCGGCGATGCAGGCGGTGGCCAAGGCCGTCCGCCGCACCCGCAGCGGCCTGAAAGACCCGAAGCGGCCCACCGGCTGCTTCCTCTTTGCCGGGCCGACGGGCGTGGGCAAGACCTTGCTCGCCAAGGCGCTGGCCGAGTTCATGTTTGGCGATGCCGATGCCCTCGTGCAGATCGACATGAGCGAATACATGGAGAAGCACAACGTCAGCCGCCTGATCGGCGCTCCGCCGGGCTACGTCGGCTACGAAGAAGGTGGCCAGCTCACGGAGAAGATTCGCCGCCGGCCGTACGCGGTCGTGCTGCTCGACGAAATCGAGAAGGCCCATCCGGACGTGTTCAACACGCTCCTCCAGGTGATGGAAGAAGGCCGGCTGACCGACAGCTTTGGTCGCCGCGTCGATTTCCGCAACGCGATTTTGATCATGACGACCAATGCGGGGGCCGAGGCGATCAAGAACGAAAGCCAGTTCGGTTTCCACAAGGGGGATCAGGATTCGTCGTACGACGCGATGAAAGAGCGCGTGCAGGAGCGGATCGAACGGGCGTTCCGGCCGGAGTTCATCAACCGCCTGGACGACACGATCGTCTTCCGCCACCTGACGGTTGAGGATCTCAAGCAGGTGATCGACCTGGAACTGAAGAAGGTTCGCGAGCGACTGGCCGAGCGAGGCTATACGCTGACGCTCACCGACAGCGCGAAGGAGTTCATCATCAAGAAGGGCTCGAACACCGACTTCGGTGCTCGTCCGCTTCGCCGCGCCGTCGAGAACTACGTCGAAGACCCGCTCGCCGAGGAAATCCTCAAGGGCGAGTTCCAAGGGAAGGACACGATCCTCGTCGATGCTATCAAGGACGACGAAGACAAGCCCCGCCGGCTCGACTTCAAAGGCCTCGTGAACAACCCACCAGCCGCAGCCGCGCAGCCAGAGCCGGTGGCGGCGGGAGCGGGCGAAGGGGAAGCGAAGTAACACTTTCCAATCGCCGCACTTTGAGACTTCTGCAACCCCGAGCCCGCGCTCGGGGTTGCTTTTTTACCGGTTCATCACAGTCGGCTGACCTATCGTCGCCGCCGGGATCGAACTAGAATTCGATGGGTAATCGGGCTCTAGGATGCGGCGAATCGTCACTGGTTGCTTTGCCGCAAGTTGTTTTCTGACATGACCTTACGCTACTGGACCGCCGGTGAATCGCACGGCAAAACGCTGCTGGCCATGGTCGATGGCTTCCCGGCTGGCGTTGCGCTCGATACCGGCCCAATCGATGTCGAACTGCGGCGGCGGCAGGGGGGCTACGGTCGCGGCGGCCGCCAGCGGATCGAGACCGACACCGTCGAAATCCTCACCGGCATCTGGAAGAACACCACGCTCGGCAGCCCCATTGCTCTACAGGTTGTCAACAAGGACTACAAGCTCGAACGGCTCGACGATCTCGCGCGGCCGCGACCGGGGCACGGCGACCTGACAGGAGCAATCAAGTACCTCGGCCCGATTCGCGGCATCCTGGAACGTGCCAGCGCCCGCGAGACGACGGTCCGCGTTGCTGCCGGAGCACTTACGAGACAACTGCTTGCTCAGTTCAACATTCAAGTGATCGGTTACGTCGTTGAACTGGGCGGCGTGAAGTTCGACGTGCCCGAACTGCCGATGACCGAGCGATTGAAGCTCCGCGACGCCAGCGAACTTTACTCGCTCGACCCGACTCGCGACGAAGAAGTAAAGCGGCTCATCGACGAAACGGGCAAGGCGGGAGACACGCTCGGCGGCATCGTCGAGGTCCGCGTTGAAGGAGTACCGTTTGGCCTCGGCACCCACGCCCAGTGGGACTTGAAGCTCGATGGCCGGATCGCGCAGGCCGTGATGGCGGTGCAAGCGATCAAGGGAGTCGAGATCGGCCTTGGCTTCGAAGCGGCCCGCCGTCCGGGTTCGCAAGTCCACGATCCGATTCACTACGACGAGTCGCAGCGTGACACGCCCTCGCTCGGCTACACGCGCCCCACGAACAACGCCGGCGGCCTGGAAGCGGGCATGACCAACGGCCAGCCGCTCGTGGTCCGTGCTGCGAAGAAGCCGATCAGTACCCTGCGCAAGCCGCTGGAGTCGGTGAATCTGACGACGAAAGAGCCACAGTCGGCCGAATACGAACGAAGCGACGTATGTGCGGTATCCGCAGCCAGTGTGATCGTCGAAAACGTGGTCGCGTTCGAGATTGCCCGAGCGCTGGTCGAAAAGTTCGGCAACGACAGCTTGGCCGAAATGCAGGCTCGCTACAAGCTGTTTTTGGAGATGGCCAGAGAACGCTAAACATAGCCGCGACCAGTGGTTGCGGAGATTGTGCTACGTGAACAAGGACGTTCGCCATGCCGCTCAAGCAACGCATTCTGCTCTGCCGACTTGGCTTTGTGCTGCTGTGCGTCTTTCCCACACTGGCAGTCGCCTCGTGGATTGTTGCGCGCCCAGCTGACAGCGTTGCGGGGATGAATCGCGACCAGTGGCAAGTCGAACTCTCCCGTCGCCTCGATCTGATTGTAGAGATCGAAGGGGCGAGCTATCCCGAGCCGACGATCGCTCGCCTGGAAGGCGTGACCTTGCGCGATCCAGAAACGCATTCACTCATCGCCAAAGCTGCTGCACTTGAACTTCAGCAATCATCAGCCGGTTGGCAGGCACAAGCTTCGCAGCTCATCATCGAATCCAGCCAATTGCCACTGCTGTGGCAGACGCTGGAACATCGCCTGCTTCGCCAATCATCGATGTCCACGGAATCGCCGCAGACGCTGATCACGCTGCTCAAGAGCGACATTACTCTGCAAGGTGATCACGGATCGCACACGCTCGTCCAGTCCGAGGGGCAAGCCGTCTCGACGGCAAGCGGAATTGAAGTCCTGCTCACTTGGAAAATGCCCGGCGTGCCGAGCGATCAACCCTGCGTGCTGAAGATTGCCCGGGACCGATCCACCACGCCGCCGCAAACCGCCTGGCATTTCGAGACGGCTGGGCAACCAGTCGCCTGCGCACTCATCGCGGACTTGCTGCCGATGGCTGAGCGGCTGGGAAGAGAAGCTCGCTTTGCCGGAAACATCGAATGGACGGAGAAATCGGACGGAGCAAGCGGCCATCTCGCGGGCAAATTCAGCGACCTCGATCTCGATACCCTCGTCACCGAGCAGTTCCCGCATCAGCTCAGCGGCCGCGGTCAGATGGTTATCGACCAGGCGACGGTCACGGACGGCACGCTGACGGAACTCTCAGGCAGACTCCATGTTGAACATGGCTCCATCAGCCCGTCTCTCGTCTTCGCCCTTGCCGAACACTTGCAACTCGACGCTCCGCTCGATCTGCACGAGCCAACCACCAGCCGGCCCATCCCGTTCGGCAAGCTCGGCGTGCAGTTCCACCTCGATGGACGCTCCCTGCGGCTTTCGGGCGTCGCCCACGAAAGCGAACAGGGCGTGCTGATTGCCAGCGCTGCCGGCCCGATTCTTGCCGCTCCACCGCAGCATGCGACCTCGCCTGTAAACCTGCTGCGAGCTTTGCTTCCCGACAATCAATACCAGGTTCCCGCCACGCGGCAGACCGGCGCGCTCGTTGGCCTGCTCCCCGTGCCAGACCTTGCTCCCACCCGCACCGCTGCCTTGCCCAAGCACACCCCGACGCGGCTTCGCACGAGTGGCCCGCCCGATGCCGCTCCCGTCCTCCGCCAGCCGATGCTCAGGTAGCCGCGAAACTCGCGCACCGGTATTCTGGCTCTGTACGATCCGCTAATTACTCTTCCGGGAGCCGGACGAATGAATTTTACCTTGCGCCTGCTGCTCGCCAGCGTTACGCTTGCCGTCAGCATTTCAGCTAGCCTTTGTCGAGCCGCCGGTCCCGACGACGTCCCCCTGATCCCGCGGGCGAAGTTCTTCGGCAATCCGGAAAAGGCCCGTGCCCGCCTCAGCCCCGACGGCAAGCGGCTGGCGTTTGTCGCGCCGGTCGAGGGAGTGCTCAACGTCTGGGTCAGCCCCGACGACGATCCGGCCAAGGCCAAGCCGGTCACGTTCGACAAGCATCGCGGCGTCGTCAGCTACTCGTGGGCGTACACCAGCAAGCACATCCTCTACACGCAGGATAAAAACGGCGATGAGGATTTCCACGTCTATGCGATTCAGCTCGACACGGGTGAGATCAAGGATCTCACGCCGATCGAGAAGATCACCGCTCAGATCGAAGGAGTGAGCGAGCGATTCCCCGACGAACTGCTTGTCGGCATCAACGACCGTGGCGAGCGGCGGTATCACGACATCCATCGTGTGAACCTCGTCACCGGCGAGCGGAAGCTCGTGCAGGAGAATCCCGGCTTTGACGGCTTTCTGACCGACGACGATTTCCGCGTCCGCTTCGCCATTCAGACGATGCCTGATGCCGGGCAGCAAATCCTCAAGCCCGCGGCTGGCGGCAAGTGGGAGCCGATGATCAAGATCGACCCGCGCGACGCGATGACAAGCGGCCCGGCCGGCTTCGATAAGACCGGCGAGCACCTCTATTTCATCGACAGCCGCGAGCGGAACACGGCCGCCCTCACGTCGATCGCCCTGGCGACCGGCAAGTCGTCGCTGATCGCCGAGGACCCGCGGGCCGATGTAAGCGGCGTCCTCGCCCATCCAACAGAAAAAAAGGTCCAGGCGGTCGCGTTCACCTACGAGCGGACCGAGTGGAAGGTGATCGACCCGGCGATTCAGCCCGATCTCGATTATCTGAAAACGGTGGCCGACGGCGAAATTCAGATCACCGGCCGCACGCTCGACGACAAACGCTGGACCGTCGCCTTTGTCATGGACAACGGCCCGGTCCGATTCTATCTCTACGACCGGCAACCGGCGAAGAAGGCGACGTTCCTGTTCACAAGCCAGCCGGAACTGGAAAAGCTGCCGCTGGTGAAGATGCACCCGGTGATCATCCCGACTCGCGACGGACTGAACCTGGTGAGTTACCTGTCGCTCCCCAAATGGGCCGATCCCGAAGGAACGGGCCGCCCGAACCAGCCGCTGCCGATGGTGCTCAACGTGCATGGCGGCCCGTGGGCTCGCGACGACTGGGGCTACAACCCCGAGCATCAATTGCTCGCGAATCGGGGCTACGCGGTGCTGTCGGTCAACTTCCGCGGCTCGACCGGCTTCGGCAAGGACTTCCTGAACAAGGGGCAACGCGAGTGGGCCGGCAAGATGCACGATGACCTGATTGATGCCGTGAAGTGGGCCGTCGATCTAAAGATCGCCCAGAAGGACAAAGTCGCCATTATGGGCGGCAGCTACGGCGGC
>CAYLLN010000010.1:5695-112135 GCA_964384375.1 uncultured Pirellulaceae bacterium
GCGACGCTCGTCGGGCTCACGTTCACGCCTGATGTGTTCGCGTGCGGCGTCGATATCGTCGGCCCGTCAAGCCTCATCACGCTGCTCAACAACGCCCCGCCGTATTGGTATCCGTTCATGCCGGTGATGAAGCTGTTCGTCGGCGATTGGGAATCGGAGGAAGGGCGCAAGTTCCTCGAATCGCGTTCGCCGCTCAACTTCGTCGAGAAGATCAAAAAGCCGCTGCTGATCGGCCAAGGGGCGAACGACCCGCGCGTGAAGCAGGTCGAAGCGGACCAGATCGTGAAGGCGATGTCCGAGAAGAAGATTCCAGTGACTTACGTCCTTGTTCACGACGAAGGGCACGGCTTTGCCCGGCCGGAGAACAACTTCGCCTTTTACGCGATCACCGAGGGGTTCCTCGCCAAGCACCTGGGCGGCCGCTACGAATCGATCGGCGAAGCGTTCACCGGCGCCGACTTCAGCGTTCCCTCCGGCAAGGATCAGGTGCCGGGATTGGCCGCGGCGCTGGAGAAGCTGCCGGCGAAGGAGCCCGTAAAGCAGCCGGAGAAGAAGGAGTAGCGAGTTAAGGTCAATTGGAGTGACAGAATAATGCTGGCAGAATAATGGATCATTATTCTGTTCTCATGATTCTGCCGTCCTGCCGCACATGCATGAAATTGACGCTACGAACGCCGCCGACTTTCTGCGAGCGGCCGGGCGTGTGGCGGCAGGCGAGCCGGTCGATGTGCGGGTACTAGCTGGGGGCGTGTCGAACGTCGTGCTCCTCGTGACGCTGCCGGCTCGCGGCGAGCAGTTCGTGCTAAAACAGGCCCGCGGGCGGCTGCGCGTGAAGGAAGATTGGCGATGCCCGATCGAACGGATTTGGCGCGAGGTTGAGGTGTTGGAAGTTTGCGGATGGGTGCTGCGTACCGCCAAACCGGAAAAGGCCCGCTTTCGCCCGGCGGTTCCAGAAGTGCTCTGGGAGGACCGCGAGAACTATTGCTACGCGATGACGGCGGCCCCGGAAGAGCATCGGACGTGGAAAGAGATGCTGCTGGCGGGCCGGAGCACCGACAGCCTGTTCATCGCGGCGACGTGCGGCAGGCTGCTCGGGCGGTTGCATGCGGGCACTTGGCGCAACGCGAAATTGGCGTCGCAATTTGAGGATCGCTCGTTCTTCGATCAGTTGCGGCTCGATCCGTACTATCGCCATGCCGCCAAAGTTCATCCCGACCTGGCGCAGCAGCTTTCGTCGCTGGTCGATTCCGTGATGGAGCACCGCCTTTGCCTCGTCCACGGCGACTTCAGCCCGAAGAACCTGCTCGTCTCGCCGAGTCAGGCGCTGCTGATCGACTTTGAAGTCGGCCACTTCGGCGATCCAGCCTTCGATCTCGGTTTCTTCCTGACGCACCTGGTCGCCAAAGCCGTGCGGGCTCGCGAGCAGTGTCGCAAATACTTGCTGCTAGAGGGCGTGTTCTGGCACTTCTACTGCCGTGAGTTGCAAACGGTCGCTTCGTCCAGTGAACTCGACGACCTCAAGCGGCGGATGATGCTCAATCTGGCAGGGTGTCTCTTAGCACGCGCCGACGGTAAGAGCCCGCTGGAATACCTGACCGACGCCGAGCGGAGTGTCATTCGGACGCTTGGACGCGAATGGCTTGTCACCCCGCCGGATCGGCTGACAACGGAGGATTAACGAGCCTGTTAGAATGGAGTTCAAAGAAATTGATTCAATGGATACGGCGTGCCAATGGTGATGTTGGCGCTTTCCAAAAAAACGTCCGGACCTATCTGGCCAGGAATCACCTTTTCTCCGCACACATGAGTGATTCCACGTACCCGTCGTCGTGCACAGTGCTTTGCGTTTCGTTGGGTGTATTCGTGCGAGACCTGATCGCCGGCAGTCCAACGGTGAGTGCTGAAATGACTGGCCTCTGATCACTGACCAATTCTACCGCTCGTCCTTACTCGAGGGAAAGTTTTTCGTCCCCGTGACACGTCTGGTCCGCGAGAAGTAGGTCCCGCCTGCCGGGCGGGACCTTCCTCGTCAACGGGCAGAACACTCGCCCATCAGGTCCGTCTCGGCAAGACGGACCTACCTATCCACCCCGGCAAGGCGAACCTTCCTTACACCCTCCCTCTCGCCAAACCCGTAGCCGCTGCCAAGAATGGCACTCCCGCCACAGGTCGCCTGAAGAACCACGACGAGCACCCGACATGCAGCGCACCCTTGCCCAGCGCCTCGGCTACGACGCACTGCGCGTCCTCGCGCGGCTGCTCGGCGTGGGGATGTTCGGTTTGCGGGTCGAAGGCCGCGATAACTGGCCGGAAGCGGGGGGCGGTCTCGTCTGTGCCAATCATCAGAGCTATTTCGATCCGCCGCTCGTCGGGCTGACCTGCGATCGGCGGATGAACTACCTCGCCCGCGACACACTCTTTCGCGTACCGGGCCTGGCCCAGCTCATTTGGTTTCTCGACGCCATCCCGATCGACCGCGAAGGGGGCGGCCTCGCGGGGCTGAAAGAAACGCTCAAGCGGCTCAAAGCGGGAGAACTGGTCCTCATTTTTCCGGAAGGGACGCGAACGCACGACGGCGAGGTCGCTCCACTGAAGCCGGGATTCATCGCGGTGGCCCGCCGGAGCAAAGTGCCACTGGTGCCGGTCGGAATCGACGGGGCGTACCAATCGTGGCCCCGCACGGCAAAGCTGCCGCGGCCGACGCGCCTCGCCGTGGTGATTGGGCCGCCCATATCGCCCGAGCAAGTGGCCGAACTGACAGACGAAGACCTGCTCGCGGAACTGGAGCAGCGGATTCTGAACTGCCACGCAGAGGCTCGCCAACTTCGCCACGCCGCAGTGATAAAGTCGGAGTCAGTGCTACAATCGGAGAATGGGCGCTAGTCGGCAGAAAACCTTGCGAATCCTTGCCGTCGCGCTCGCACTCTGTCTGGCTTGCGCCGCTCATTCGCAAGAGCCGAAAGCCGACGACCCGCCGGGCCGCTGGCCGCTCGAAACGGTCACGCTCCGCGACCAGACCGAACTGCGCGGAATGGTCCAGGGGATCACCGACGCGGAGATCGACTTCGCCCAGATCGTGCAGCCGGCTGGGCGTCCGATGTACGCCGTTGTTCGCGGCATTCCGCGGGCCGAGGTGGCGAAGATCGACCAGTTCGACGAAGCCGAGCATCTGCGGCTCTTCGAGCGGTTCGCCACGTTCCGCAACCGGGCCGTGATCGAAGCGGGCCGCCTGTCCGAACTAAAGCTCACCGTGCAGAGCGACGGCGGCCGCGAGACGCGTCACTATTCCGGGCCGTGGTTCACGCTCGAAAGCTCGGCCAACGACGAACAAACCCGCCTCTGCCTCGTCCGCATCGAGCAACTCTTCCGGGCGTATCGCACGCTCCTGCCGCCGCGCGTTGCTACGAGCCGTCCGCTCACCGTGCAGCTGTACGGTTCGCTCGACGAATACCGCGGGCGGCTCGACGAGCTGTCGCTGGCGATCGACAACGCTGCCTTTTACGTCCCGCGCGAGCGGACGATCCTCGCGGCCAGCGAGCTCGACCTGTTCGCCCGGCGGCTCGCGCTGGTCCGCCGCGAGCATGAGCAAATCCGTCAGGATCTGGGCAAGCTTGATGCCGCCTATCCCGCCCGGCTGGCCGCCGTTGCCGACGAGCTCAAGGCTGCCGGATATTCTCCGGACGAGATCGCGGCGGAATTACGCCAGCGAAAGGCAAGCTGGAAGAAGGAACTGGAGACGACGCTGGCCACGAACCGCGAGCGCGAGCGGTCGGCCGAGCGGAAATTCGACGAGCTGACCGCGGCGATGTTCCGCAGCCTGGCCCACGAGTCGTTTCACGCCTGGGTAGATGCGTTTGTCTTTCCGCACGACCAGCACGATCTGCCGCGTTGGCTCAACGAAGGGCTGGCACAGGTCTTTGAAACTGGCCAGCTCGACGGCGAATCGCTCCGTCTCGACGCACCGGACAAGCAACGGCTCGCGGCCCTGCAAGCCGACCTGAAAACCGCCGCACCACTATCGCTCGCGCAGGTGCTCACCGCCCGCGAACGGCAGTTCCTCGGCCCTCATGCCGGCGGCTCCCCCCAGCGACATTACCTGTATGCCTGGGGGCTCGCCTGGTACCTCACGTTTCACGAGAACCTGCTCGCCTCCGACCGGCTGAGCGGTTACGTCGCCGCCGAGGCGGACGAGCAGGACGCAATCGCCCGCTTCGAGCGCCTCACCGGCCGCCCGCTCGCCGAGTTCGAGAAAGCGTGGCGCACGGCGATGCTGGAGCAGCGGTAAGCGAGCGAATTCCTACTTCGTCTCCACCACCCAGATATTCCGGTACCGCAGCGGGTTGCCGTGGTCCTGCAAGTAGATCGGCCCCGGTTCCGGGCCGGGACCATTCGGGGCGGCAGTCGTTGAGCGCTCGCCCGGCAGTTCCACGTCCTTATGAATGACGACGCCGTTGTGCGAGATTGTCACCCGCGGGTTGGCCACCAGTTTGTCGCCTTCATATTTCGCTGCCGTGTAGTCGATGTCGTAAGTCTGCCACGACAGCGGCGGCAGGCACATGTTCACATCGGGAGCCTTCACCGAGTACAGCCCGCCGCACTCGTTGTTCTCCCCCTTCAGACCGAACGAATCGAGCATCTGGCATTCGTACCGCCCGCCGACGTAGATGCCGCTGTTGCCGCGTCCCTGCCCCCGATCTTCCGGCTGATACGGCGTGCGGAATTCGATGTGCAGCTTGCAACTGCCGAACTTCTGCTTGCTCTGGCAGCCTTGCACGAGCAGGCCGTCCTCAACCTTGCCGCCGTCAAACGCATCAGCCGACTTGCCGTCGAACAGCACCACCGCTCCTTCCGGCGGCTTCGCGCCGAGCGTCGGGCTGGAACGACTGATCTTATCGAGCTTCCCGAGTTCCTTCCCTTCTTTATCCGCGATCATAGCGACGCCGTCCTTGATCTTGGCGCCGGCTTCGTCGCCATTGAATACCAACACGCCATCCTTCAGTTCGCCATCCGTTTCGTGCTTATGCTCCTTGTCCCAACCCTCTCCCGGCAGTCCGCCGGGATAGCCAACCGCTTTAAACTTCCCTTTGCCCAAGGCGATCACTTGCAATCCCACCGTGACTTCACCGTCCCCCACCTTCAGTTTGCCGACGTATTCGCCCTGAAACGGAAAATCGGCATCGGTCTTATCGGGATAGGTGTACGTCGGGCCGGCAGCGAGTGCTGCGGCGGCGATCAGCAAACTACCCAGCGAAGGAATCAGGAACTTGCCCATGTGCGGACGACTCCAGGGAGAGGAATTTTCGATGGCTGGCCGTCATTCTCCGCAGCCGACAGCCACGTTGCAAGCCACGATGCCGCCGTTACTTGCGACCGAATCAATGCCGCGTCCTGTCGATTTTTGACAAGTCCACCGGCACGCAGTCGAATACCTGTTCAATGAACGCCGAACTCAAAAAATTGCTTCCAGCTAAGCCGGAACTCGACGACCAAGAGTCGCCCTCCAGCGATGCGACCCTGTGGCAGCGACTTTACTATGCTCTGGGCCCCGTCGCCGGTTGTCTCGTGCTCGATCTGGCCGACTTCCTCACGTTCGGTCCGATCGGTCTCGCGTTGGGAATTCCCGTCGGTGCCGCCATCGGCTGGTGGCTCGGCTCGCTCTATGGTTTCGAGAAGCAAGGCCGTGCGGTGCTGGCGGCACTGGCTGGCCTCTATTGCACGATTCCGTTCACCGAACTGCTCCCCATCGCCACGATCATCGGCGCCACGGCCCGGTTCTATCATCCGCCGAAGGTCGGCTAACCCACCTCGTACCAGACGCGAATCACCTGGTACCAGTGGCTGGGAGATTCGCCGCTGGTGGCCAGCGACGGATCGTGCGAACCTTCCTCGTACTTGCTCCAAATGTTCGGCAGCACGACCGTCTCGACGTTCAGCACGCGGATGTCGTTCTCCTTGATCCAGTCGTTCGCATCGGCCAGCGCGGTCGCCAGCGGTTCGTATTCCGCCGGTTTGAGAAACCCGGGTGGTGCGGTGCGCTGCGGGAGAAAGTCGTGATAGCGGAGCATAATTGGTCAGTTGTCAGTGGTCCAAGTCATTGGCCATCGGATAGCGGCACAGGATTTCTGCCGCGCGGAACCGCCGTCAGTATCTTACCTGCGGAACAGACTTGAAAATCTTCGTCGACAACACCTCTCGTTTCTCAAGGTGAATGACCCCTGATTTTGAGATGTGAATGTGTTCGATCCCAAGATTTCGTTTGGCATGCATCCATCCAGAAAGTGTTAGAGTTCGAATGACAACCGCATCCTCGCGTTGGCTGACTGAAGTAATCCCAATACGTTCTTGCGACTTCATAAATTCCTGTTCGTCGAGAACGTAGTTATTCCCCTGGGAAAGCAGCGCATTCGCAGATGTCAGGACTCGATGCGTTGATCGTATTCCGCCGTCGAGAAACGTGAGAATCAGGTTCGCCAGGACAACTGGATCGCAGCTGGTCAACACGTTCCAGTTCTCCTTGAGAACCGACTCAATTTCTCTGCCCGCACGAGTTAATCGAACAGCCCTTTTGCCATTGGCGTCATAAATGCAAAAACTCCCGTGCGGCAATGTTGGGAAATCGAACTGCTTGGTCTTCCCGCGAATGATGTAGGTTTTTGAAGACTGAAATGGAGACAACCAGTCCACCGGACTCAATTCCCCTTTCGAAGTCCCTCTGGGCCTACACATCGCCCATACTTCTTCGCCAAGGTCGTTCTTGATGAGATCACTGGGTCTCACAAGCCCTACTCCCCAATCACCTTAATCAGCACCCGCTTCGGTCGCTTCCCGTCGAATTCGCCGTAGAAAATCTGCTCCCAGGGGCCGAAGTCGAGTTTGCCCTCGGTGATCGCCACGACCACCTCGCGACCCATGATCTGCCGCTTGTGGTGTGCGTCGGCATTGTCCTCGCCCGTCCGGTTGTGCTGGTAGCGCTCGGGGGACGGATCGAACGGCGCAAGCTCCTCCAGCCATTTCTTATAGTCCGCCTTGAGCCCCGGCTCGTCGTCGTTGATGAAGACGCTGGCGGTAATATGCATCGCGTTGCAAAGTACGAGCCCCTCGCGCACGCCGCTCTTCTGCACCGCCGCCTCGACCTCGCCAGTGATGTTCACAAAGTCCATCCGTGCGGGGACGTTGAACGTCAGATATTCGGTGTGCGACTTCATCGCCCCATTGTATCGCTCACACCCCGATGCGGGCATGGTTGACTCCCTGCCCAGTTCCTGCCGTGCGGGCTAGACTGGCAAAGAACCTCTCGCACCCTACCGGAAGCTCCCTTCGCATCATGCAATTCGCCGACGCTCTCTCCCGTCTCGATCCGGCCGTTGCTCAGGACAAGTTGACGCCGTCGGCTGCGGCGAACATCCGTAAATGGCTGATGGAGCCACGCTATGCAGCCTACGCGCCGCAAGTGGCCGAACACATCGCGGCAGGAAAGTGGAAGGAACTGGACGACGTCTTTTGGACGGTGATTCCCTTCGGCACCGGCGGCCGCCGCGGGCGGATGTACCCCATCGGCTGCAATGCGATCAACGAGCGGACGATCGGGGAGAGTGCGCAGGGGCTGGCGGAGTATGTGAGGCAGGAACTCGGAACGCGGAGCTTGTCCTGCGCCATCGCTTACGACACGCGGCACAACTCGCGGCGGTTTGCCGAGCTATGTGCCGAGATCATGGTGGCCAATGGCTTCACGGTCAATTTCCTCGACGATTACCGGAGCACGCCGGAGCTGTCGTTTCTCGTGCGTGAGAAGCATTGTTCGTGCGGGATCATGGTCACCGCGAGCCACAACCCGCCGAGCGACAACGCGGTGAAAGTCTATTGGTCCACTGGTGGGCAGGTGGTGCCGCCGCACGACAAAGGAATCGTTGAACGGGTGATGAACGTCGGCGAGATCCAGCGGCTGCCGTTTGTCGATGCGGTCGCTGCCGGGAATGTGGTGCAGTGCAAGGAAGAAATCGACGAGCGGTTCATTGAAAACGTCGTTGCTCAAAAGTGCCCCGGACCGCGCGACCTGTCGATCCTTTATTCGCCACTGCACGGCGTCGGCGAATTCGCGGCTGTTCCGGCGCTACAGGCCGACGGCTTCAACCAGATCGAGATTTTCGCCCCCCACCGCGAGCCCAATGGGGACTTTCCGAATGTGCCGGGGCACGTGTCGAACCCCGAGAACGCAGCCCTCTTCGACGCGATCATCGAGCGAGGAAAAGAGATCGGAGCGAACCTGATCCTGGCGACCGACCCCGACTGCGACCGAATGGGCGCCGCCGCTCCGCGAACGAAGAACCGGTCCGGCCCGTGGGGGACATTCACCGGCAATCAGCTCTCGGCGTTGCTCACCGACTTTGTCTGCGAGCAGCGGAAACGGGCGGGCCGGCTGACGAAGGAGCATTTTCTCGTCACGACGCTGGTGACGACCCCCATGATTCGCCGCATCGGCGACAGCTACGGTATTCGGACGCTCGATAACGTCCACGTCGGCTTCAAATGGATTGCCCAGAAGATCGACGAGGCGGGAGCCGACAAGTTCGTCTTCGGCACCGAGGAATCGCACGGATTTCTGATCGGGCAGTACGTTCGTGACAAGGACGGCGCGGCGGCCTGCATGCTGATGGCGGAGCTCGCCGCACATGTGAAGGCCCAAGGCAAAACGCTCTTCGATCGGCTCGAGTCGCTGTACTGGCAGCACGGTTATCACGGCGAACGGCAGGTGAGCATCTTCATGCACGGCTCGGCCGGCATGGCCCGGATGCAGGCCCTGATGCAGCAGCTGCGTACCAGTCCACCAAAATCGCTCGGCGGAATTGGTGTGCGTGAAGTGCACGACTATCTCAAGCTCGAACCGCGCGGCGATATGGTCGTCCTCGACCTGGCTGAGGAAGGGAACTTCGTCGCCATCCGCCCCAGCGGCACGGAGCCGAAGGTGAAGTTCTATCTCTTCACGTTCGTCCCTCCCGAGCAGCTGCATTTGCTCGAGCAGACGCGCGAGGAGATGGATGCGCGACTAATGGCAATGGAGGCGGACCTGCGGAAAATGGCGGATGCGGTATAGTTTCAGGCCGACCGAACGAACGCTCACACCGCATACACCTCCAGCAGCGGCTGCTTGAGGGCGTCCCCTTCCTGCGAGCCGTAGGTGATCATGCCGCTGCCGGCCGCGGGGAAGATGCGGAGCGTGAGCGTCGTGATCCCTTGGTCCAAGAGGCTCTCGATCTGCGAGCGGACGTTGATCGAGGCCATTCCGCCTGCCACGCCGCTCCAGGTGGCCAGCGTTTCGCCGCTGGCGGGCTTGCTGTTCCAGGTGATCGTCGATTCGTCGAAGCCGCCGGCCACCAGCGAGGCCGAGTTCGATACGCCCGTCGCGGCCGTCAGCATCGGCAGGCGGACCATGGCGTGAACGAGGTTGCCGGAAAGGTTGCTGATGTCGAACGAGACGTAGCTTTCGCGCGGCTCGTACATCGACGTGGCGGCCATCGCGGCCAGCCACGTTTCGCTCCCAAAGTTCTGATCGGCCAACCCATTGCCGCGAACCTGCGCGTCGTGGCTGGCGGTGAATAGCGCCGGTGCGCCGAGTGCCGGGCCTACCTGAATGTTGATCATCGCCCAATCGACGGCCAGATCGTTGTTGAAGGCGAGACTGAACTGCCCGTCTTGCAAGGCATTCAGGTACGGCGTCAGATCGACGGTTTTCGGCGTTACGCCGGACTTGGAGATCGAGCCCCAGCCGAGCTGCGACACCGTCTTCGAATCGGTCATGCTGTCGAAATAGACCCGATTGCTGCTGACACTATCGGCCGTGGCCCGCAGGCCGAGACTCAGCGTCGCACTGATGACTTGCTCCCCCGGATCGAGCTGAAAGTTGAACGAGAGGGGCGTCCAGTGGTTCGTCGCCGTATAGTCCAGCCCCATTACCTTGCCGCCGGCGGCCGCGCTCACTTCCGAGAGCCACGACGAATCGGACCAGACGGTGGCGGCATCGGCCGTACCGTTGGTTTGAAAAGCGTCGATGTCCCCTAGCCAGTATTCACGATACTCGAGGTCCGGCCGGCTGTGCTGTTCGTCGTACTGGGCGTAATAGAGGCTGCGCGGCGTGACCGCTTTGCCGTGCGAATCCTTGATGCCGGCCGGCTTGCTGCCGACGTTCATCGAGTTGCTCGCGATGCTGCCGGTCGAGCCGATCAGCCAGTTCTGTGCCGTTGGCGGGCTCTCGACGATGTAGCTCTTCGCCTTGGAATTCCAAATCACGGAGTTCGCTCCGGCCCAACCGTGACCGGTGCCGGAGTTCCCCCGGTTCCGGATATTGATCTGGTTGCTCGCCACCTGCACGTTGTCGAAGAGCGACCCGACCGACCACCGGTGGTGCGGACCGCTATCGGACAGCGCGCCGTCCGCCCGCGTATCGACGAAGACATTCGGCCCGGCAGCCCACGGACCGACGACGAAGTCGTGCCGGCCGCCGCGGGCATAGACGTTCCTCACCAGTGTCTGCTGCCCTTCGACATAGAACGAATATCGCCGGCCGCCGGTGACCTGCGACTTGGGATCGAGGAACTCGGAGTCTTCGACCGTCACCCACTTGCTGTTGCCGCGAGCGCTGACCGCCGCATAGGCAAAGTTCTGGGCCGTGATGTCGCGAACCCAAACATTCTGAGCCGCGAGGATTTCGATAAACGTCCAGGAGTGGTTTTCGTCCGTCGCGTAGGCGAATTCCGAGATGCCGCGGATGTGCTCGACGCCGACGTTCTCGATCCGCGTCTCCCACGTGTATTCATAGACGGTCCCGCCGCCGTACTTCTGGTCGAGCGAGTTGGTGAGCGGGGCATCGACCGTGATCCAGTTCCCCTCAATCCGCGTGATGACGCGATCAAAGTTCAGGTCGTGCTGGCCCGGCTTCCACGGGTTCTTCAGCTTGTTCATGCCAATCGCGTTGATCCAAGCCTGCGTGCTGGGGCGATTGACAACGATCGTATCGCCGACTTCGAGCCCCTCGGTCGAATCGAGCTGGAAGCTGCGGGCGCCGACGGGTACGTAGGTGTTCACCACCGTGTGCTGCGTTCCCGGCACTCCCTGTCGCCAGCCGGTGCCGGCGACGTTGATCAGCGACCGCCGGTCGGTCCCGGTGGCACGGAGCACGGTGGCATCCGGGCCATCGCCGACGCCGCGGAGCACGACACCGCTAGCCCACAGGTTGATTTGCCCGGCAATCTGATACTCGCCGGCCGTCAGTTGCACGACGCCCCGAAAGCCGCTTTCGTCCATCGGCAGCAGCGAGACAGCATCGATCGCCGTTTGAATCGCCGCGCCGTCGTCGCCGTCCTGCGGGGCGACGGTCGCCTGCACGGGGAGATTCGTCGGAATCGGCTTGTTCCCCGCCTGATAGCCGACGTTCGAGAAATCGGGAATGCGGTCGCCGTTCCAAGTCGGGCGATACATCAAATGACCGTCCTGCCCCACGGTCACCCACGAACTGGTGGCCATCAGGCTACGGTCTTCGAGTTTTTCCAGTTGCGGCCGGCGTATCTGTCGTTCGTTCTGCGTGCGGGACTTACGAGCCGAGGAATCCTTCCCTCCCCACAGGAGGTTCAGCATGGTTGTCGTACAACGGAGGGGTCGTCTTGTCGTGCCACGCCTCAAAAGGCGGATGCATGTTCGCTTTCCTGGCTGGAGGTCTAGAATAGTTAGCGCGGCGGTCCCGTAAACACTTTGCAGGCGTCATGGCTTACCCAGATTCACAATTCGCGGACGATTCGGCAGGCGGTGACGGTCGCGACGAGCCTGCGCGTTATGCCGAGGCGAGCGATGAACCGACTGGTTTGGAGGCTGCTCGCGTCGAATATGCCGCGGATGACGAGCCGCCAGCCGAAGAAGAGGCCGCCGCGGAGGCGCCGGTCGATGAGGCGGCGGTCGATGCGGCTTTGGACGCGGCGGCTGACGACGCCTCGCTGCCACACGATTTCCCGTTCCGGCGGGCAGCGGCCAAGGTCCGTGAATTTCCACGCAAGCCGGGCATCTATTTGATGAAGGACGCTGCCGGCCGGGTGATCTATGTCGGTAAGGCGAAGAACCTGCGAGCCCGGGCCGGCAGTTATTTCCTGCGCGGGGCGCAGAACGAGTATCGCACCGCGTCGTGGGTCCACGAAATCGCCGACGTCGATTACGTCGAGTGCGAAAGCGAAGTCGATGCCCTGCTGATGGAGGCCCGGCTGATTAAGGACGTGCAGCCGAAGCACAACAAGGAGCTAAAGGACGACAAGACGTTCCCGTACCTGATGATCACGACGCACGAGGACTTTCCGCGCGTCGAAGTGACCCGCCAGCCAGCCGACCGGGGCGTGCGCCTGTTCGGGCCGTTCGCGAGTGCGGGCGCACTACGCGGCGCAGTGCAAGTCTTGCAGCGGATTTTCAAGTTTCGCACGTGCTCGCTCGACATCGAGGACGGCGACGAGCGCTGGCGCTGGTTTCGGCCGTGCCTGCTGGCGAGCATTCGGCAATGCACCGCTCCGTGCAACCTGCGGATCAGCAAGGAGGAGTATCGCCGTGACATCGACCGGCTGATTCGGTTTCTCGAAGGGGGAAAGGTGCGGCTTCTATCCGAGATGCGTGGCGAAATGCAACAGGCGGCCAAGGAACTGCGCTTCGAGCAAGCCGCCCGGCTGCGTGACGAGATCAGCCTGCTGGAAAAGCTCGACCGCCGCGGCGAACTCGATACGCACGCCCAGCCGGAAGTTTTCTATATCGACCCGAAGAAGGGACTGGCCGGGCTGAAAAAGGTGCTAAAGCTGGCCGAGCAACCCCGGACGATCGAAGGGGTCGATATCGCGCACCTCGGCGGCGGACAGACCGTGGCGAGCGTCGTGCAGTTCCTCGACGGCCTGCCGTTCAAGCCGGGCTATCGGCGGTACAAGATCCAAGGTGTGCAGGGTGTGGACGACTTTCGCAGTATCCACGAGGTGATTGCCCGCCGCTACCAACGACTCCACGACGAAAATGAGGTCTTTCCCGACATCCTCCTGATCGACGGCGGCAAAGGACAGCTCAATGCCGCCCTCGCCGCGTTTCGCGATCAAGGGATCGAGCCTCCGACACTCCTTTCGCTCGCCAAACAAGAAGAAGAGATATTCCTCCCCGGCGAGCGCGAGCCCTTGCGCCTCTCGCGTCACTCCTTCGCGCTGAGGCTCTTGCAATACGTCCGCGACGAGGCGCACCGCTTCGCCCAGCACTACCATCACCTGCTGCGCAGGAAGTCGCAGATGGATACGTAGTTGGTTACCTCGCCTTGCTTGGCTTGCCGCGGCTCGCCTTCGACTTGGTCCGCTTGTTGTCGGTGCGGAAGGCCCGTTTCGATTGTCCGACGATGCCCGCAGTCCGGCTGCCGACGCGGGCATGTTCCCCCTTGCCGGTAAACGTCCCCAGCCGCCGCTGTACGTCTTGCTCTTGAGCCGGAGCACTAGCTGCTCCAGGCATTACGTTCGCTCCCGCTTTGGCATTCAGCGTCCGTCGCTTCACGGTCGGTTTGACAGATTGTCGGCGGGTGTTGCTCTTGGCGGCCATGTTGTCCTCCTCACAGGCTGGGCGATGGTCGTTCTTGTCCATCGCAAGAGAGGAGCAACTGGGATGCCGCACGAGTCGGATATTGCACTAAGCCAGCAGCATCCACCAAACTCGCAGACCCGCGACGGCCAGGGCAGCGCCGAGCCAGGCATTGCGCTCGTGGTTCTTTTGCCACTGCTTAAGCGACCACCCTTCCGGTGTCGGCAATGCTAATCGCGGAAGGAACCGCGGAACGCGGGCGGCATAGGTCGGCCACTGATCTGGAAAGAACCGCGTGAGAAGCTGTTCCTCGTCCCGAATGGCGAGCCAGTAAAGGACGATCATCGGCCCAATAACGAGGGCCGCGACCAGCGCGTTGCCGATCAGCGTGCAAAAGCCCGCCATCATCAGGAACGAGCCGAAGTACAGCGGATTCCGCACCAGAGCGTACGGCCCGGTCGTGATGAGCTGTTTGTATTTCCGCAGCGTGCCGGCGGCCCAGCTCCGAATCGCCAAACCCGCCAAAAGCAGCGACAGTCCCGTCGCGACATACGGATTGGCCACCGCGAGCACATCGTGCGGCTGCTGGCGAAAGATGACCGCGTGAACGGCGATGACCAGAGCGAACATCGCGAAGCTGATCGCGACGCGACGCTCGATCAAAAAAATGTGCAGGCGATTGGCGAGCGACGGGGGCGTCGCCGAATCGGCCGGCAAGCGGGCGGCAATGGGAGTAGCCATGAAGCGGAACAGGTCGCTGGGTGCCGAGAAACCAGGTGCGGGGTCACGTCCGGGTCGATTGCACCAGTGGTGCGAGTGCCGCATCCTATATCGGCGATTGCAGTTTGCTGCAATCACAACTTGGCGGTAGGCCGTGTTGGGACGCGGTTTTCGCGAACCAGACGCTAGCAGCCCGACGATGGCAGCCGCTACTGTCACGGCTTCATGACAGCCGGCTCGCTGGCGACTCGGCCGCGAACGGCGTCGTTTGCTTGTGCATCCAGCCGAACGATTGACCCTGCATTGGCAGCCGCCAGCTTGGCGCCGTTTGACAGAATCTGCCCCGCCCAGCGGTAGATATTCTGATCGCTCACATGATGCCGCAAGCGCTGCATGCGGCGGTGCTGCTCGTCTTCGGGCATAGTCAGTGCCTGGTGCAGCGTTTCGGCGAAGGAGTCCACGTCATAGGGATTGATGTGCAAGGCGTCGTCGAGCTCGCGTGCCGCCCCCGTGAACCGCGACAGCACAAGGGAGCCGCGGAGATCGGTGCGGGCGGCGATGAACTCCTTCGCCACCAGGTTCATTCCGTCATGAAGAGAACTTACCACACAGGCTGTCGCTAACCGGTACAAGGCAAAGACACGCTCCGGGCTGTGGTGCTCGTTGAGAAACAAGATCGGCTTCCAATCGCCGGTGGTGTGCCGCCAGTTGATCTCCTCAGCCAGCTGATCGAGCTCCTCGTTCAGCGAGCGGTACTCCTCAAGATGGACGCGGCTGGGGGCTCCCACCTGCAGCAGGTGGATTTTGCCGATCCATTCCGGATGCAGCGTGAGCAGGCGATCGACGGCTCGGAATCGCTCGGGAATTCCCTTCGTGTAATCGACCCGATCGACGCCGACGAGAATCTGCCGCTGGCGCAGACCGAGCGAACGGCGCAGCTGCCGCGATTCTGCCGCTGCATCTGTGGGAGCTTGAGCGGCGATCGAGTCGAGGTCAATGCTGATCGGATGCGGTTGGACGAGCGTTGTGTGACCGTTGCGCGTGATCGAGAATTGCTCCGGATCGATCTTGGCCTCCAGCGCCCGATCGACCGTTTCAAGAAAATTGTTGCAGTGATATTGAATGTGGAAGGACAAGAGGTCGTTACCGAGCAGCCCTTCGAGCAGCTCCTCCTGCCACGGACAAATGCGGACGATTTCGCGATTGGGCCAGGGAATGTGCCAAAAGTGCATGACGACCAGATCGGGCCGCGCCTGCTTGAGCATGCGAGGGACGAGGGCAAAGTGATAGTCCTGCACGAAGACGACGGCTGGATCGCTGCCGACCTCCTCGAGCACTGCGTCGGCGAACTTCTGATTCACACTGCGATAAGTTTCCCAATGGCGCGGATCGAATCGGGGCCGCGTGTAGGCGACGTGGCACATCGGCCAGAGCGCTCCGTTCGCGATGCCGTAGTAGAAGCCCTGTTCCTCGTACTTCGTGAGCCAGACGCGGCGAAGCGTATAGCTTGGATCCTCGGGCGGCACAGCGAGCCGCGAATGCTCATCGACCGTTTCACGATCGGCATCGCCGCTGCCATGACCGACCCACACACCGCCGCATGCGCGCATCACAGGATCGAGCGCCGTGGCCAGACCGCTCGCCGGACGCTGGCACCGAATTTCTTCCCCATGATAGACGTGGATGAACGGCTCCCGGTTGGCGACGACCACCAGTCGCACACCATCCAGGCGCGAGCGGGCGGCTTCGATGAGGCGCAATTTGTCCCACGGCATGACTTGCTCCTTGCTTGGTGTGCGGAATCGCAATGAGAGTTCTAACGGTGACAGCAAAATCGACGCCGAAATGTCACAGTCTTGCCTCCGAAGCGGGAGTGAATCACGCGATGTTGGGGCATTGCTCCCCGACTCTCCGCGGAATTGCCAAGAAAGTTGCGATTGACGCTTTGAAAGGAGGGGAAGTATAGAGAAACGCGAGACAAGGAACGCTCCATGGCCCAACATGATCGCTCACGCTGGCTATCGCTGGGTATGAACCGGGCACTCGTGCTCGACATGCTGCACTTCGCGCGGCACGTTCCCGTGTTCCCCGTCGAGATGTCGCTGGATCTCGCCAACCTGTCGCAGCTGCGTGCGACAAGTTGTCCGCGAATTTCCTGGGCAGTGCTATTTCTCAAGGCGATGGCGCTGGTCGCGCGCGAGCGGCCGGAGTTACGACGAGCCTATGTTCGCTGGCCGTGGCCGCATTTGGTAGAAACTTCAAATAGCGTGGCAATGGTTGCCATCGCGCGTGAGTTCCAGGGTGAGGAGCGCCTCTGTTGGGGACGATTTCTCACGCCCGAATGTGAATCTCTGGTTGACCTTCAGTGTCGCCTCGATCGCTATGCGAAGGACCCGGTCGAGAAGGCGTTTGCCAAGCAGGTTTTGCTTAGCCGCATGCCCGCATGGCTGCGGCGAATGCTGTGGGAGTGGTCGCTGAATGTTGCCGGCAGCAAACGGCATCGCCGCATGGGCACGTTCAGCATGTCCACGCTCGCCGGACAGGGTTCGCTCAATCGGGGTCATCCCTCGATCCTGACGATGAGCCTCACCTATGGGCCGCTCGATGAGGACGGACGCATGACTGTCACGCTGCTGTGCGATCATCGCGTGCTCGATGGCGTGGCCGCGGCACGGGCGCTGAACTTGCTCCGCGATGTGCTGGGCGGCGAGATAGCCGACGAGCTGCGTGGGATGCAGATGCGGCAAGCGGCGTAGTCTAGCCCGTCTTCAGCCGCGACTCGACTCGCCGCAGGGCCTCTTCCAGCGAGCACTCGCCGTGACCGAGCGGCACGCGACGTCCGTTGGCCAGCCAGCCGTTCACTTTGTTTTGGGCCGAAACGACCGTGCTGTGGCTCCGGCGGCCGACCGACTGGCCGATCTCGCTCAGCGCCGCTCGCGTGTACTTGCGGGCCAGAAACATGACCAGCATTCGCGGCAGTACGACCGAGGCTGCCTTGCTAGACGATTGCAGCTGATCGGATTCGACGCCGAACACGTCACACACCGCGGAGACGATTTCCGGCAAGCGAACCGGCCGTGCTGCCGCTTGAATCAGATCGGCCAGTGCCGATTCCGCCAGTTCCAGATCGACCGACTTCCCCAATGCCGCACTCGTCGCGGCGAGCCGGTTGATCGCACCGGAAAGCCGGCGTCCATCGCCGTCGAGATGGGCCGCGATAAATTCCACCACGTTGGCCGGAAGCTGCATCTGTTGCCGCTGGGCCAGTCGCTCGATGATTTTCAGCCGTGTTGGAGCATCGGCCGGCTCAACGCAGCAGACCAGCCCGCCGCTGAGCCGCGCGATCAGCTCCTGCCCGATCCCCCGCATTTCGACTGGCGGACGGTCGGCGGCAAACACGACCTGCTTCCCTTCGCGAACGAGCGAATCGACGGTGTGAACGAGCTCGACGACCGTCGATTGCTTGCCGGCAAAGAACTGCACGTCGTCGATGAGCAGCAGCTCGACGTCGCGATACTTGCGGCGAAAGTTCGGTGTGCCGGAGTGGCGCAGGGCTTCGAGAAACTGATTCGTGAATTGTTCGGCAGTGAGATAAATGACACGCCGCAGTTGCTTGCTCATCCGGGCCTGCCGCCAAATCCCTTCGAGCAGATGTGTCTTGCCGCAGCCGGGCGGGCCGACGAACGTGAGCGGAGAATACTGTCCCGGCCGCGCGATCACACCGCGAGCCGCCGAGAAAGCAACTTGATTCGCAGAACCGACGTGGAATTCGTCAAGGCTGGCAAAGGTTCGCCGCGCCGGGCGGGGTTCGTCGGCGGCTTGGATATCGTTGCTCGTTGGAACGGAGCTGCCAGTTGGAGCGGCATTGCTGAAGGGAACAATACCGCTGGTTGCGCTCGCTGCGGTGGACTCGATCGATTCGACAACGGTCGCGGTCTGGTCCGATTGCGGCAGAGATTCGACGAGCGACGGATCGAGCGAATACGCAACGCTCGTTCCCTCGCCGATCACCTCGCGGGCAGCCGCGAGCAAGCTCGCATGGAACGTCCGCCGCAGATACTCCAGGCGGAACTGCTCGGCAACGGCGACGTGAACGCCAGCACCGGCCACCGACAGCTTCACTCCGCGGCAAAGCCACAGGTCGAAGCGCTGGCGACCGACCCGAGCAGCCAGGGCGGCAGCCACGTTTTCAGCCAGGGCAGCAGCCGCGGCCGAGTCGATCTCCGTATCGCCCCTAGTCACTTCCTGAGACATCCTTCGCGCGCATTCCTAGCGCAGGCATCCTGGGAGGGTCATGCGCGGCAGCGGCCACCGAAGCGGCTGCAATCCGCGCCCGTTGCGGCTGCCGAAGCAGCGGTCGGACAAGGAGCGGAGCAGGGTTGCCCCGCGGGATTGGTCGTCAGCGGCGGGTGAGTATAAGGCAGCTAGCGTCGCTGTCAAACGGTCGCGCGGCGGCGGTGGCCAGATTTCTTCATCCCCGTTTCACACGAATCTTAAACATCCGGCAAATGCCGAATGGATTGCCAACGACGCACTCTTAAGGAACTTCGTTGCAAAGAGCGCGCGGTGTGGAAAATGTGTCGCAGCGAAATGGGGGGCGTCAGAATTCCGGAACACTGCTACCGCTAAGTTGTTGTGCTGCCGGAGCTTGCGGCGCGGCGCAAATCCCGGACGAGGACGCTCCGGCGATCCCAGGCGACGAATCCTAAGGCTTCATACATGGCAATCGCGGGCCAGTTGGCCGCATCGACCGCAAGCACCACGCGGTCCCGGCCGAGATTTCTCGCCACTTCGATCGCGTGTGCGGTGAGCCGCCTGCCGAGCCCGTGCCCGCGCGCCTCCGGAACGATCCCCGCATAAACAATTTCCAATTGATTCTCCCCCGGATGGTCGGCCAGGAGCAAACAGCCGATGTCGCGCTCTTCATGTTCACGCTCGTCCGATCGAACGATCAGCCAGAGCGCCGGTTGGAATTCGCCAATGGCTCGATAGCCGGCCAGCACATCCGCCGTTTCGCGCAAGCCGTCGACGAGGGGACAGTCGAGCGACCCGCGATAGGTCGCCGCGACGATCTGCACAAGCAAGTCTTTTAAGTGGTCGGAATAAGGAACGAACTTGAGTGAGTCCTGGCGAGCGGTGGGCGTAAGCTCACTGAGCTTGGCCTCGACGACCGCCGCCATATACAGCAAATCCCCAGCATGCACGTATCCCGCCGCTACAAGCGCTCTGCGCTCCTGATCGCCCTGTACCACCAGCGATTGTCCCACGAGTGACTGCGCCAAATGCGCACCTGCCGCTTGTAGTTCCGCGTGAACTTTTCTGAGCAAATCCTGCGCAAGCGATGCTGGTTCAGTGCGGTCAACAACAGCCTGTGGTTTCCACACTACCGCCACACGTCCCGGCAGCAACTGGGCCAAGGCAGCCCCGACTAGTAAGCCATCCCCTCGCGCCTCGACCAGCACGAAATCGCTCGCACGGCCTGCTCGGATCTGCTCGCGCAAGGCAGCCAGCTGCCCCACCTGTTCTTCCGGCGGCCACGCACCAGCAGCCAGGCGAAGCGCGTCCAGCCCTTGCTCGAAAGGGATGCGCCGCAAGGAGATAGGGCTGGTCTGTAACATGGTCCGCCAGCATAGACGAATTGGCGAATTTTGGTCGATGCCAACGGGCCGATTGCGGTATAATCAGCCCGTTGCTGGCGAAGGACAAGGAACGCCTGCCGCCAAACCTGGAGACGCTTTGAGGAGACTTGCCATGCGGCTTTTCACCCTGCTTGTTGCCGCGCTTGCGGCCTGTGCTATGTTCGATTCCGCCGTGGCTCAGACGGCCCTGGAGCGTTTCGAGAGCAAAGCCAAGGCCCCGCTTTCAGCCGTCCCTGCCGCGGAGGCCGTGACACCTGTCGTTGACGATCCTGTTGCCGGGATCAAAGACGACGGCGACAAGGCTGCACCACACGGCGCTGGAATACTTGAGGTTACGCCGGGGGGACCCGCGGACGTCGCCGGACTCATGGCTGGCGACATCATCACGGCAATCGATGGCAAGCCAGTTCGCGGCTGGGACGATTACGACGCAGCGTTGAAGGGTGCGAAAGTCGGTACGAAGGTGCTGATGACGGTACGTCGGGGCCTGTTGCAGCAAACGAAAACTGTTACTTTAGGTCGCCGCCCGCCGAAACTCGACAATGCGGAAGCCCCTTCCGCAGAAATCCCGCCGCCGGCAACACCACCAGCGACCGCTCCTCCTGCGGAAACGACTCCGGCGGCGGAACCACCTGCCACGGAACCAGCTGCGGAGCCTGCTCCGGTCGTGGCGCCGCCGACGCGCCCCTCCTTCACACCCCGGCCGAGCGCCACGATTGGCGACCCGCCCGCTGCGCCGTCGCTAGGACCGGCAGCTGAGCCGGCAATTCCCGCGACGCCCGCTGCAGCCGATCCCGATCTGTCGCTTGGCCCGGCCCGCACGGAAACCACCGAACCTGCCGCCACCGCGCCATCGCTCGATCCGCTTGCCACAACGCCGGCAGCGCCGGAACCAGTGATACCGGCGCTCGGTACGGGCAAAGCGACGCTCGGTGTTTCCGTCGTGCCGCTCACCCCTGAAACCCGCGCGCAATACGACATTCGTACGACGGCACGTCAGGGAGCGGTGATTCACTCGGTCCGTCCCGGCTCGCCGGCTGATCTGGCCGGTCTGCCGATCGGCGGCGTGATTGTGACGATCGACGGCAAGGTCGTGAAATCGTCCGACGATCTGGCGGCGACGATCTCCGCCGCTCGCCCCGGCCAGGAAGTCGAGCTCCGGATCATGACTGACGGCGACAACATGGACACGAAGTCGGTCCGCCTTGCACCCGCTGCAGCAACGGCCATCGTTCCCACGTTTCCACGCACGATTCCCGATGCCGGTGGCTCGAACCTGCGCAAGTTTGAGGAGATGGCCGGCAACCTCGAAACCGACGTTCCGCTCGGCTCGACGATCGCCGACCCCAGCCGCGTGGCCAAGCTCGTCGAAGAGATGCAGAAGATACGGGCTCAACTGACCGCGATGGAAGAACGGATCAAGCTGCTCGAAGCCAAACTCGGCGGCGGCGCTCCAGCCGTGAATCCCTAGTAGGTCCCGCCGGCCCGGCGGGACTGTGCTCGCTGACTACCTCCCGCTCGTTCCCACGCTCTGCGTGGGAACGCACGTCTCGCCGCTCCGCGGCGCATCGCACGCTCTACCACCTCCGATAATTCGTCGGCAGAATCTTCCCCGGCTGAGCCGACTCCGGCGTGATCTTCGCCACGTCAGCTCGCTTCAGATCGAGCGCGACTTGCAGCCGAGCGCCCGGCGCTTCAGCCGTCATCACGGGCAAATGCGAGACGCGGAGCGAGCTCGTCGGCTCGTTGACATCGCCGCCGTAGTAGAGGCCGCGGTCGATCGTCTCCGTCGGCCGGAGGCCAAAATGCCCGACCGCCAACTGCACGAGTTGCGACTCGTCGCCGGTCACGCCAAGCAGCGTGATTCGCTGCAGCGCGTGCTTCTGATCGAAATAGTAGGTGAGCGATCCTGCCACGTCGCCCGGCCCGGTGCCGCTGACCAGGGTCACGCGCAGGCCCAGGTGCGTCGGATCGCCGGCGACGGTCGTGATGCGCGGCCAGCGGGAGGTGACCCACTCGGGCGACACATCGAAGCGAATCGCCTCGGCCAGCGGCACAATCGCGGGGGCCGAATTCGTCGTCGGCTTGCCGGCCGCGGCAGGCGCGGGTTTCGCTGCCTCAGTTGCCGCCTGCTCGATCGCGGCTACCGGGTCGGCGTTGGCCGGCGGGCTGCTCGTCAGCCGCTGATACTGTCCTTGCACAGTGCTGTGCAGGTGGTCGTCCATAAAGGCGTACGGCACCGCCACCGCCGCAGCGATTCCCGCCGTCAACCACATCGGCCTGCCAAACATGCACATCGGCTCCCGTGAGAGAATGACCCATCATCCGCATCGACAGGGATAGCGCGCGGACTTGCGTTGCCGAAAATGCTGCCGCGGCTCTGATTCAATCGCTAGATTCGGCGCGGTACCGCCGCTGCAACTGGTCCCACCGTTCGCCCAGCAGTGAAGCGAGATACTCGCCGTCGCTGAAGTAGGCGGAGCGTTCGGCGCCGCGCTCGATCCCCAGTTGCGACAAGAGATGCTCGGCCTGTTCGGGACCATAGCGCGTGCCGAGCTGCGCGACGAGCGTCGAAAGCTCCTCGGTCGCCAACCCTTCGGCGAGCGTCGGCCAGCGAGCCACCATGTGTCCCGGGTTGTGCCGCAAAATCCGCTCGCGGCAGCACTCGGCAATCGGCAATAGCTCGCTTTCTCCCGCGGTCAGCGCCCCGGCCAGGAGCAGCAGCCGATCGCGCACCAGCGGCTGGCGACGCAGCTCGGCCGCGCGAGCCAGATGCAAATAGAGGCCGAGCAGTTCCACGGGAGCGGACATGGAACGTATCATCGCAGAAACGCCCCAAAGCCGCGACCATTGGTCGCGCCGAGCAACATAGCCGCGACCATTGGTCGCGCGGACCAATGCCCGACCTCGAAGACATCCGTTGGCTCGTGAGCGACGATGCGGTCCCATGGCTCGCACGCGTCGCGTTGGATTTGGCTGGGACCGTGCCGACGCCCGCCTTTGTCGCCAAATTGAGGAAGGAACTGTCCGCTGAGCGAGTGCATCTGGTCATCGAGCAAGTCGAACTGCGGCAGCGAGCGCGGGACAAGTTTTCACACGCCGACCGGATGTTCTTCACCCGCAAGGGACTGGAACAAGCGACCGACGAACAAATTGCCGCGGTCAAAGCAGCTCACTTTCCCGCTGGCCAGCTGCTGGCCGACCTCTGCTGCGGCATTGGTGGCGATCTGGTCGCGCTCGCCCGTAGGGCAGGCTTCCAGCCTGACATGGAAACCCGACGCGTAAGCGAGGGAGCAGAACTCGCCATCGGCATTGACCTCGATCCCGCCATCCCCCTGCTCGCCGCTGCGAATCTCAGCGCCAACCAGTGCGATCGTGCCGAAGTCCACTCCGCCGACGCCGCTTCGTTCCCCGTTTCTGAAGTCGCCGCCTGGCACATCGACCCGGACCGTCGCGCCAGTGGTAGCCGCACGACGAAGGTCGAACATTACCAGCCGCCGCTGGAATCACTCGACCGCCTGCTCGCCTCCAATCCTAACGCCGCCATCAAGCTCGCTCCGGCCGCCGACGTGCCGACACACTGGCGCGACGTGACTGAACGCTGCTGGCTCGGCAGCCGGGGCGAATGCCGGCAGCAGGTCGCCTGGTTTGGATCGCTCGCCCAGCATCCGGGCCAGCATTCGGCGACGGTCGTCGATGCGGCTAGCGGTCCACAAACCCTCGTCGGCCAGCCCGACGAGCCGATTCCTGTCGCTGAAAGCCTCGGTCGTTATCTCTACGAACCGCACGCCGCGATTCTAGCCGCGAAGCTGACGGGCGCAATATGTCACGTTTGCAGTTTAGCGGCGGTGTCGCGGGAAGTTGCCTACTTGACGTCTGACAAGAAGATCAACGAACCCACTTTGACGGCATTTGAAGTGATTGATGTCCTGCCCTTCGATCTCAAACGACTTCATTCGTACTGCCGGGAACGAGGTGTTGGGAATGTCGAGCTTAAGAAAAGAGGTGTGCAATTTGATTTGGAGCGAACCCGCAAAGGACTAAGCGGAAACGGCGAACGCTCTCTGACGATCGTGGTAACACCCTGCTCAGGAAAAATCCAAGCGATCGTCGTCGCACGCGATCGACTTCAATCGTAAGGAGAGTGGAAACGGATACGACAATTCGCATCTCAAAGAGTTTCAGTTGATTGGCGGCGCAAACGATCTGGCGAGCGAGCGAGAGAGTGAAGTTGCACCAGCACAGACGAAGTGGTCCTTGCCGTTGGGATGGTTGTCTCCCGCAGCAGCTCTCCGTTGCTCGTGGTGTATTTCGTGGCACTCATGCAACCTACGAATTCCGTGGCCCTCAAGGCAGCATCTCCCTGATAAAAGGTCGATTCGCTCGGGCTCAAATCCCCGGATTTTCAGGCATCTTTTCACAAGCCGCCGTGACAGTTCGGCAGTGGCCAGCGGCCCCAGGCCAGCGTTTGGCGGGGATCGGAAAGCCAGTCCAGCAGCTCGGCAAACCCGGCCGGCGTGTTGGCGAAGGCGCGCTGCTGCACGACGCGGCCGACAGCATCGAGGACCACCGCCACGAACGAATCTTTGGCGAGGTCGAGGCCCAAAAGAACTTCCTGGTACAATCCTCTGTGCCGAGAAATCGGGGCCGAGACGCGGGCGCAGTACTTGTCCGCGATCAAAAGCCGCAAAATAGTCCACGCACGCGAAGGTTCCGGGATCGCAAACTTCGCGAGGCCGCCCAAGCAGTGGCGGCAAATGGCGATGCCCCGAACCAGGTCCGTTTGCCGGCCGAAGCAACGCACTTTTGTCGGCAAACTCTTGACAGCCCAATTCTCTTGCTAGCATCAAGAGCTTCGGCGGAGAGAAACGTACAAGCGGCGGCACAAAGAATCACTAGCGATGTTCCCTTGATTGCGCTGGATAGATCATGAACTCTTGGAATCGAGCTCGCATACTCAGTTCCCGTGCCGACACTGAGCGGCTGGAAAATGAAACCGTGGGGCGGACCGCAAACCCCGGCTTACGCTGGGGGCTTATCCGTTGCGCCGCTGCGCGGCTAGGGACTTGCTGGCTGATAGTCCTGCTGACGCTCGTATGTCGTGGACAAGAGTCAGAAGTTCCTCGCGTTCGCGTCGGCTCCAAAAGCTATACCGAAAACGTCATCCTCGGCGAAATGCTGACGATTCTCGCCCGCGCCGCCGGCGCCGATGCCGAGCACAAGGCGGAGCTCGGCGGCACGCAGATCGCCTTCGAGTCGCTCCGCACTGGGCAGATCGACGCGTATCCCGAATATACGGGAACTCTAACGATGGAGATTCTGGCAGACGACGCAGTGCAAACCGACGACGACATCGAGCGGGCGCTCGCCAAACGGGGCGTCAAAATCAGCCGGCGATTGGGGTTCAACAACTCCTATGCCCTGGGGCTGAAAAAGGAACTCGCCGAAAGTCTGAAGCTGCGGAACATCTCTGATTTGACGAGTCGCCAAAGCGACGAGGCGATCGGCCGGCTCAAGTACGGTTTTAGCGACGAGTTCATGCATCGTGGCGACGGCTGGCCCGGATTGTCGCGGGCGTATCAGTTGCCCGACTCGGCGCGGGGCCTGGACCACAATCTGGCCTATCACGGCATTCGCAGCGGCACGATTCATCTGACCGATGTCTATACGACCGATCCGGAAATTGCCGCGTATGGGATGACCACGCTGGCCGACGACCGGGGCTATTTCCCGCAGTACGAGGCGGTGCTGCTTTACCGGGCCGATCTTGTCGAGCGGGCGCCGAAAGTTGTCCAGCATTGGCTGAAGCTCGAAAACCAGATCGACGAGCCGACGATGATTGCACTCAACGCCCAGGCGCGAATCGACCGCGTCAGCGAGGCGCGCGTTGCGGCCATGTTTGTCAACGAAAAGCTGGGTCTGAACGTCCCGCTACCGCCCGACGAGTGGTGGAAGAAAATGCTGCGAAATCTGGCGATCAACACGCGGCAGCACTTGATTTTGGTGAGCGTGTCGCTCGCGGCGGCGATCGTCATCGCGGTGCCGCTTGGCATCCTGGCGTATCGTGTTCCCGCCACGCGGCACGTGATTCTCGGCGGCGTCGGCATCCTGCAAACGCTGCCGTCAATGGCTGTGCTCATGTTCCTCCTGCCGCTCTTGGGCTTGGGGGCTTGGCCGACGATCGCAGCGCTGTTTCTTTACAGCCTATTGCCGATTGTGCGGAACACGTTCGCGGGTTTGGCCGAGATTCCCGCAAATCTGCGCGAGTCCGCGACGGTGCTCGGCCTGGATGCGCGAGCCCGCTTGTGGCTCGTCGAATTGCCGATGGCGTCGCGGTCGATCCTCTCTGGCATCAAAACGGCCGCGGTGATCAACGTCGGTACCGCCACGATCGGCGGGCTCATCGGGGCCGGGGGCTACGGCCAGCCGATCATCACCGGCACGCGGCTCAACGACATCACGATCATCATGCAGGGTGCGATCCCTGCAGCGCTCATGGCCCTGGCTGTGCAGGGACTCTTTGACCTGGCCGAGCGGTTTGTCGTGCCCAAGGGACTGCGCCTGGCTGCGGCCAAGGGGACGTAAGCGACGATTCGCCGAAGCCATGCGGCGAGGGAATCGGCGAAGCGGCGTGAACGACGACCTCGCGAACGATCGTGGAGTCTTTGTTTACACGGCTACTGCGCCAGAGTCCTTCCAGATAGAGAGCCAGGCCGACGAGCAGTCCCGCCTGCCCGCCAATCGCCAGCGGCAGGCCGATCTGCCACAAGTCCGGTCGCTCGGCCGCGATGGACCAGCCCAGGAGCACCGCGCCGCAAGCTAACGCTGCGGCGGAAATCGAAACGAGAGTCCAGGCGGCAAGGCCGACGGGAGATGCTGGCTCGCTAGTACTTGATTGTCGCTCGACGACTTGCGGGACACGCAATGGCAGATCGTGCTCTGGCTCGCTTGTGCCTGCTTGCAAGCTCGCAAGCAGACGGTGCACCGCGCGGATGTCAGCTTCGAGTTGCCAGTCCTCGTCCGGAATGACCGGCTGGGACAATGGAGGTGATTCCTCCGCAGCGGCAACCTTGCTCCCGTAGCCGAGCGTTGTGCCGCATTGCCCGCAGCGCACGAGATCCATGCCGGAATCCTCCGGGAGGGAAACATCGTGCTGGCAGGTCGAACACCACATGGCCGCTAGCAATCGCCGAGGCACAGGCGCAGCGAGAGGGCTGCGCCTTCTATCGTGGAATCGGCCCTGCTGGCGCGAAACTGTATGGAATCTGCGGGTCGCAGGGAGGGATTCGCGTGCCGCTATGCTAGCGAGCGCGGATGGCACAAACGATCACGACAACACGAAAGCGGGAAAACACGAAGGATGCAAGGCAGGAAATCAGCGAACGAATCCTTTCTGTCCTCGTTCGTGCTTTCGTTCTTTCGTGTTTTCGTGATTGGTCCGGTCCAGCGGCATTCCATTTTGTTAGCCGCTATTCCAGTTTCTCCCCTCGCAGCCATTTCGCGAGCAACTCGATCTCCTCGGCCGAAAGCAGTGCTTGCTTCGGTCCCGGCCCCGACTTCCCGAAGGCCGGCATCCGGTCGTTGTCGTCGCGGTAAAAACCCTCGTGCGAAGGATCGCTGATGAACCGGACGAGCCAATCTCGCGAACCCCAGCCGGTGAGGTCAGGGGCACTGCCGAGGTCGCCCGTATCGCGGAACTTGTGGCAATCGGTGCAAGAATAATTCTCGAACGCCTCCGACATCGCCGCCCGACCCTTCTCGAGTGAGCCGTCCATCTCCGCCTGCTTGTCGGCTTCGGCTTGTGCGGGCAAAGCGGCTTCGGCAGACAGGGCCATAGCGATGAGAGACACTTTGGCCTTGGCGGCATCGTCGGGCTCGGCGAGATCCGTCTGCACAAACTCTTGGGCCATTTGCCCCTTCTTATGCCGCGTGTTGCCGAAGAAGTCCGGCCCGGCGATCTTGCCGGCGTCGAGGATTCCCGCGGCCCACGTTCGCGAGCCAAAGCCGAACAGGTTCGGCGCGGAGGGCTGCTGCGCCACAATGCCGTGGCCGCTCGCATCGGCGTGGCTATGGCAGGCGGCGCAGTTGCTAGCGAATAGCTGCTCGGCCCGCTTGGTCGGCGACAGTGGCGCAGGCTTGCCGCTGCCGACGAGGGCGGTCCGCGGCTCGGCAACCGTGCGAGCTTGTTGCACAATCTGCTCGGCCGCCTCTGGCGTATGCGGCAGCACCGGCTGCTCGTCTTCAGGCCGGTAGTAGTCGCCTCGGAGCCAATCGACGATCAGCGACAGTTCGCGGACGCTCACGTTGTTCCGCTCGGGATGGGCAAGGTCCTTCGCAAACGACGGCATCCGGTCGTTTTCCTGCCGGTAGAACCGCTCGTGGGCCGGATCGCTGACCAAACCCATCATCCACTCGTACGAGCCGTAGCCGGTCAGGTCGGGAGCGAGGCCCAACTTCCCGTTCTCGCCGAAGCGGTGGCAACTCGCGCAATGCTGCTGGATGAGGGCGATCCCCTTCTGAATCTCCACCGTGTCCTCGCCGTCAATCTTGGCCTGCGAGCGAAGCCCCGCCTGAGCCGAGAGAGCGGTGGCAATTGCCTCCCCGTCGGCCCCTTTGAGCAAATCCTTGTGCTGCTTCACCCACGCGGCCATGCGGCCCGCTTTGTGGTTCGTGTTGCCGAAATACGGCGCGTCGATCGGCCGACGGTAGTTCTCCGGGTCATCCTTGTCGGCGGCGATTTTGGGATCGGTCGAGCGTTCGGCCGCCCCATAGCTCAGTTTGTCGATCTGGTCTGCATTGAGCAGCCCCTTGATCCAGCCCCGCGAAGCAAAACCGAAAAGGTTCGGCGCACCAGTGGCCGCGTCGGTGTACGAGACGACCCCGTCGCCGCTCACTTTCACTTTCCCTTCCGGCGTCGTATGGGGGGACTGCATTGGCGCGGTCATGCCGGCCAGGCGTTTCCCCTCGGCATCGGCGTAATCGTGGCAGCTTGCGCAGTGCTGCTTGAAGAGCCGCGGGCCGCGGGACAGTGGATCATTGCGCAGTAAATGCACGGCCCCAAGCTTCGAGATGAGCCGTGGCTCCGACAGTTTGTTCTCATCGGGAAGCCACTCGCGGCGATTAATTAGCTCCAGAGTGCGATGGGCATCGTGTTCGGCATCATGACGGGCCTGGATGAAGTCGCGCGAAGCGGACATGGCTTTCGCAAAAGTGTCGATTTCCTGTTCCTTGCCATGCGCATCAACTTGTTTCTTTTTCGGGAACAACCACTTCGGATGTCGCTCGACGACGGTGCCGTCCTCCTGTTTGATGGGCGTCCAACCGAGCCGCTCGGCCAGCGGCGCGAAGTAATCTTCGGAATACGCCAGCGCCGTCAGCACCCCCGCGCCCAGCAACAACACGACGATGAACGCCCGGCTGAATTGATGTCCCCAGTTCCAGCGGCCGACGAACGGCAGTAAAGCCAAAGCGGTCATCACCATGCCGGGAATGACGATCGCCCCGATGAACTCCGAGTTGCCTGGGAAATACTTCAGCAACTGAAACAGGAACAGGTAATACCATTCGGGCCGGGCCGCGGAATACGCTTCGGCCGGATCGGCTGGTGCGCCGAGTTCCGCCCCCAAGCGGGTCAGCGGCTGCGTCCGGTCGGCGAACGCCCCCAGATCGAACTGAATCACGCAGAGGAGCACGATTCCCAGCAGCACCGCACAACCGATCGCGTCGAACAGCACTTGCTTGGGCCAGAAATACTCGTCGGCTCGGCCGGGCGTGATCTTCGCCGTGATGCCGTGCCGGCGGAACACCATGATGTGCGCGACCAGGAAGATGATGAGCAGCGCCGGGAGCACGCCGGTGTGCATCGCGAAGAATCGAGTCAGCGTGTGATGGCCGTACTCGTTGCCTCCAACGGCGAGTTGCTGCAAGTCTTTGCCAACGAACGGCACCAGCGTCGCCAGGTTCGTGGCGACGTTCGTCGCCCAATATCCCTTTTGATCCCACGGCAGCAGATAACCCGTGAGGCCCAGGCCCATGACCAGTTGCATCAGCACGAGGCCCAGCCAGTAATTCACCTCGCGTGGGGCTCGATACGCTCCGTCCCAAATCACCTGCAAGAGGTGCAGGGCCATCACCACGACCATCGCCTGCGCCATGAAGTGATGCACGCCGCGCACGAGCCAGCCACCGGTCATCTGGTGCTGGATGTACCAGACGCTTTCGTACGCGGTCTGGCTGCTGGGGCTGTACGCCATCCACAGGAAGATGCCGGTGATCGCCTGCACGGCGAACGCGAAGACGAGCATGCTCCCCGTGATGTACCGCAGCCGGGCCCCGCTGGGGATATTCTCGTAGAGCGTCTCGTGGAGCAGCTCGCGGAGGCCGGTCCGGTGGTCGATCCAGTCGATCAGTCCGCGAATCATGGCTTGGCCTCACGCTCCTCGTGGCCGGGATAAAAATTGACAAACTGCACCCAGACTTCGCCCTCCTTCAGCTTCGTTTCATCCACGGCGAGGCTGTCCATGTCGCGCGGGCTGGGGCTGGGGAGAATCCGCTGGCCGTCGAGCAGGAAGCTGCTGGTGTGGCAGGGGCACTGAAAAACTTTGCGATCCGCCGAATAGGCCACAAAGCAACCGGCATGCGGACAAATCGCGTTGAAGCACTCGACGGCTCCGTCCGCTACCTTGCGGAGATAAACCGCGCCGACCGGCTGATTCGGTTCGCGGTTCCAGGCGTCGGTCAGGTCGGCGATCACGGGGACTTGCACCGGAGTGCCGTCGGCAGGGAGTGAATCGACCGTTGCCACACGGCGAAACGGTCGGTCGCCAGCACCACCTTCGGCCCCTTCTCCGCCGGCCTTTGGCTTGCGTCGCAGGATCGGATCGAGGAAGACGAGCGCCCCGGCGCCGAGCGGGAACAGACCGACGAGTCCGCCGACGATGGCTGCCGTCGCAGCAGCCAGGAAACCGCGCCGCGGAGGACCGGCTGGAGGGCTGCCGGACGAACTGCTGCCGCTGGTCGCGGGTACCGGCTGGCCGGCAGCATGGGGGTTCAGAGATTTGGGCATGGAGAGATCGCTTGGAGTAGCGAACAATCAGGTGGGACGTACGAAGGCAGGACTCGAATTATCCCATCGCGCTGCGCACGGCGTCAAGCACAAGCGGCTGCACCTCGACCAGTGTTCCCTTCACCGTGGCCCCGGCTGCCGCCTTGTGACCGCCGCCGGCGAACCGCTCGGCAAGCTGGCTGCAATCGACTTTGCTGCGACTGCGGAAGCTGATCTTGAAGCTGCCGCCACTCTGCTCGACGAAGATCACCGCGACCTCGGTCCCCTTGATCGCCAGGGCCATGTTGATCACGTCCTCGGTGTCGCTCGGCAGCGAGCCGGTCCGCTCGAAGTCCTCCTTCAGGACGTGCGTGTATGCCAGCCGGCCATCGAGTTCGTTCGTCACCCGCGACAGGATCACGCCGCGGAGCTTCACGCGGCCGAGCGTGTCCTGCTCGTACAGCTCGCGATAGATCGTAGCGGGCTGAGCGCCAGCGTCGATCAGCTTGGCCGCGGTACGATACGTCGCTGCCGATGCCGAGCCAAACCGAAACCAGCCCGTGTCGGTCGCCACGGCGGCAAAGAGGGGCATCGCAATCTCAGGGGTGAGCTTCACACCGAGCGCCTCGGCCGCATCGACCACCAGCCTGCCGGTCGCCTCGGCCTTCGTGTCCTTGAATTCTTCTGCCCCCAGATCGTCGGCACTGACGTGATGATCGACTACCAGCCGCTTGCCCTTAAACGGCCGGATGAAGTCGGCCATCGGGCCCAGCTGCTGCCAGGCGGAAGTGTCGAGAACCATTACCACTTGCACGTCGGCCAGTTCCGCCGGCTGCACGGTTTGGCCGATGACGCCGATTCGCTTCGCCGGATCGATGAACGCCAGGTTGGGAGGCGTCGCCTGGCCGTTGACGATCCGCACGCTTTTGCCGAGCGCCTCGAGCACGCCGGCCATGCCGAGTTCGCTTCCAAGGGCGTCGCAATCGGGCCGGACGTGACTCACGAGCACATACCGCTCATGGGCGCGGATGATTTCGGCAAAGCGGGGCCAATCAATAGGCATGGTTCAAGGTTCCAAGTTCACTGTTCATTGTCGGTCCAGCACTATCGTAGCAACTTTGGACGTTGAACTTTGAACCTTGAACGAAACGCTGTCAACCGACTGCATCGTTGCTCGCAATGCGGCCTGCCGCAGCCACATCGCGAGCGAGTTGTGCTTTTAATTCCGCAACGGACACAAACGGCTGGATGCTGCGGAGGCGGGCGAGGAAATCGACCTCCAGCGGCTGACCGTAGAGCGAACCGGCGAAGCCGATCAAGTGGACCTCGACTTTGAGAGCGTGTTCGCCAAACGTCGGATTGGGGCCGATGTTGACCGCGGCCGGCGACGTTCCGGCGGTTGTGATTGCGCGGGCGGCATAGACGCCTTGGCCGGGCAGGAGCGTGTCGATCGCCGAGACATTGGCCGTGGGAAAGCCGATCTTGCTCCCGCGGCCAGCGCCGTGTGTCACCATGCCACGAATGCGGTACGGGCAAGTCAGCAAGTGCCGAGCCAGATCGACGTCGCCGGCTGCGATTGCACTCCGCACGCGGCTACTGGAGACATATTGTCCGTCAATCTCCAGCGGTTGGACAATTTCGAGTGATACGCCGCTCGTCTTGCACAATTGGCCGAGCACCTCGATATTGCCCGCCCTGCCGCGGCCGAAAAAGAAGTTCGGGCCTTCGATCATGGCCCGTGCATCGAACCGCTCGCGGACGATGCGATTGAAAAAGTCTTCCGGTGAAAGGGCGAGCAACTCTTCGTCGGTTGGATAGGCGATGACGGCCGTGACGCCCAGTTCACCCAGCAATTCTGCTTTGCGGTCGGTCCAGGTAAGCGGCGGGGGAGCGGCTTCGGGGCGGAGAAGTCGCACCGGGTGCGGATCGAACGTGAAGACGATCGCCGGACCGCTGACTTCGCGGGCCTTGACCAGCAATCGTTCGACGATGCGGGCATGGCCGCGATGGACGCCATCGAAATTGCCGATGGTGACGGCGCCACGGAGCAGATCGGCCGGCAGGTTATCGAGGTAGCGGAGGAGTTGCATGGACCCACTAGGACAGACTCTTAAACGCCCGCGGCAAAAATCGCACGAGATCGCTCGCGATCAGCGAAACCTGCCCAAGTTCCTCCGCGGCCAGATCTCCGGCCAGCCCATGCACGTGCGTACCGAGCACTGCCGCGTCGAACGGATCGAGCTTTTGGCAGACGAGGGCCGTGATGATGCCGGTGAGGACATCGCCGCTACCGCCAGTGGCCATGCCGGGGTTGCCCGTGGTGTTGATCGCTTCACGCGTGCCGTCGGTGATGAACGTCTCGTGCCCTTTCAGAACGACGACCACTCCTTCACTTCGGGCGAAGAGACGGGCCTTGGCGATTTGCTCGGTCCGAGACGCCTTGGAAAAGCCGTCCAGACCGACGAGCCTCGCGAATTCGCCCGGATGCGGCGTCAGGATGCGCGGACCGCTCGGCTTGCCGACCCACCCTTTTTCGGTGCGAGCCAATGCATTGAGCGCATCGGCATCGAGGACCATCGGCTCGACGTAAGTCTGGTAAGCGGCACAAACGAACGCTGCCAGATCGACCGACTGGCCTAGTCCCGGCCCGCAAGCGACGCAGGTCGCGCCAGCCGCCAGCCCCGTCATGTACAGCAAGTCCTGCGTGTGAACGCGAATTCGTCCCTCGTCGTCGTCGGGGAGGGCGATCGTCATGTACGACGGTTCGAGGCCGGCCACCGTGCTTAGGATGCACTTGGGAACGGCTAGCCGCACCAGTCCCGCGCCGCTCCGCAGGCACGCCATTCCCGCCAGGGCGACAGCTCCGGCCATGCCGCGCGAGCCGCCGTAGATGAGCGCGCGGCCGAAGTCCCCTTTGTGAGAGTCGGGACGGCGGGGAGGAAGGGAAGGGAGCATTTCAGATCGCAGATTTCAGATTTCAGATTTGCGTTTGGCGATCATTCCGGCGAGATAGCCCGCTTTGAACCCCGCGTCGATGTTCACGACGGCGACGTTCGCCGCGCAGCTATTGAGCATTCCCAATAGGGCTGCAATGCCACCTAGGCTCGCGCCGTAGCCGACGCTGGTGGGAACCGCGATCACCGGGCAATCGACATGCCCGCCGACGACGCTTGCCAGGGCCGCTTCCATACCGGCAACGACGACCACTGCGTCACTGCCGACAATTCGCGGCAAGGCTTCTTGCAAGCGGTGCGGTCCGGCAACACCGACATCGACGACAAGATCGCACTCGACACCCATCCAGAGGAGCGTTTCGCGAACCTCCTCGGCCACGGGCATGTCACTGGTGCCTGCCGTGACGATGGCGACCGTAGGTCCCGCCTGCCGGGCGGAACCTGTCCCAAGGCTGAATGTTCTTGCTACCGCGTTGTACCGTCCGACGGGAAAGACCTTGACCAGCTCACTCCCCTTCGCCGCATCGACCCGCGTGACCAGCACCGGCTGCTGCTCGGCCAGGAGCCGTTCGACGATGCGTACGAGCGTGGCGATCTCCTTTCCCTCTCCGAAGACGACCTCGGGGAAGCCGCAGCGGCGGCGGCGATCGAGATCGAGCCGGACTTCGCCCAAATCAGCCGTCTTGGGGCCGCGCGGCGACTCACGTTTTGGTTCTTCCACACCCATCGCCCCATCGTATCGCCGCCTTGTGAGGTTGGCCACGGCGGAGCACAATCGAGTGCGGATCGCGGAGTGCGGAATGCGGAGTGAACGCAGTGCCTGGCTGTCCTCTGTCTTCTGTTCTCTGACTTCGATTACTGTCTGCTCAGTGGGCTAACGCCCACCGCTTGTCACTGAACCCTGAACCCTATCCCACTCTCCTCCTATGCCTTCCTGCGTTCTCGCTTATTCCGGCGGCCTCGACACTTCCGTTATCCTCGGCTGGCTCATCGAGGAAGGGTATGACATTCATGCCGTCTATGTCGATCTCGGCCAGCCGTGCGAGGACCGGCAGGCGATTTTGCAGAAGGCGAAGAATTGCGGGGCGAAGTCGGCCCGCATCGTCGATGCCCAGGAGGAACTGTGCCGCGACTTTGCGTTTCCCGTGCTGCAGTGGCAGGCGAAGTACGAAGGGGTCTATCTGCTCGGCACCAGTATTGCCCGGCCGCTGATCAGCAAGGTCTGCCTGCAGGTCGCTCGCGAGGTCGGGGCCGATGCTTACGCCCACGGAGCAACCGGCAAGGGGAACGACCAGTGCCGCTTTCAGCTTGCCGCGGAGGCGCTGAATCCGTCGATCAAGCTGATTGCTCCGTGGCGGATCGAAAAGTTCCGCCAGCGGTTTCCCGGCCGGACCGCGATGATCGAATTTTGCAATCAGAAGAACATCCCGGTGAAGGCGTCGGTCGCCAAGCCTTACAGCAGCGACGAAAACTGCCTGCATATCAGTTACGAGGCGGGAAAGCTCGAAGACCTGAACGTGAACGGCGTCGAACTCGTCGAGTTCGGCATGGTGACACCGCCGCAGAAAGCGCCTGACAAAGCGGAGGCGGTGACGGTCGCGTTTGAATCGGGCGTGCCGGTGGCGGTGAATGGCAAGAGGCTGAGTCCGCTCGCCATCGTCAAGACGCTGAACGAGATCGGCGGCCGCAACGGGATTGGCCTCGTCGATATGGTCGAGAACCGCTTCGTCGGCATGAAGAGCCGCGGCGTGTATGAAGCGCCCGGCATGACGATCCTCTACACGGCTCATCGCGTCGTCGAGCAGCTCACGATGGATCGCGACCTGATGCACCTCCGCGATCAGCTCGCTCCGGTCGTGGCTGAGGCGGTCTATTGCGGCTTCTGGTACGCAGCCAAGCTCGACGCCCTCTTCGCCTTCATCCACCAGGCCCAGAAGCCCGTGACCGGCGAGGTGAAGCTGAATCTCTACAAGGGAAATCTCGACGTTGCCGGCCGGAGCAGCCCGAACAACCTGTACGACGAAGGGATCGCCACGATGGAAGGGGGCGGCTCGTACAACCAAACCGACGCCGAGGGCTTCCTACGGATTCAAGGACTGCCGGTGCGGGTGCAGGGGCGAGTGACGCCGCGGAGTTATTAGGGTCAGGGTTTAAGTGGGCGAAAGTAGGCCCCGACGCCGTCGGGGCCGGTTGAGAGATGGAACACTAGATCGCCAAGCGACTCTGCCGAAGAAACGGCCGCTGTCGCAGTTCTGTCCCTCACGGCGTGAGGGGACTACTTTGACCAGACTTGTCACGGCGGCAAACATTTTTTCACGCGACTTACGGCGAGCGGGTTCGACCGAAGGGATTGCGGCAGCGCGGGTTAGTGCGAGGCGTCGCGACGTAAGTCAGGTTTGTCGAAGAATTCCGTGCGCAAGTTCATTGACGCGCGCATGTCGCCGTGGGAAATTCCACGCGATGTGTACAAACAGGTCTAGTGCCGTGGTCGGGCAACTTGCGCATTTATGTGCGTGGGCCGCGCCCCACGAAAGCCCCGCTGCCGAGGAGCATCGATACCAGGTTACCGGGAAAGGCCGTTTTCGGCGTTTTTGGAAACCATGGCACGCGAAAACGCCGAGAAAAACAGCGCTTTTCGCTCGCGCAGGTTAACGCAACTCGCGAAACCGTGGTAACCAGCGGGAACTGACGTCACCACAACGACTTGCGACGCAAATCGGACTGAAAAGCGGGAAATGAGGTGGTAACCAGTTATCTCGCAAGCCTCACCACTCCGACTCGGCATTGGCGGCTTGCCAGGCAACCCAGGCGAGCGTGGCGATGGCCGGCAGGGCGACGACGGTAGTTTGAGCGATCGCGGAGGGCCAGCCTTTGAGTCGGGCGAATGGGCCGGCCGCGAAGAGCCAAAGCAGCAGCGGCGCGGTGGCGGGGACGAACATGTGCGGGCGGAGCGGCTGGACTTCGATCGCGCCACAGTAGGAGAGGCCGCCGACGAGCAAGGCGAAAGCGGGAATAAGCCCGCGCGTGGCTGTAGGGATTGAAGCCGTCGGTAGCAACCAGGCTGCGAGCCAACAGCCAGCGGTCGCAGCGGCAGCGATCACACCGATAGTTCCCAATCGCAGACTTACATCAGCGCCGACCGTGGCCGCGACGGCTATGCTAGCGCCCACGAGCAATCCAAGTTGCAGACGGCCGAGCAGACAATCCGGCAGCGACGCGAGTACTACGGCAAGCAGCCAGAGGTAGCCGGCGAGCAGCGGAATCGACCAAGCACGCGGGGGCCAAAGATTGGCCCATGTCGGCACCAGCAACCAGGACGCGAGCGCCGCGACGGCGGCCAGTAGCAGCCACCGCTCGCCAACCGTCACGCCGCTGGCGAGCACGACGCCGCCAACGACGGCTGCGAGGAGCGGCAAGTAAGCCAGCCATTGCCAATGGCGGTTAGGAACCAGCGGCGCTCCATCGTCTGGGAGCAGCCAATAGCCAGCGACCATGGCGACTGCAAATGCGGCAGCCAGTGCGTAGCGCGACCCGACACTAGCGGGCAGCACCAGCGACGAAAGTCCGCCGAGCACCGCCGCCGCGAGCAAAGGCGCGGCGACGGAGTAGAGGACGAACTGAACTTCGGCGGACATCAAGCTCGTAGTCCCGTAATACAAACATTGCGATTCTTCGCGTGCTGCGAAGATTCATCATGAATCCGCTCGTCGGCGCAGCGTCCGTTCATTTCAACGCAAAGCCGCCAAGAGCGCAAAGGCCGCGGAGGAACGGTTGTTGCTTTGCGACCTTTGCACTCCTTGCGCCTTTGCGTTAAGAATCTCCGCGGGGCCCGGAAAAAACACGTCGATTGCGGTCGGGTCGTGCTGATTTCATCCGTGAAAATCTTTGGCTACCAAACAAAGTCGGTAGCCATTCGTTCAACAGTGGCGAGTTCTACTTCCCAATGACCACGCTCAGCGACACTTTGTTTTCGACCTTCCCTTCGCCGAAGGTCATGCCGAACTGCGTCCGGTCGATGTCGAAGTCGCTCTTTAGCGAAACGCCAGTGTCGCTCACGCTTACGGTCGCAGGGAAGCTGATTTCCTTCGTCACACCGTGCAGCGTCAGGTTGCCGGTGATCGTCGCTTTGTCGCCGGTCTGCTCGACCTTCGTCGATTCAAACTTGGCGGTCGGGAATTCATTCACCTCGAAGAAGTCGCCGCTCTTGAGGTGGTCGGTGAGCTTGGCAATGTCGGTCGTGAGCGAAGCCGCTTCGATCTCCACCGTGACCCCCTTCAGTGTCTTGGCGGCCGCATCGACGTCGGCCTTGCCGCTGAGTTTGGTGAACCAGCCGGTGCGCGGATCGGGCTTGTCGCCGGAGTGTGCGCAAACGAACTGGATCTTCGTGTTGTCGGCCGAGAGGGTGGCAGCGCCATCGGCAACAGCGACGGGCTTCGCATCGCCAGCCGCTTCGACGGCGGCAGGAGTCACTTCTGCAGGTGTTGCTTCGACCGTGGCGGGCGTTTCGCCTGTCGTCGGTTGCAGCGTCGATTCGGGGGCGGCTTCGACCGGCGTTGCTTCCACGGGAGCGGCAGACGGATCGTCGGTCGAGAGGGACGGCTCGACCGTTCCTGCTGTCGTGGTTGTGGGCGGGGGAACCGCCACGGGAACGCTCTGGGCCTCGCAGCCCGCCAGCCACAAACAACCAATCGCCACCAGGGTCAGACAAACTCGCATGAGAAACTCCTTTGGTTTACGGACGGACGCCGGGTTCGTTATGAAATGCGTCCTCGCAACGGACGCGGCATTCTACCTAATTGTTGACATGTCGTGTATCGGGGTCACTCGCCGAGGGCGCCAAGGCTCGTCAGCAGCTCCGCCATTTCACCCGCGGCATGGGCGTTTCCTTCGCGGCGGGCAACTTCAATCCCGTATCGCAGGACACTTCGTGCCTCCGTCACGCGGTCGAGCTTTACGAGCAGCTGCGCCCCCCGAAGGAACGACGGCACATGTGGCGATTGGTCGTTCTGAAGCCCATGAAACAGGGCTGCCGCTTCGTCGCCGCGATCCTCGTTGTCGAGCTCACAGGCGAGGCTGTAGCGCAGAAACTGGTCCTGCGGCTCGAGGGCGAGCATCGCTTCGATCTTCTCGCGGCGGGTAGCGGCTGCCATGAAATCTCGCCTGAAGCAGTTGACTGGATTGCACTTACGACCAACGGAGAACCATCGTAACGCTCGTCCCGCCGCCTCGCCAAGCCGGTGTGACAGCCATTGTCAGTGCCGATCAGGCAAATCAGGCAAGCGAGCGAAACTCTGCCTGCCGGGCAAGGACTTTCGGTCGTTCTGCCAAGTCTGAATTTTCCGAAAGCTCCGATACGAAAGAGCAAGTACCGCAAGGTTTTCGGCATCGGGACATTCCGTATTCCCGTTGCGACCCAACCCATCGGCAAGCTGACCCGGGGGAACCACGCACGTGGCGGCGGGTGTGGACGGGCGGCCTGACCCAGTAGCTTTGTTTCTGCCACCAAGGCGGACCACGAGGGAGATCCTGCTATGAAATTGAATTGGCTTCGCGCGGCGAGCCTGGCCCTGGCGGCCAGTGCCGGCCTGCCCCTGGTGGCCCTGCCCCAGTTGGCGAACGCTCAGTCCCCGGCCTACCACCTGTCGGACGACGGCGAAGTCGCCGAGCTGGAATCGGCCGATATCGAACCGGCCGAAGGGGAGCGAGTCGCTCCGGCCGCCTACAACTACTCTCATGCGACGCCGGCCAGCGCCGCCGCTTATCGCAACTCAGCCGCTTACACCAACGCGGCGATGCTCGGTGGCGAACCGTGCGATGCGTGCGCCGAAGAAGCCGCTGCTGAAGAGGAAGCATGCGAGCCGTGGCGTCTCTTTTGCCAGAAGGAATGCGGCATCAACGTCTATGGCTGGGTCTCCGGCGGCATCATGGGGAATACCCAGTCGCCCGCCAGCGAGTTCAACGGCCCGACGACCTTTGCCGATCAATGGCACGGTCAAGGGAACCAGGCCTACGCGATCGCGGAGAAGACGATCGACACGGGCGGATGTGGCTTCGATTGGGGCGGCCGTGTCGATGTCCTCTACGGCAGCGACTACATCTTCACGATGGCGACGGGCCTGGAACTGACCGACGACGGCCTCCGCAAGTGGAACAGCAATCCCGACTACGGCCTCGCCCTGCCGCAGGCTTACGCGGAATTCGGCTACAACAACCTGTCCGTCAAAGCGGGCCATTTCTATACGCCCATCGGTTATGAAGTGGTGCCGGCCACCGGCAACTTCTTCTATACCCACGCCTACACGATGCAGTACGGCGAACCCTTCACCCACACCGGTGGCATCGCCACGTGGAAAGTCGCCGATGACCTCTCGCTCGTGGGAGCGTTCGTTAACGGCTGGGACGCCCTCGACCGCATCGACGATGCCGGCATGGGCATCGGCGGCTTCGCCTGGACCGCCAGCGAGAACCTCACGATCGCCTACAACTACGGCTACAGCGTCGATGAATTCACCGTCGATGGCCGTCTGACGCCGCGCCACATCAGCAGCCTCGTCGCCACATACACCCGCGGCGACTGGACCTACGTCTTCCAGAACGATGTTGGCTGGCAGGAAGACGGCATCAACAACGGCCCCAACGCCCGCGATCCGTTCTCGACGGCTGAGTGGTACGGTGTGAATCAGTACCTCTTCTACACGATCAACGACTGCTGGAAGGCCGGCACTCGCTTCGAGTGGTTCCGGGACGACGACGGCGTCCGCGTCGGCGGCATCCGCCCCGGTCAGACGATTCCCACGTCGGGATTTGCCGGCAACTTCTATGAAGTCACGGCTGGCCTCAACTGGTCGCCCCACGCCAACATCACCGTGCGGCCCGAAATCCGCTACGACTGGTACGACGGCGAACCGGCCGGCGGCGTTGACCCGTTCGACGACGGCTCGCGCACCGACCAGTTCCTGTACGGCCTGGACGTGATCGTGCTGTGGTAAGTAGCAGGCACACTCCGTGTGCCGTCTGCCCTGAGTCATCCCGAAAACTTCACCATGCCCAGGCTCACCCCCTGGGCATGGTTCCGTTCTTGGCCAAACATCCTCGGCTATATTGACGGTGAGATTTTCAGCCGTTGCCTCCAAGTCCCGACCGCTCGATGCCCGAACTTCCCGAAGTCGAAACGATGCGCCGCGGCATTGCGGGGATTACCGGCAGTACGATCACGGCCGCGATGCGTCTCCCTTGCAAGCGCCGGCCGATCCTCATTCAGCCGCAGCCGCGAGCTCTCGCCAAACGCCTCGTGGGTCTTACGATCAACGAGGTTGGCCGCCTTGGGAAGCGTGTCGTTGTGCGTCTTTCCAGCGGCGACCATCTCATCTTTGAGCCGCGAATGACCGGCCTTGTTCTCGTTGCCGATCCACCGACCCAGGAGCATCTGCGGTTTCGTCTCGATCTGGCCGGCGGGCCAATTCCGCATGTTTGGTACTGGGACCGCCGCGGTTTGGGGTCCGTTCGCCTCGTCACTGGCAAGCAACTGGAAGAACAACTCGGCAGCCGTAAGCTCGGCCCCGATGCGCTCGCTCTGTCAGTCGAGGAGCTGCGCGAGCGGCTGCAAGCCAGTCGGCGGGCGATCAAGGTTGCCCTGCTCGACCAGCAGGCGATCGCGGGAATCGGCAACCTCTATGCTTCCGAGATCCTGCACCTGGCGGGCATTCATCCGGCCAAGCGGTGCGACCTCTTGCGAACCGAGCAGTGGAAGCTCATTCATGCCCACATGTTCGAAGTGCTGCATACCGCCATTTTGCACGAGGGCTCGACACTGTCGGATGGAACCTATCGCAATGCTCTGAACCAATCCGGCAGCTATCAGAACATGCACCGCGTCTATGATCGGGCAGGCGAACCTTGCTCGAACTGCCGGCAGGGCGTCATCGTCCGCATCGTGCAGGCCCAGCGGGCGACGTTTTATTGCCCGCGCTGCCAGACGAAGGCTTCTCGCCGATGAATGTAGGGTGCATGAGTAACACGAAATGCACCAGACTTGGATCGTTGATCCAAGCGGGATGCTAAGGCGCGACGGCCGGCTCGCCACCTTTGATCGTACAGAGGGCCCGATACACGGTCTCGTCGATCGTGTTGTTGATTCTCGCCACGCTGCCGTCTCCCACGAGAAAGTGGACGCCGGCAGGATGGTTGCTTGAAAAGTCCTCGAAGTGATGGTCCTGGTGATTGGGTGGATGATCCGCCACACCGACGACGCGGGCCATCGGCTCGTTCGCGGTGCTGATAACCCCCGCCCACACCGATCCGCCAAAGTCGCTCTGCCGCTCGCCGATCACCAGCGTGTTGGAGAGGCCGTCCTTCACCTTGGCAAAGTTCGTGCGGCTGTTGTGAAAGAACATCCCGTCGCTTTGCGAAGGGGAATCCTCGATCTCCATCGTCCCAAAGACACCGACGTAGTTGCTGCGAGCGATGGGGAACAGCGCCGTCCCTTCATCGACGTGGTGCTCGTCCCCTCCGGCTGCCGCGATTTGAAACTTGCTGTCGTTGCCGTCCGAGGCACAGAGGAGGATCGGCACGACCGTCCGCCGGGCCGCCTCATTGGCGGGATCGGCGACTGGCAGGTGTTTGGAAATCGTCGCTTCCAGATTTGATTGCTCCATGTGCGGGAACAGAGCGACGTTCCACCCCCAGCCGGGCTCCCCTTCGGGCGCATCGGCAATCCAGCCGGCCGGGCACTGCTTCATAACGTCGTGATACTGGTGCAAGGCCAGACCGAGTTGTCGCAGGTTGTTTTTACACTGCGACGCGCGAGCCGCCTCGCGAGCCGCCTGCACAGCAGGCAGAAGCATGGCGACGAGGATGCCGATGATGGCGATGACAACGAGCAGCTCGACGAGCGTGAAAGCGCGGTGAGCGGAACGAAAGGAGTGGAGGAACATGACGACGACTTTCGCAGGAGTAATGACCATCGAATGAAGTCGCATTCTAGACGGTCGTGCGCATAACTGTCAAGTGCATATGTTATGCATTAACATTATGATCGCGATAGCGGATGATCAGACACCGAATGCCAGCATTCAACGTGGTGCTGCCTTGTGCGGGCAGGTCGAGTGCTCGGTCCGTCTTGCGAAAAGAATTCAGCAACTCCCAGTTCTCACGCTGTTCCGTCAAACTTTGCTCAATCGGTAGAGTCTGCCAACCGAATATAGGACGGCACCATTGCGTCCGCCCCTGCGCGCGCAACGTGTCGGATGACAGCAAAGCTCCGCCAGCACGGCGATGCTCGCTGTCCTCTGTCCTCTGTCCTCTGTCCTCCATGTCCACCGCCTCTCCCAGCGTCGATCGCCGCAATGGCGGCTTCTTCGCGTCCCTGTCGGATTCGATGGCCGACTGGGGAGGCGTCGTCATTGACGGCGTCACAACGACCGGCGACCTGACGCTCTTCTCGCTCAAGGTCTTCTCGTGGCTCTTTGCCAGATTTCCTCGCCGCGAAACGCTTCTGCCGAACTTCTATCAGGTCGGCGTGCTCAGCCTGCCGGTCATTGCCCTCACGGGCACGTTCATCGGCATGGTACTGGCAGTGCAGAGCTACTTCACGTTCCGCGACCTGGGCCTCGAAACACGACTGGGCGCCGTCATCAATATGACGCTCGTCCGCGAACTCGGCCCCGTCCTGGCAGCGACGATGCTGGCAGGCCGCGTTGGCTGCGCGATGGCCGCGGAACTCGGCACGATGCGGGTCACCGAGCAGATCGACGCGCTAGAAAGCATGGGGGCCGACCCGATCCACTATCTCGTCGTGCCGCGGTTTCTCGCCTGCATCTTTCTGATTCCGACGCTGACCATCATGGCCGACTTCATGGGCGTGGTCGGCGGATACGTCTATAGCGTCAGTTTTCTGAACATCGACATGCACCACTACTGGTACAACTCCCAGCGATTCGTGCATTCGTTCGACCTGTTCAGCGGCATCTTCAAAAGCATCTTCTTCGGCGCGGCGATTGCCCTGGTGAGCTGCTATCGCGGCTTTCATTGTACGCCGGGCGCTGAAGGAGTGGGCCGAGCGGCCACGGCAGCGTTCGTCTGGTCGTTCGTTCTGATCCTGGTAATTGATCTGCTGCTCGGGAAGATGATGTACTCGGCGTACTATCAGCTGTTTCCCAACGCATCCAAGCTTTTTTAGGAGATGTCACTGGTCACTGGTCATTGGTCACTTGTGAGCGGGAACCACAAGTGACAGATGACAGCTGACAAATGACAAATGACAAGTGACAGACCGTCCCAACCTCGCCGACTCCCCGCTAATCGACGTGCGGAATCTCTCCGTCACGTTCGGTTCGCAGGAGGTGCTGCGCGACGTGAGCCTGACGATCCCCCGTGGTCAGACGGTAGCGATTATCGGCGAGAGCGGTTGCGGCAAGACCGTGTTTCTGAAGACGCTTATCGGCCTCGTAAAACCGACGCAAGGCGAAGTACTGTTTGACGGCCAGAACCTGCAGAATCTGGCTGACAAGGAGCTCGTGCAGCAGCGAATTCGCTTTGGCTACCTGTTTCAGAACGCGGCCCTCTTCGACAGCATGACGATCGGGCAAAACGTCGCCTTTCCCCTGCGTCAGCATCGGCAAGTGACGGACGGACAGGTACAAGAGATCGTGCTCGCCCGTCTGGCCGAGGTCGGTTTGCCCGATTCGGTCGTGGTGAAAAAGCCGGCGGAGCTTTCCGGCGGCATGAGGAAGCGCGTCGGCCTGGCTCGCGCGCTCGTGCTGAATCCCGAACTGATGCTGTACGACGAGCCAACGACGGGCCTGGACCCGATCATGAGCGACGTGATTAACGAGCTCATCATGAGCACGCGGCGAACGCACCTGGTGACGAGTATCGTCGTCACGCACGATATGCGAACCGCTCGCAAGGTGGCCGACCGCGTCGTGATGTTCTTCCCGCGCGCGAGACTATCGCCCGAAGAATCGCAGATCATTTACGACGGCCCGCCGAGCGAGCTGGACAAGTGCCGCGACCGCCGCGTCCGGCAGTTCATCCACGGCGAAGCAGGAGAGCGCCTCATGGAACTCCGCGAGGCACGAGAAGTGCAGTCCCTAGCCCCGAGTCCCTAGCCCCGTTCCATGGACGAACGCGTACTTCGCCAACGAGTCGGTGTCGTGGTGCTTGCCGCCGCGATCATCACCGCTTTCTTGGTGGCGCGATTTGGAGATTTGCCCCTCTCGTGGGGACCAGGGACGTACACGATCTTCGTTCGCTTTCCCTATGCTCCCGGAGTGACGCCCGGCACTCCAGTACGCAAAAGCGGCGTGCAGATCGGACGAGTCACCGCCGTCGAATTGCAGGAGCGTGGGGGCGTGCTGGTGACCACGGAGATTCAGCGGAACAAACCGATCTTTGCCACCGAAACGGCTCGCATCAGTACCGCCTCGGTCCTGGGAGACGCGATCATCGAGTTCGTGCCGGTGAACTACAGCGTGCCGCCGGGCCAGCCACTGGAAGACCGCACTGAAATCACCAACGGGCAGGTGCAGGGGAACCCGATGGATGTGCTGGTGAACCTCGAGACCGACATGCGGACGGCACTCGCGTCGATCAACCGTGCCGGCACTGAGGTGGAACTGACCGCGCGCAACCTGAACACGGCGATCGGCAACAACGACGATCAGATTCCGCGCCTCGCGCAGAAGGCCGAGCGGGCCCTGGACCAGTTCAGCACGGCGATGACGAGCATCAACGAAGTCTTTGGCGACGAGAAAATGCGGGCCGGCCTCAAGCAAACGCTCAGCGACATGCCCGCATTCATGCAGGAAGCACGCGGCACATTGCAGAAGGCGGACGAGGCATTTGAGGGCTTCAAGGGCGTTAGCGAACGAGCCTCGCGCAACCTCGAAAACCTGGAGAATTTCACGCGGCCGCTCGGCGAGCGTGGTCCGCAACTTGTGGATAACCTCGATGGCAGCTTGTCGAACATCAACGATCTGCTCGAAGGGCTGGTCACGTTTACCGACGGCCTCAATAGTCGCGAAGGGACGCTGGGGCAACTCTTGCACGACGACAAGCTCTATCGCCGCCTCGACCGGACGCTCGCCAACGCGGAAGACATCACCAGCCGCATCAAGCCGATCTTGGACGACATCCGCATCTTCAGCGACAAGATCGCCCGCGACCCGCGGCAGCTGGGTTTGAAGGGGGCGCTCGATAAGCGGCCCATTGGCGTGGGGACGAAGAGCACGGGCGCACTGCACGATGAGCCATTCACGATCGACCACGGCCACTGGGACTCAAACGTGATTTCGCCGTGATAGATCGACTATCATGGGAAGCGGCGACTCCCGCCGTCATTCTTCGTCGATCACACCGATCGTTCAACGCGAAGGCACTAAGGCCGCAAAGCAGCACGCGTTAGATATCCTTAGCGCCTTTGCAGCTTCGCGACTTCGCGTTCAGTTAGCCGGCGTTACAACGCCATGAGACTCCCCATGAGACCTGCCTCCTACCTCCTGATTCCTGCCTCCTATCTCCTGCTCGCTACCCTCTACCCTCTACCCACTGCCCTCCATGCCCAAACGATCGACACGATCGCAGGCGACGGCACGAAATCAATCGTCGGCCAGCCGTTCGGCGTCGAGATTGGTCCGGACGGGGCGCTCTACATCTGCGAGGTCGAGAACCACCGCGTCCGGCGGCTCGATTTGAAGACCAAGGAGCTAAGCACAGTCGCCGGGAGCGGCAAGCTCGGCTACCGCGGCGATGGCGGGCCGGCAACGAAGGCCGACCTAAACGAACCGTATGAGGTCCGCTTCGACCAAGCGGGGAATATGCTCTTCGTCGAGATGAAGAACCACCTCGTTCGCAAGGTCGATGCCAAGAGCGGCACGATCAGCACCGTTGCCGGCACGGGCAAGGCCGGGTTTGGCGGTGACGGCGGCCCGGCCACGAAGGCCCAGTTCAGCAGCCCGCACAGCATCGCTCTCGATGCCGACGACAACCTCTATATCGCCGACATCGCGAACCATCGCATTCGCAAAGTCGATGCGAAAACCGGCATCGTCACCACGATCGCGGGCAACGGTGACAAGAAACAGCCGCAAGCAGGCGCGATCGGCCCCGACAAGCCGATGATTGGCCCGCGGGCCCTGTTCATCGACGGGGACACCATGTGGATCGCCCTTCGCGAGGGGCACAGCGTTTGGAAGCTCAATCTAATGACCGGCGAACTTACGCACGTGGCCGGCACCGGTAAGCGTGGCTTCACCGGCGACGGCGGACCAGCCGCAAGTGCGACGTTCGACGGGCCCAAGGGAATCGCCGTCGGTCCCGATAAGGCGGTCTATGTCGTCGATACCGAGAACCACGCTATCCGCCGGATCGACATAGCCGTGGGAACAATCTCGACCATTGCCGGCATGGGGCCGCAGCACCAAGGGGGCGAAGGGGACGACGGTCCCGCGACCAAAGCAACCATGGACCGCCCGCACGGCATTTGCGTCGGCCCGGACGGCGCGGTCTACATCGGCGACACGAACAACCACCGCGTGCGGCGGGTATCCCCCGCCCGGCAGTGAGGTGTCAATTCCTGTCACTTGAAATACTTGACCAGCCGCACGGTTCGGTTTATAAGCGCCTGTGGAACAACGGTATTCACCAACACCCCTGTCGGCCGTCGCGCTTGCCGCGTGCCGGGCCACTGGGGCGGCGCTACGAACTCGGACACTCGGGAACGACTCTCGATGAGCTCCGGCCTTTCTCAGTCTCGCGCGATCACCGGAATTACGATCCGGGTGCTCGACGGCGCCGATCGGGGGCGCGTGTTTCAGAACCTCCAGCCGCCGATCACGATCGGCCGGGAGGAGGGAAACACGATCCAGCTCAACGACGAGCGGGTGAGCCGCTACCACGTCAAAATCCAGGAAGATCACAACCGGCTCGTCATCACTGACCTCGAAAGCACGAACGGGACGAAGGTCAACGGCGAGGACGTGCAGCTTCGCATTCTCCGTTATGGCGACATGATCGCCCTGGGGCGAAGCGTCCTGCTCTTCGGCTCGCGCGATCAGATTGCACAGCGGCTGGCCCGCATACGAACTGATCAGAACGAGGCGGGTCGCACTGCCGATCCTGAGCAGGCGAGCAAAGCGGCCAACGTCTCATCGCTCGATTTCGAGCTGAACTGGAGCGAGGACGCCGACCTGCAAGCGACGATTCACGCCCTGGAACCGCCCGACCTGCCCGAGCGCCTTTCGCCCGGACAAGCCGCCCAACTGGCCGAAATCCTTGAGTTCCTGCACCTGCGGCTGCGAAACCTCGTTGGCTCGGTCCAGGTGGACGGCAAATCGAGCCGCGTCGTACTCGACCTGCGGCAATGGCAGGCGCTGCTTGACCTGCAGGCGCGGGTCTCCGAATACTTGCGGCGGATTGGCGATCCCTAAGGCTCCGTTCCAGGTTCAAGTTCAAAGTTCAAAGTTGTTGTCTTCGACCTTGAACTTTGAACCTGGAACCTTGAACTCAATGAATGTGATTGCGCTATTTCTCGCCGCGGTCGTTTCCGCTCCGGCCGAGTTCGACACGGACGTCCTCCCTGTGTTGACCCGCGCCGGCTGCAACGCAGGTGCCTGCCATGGGGCAGCGGCCAGTCGTGGCGGTTTCAAGCTGTCGCTCTTCGGTGGTGACCCGGCTGCCGACCATCGGGCGATCGTCCACGAGTTCGAAGGCCGTCGTGTCAATCTTGCCCGGCCCGGACGGAGCCTCCTCCTTCTTAAGCCGACCTGGGAACTCGACCACGAAGGGGGCCAGCGGTTCGAGAGTGACAGCGAGTTCGCCCGCCTTCTGACCGAGTGGATTGCTGCCGGTGCGCCTCGGGGAAAGGGGACAACGCTGGCCAGTCTGTCGATCGATCCTCCGCAAGTGGTTGTCCCGTCAGTGCCGACGGAAGTCGAACTGACGATCGGAGCGATGTTCGCCGACGGCACGAAGCGCCGCGTCGAGAAGCTCGCCCTCGTCACCCCGGCTGATTCCGCCTCGGTCGAGGTCATCGGCGATGGCAGGATTCGCGTGCTCCGGCCCGGCCGCCATGCCCTGGTGATCCGCTTCCTGACGCAGGTCGTCGCGATTCAAGTCACCGCGCCGCACTCGCTGCCGCCGCTCGACGAGGGAAAACTAGCCGCCAACAACTGGATCGATAAGGAGGTCAACCGCGTGCTCGTGGCTCTCCGCCTACCACCGTCGCCACGTGCCGACGACGCGACACTGCTTCGGCGCGGCACCCTCGATCTAACGGGCCGCCTGCCGACGGCTGAACGGATTCGCGAGTACCTGGCCGACGAATCGGAGGGGAAGTTTGCGGCGGAGGTCGATCGCCTGCTGGCATCCTCCGCCTATGCAGAATACTGGACCTTCAAATACGCACGCTGGCTGCGGATTCGGACCTCTCCGAACGATGTGGAAGGGACGAAGACCTACCACGCTTGGCTCCGTCAGCAAATCGAGTCGGGGCGACCTGTCAGCGAGTGGATGGCCAAACTCGTTACGTCGGATGGAGATTCACACCAGCATGGTCCCGCCAATTTTCATCGTAGTGCGGCTGACGCCCGCGGCGAAGCGGAACACCTCACCGAAACGCTGCTAGGCATTCGCCTCCGGTGCGCCAACTGTCACAACCATCCGCTCGACCGCTGGACGCAGGACGACTACCACGGCCTGGCGGCGATCTTCGCACGGCTCGATCGCGGCCGCCAGGTGCAGCTCAAATCGACCGGCGAAGTGAATCACCCTGTCACGGGTAACGCAGCCATTCCGCGCCTTCCCGGCGAGCAGTACTTGCCCGCCACCGGCGACAATCGCCCGGCATTGGCCGCCTGGCTCACGAGCCGCGATCATCGCCGCCTCGCCACAGCCCAAGTCAACCGTCTATGGCACTCGCTGTTCGGCCGCGGTCTGATCGAGCCGATCGACGACCTGCGCGATACCAACCCCGCAACCCATCCGGAACTGCTCGACCGGCTCACGCAGGATTTCATCGGCCACCAGTACGACTTGCGGCACACGCTGCGGCTCTTGGCCAACTCGGCGGCCTATCAGCGCAGCGGCAAGGCGGAACCAGCCGCCAAGAACGACGACCGCTTTCTCTCACACGCCCGCCAACGGCCGCTAGCGCCGGAAGTGCTGCTAGATGCCGTCTGCGACGCACTTGGCACGCCCCTCGCGCCGGAACATCTCAAGGCCATTTCGCCGGAGGAAGTGGCGCCGGGTTCACGTGCGATTACGCTTCCGCTGACACAAGTCACCGCAAGCCTGCTGGGTCCGCTCGCTGGTTGCTCCTCACGAGAGGAGTGTGCAAAAGGGAACATCCAGCCAGCCTCGCTCGACGAACTGGCTGTGCAGCTGCACTGGATCAACGGCCGCTTCCTCAACTCGTCGATTTCCGACCAGTGGCACGAACTAATCAAGCTTGCCCACGGGCCAGCGACCGCCGAGGAATTGATCGAACAGTACTATCTGCGAACGCTGTCCCGACTGCCGACGGCGGCTGAGCGAAAGTTCTGGAAGGCCGAAATCGGCCAGTTGCCGCGGACCGAGAAGTGTCAGGATTTCGCCTGGGCGCTCTTGAGCTGTCCGGAGTTCGTGACGAATCACTAGCATTCGTGGTGGAGGGCCTGTGACCAACTTTCTCCAAGCTCCTCGAGCGACGGCTCTTTCCCGCCGCTCGTTCGTTCGCATTGGCGGCCTTTCGGCGTTCGGTTTGGGTTTGGGGCAATTTCTCGCAATGCGACGAGCCGCCGCGGCCGATGCGCCGCAAGCGAAGGCGAAACATTGCATCTTGATCTGGCTCGATGGAGGCCCAAGCCATCTCGAAACGTTCGACCTCAAGCCTGATGCTCCGCAGGAAGTCCGCGGGCCGCTCGCTCCAATCAATACGGCGGTTCCCGGCATCCAGATTTGCGATCTGATGCCGCAACTGGCCGAGCGGATGAAACACGCGGCAATCGTGCGTTCGATGACCTCCCCGCTTGGCGAGCACAATCTGGGCGCACACTACCTGCTGACGGGATACGTACCGACGCCGGCACTGGATTACCCGGCGATTGGTTCAATTGTCGCTCATCTGGATCGCTCGGATCGGATGTTGCCGGGGCACATTGCCGTGCCCAATTTCGGCGTCGGTGGCCAGCGAATCAGCGGCAACGGTTACTTGCCGACCGCAGTACGCCCGTTTGAGGTTGGCGGCGATCCCAGCCGGCCGGACTTTCGCGTGCAGGATCTCGACTTCTATCCCGGCCTCGACGCGGCTCGCAACGATCGCCGCCGCGAGTATCTTGCTGCGCTCGATCGGTTCACACGTCTGGGAGAGGCCGCCGAGGAAGCCGCCCAGCCGTTTTCGCAGGCTTACCGACTCATTGCCTCGCCGGAAGCCAAAGCTGCTTTTGATCTGACCAAGGAGCCGGCAGATACGCGGGCTCGCTATGGCCCACGAACGATCGGCCAGAGCACGCTCCTGGCTCGGCGACTCGTCGAAGCGGGAGTGCCGTTCGTCACGGTGAACTACCCTGGCTGGGACACGCACGACGATCTCTACACCCGGCTGAAGGAAGGCTACACCGGGGCGAAGGTGCCGGTGGGACTTGTGCCGATGCTCGATCAGGCCCTTGGAGCGCTGCTCGATGATTTGTCGGATCGCGGCCTCTTAGACGAGACACTCGTCGTCGTCATGGGGGAGTTCGGCCGCACTCCGAAGCTGAACACGCAAGGGGGGCGTGACCATTGGCCACGCGTCTTCAGCGTACTTCTCGCCGGCGGCGGTGTGCCGGGCGGTCAGGTGATTGGCTCGAGTGACGCAACTGGGGAAAGCCCCAAGGACAATCCGGTCACGCCGGCAGACCTCGCTGCGACGATCTTCACGTTGCTGGGAATAGACCCGCAGCGCGAACTGCACACCGCCGACGGGCGACCCATTCGCCTCAGCCGCGATGGGCGCGTGATCAAGCAACTCGTTTCCTAGCTCCCTAGCGGAAAGCAAACTGTTTCCGGTGTTTGCTATGACGATTGGTTCAACCATCGTTCTGGTTCTGGCGGGTTTTGCCGTTCCGCCACCAATCACCGCCATCGCCGTCACTCCCGACGGCAAGCAGGTGGTTTCCGCCTCCCAAGCCGGCGTGCAGGTTCGTTCGCTCTCCGAGCTGGATGTAACCGCAAGCTTGCCGACCGAACTTGCCCAAGTTCACGACCTGGCCTTAGCTCCTGACGGCAAAACGTTGGCACTCATTGGTGGATCGTCCGGTGAAAGCGGCGCCGTCGAAATCCGAGAGTGGCCGAGCGGCAAACTCGCGGCAACGTTGCCGGCCGGCGGCGATGTCGCCTATCGGGCAGCGTGGAATAGCGACGGCTCGCGACTCGCTGTGGCGTGCGCCGATCGGAAGGTGCGGGTTTTCGCACCGGATGGCAAAACAGCCGCACTGGTCATCGAGTGCCACTCGGCTGCGGTGCAGGCGGCCCTGTGGCTGGCCGCGGACGATCTGATCCTGTCGGCCGGCGTCGATCAGGCGATTCGTGTGCTGGCCGCAAAGGACGGTCGCGTGTCGAACTCGCTCGACAACCACACGGCAGCAGTTCGCGACCTGGCGATTCGCCCCGGCAAACACGACGGGCCGACGATGGTCGCGTCCTGCTCGGCCGACAAGACCGTCCGCCTTTGGCAGCCGGCGATTGGACGGATGGTCCGGTTCGTCAAACTGCCATCTGCGCCTACCTCAGTTACTTGGTCAACCAGCGGTTCGCACATCCTGGCGGCATGCGAAGACGGCAAGCTGCGGGCGATCGAGCCGACGACGCTCAAGGTCATTGAATTTTCTCAGCAACTCGAAGGCTGGGCGCACTCGCTGACTGTGCTTCCTGACGGCAGCGCGGCGATTCTCGGCGGCGAGCGAGGCCAGTTGCGGCTCGTCCCTCTGGATGCCATAAAGCCGTGATGCAACTCAAACTCCACGCCTTCGACCTCCCGCTGGCACACACCTTCACCATCAGCCGCGAGTCGATCATCAGCCAGCCGACGCTGATCGTCGAACTGACTCAAGACGGCGTAAGCGGCTACGGCGAGGCGACGAGCAACAAGTACTACGGCTTCACGATCGAGCGAATGAGCCGCGACTTGACGGCACTGCAAGATCGGCTCGCCGGATTGACGCTCAACGATCCCACGGACCTCTGGCAGCAGATGCAGCCGCATCTGGCCGACGATCCGTTTGCATTGTGCGCGCTCGATCAGGCGGCCCACGACCTCTGGGGCAAGCTCCGCGGCCAGCCGGTCTGGAAACTGTGGGGCCTGTCGATCGACAACACGCCGCTTTCGAACTATACGATCGGGATCGACACGATCGACGTGATGGTCGCGAAGATGAACGAGTTTCCCGGCTGGCCGATCTATAAGATCAAGCTGGGGACCGATCGCGATCTCGACATCGTTCGCGAGTTGCGCAAGCACACGACGGCCACATTCCGCGTCGATGCGAATTGCGGCTGGACCGTCGAGCAGGCGATTGCGTACGCTCCCGAGCTGAAATCGCTCGGTGTCGAGTTCATCGAACAACCGCTGAAGCCCGCCGACAATCCAGCGAACCACCGTCGGCTCTTCGAGCAATCCGCCCTGCCGATCATCGCCGACGAGAGTTGCATCGTGGCAAGCGATGTAGCCCAGTGCGCCGGCCGCTTTCACGGCATCAATATCAAGCTCGTCAAGTGCGGCGGCCTCACACCCGCCCGCCGAATGATCGCTGAGGCCCGCCGACTTGGGCTTTCCGTCATGGTCGGCTGTATGACCGAGTCGAGCGTGGGCATTTCCGCCATCGCGCAGCTCCTGCCGCTGCTCGACTACGTCGATATGGACGGCGCGGTGCTGCTAGCCGAGGACATCGCCGACGGCGTCCGTCTCGACCACGGCCGCTGCATCTATCCTGACCGAGCGGGCAATGGAGTGGAATTAGTCAGCTGACTCGCCAAATTGGGTAGTGGACGACTCGTCAGAAAATGACTTGCTAACCCGGGCCGACGGTGCCGAAGAGCTCGACCCACCATTCGATGTAGGCATCGAGCGGCTCCCAGCGGCCGAAGGCAAAGAGAGGGTAGTAAAGCCAGATAGCGGCGTAGAAGCCGTTCCAACCGGTCGCTTCGCGAAGCCAGAATGCCGTGGCCAGGACCGGTCCGCTGCTGGGCACGTAGCCAGCAACGAGTAGCACGAAGGCGGCGAACAGCCAACGTACAATGCCGCGACTGGGTCGGTCGTCGGTCATGGCCTGAATTTGGGACGGCGATAACTATCGCCGTGGTAGTTGTGCAGCGCGATCAATAGCTGCTTAAGGCAAGGTGACGTGCCAACGCCACCGATTGTAGCACGATGTCGCGAACCGTCGCGATTTTGGGTGTGAGGAATCTCTATTCCGCCACGAAGCAACACATTGAGCGGTAGCTCAGCGTGAGGCGGCGACTGCGGGGCGGTGGTGGGCCGTCGAGATCGGGGTAGATGTCGTAGGGGGGCGCGGCGGCCGTGTCGAAAAAGAGCCGCCAGCGTGTCCCCTTGGCGAGCGGCGGCAGGATGAACTCGCGCGGTTCACTCGAGGCGTTGACGAGCAAGAGGACGTCGCGCGACAGTTCCTCCGGATCGTGCTCGGGATCGACCTTTTTGAACAGGGCGATCAGCGTGGAGTCGTCGCCGTGCCAATCGACGGCGGTTCCCAGGGCACTGAACCAGCTCACGTCGGGCAGGTCGCCATCGAACTTGGGCTTGCCGGTGAGGAAGTGCTCGCGGCGGACGGTCGGCTGGCTGGTCCGGAAGTTGATCAGTGCGGAGGCGAAGCGGACGAGATGCTCATGCTGTTTGACAAGATCCCAATTGAACCAGGAGATTTCGTTGTCCTGGCAGTAGGCGTTGTTGTTCCCCTTTTGCGTGCGGCGGCACTCGTCCCCCATCACCATCATGGGGACACCCTGGCTGAACATCAGAGTCGCCAGGAAGTTGCGGATTTGCCGGATGCGGAGGTTCTCGATGTCGGTCCGCTTGGTCGGCCCTTCGACACCATAATTGTCGCTGCAATTGTGGTTGTCGCCGTCGCGGTTCCCTTCGCCGTTCGCCTCGTTGTGCTTCTCCTTGTACGACACAAGGTCGTTCATCGTGAAGCCGTCGTGCGACGTGATGAAGTTGATGCTCGCGGCTGGCGGGCGGCCGGCATGTTCGTACAGGTCGCTCGAACCGGCCAGTCGCGTGACGAACGAACCGAGCAGCCCCTTGTCGCCGCGCCAGAAGCGGCGAGTATCGTCACGATAGCGGCCATTCCACTCGGCCCAGCGAAGATCGCCAAAGCTGCCAACCTGGTAAGCCCCGGCAGCGTCCCACGCCTCGGCGATGATCTTCGTGTCGGCCAGGAGCGGATCCTCGGCAATCGCCTCGATCAGCGGCGGGTTCGGGACGAGATTCCCCTGCCGATCGCGGCTCAGGATCGATGCCAGGTCGAAGCGGAAGCCATCGACGTGATAGTTGTGGACCCAGTGACGCAGGCAGTGGAAGATCATCTCGCGAACGACCGGGTGGTTGCCGTTCACGGTGTTGCCGCAGCCGCTGAAGTTCATGAAGTAGCTGCCGCCGTTGCCGAGCATGTAATAGACGCGGTTCTCTAGCCCTTTGAACGACAGCACCGGCCCAAGTTCGTTCCCTTCGCACGTGTGGTTGAAGACGACGTCGAGGATCACCTCGATCCCTGCGGCATGCAGGGCCTTCACCATCTGCTTGAACTCGACGACCTGGCCGCCGGGCTCGCGCGAGACGCCATAGCCGCGGTGCGGGGCGAAGAACGCCATCGGGTCGTAGCCCCAGTAGTTGGGGCGTTCGAGCTTCTGGCCATAGATGCCGTTGGTCGGGTACTCGTGGACCGGCATCAGCTCGACGGCGGTGATGCCGAGCGACTTGAGGTACGGAATCTTCTCGATGAGACCGAGATACGATCCGCCATGTTTGACCTTGCTCGACTTGTCGCGCGTGAAGCCGCGGACGTGCGTTTCGTAGATGACCGTTTCGCTGATCGGGCGGCGGACGTGGCGATCCCCTTCCCAGTCGAAGTCGTCGTCAATGACGACGCACTTCGGCGGGCGAATGACGCCATCGGGCGAAGGTTGGAAGTTGCCAGCGAGCGCCTTTGCATACGGGTCGATCAGCCGGGCCGTGCCGTCGAAGTATTGTCCCTTCTCCGGTTCGTGCGGGCCGTCAGCTTGAAAGTGATAGAGTGCGCCGGCACTGACGCCGGGCACAAAGATACTCCAGATGTCTCCCCAGCGATCGGTCTCGCGATTGAACTCGATCACCTCTTCGGGTTCGAGGTCATCGACATCGGCATAGAGCAACAGGCGCATCGCGGTGGCGCTGCGCGAGAACACGACGAACTGGACGCCGTTCTCGTGAAGAATGGCGCCGTAGGGGAGAACGTGCGTGAATTGGAGCGTGGGGTGGACGTGTCGCATGAGCATGGTGCAGCCTCGGGCGAGTGGCGGGTGCGACGCAGATTCCCGACCTGGCTCCCGTGGAGCCGTCGCCGAAGCGTGATGCTCGACCTGGCGGGGCATCACAAGTGTCCGGCGGGTAGGCCGGTAACTCGTGCGAGCATGTTGCTCGCCCCGATTGGGCGCATCCAAGCGCTTGGCGACGAGAGCCGTAAGCGGCTTCAGGTCACTACGCCAGAAACGTACCACCCGCCAAGCGCCGAGGCGGCTTGGCAGCCCAATATAGCTCGCAAAAAAGCGGCTCCTGGGCCGAGTCACGCCGGTTGCCGAAAGTTTGTCCGATCGCCAACCAGGGCGGGCCTCGTAAACCTTGCGGACGGCAAAAGATGTACCGGGGAAAGCACCAAATAGCCGGACAAAACCTGGTCTCGTAATGCGGGAGGCCGCTTAGGGACGGCAAATGCGACCGGGCACAAGTTTGCTCCCGGCCAAGAACAGGTTCTAGGCAGCACGCCGGCTCGGAGCGGATTGCGTCGCATTGTCCGTAGCGGCATCCTGCTCCGCCTTCCGCCTGCGATACGGGAAGAACCGCTTCCATCGTTGAATCGGCTGCTCCATGACCTGCCAGGAAACCCAGGCCAGTGCGATGGTAATGGCCGAGAGGAGCAGGATTCGGGTCGGCAGGCCACGGCTGACCCAGCGGGGCAAATCGAGCGTCCGAACCAGTGGCCCCAGCATATGGGGGGCGAAATTGTGGATCACGTAGAGCCCGTAGCTGATGGTCCCCAGCCCAACGAGTGCCCGGTTTTCCAGCACGCGCCCGACCGGCCCGCGGAAACCCGTTGCCGCCCGTTCGATCAACCACACGAACACCAGCAGCACACTTTGCTGCTGTAGCCAGAAGAGCAGCGGATGCCCGAAGCCGATGCGCTGCAGCAATTCTGCACCGAGCCAGCACGGCAAACCGATTTGCAGGGCGAGTGTCCCCCATCGCGCCCGCTGGGCACGATCGTCGATCAGGGCCAATAGCGCCCCGATACCCAGAGCGTCGGTACAAAGCCAAGGGAGCGTCGTCATCACCGGGCTGCTGATGCCGGCGATCGCGAGCACGAGCCATGCCCCCGCCGTTGCCACGACGGTGCCGATGACCGTGACCTTCAGCCAGCGTGCCGGCACAAACATGATGACGAAGGGCCAGACAAGATAGAACTGCTCTTCGACTGCCAGCGACCAGAAGTGCGAGATGACGCCGTTCCAGTTGCCGCGCAGATAGAAGTAGAAGTTAGCCGTGTACATCAGCGTCCAGCCGAGCGTCTCGCGCACCGGCGGCAAAGCACATAGTGCCGCTAACAGGAGCACCGCATAGTACAGCGGCATCAAGCGTAGAAACCGTCGGGCGTAAAAGCTCCGGAGTGCAAACCAACCACCCCCCGGCGATTCGCTGGCCGCTTTCCGACAGTCGAGCAAAATCGCCGTAATCAGAAAACCGGAAAGCACGAAGAACAGCTTGACGCCGTAGGGCCCCCACAGAATGCCGCCGTGCAGTTCGTGCGGCGCCCAGTGTGACCACGCCACCGCCGCCACGGCGATCGCCCGCAGCGCGTCAAGCTGCGGCATGTATTCGCGGCCGTGGTAGGGGGTGCTGATCATCGCAAGTAGGTCCGGCCGGCAAAGTAGGTCCCGCCGGCTCGGCGGGACTTAGTGCGGTGGAGTTCATCTCGTTCGGCGCAAGGTCCACCTCGGCAAGGCGGACCTACCGGCGTGGTGGAATTAGCAAACGGGGCAAGCTGCGTCAACAGCAGTTCGCTTAGGCACGGTTATGCCGGCTGTACGGGCTAGCGAACTGAATCGGTCCGTTTGCGCGGTGTCAATTTCATTGAACAGCCCCGCGCGCCAACTAGGCTGAACTTCACCTTCTCGTCTCGACACTCGTCACTTCGCCGCACCTCTCGCATGACCGCTCTGGCTGAAATTCCCGTTGAAATGGGTCGCGAAAGCCGCATGGCTGAGGGTGCGAACCGCGAGGAGTCAGCCTGCACCTACTGCGGCCATGTGGAGTTCGTACCGCTGTATCGCGGCATTCGGGACCGACTTGGTTTCGTCGCCGGCGACTGGTCGTATGTTGCTTGCGAGACATGCGGATCGGCGATGCTGCAACCCTTCCCGCGCACCGAAGAATTGCCCGCGTTTTATCCTCCCGTCTATACGTTCTCGCCCGAACTGGCCAAGAGTTCGCTCAAGCGACTCCTGTCGAGCGTCGAATACAGGCTTTTCTTCCGGCCGATTTATCGAGCCCAGGTCCGCATCGTCGATCGTCATGTCCGCTCGCGCGATCGGAAGCCCGGCAAGCTGCTCGACATTGGCTGCGGACGCGGCCTACGGTTGCTTGATTTTCAGCGGCTGGGTTACGGCGTGCATGGCATGGACTTCGTGGCCGACTCGGTTGAATACGTCCAAAACACGCTCGGCATTCCCGCCGTCTCGAGCGATGCCGGCAACCTGGCCGATTGCTTTCCACCGCACACGTTCGATGTGATCACGGCGTTTCACGTCGTCGAGCACGTGACCGAACTCGATTCGGCAATGCGAGCAGTTCGCCGCCTCCTTCGCCCCGGCGGCTGGTTCGCTGCCGCAGTGCCACTCGTCGATAGTCCGCAGTCGCGAGTTCTGGGCAAGCGCTGGATCGCCGTCGCTGACGCCCCGCGGCACGTTGCCGTTCCCAGCCGCTTGGGGATGAAGAAGCTCTGCAATCGCTACGGCTTCGATCCGGCGTCACTGGTGATTGCCGCCGACTCGGCCCTCTCGAACGCGGCCCTCATCCCAATGTCGCTATTACCGGGAAGCTCGACGACGGATTCGTACTCGGGTGGTCGCCTGCTCGCCACCGCTCAGCGTCTGATCGCCGCGGCCTGCACGTTTCCCGCCTGGCTCGCAGCCTTCACCGAAAACCTGCTCGCCACTCCCGGCCAGTGCATCGCGCTCATGCAGAAGCCCCGCTAATCCTCGATGTCCACCCTTGAACGCATATCGTTGCTTCGCTTTGCTCCGCCCTGGGTGCGGCATCAGCACCTCGCGCGCTACGAGTGGGCGGCAGAACTGTGCCGCGGCAAGAACGTCGTCGATGCCGCCTGCGGCACGGGCTATGGGAGTGCGATTCTTGCCCGAGAGGGAGCAGGTCGGGTTCAAGGTTTTGATCTGTCGCCCGAAGCGATCGAAGAGGCCCGCGCTGCCTATGCCGACCAAGCTAAGTTCCAAGTGGCCGACGTCGCCGCCCTGCCGCTCGATTCAGCCAGCACAGACGTCTTTGTCTCGTTCGAGACGATCGAGCACCTGCCCGAAGAACACGGTCTGTTACGCGAGGCGTGCCGCGTCCTCCGCCCCGAGGGAATGTTCCTCTGCTCGTCCCCCAATCGCTCGATCACGAATCCCGGCACCGACATCGACGATCAACCCTTCAACCTGCATCACATCCGCGAGTACACGCCCGAGGAATTCGACGGCTTGCTTCGCGGGTATTTTGGCCGCGTTGAGTGGTTCGGCCAAACGCTCTTCACTCATCACTGGAAACAAACGCTCGCCGCCACGGCAGCCGCCAGCCGGCCGCTCGCCGTCAAGTTACACCAGGCCCGCAAGCTGCTTGCCTCGCCGCTGGATCGCCGCATTCGCCACATGCCGCAGCCCTTCAGCCGCAATCAGCATCCCGAATTTCTCGTGGCCCTGTGCCGCCAACCGCTTACACGTCGCTAACCACTACGGAGCAACACCATGACTCGCGTCCTTATCACCGGCCTTTCCGGCTTCGTCGGCCATCACGTCGCCGAAGGCGTTCTCAAAAACACCGACTGGGAGGTGATCGGCCTCGATCGCTACCACCACAGCGGCACGATGAGCCGCATCATGGACATCGACACGTGGGAGGAGCATAAACACCGCGTGCGGCTCTATTGGCACGATCTGCGGTCGCCCATCAACCCGATGCTGGCTCGCGACATCGGCCGCGTCGATTATGTATTTCACATTGCCGCATCGAGCCACGTCGATCGCTCGATCGACGATCCGATGGCGTTCGTCATGGACAACGTCGTCGGCACGTGCAACATCCTGAACTATGGCCGCACGCTCCCGCACCTCAAGAAGCTGTTCTATTTCTCGACCGACGAGGTCTTTGGCCCGGCTCCGGAAGGAATCGCCTACAAGGAATGGGACCGCTACAACTCGGGCAATCCGTATGCGGCAACCAAGGCGGGCGGCGAGGAACTCGCTCTCTCGTTTCACAATACGTACAAGCTCCCGCTCGTCGTCACGCACGGGATGAACATCTTTGGCGAGCGGCAGCACCCGGAGAAGTTCGTTCCACTCGTGATTCGCCGCTGCCTGACCGGCGAGAAGGTCTATATCCACAGCAACGCCGCCAAGACCAAAGCCGGCAGCCGGTTCTACATTCACGCTCGGAACGTTGGCGCGGCCATGCTGTTCCTCTGCGAGCATGGTCAGCTCGGCGACAAATACAACATCGTCGGCGAGAAGGAAGTCTCGAACCTTGACCTCGCCCTGCTCATTGAGCGGTGCGTGCAAGAGGTCGAGCCGTCGGCCCGCCTCGACTGGGAGATGGTCGATTTCCACTCCAGCCGGCCGGGGCACGACCTGCGTTACGCCCTCGATGGCCGCAAACTCCGCGACATGGGCTTCGACTTCCCCAAGACCTTTGAAGAGAGCATGCGGAAGGTCGTGCATTGGTCGCTCGAAAACCGCAAGTGGCTGCTGATGGAAGAGACGGCCGAGTTGGCCCGTTCCTAAGCACTCAAGCAATTGCCTTGGCGAGGGGGGGTCGTGAGCCCCCTGAGTCAACATCTCTGACTGGACGGGCGTGAAATTGCCCGAAGTTTCGTGCCGATCGCATCACCACCTGCAGAACTGCTCCGATCATCTGCGAGCGATGATGCGCCGATAAGTTCCGCCCAACCCCTCGTCTCAATCATCCTCGTCAACACCAACGAATTGCACCACCTTCGCCGCTGCCTCCCGGCAATCGACCGACAGGCGTATGCGAACTACGAGGTGGTGCTCGTCGATAACGCCTCGACCGACGGCAGCCTCGCGTGGGTTCACGAACTCTTCCCAGACGTTCGCATCATCGAAAACGGCTGCAACTTGGGCTACGCCGGCGCGAACAACGTCGGCTTCGAGCACGCCCGTGGCGATCTTGTCGCCGTCCTCAATCCCGATACCGAGGTCGATCCGAACTGGCTCGATGAACTGGTCGCTGCACTGGAGGCGAACCCAGCTGCCGGCCTAACGACTCCCAAGATCGTGCAGATGGACCGGCCGGAGCGCATCAACGCCTGCGGCAACGATGTGACGATGACCGGCCTTACGTTCTGCCGCGGCCTCGATCAGTCGCGCGATGCCTATCCAGCGGACGAGCGAGTCGCCGCCGTTTCCGGAGCCGCTTTCGTCATTCGCAAGGACGTGCTCCGGGAGATCGGCCCCTTTGACGAAACCTTCTTCGTCTATTTCGAGGATACCGATCTCTCGCTGCGAGCCCTGCTTGCTGGTTACGACTGCCTCTACGTCCCCACGGCCATCGTTCAGCACAAGTACGTCTTCAAGCTCAGCCCGCGCAAGTGCTTCTATCAGGAGCGCAATCGGTACGTCGCCCTGCTGCGGCTCTTTCGCTGGCCAACGCTGCTCGCCCTCATGCCCTCGCTCCTCCTCAGCGAGCTGATCGTCTGGAGCTACCTGCTCCTCCGCGGGCCGCGAACGATGTGGGCCAAGTTCACCAGCTATTTCGCCGTGCTCGCCGCCCTGCCGCGAATCATCCGCCAGCGCCGCAAGGTGCAGTCGCTCCGGCGGGTCAGCGATCGCGAAATTCTGGCTCGCTTTGGCACCAGGCTGACGCTCGCGCAAACCGCTTCTCCCTGGCTTCGCACCGCTGCCGAGCGCGTGCTCAACCCACTAATCCAAGTACTGGCCGCCGTGACCCGCTTTGTTGTTCGCTGGTAATCGCCGACTTGCTTCCCTGAGCTTGCATCATGATTCAGCGCCTGGAACATTACGATTTTGACCTCGCCGACCTGCCGGCCGAGTCGCTGTACGACGAGCTGTCGCAGTATCGCATCGCCGTCGTCATCCCCGCCTACAACGAAGAGCGGCACATCGCCGACGTGATCGCGTCGGTGCCGACCTTTGTGCGGCACATTATCGTCGTCGAAGACTGCGGCCAGGACCGCACTGCCGAAGTTGTCGATCAGATCGCGGCCGACGATTCTCGTGTGCTGCTTGTGCGACACGAGAAGAATCAAGGCGTTGGCGGCGCGATGGTCAGCGGCTTTCAGCAGGCGATCGAACTCGGGGCACAAATCGTCGTGAAGATGGATGGCGATGGGCAGATGTCGGCTGACTATCTGGCCGATCTCGTTGAGCCGCTCGTCCGCGGCCAGGCCGATATGGCCAAAGGGAACCGCTTTCACGACTTTGCCTCGCTCGCCCGCATGCCTTTCGTCCGCCGGCTGGGAAACGTTGGCCTGAGCTTCCTCACGAAGATGTCGGTCGGCTACTGGACCTGCTTCGATCCCTGCAACGGCTACATCGCCATCCGGGGCGAAGTCCTCCGCCGGCTGCCGCTCGACAAGCTGCACCGTTCGTATTTCTTTGAAACGTCGCTGCTCTCACAGATGTACCTGCTTGGCGCCGTCGTCGCCGATGTGCCGATGCCCGCCATCTATGGCGACGAGGTTTCGCACCTGTCGGTGTCGCGCGTGCTGCTTGAATTTCCCCCCAAGCTCTTCGCGTCACTCGTGCGGCGGCTCTTCCTGAAGAACTTGCTGTTCGATTTCTCGATGCTCAGCATTTATGCCCTCGCGGCCATGTTGTTCCTCACGGTCGGCGTCACCTACGGCGGCCTGAACTGGATCATGTACGCGATGGCCGGCGAACCTGCGCCAACTGGAACCGTCGTCATTCCCGCGATGCTGATTACGCTCGGCGTGCAATTTCTGCTCTCGGCCGTGAACGAGGATCTGCGAGCCGTCCCCAGTCGGACGCTGACGAGGCCGCTTGCGATGATCACTAATCGTGAACGAGCAGCCGATGTCGTTGCGGTTCGATCCTAACTGCTTAGCGACGCTAAACACGTCATGTCCACACCAACACAAACCGAACCGATTGCCTGGCCCGCCACGGGCCTTGCGCGGCATGTGAAGCTCGCGATCCTGCTGGTGATCATCACGCTCTTGGTTTATGCCAACAGCCTCGCCGCGCCGTTCTTGTTCGACGATTGGCTCTTCATCGGCGAGGACGGCATCATTCGCCTCGTGTGGAAATGGGATTCGTGGCGGTACCTCAACCGGGCGTTCGCGACCTGGACGCTACAGCTCAACTACGAGTGGGGTGGAGGCTTCTATCCCTGGAAGTACCGGCTGACGAATGTGGTGATTCACATTGCTGCCGGGCTAACGTTGTTTGGATTGGTGCGGCGGACCGTGCTGATTGTCGCATCAACCCGACGCGCCAGCGAGGATGAGAATGCGACCCAAGAGCGTGCCGATTGGCTCGCCGCGGCGGTGGCGTTGCTCTGGCTCGTCCACCCGCTGCAATCCGAGGCCGTGACCTATGTCGTGCAGCGATACGAATCGCTCATGGGCCTGTTCTTCCTGCTGACGATGTACTTCGCTGTCCGCGGCTCGCAGTCGCAGCAGCCGCGGGATTGGTACATTGCCGCGGTCGTAGCTGCCACGATCGGCGCCGCGTGCAAGGAAGTGATCGCCGTCGTGCCGCTGGTCATTGCGCTCTACGACCGGGCGTTTCTGACGGCACGCTGGCGCGAGGTATGGCAAAAGCGTTGGCCGCTCTATGCGGGCCTCTTGCTGCCGGTCACATTCGTGCTGTATTCGACGCGGAATCTCTTGATCGGCGACGAAGTGACGGCCGCCGGCTTTGCGATGAAGGACGTGACTGCGTGGGAATACCTCCGCTCGCAGCCTGGCGTGATCCTGCACTACCTGCGACTCGCAATCTGGCCAGACCGGCTGATCTTGGACTACGGCTGGCCGGTGGCTGACTCGCCGCTGGCGATCTATGGCCTCGGCGCGATCATCGTGGCTCTCGTTGTCGCGAGTCTATGGGCCATGTGGCGGCATCCCCGGATTGGCTTCCTGGGGATGACGTTCTTCCTGATTCTGGCGCCGACGTCGAGCATCATGCCGATCAAGGATCTGGCGTTCGAGCATCGCATGTACCTGCCGCTAGCGGCACTTGCCGTGCTCGTCGTGCTCGCGGCTGACTGGGTGCTCCGCAAATTGCCGCTGGCAGCCTCTGTGCAAGGGCAAGCGGCTCTGGTGCTCGTCGCGGTCATTGCCGGATCGCTCGGCTTGCGAACGGTCCTCCGCAATCGCGACTATGCCGACGAGACCGCCATCTGGAAGCAGTGCATCGAGAACAATCCGCTGCATCCGCGGCCGTATCGCATTCTGGCCGATGTTTTCCAAAAGGCCGATCCGCACTTGGCGATCGACTTCTATCACGAGGCGCTGGCCAAGAATCCGGAGATTTACTGGCTGTGGGTCGATCTGGGAAACGCACAGCTTAAGCGTGGCCGTATTGAAGAAGCGATCGCCGCTTACGAGAAGGCGGTTGCCTTGGAGCCGAACGTCGCGACGGCCCATCTCAATCTGAGCCGGCTGCGCATGCGGACAGGAGACTTCGCCGGGGCAATCGCTGCCGCGAGAAAGGCCGCGGAAGTTCAGCCGAAGGATGCCGTCGCACAAAAGCAACTCGCGTGGCTGCTCGCCACGGCCGACGACGAGACCGTCCGCAACGGCGAGCACGCGATTTCCATCCTCAAGAAGCTGCCGCAGGATCCCAAGCGGATCGACATTCAGTACCTGGAAGTCCTCTCCGCCGCGCATGCCGAAGCGGGGCAGTTTGACGAGGCGATTTCCGCGGCCGAGCAAGCGCTCGCCGAGGCCCGCAAGATCCACAGCCGCCGCGTCCCTGAATTTGAAGCGCGCGTGCAGCTTTACCAATCGCACCGACCGTTTCGGACGCAGGCCAATGTGACGGTTGGCGTTAACGCTCAGGCAAAGCTGTAGAGAAAGTGGTTGAGACTACTTCCACACCACCGCCCGCGGGCCCGACTGAATCGTCCCCAGCGTCCAGGCCGGCAGGTTGAATTCGGCCAGCATCGAGCGAATCGTGTTCTCGAAGTACGGATCGAAGACGAGCACGAGGCCGATCCCCATGTTGAAGACGCGCTCCATTTCGTCGTCGTCGATGTTGCCCAGCCCTTGCAGCCAGTGAAAGACCGGCGGCACTTGCCAGCTCGATTGGTCGAGAACGGCACGCGTTCCCTCGGGCAGAACTCGCTCCAGATTGTCGCGCAGGCCGCCGCCGGTGATGTGGGCGATCCCGTGGACGACGTTCTTGTGGCGATAGTGCTGCAGAATCTTGCGGACGGGGCGCGCGTAAATCCGCGTCGGCGTGAGCAGGGCATCGCCGACCGTTTGGCCACCTAGTTCCGGCACTTCGTCGCGGACCCCGAGCCCTGCCATGTCGAACACGACCTTCCGCACCAGGCTGTAGCCGTTGCTGTGCAGGCCGCTCGACGCGATGCCGAGGACCGTATCACCCGGTGCGATCGAATGGCCGTCAATCAGATGCTTGCGTTCGACGACGCCGACGCAAAAACCGGCCAGGTCGTAATCGCCGCGGGCATAAATATCGGGCATGATCGCCGTTTCGCCGCCGAGCAAGGCACAGTCGGCCTCCACGCAGCCGTCGCTCACGCCGCGGACCACCGCCTCCAGCCGCTCCGGATCGTCGTGCGACATGGCGACGTAGTCGAGGAAGAACAGCGGCTCCGCTCCGCAGCAGAGGGCATCGTTCACGCTCATCGCCACGAGGTCGATGCCGACCGTGTCGTGCTTATCGACGAGCACGGCGACCTTCAGTTTCGTTCCCACGCCGTCGGTGCAGCTCACCAGCACCGGGTCTTCGTAGTTCCGCGAGAAGAGCCGGCTGGCGAAGTCGAGCTTGAAAAGCCCAGCAAAGCCACCATCGAGCTTCATCACCCGCGGCGAAAACGTGCGGTGCATGAGCCGCGGCAGGCGAGTCATGGCCTCGTCGTACACGGCGAGGTCCACGCCAGCGTCTTTGTAAGTGGCTTTGGCCATTGAACTTATGGCTAGGGCCGCAGCAGTCGGCCCGGTGGTGCAAATCTTGAATGAAGCGAAAGGGCGATTGTCGGGCGAGGGGTGCAATCTGTCAACGACGGCGGTCAACTGACGTGGAGGCCGATTGGCAAAAGGCAGATCACGAAAACACGAAGGGACGAAAGCACGAATCGGAAAGGATTTAACCGCGGATTTCGCGGAGCGCGCAGATGACCGCTCAGCAAGGCCGAACCCATTGAAAGGCTACGCCAACTTAATCATGAGAGTATCCCATGCTTACGAAGCTCGTTTCGATGATCGGTCTCGCCCAATCCGGACAGGGATGAACCCTCCGCGTTGCAGACTGTCGATTTGATGCTTTTCGCATAGCGAGTCCATTCAGCTCTTTGACATGAGCGATCCAGCATGTTTTTACCGCCCGTCCCGTCTTTCGCTTTATCTCGGTCTGAATCGTTGCATAAGTTGCCATTGTGCATTCCTTCTTTTCCATCCGCGTCCTCCGCGAAATCCGCGGTTCTTTCCCTACCCTTCTTTCGTGCTTTCGTCCCTTCGCGTTTTCGTGATCGGTCCGATCCAACGGCTATCCATTTCATTCAGGTTCATTTCACCGCAGGCGGCAGCAGCTTGTCGATGTCCACGCCCGACGGATACGGCACTTCGAGTGCCCAGAAGAGGCCGTTAGAAATCAGTTTGCGGAAGGCCGGGTTCTCGAAGTCGTCGATGTGGCCGAGCGACGTGAAGAAGACGCGGGCCTGCTTCGGGCCAGCGAGATAGGTCCATGCGACCGGCTCCGGGTTCTGGCCGGTGATGCTGCCAATCAAGAGCGGCTTCGTCCCCTTGAGCAGCGGCATGACCTTGTAGAGCGAGCCGTTGCCAACGAGCGAGGAAGTATCGACGCCGCGCAGGATTGCATGGTCCTCGGCATCGATGGCGATCTTGATTTCGCTTTTGATGCCGTTTCCGTGATGGCCGGTGTAATTGCCGCCAAAGATCTCGGGGTCGAACTCCGGCCAGGCCGCATGCCCCGACGCGAGCAGTTCGGCAGCTTCCTTCTCGTTCCGCAGGCTCCAGGCGTGGCATGCCGTGCGAATCCCCACCAGCGGCTTTCCTGCGGCGACGTGTGCCCGCAGCGCATCGAGATCGGCTTTCGGTGGCAGGCGGCGACGAACGCTCACGAGCACCAGATCCGCTTCGGCGATCCGCTCGGCCATGCCGGGAAAGCTGTTCTTGTTCTTGGGATCGCTGTGGATGATCGCCGTGTCGAAGCCGAGCGGCGCGAGGTCCGACTTAACCAGGGCCGGCAGCGAAACCTCGGTCTTGTATTCGTCGTCGCCGATGAGCATCAGCACACGGCGGTTGCGCTTGGCAAACTGGAACGGTTGGCCGTTCGACGCTTCCTTGCCGAGAAAATCAACGCTCGTGATTGTCGGCGCTACGAACTTCTCGATGTGTTCGACGATCAGGTCCGTACCGGCAAAATGATCGACGAACGGGGCCCGAGCCGGGTTGTACATTGTGTCGGTCATGTCGCGCATCAGCACGACGTTCTTGCCGTTCTTGGCCAGTTGCCGCAGGCCGAACGGCCGGCCTAGCACGCACATGTTCGTATGCACGCCCAGTAGCACGACGTTCTTGATCCCGCGGCTTTCGAGCAGGTTCCAAATCTCGACGCCACTGTCGCTGATAGCGTCAGCATCGTCGATGCGGAGCAAACCAAGCTGTGCCTTCCACGGCGCTTTCGGATTGCGGCCGAGCGCGGCGAGCTTCTCGTGCCAGATCTTGTGCTCGGCCGGATCGTCGTCTTCGCCCCCGTCGGTCTGGTCAATCGGATACTGGCCGCCGTCCTCGCTTGGAATGTGTCGGCACCACTCGCCAATGTCGAGCGGCAGGTTGACCGCCTTGGGAGCCGACTGGGCCAGCTTTCGCCCCGGATGGTTTTCATACGGAGCCATGCAACTGCTCGGAGCGTGAATGATCGTCACGCCCTGTTTGCGGGCCGCCTCGAGCACGGCATTCATTCGTGGGGCCATCTCGACCGCCCGCCGCACCGCGTTCAGGCAGTGGTGCGAATCCCACATGTCGCAGACAATGATCGCTGTCTGGTCCGGCTGCCACTGTTCGGCTGTTGTCTTTGTGTTGAAGCCGTCGCCATCCTTGATTCGCGATCGCTTATGAACCGTGATGTCCGCCGCCGCAAGGGACGACGACAGCGAAGCGAGCAGAGCCAGTACGAGCAGCCGGCGCATGGCAAATCCTCCAGATTGTGGTCAGTCCCGTTACCCTAACACCTCGCAAGGCTACGTGCCACCGCGAGCCAGTACTACCTTTCGGACCGGTGCCTGCGTGAGCCGCGTTGGATCGCCGTCTCCTCTCGATTACAGTGACGGCATGGACCCAGGCGAATTTGAGGCGGACGTTTTTTACGGCGAGTTGACGGTCAATCGAGCGTTTATCTATGCGCGCCTGCCGCGACCGGCCGACGACGCGGAGTTATCGCTCGTTGGCCAGGTTCGCGGCCCGCGCTGCCTGCACGCGCAGACGCTGCCGCTCACGTCGCCGCTGGTCGATTTGGGGCCAGGGCCGACGCTTCTCGCCAGGGCGCTCATCCCCGATCCATGTTTTTGGTCCCCCGACTTGCCGGCGATTTACGACGTGACTGTGAATCTGCTGCGTGGGACGGAACTGCTGGCCACCACGCGCCGCGAGCTCGGCTTTCGGTCGCTTGGCGTGCGTGGTCGGAACTTCGCCCTGGAAGGGAAACGGTTTGTGCTCCGCGGCGTCCCGACTGCCTCGACCACCACAGCATTGCCGCGGGCTTGGCACGAAGCGGCAGCGGCGTATGTCGCCGCCGACGCCGATCCGACCGCGCTGGAGGAGGCGTCCCAGTGGGGATCGCTTGCCGTTGTACACGTTGCCGAATCGGGCGATCGCGCCGTCACTCGCCTGCGCGAGCTGGCAAAGTATCCGTCGGTGGGCCTTGCCGTTGTGCTGGGCGATTTGCCCACGGGCTTCAAACGCTCCGAGGTGGCTCCGAATCTTCTGCTGGCCAACTTTATTAACGGTGATGGTCCGTTCTACGTCGCCCCCTGGGCCGACGTACAGTTCGTGCACGCCGACCCCGACCTCTTAACCGCCGCTGGTAGAATCGACAAGCCGATTGTGGCGACTCGCTATCTCGACCGACCGCTCGACTTGGCCGAGGCTCGTGCCGCGTGCGATGTACTGCAGCGCGACCTGGCGCCGCTGGGCCAATTCGCCGGGTATGTTGTCTGACTCGTCGCTAGTGACAAGTGACCAATGACCAATGACTTGGATCCTGCCTCCTCCCGCTACGCCCGCCAGATGCGGTTCGCGCCGCTCGGCCGCGCCGGGCAAGAGCGGCTGCTGGCGTCGCGGGCGCTCGTCGTCGGCTGCGGGGCGCTGGGGGCGGTGATCGCCAATACGCTCGCCCGGGCCGGCATCGGCAAACTCCGGATCGTCGATCGCGACTTTCTGGAACTGAACAACCTGCAGCGGCAAGTGCTGTACGACGAGGACGACGTGGCTGCCGGCCTCCCCAAGGCGATTGCCGCGAAGAACCGCCTGGCCCGGATCAATTCGCAGATCGAGATCGAGGCGATCGTCGCCGACGTCGATCACACGAACATCGAGCGGCTTCTGGAAGGCGTCGATTGTCTCGTCGATGGAACCGACAACTTTGAAACGCGGTTTCTCCTGAACGATGCCGCGACGAAGCTCGGCATTCCGTGGGTCTATGGCGGCTGCCTTGGTGCCGAGGGGCAATCGCTGACCATGCTCCCGGGGCAGACCCCCTGCTTACGCTGTCTGATGCCCGAACCGCCGCCGCCGGGGAGTTCGCCGACCTGCGACAGTGCCGGTATTCTGGCGACGATCATCGGCGTGGTCGCGTCGATCGAAGCGAACGAGGCGATCAAAATCCTCAGCGGTCATCCCGAAGCGACGAGCCGCACGTGGACGGTGATCGACCTGTGGGAGAACACATTGCGACAAATCAAACTTGGCAACGCCAAAAACGCCGATTGTCCCTGCTGCAGCCGGCGCGAGTTTCCCTGGCTGGCTGGCGAGCGCGGCAGCCACTCGGCGATCCTCTGCGGCCGCAACGCCGTGCAGCTGAGCTTTCCCGGCCGTGAAGCCGTTTCACTCGACGCGCTGGCCGACAAGCTCGCCGTCGTCGGCCAAGTCACGCGCAACAAATACCTCGTCCGCGCCCAGATCGGCGAGCACCTCGTAACCGTTTTCCCCGACGGCCGCGCCGTCATTGGCGGCACCGAAGACATCGCCGAAGCGCGGAGCGTATATGCGAAGTACGTGGGGAACTAGGCGCTACGAACTTCGCGCAACAAAAAGCCGCGGCTGATTCGCCGCGGCTCAATTTGTCATCCGCATATCCTTGCCCGGTCGCGATTAGTAATCGCCTTCACCCAGCGGCGTCTGCTGAATTGTCATGACGGTGGGGTCAACTGCCGTAACGCCATCAGGTTCGCGAATTTTCGCGCCGTGAGAAGTCATTAGTCGAGCATACACCGTGTAATCAATGCCCTCGTTGATGTACTTCACTGTGCCGTCGGCAAAGCACATCATCACCCCACCAGGATGCTCGCTCGCCGGCCGAGCGTGCGCATAATCAAGCGGAGCATTCTCGTAGTCCCAGTTGATGATGTTCGGAAAGGAAGCGGGCGTGTCATTCACCCAGTCCCGCCATACGACGCCAACGTTGTATTCGTTCGGGCACTCACGCCAATTAATCAGATTCACGTTTTCGGTGTAGAGGATCGTGTTCGAAGTGCCATCGCCGCGAGCTACATCGCCGATGGAAGTTTTAGCAACAGTAAATCCGGAGTCACTGGCGCCTTTAATTCGATTGTCGAATAGGCCATTCGCCTGAAAGTCCCATTGACCGGCTGACACGGGATTGGCATTGTCAATGCGGCCACTATTGCAGGCATACGACAACACATCCTTAAAGTCGCTGTCGTCCGAATCGCTCGGACACTTGAACGCCGAAATCCCAATGCCTTCCCCGTTGACCACACCTACATTGCTAACAAGCGGCATAGTTCGAAGTTGATCGTAAAGGTCGGGGCGAATCTGCTCGAGCAACGCATGAACCCAACTCGAGTAATTTGTGTTTGTGTTGTAATTGGCGGGCACGCTAGGAGGCGACTTCGACGGGAACGTGCGCGACGCCGGTAGAAACGTTTTGTTGACCTCATACTCCAGCGTGGCCCTTCCTAGCTGCGCCAGATTATTCGAGCACTGCACTCGCCGCGCCGTTTCCCGCGCCGCTTGCACAGCCGGCAGGAGCAGGCCCATCAGCACGACGATGATCGAGATCACCACCAGCAATTCGACGATCGTGAACGCACGCCTCTGGCGCAGTCGCATGGCAAGGCTCCTCTTCGGGGACAACTAACCTAAGTCGTTTCCGGCACTCTTGTTCCGTGGGCCGGGCTGTCTTGTGGGCTGACGAATGCCAGCCGCAGCTTTCTGGATTCTCGCAGGTGGCTGCACTCTTGTCGAGCAGATTTGCGTGAAAAGTTGGGGAAGGGTTGTTTTCGTGGGGCTACGGGGTGGCTGTGGTTCGTGTCAGCGAACCACGGCTGCTTTGGGGACGAACGCCGTGGGCGGCTGCGCCGACCACAGCCACCCCGAATTCCGACTTCCCTCCCTCAATCCGCCCGTTTGCTGCTCACAATCGCCGGCAGCGACGTCGCCAGGTACCAGCCGCGGGGGGCCGAAAAATCGAGCAATTGGGCCAGTTCCTGCCCAGCGGCAGGTCGAGCCTGGGCGACACCGTAGAAGTCGATCAGGCTGGTCGGGCGGTTGTAGCGGACAACGCGCGTCCGGCTGGCATTGAGGCCCGCCAGTTCAATGGCCCGGTCGATTGCCTCCTCAACAAAGCCGATCTTATCGACGAGGCCGCTGGCCAGCGCTTGATCCGCGGTGAAGACCTCGCCGGTCGCCAGTTCGTCGAGCTTCGCCCCGTCCTTGGCAAAGGCCGGGCGACCTTCTTTCACGATCCCCTTGAACCGGTCGAACATCGCATCGACGTGCTTCTGAATGATCTCGCGATGCTCGGCTGGAATCGGCCGCGTCATGGCCAGCATCTGTTTCCGCTCGTGGCTGGCGATCGAATCGTCCTTCAGGTCGAAGCGAGCCATCAGTCCGCTCAGGTCGTAGTGCGGAATGATCACGCCGATCGAGCCGGTCGTCGTCGTCGGCTCGGCATAGATCACGTCCTTCTGATCACCAACCGCCATTGAGACATAGTAGCCGCCGCTGGCCGCGATGCTCCCCATGCTGACGACGACCGGAATGTCCCGCTCCTTCCGCAGCTTGGCGAGGTGGTGATAGATGTAGTCGGAGCCGGTGACGGTGCCGCCGGGGGAATCGACGCGCACGACAACCGCCTTCACGTTCCGATCCTCGCGAATGCGGTCGATCTGCCGCTTCACGAAGCCGTCCCCTTCCATGATGACCCCCTCGATCCGCAGCACGGCGACCTTGTCGGAGCCGAACTTCGAGCCCTGCACCAAGCTCTCCGTGATGCCGTGCGAGTTGTCGAAGTAGTCGGCCAGGGCCATCCACTGGCCAATCGCGATGAGGCTGAAGATCGCAAAGCCGGTCCAGCCGATCCAGTTCAGCACACGCGTGAACCAGCCGGTTTGATAGACGATGATTTGCGGCGCCGGCGCAGTGGACGAGACAGAAACATTGGCATCGGACATGGGGAGATTCCTGGCGGTAGCGAATCGGTGCATTGTAACACGGCGGGGCGATTCATTCCGGTGAGCGGGAGGCGTAAGCCTCCCGATGGTTGCGCGGATTCTCGAGCTTCAAAGTCATCGGGGTGCTCACGCACCCGCCTCACTTACGACTCTTGAGTTGCTGCGAGGGGTTCCTCGACATCCACCGTCGGCACGCGCCACCACGTTTTCCAACCCTGATTGCGCACCTCGGCATTGGCTGGCACTTGCCAGGCGATCATGCCCGTCGCCAGCACATCCCCACCGGCAAACATGGCGTTCACGATCGAGAACGCGCCGAGCGCGCTTCCCCAGCCCGTGGGAAACAGCATCTCGACGAGCCACAAGCCGCCCGAAATCACCAAGAGCGGCATCAGCAGCACGACCAACATCCGGTTGCGGCTTTGGGGGCCGTCGTAATGGGCGTAAAAGACGCCGATCGTGGGCCAGACGCCGATCATCGTCCGCGGACTCGTTAGTCCGCCGGGAAAGCAGACCGCGTGCAAAAGCTCATGCACGACGATCAGGAGAATCAGACTGCCGAGCAGCCACGCGAGCGCGATCAACGCAGACACCGCCGCGCCGCTCGCATCGCTGGTCGAGATCGTGAGGCCAATCGTGCGGTTTTCACCGGCCGGTAACATCCAGAGCGCTACCGCCACCGCGCCATTCAAGACTCCCACGCCGCCGCCGAGCCACGAGAACATCGCGGCACTCGGCTCGCGCAGCGGCGACCAGCCGGTCTGCTCGGGATGAAAATCGGGGTTCTCGGGAATGGGTCCGAAGTGCAGCCGCATCACCCATCCCTTATTCCTCGTTCCTACGCTCCGCGTGGGACCAAGAACCCGTACTTACGGCTCCAGCACCTTCCGCGCCCGCAACTCCACCTGGGCCGTCTGCTGCTTGCCGTCGCGCTCGAAGTCGATCTTCAGCTTCTCGCCAACGCCGCGGCCATAGACCGAAATAGTCAGCTCGCTGAAATCGCGGACATCGAGTCCGTCGATCGTGACGATTTTGTCCCCGGCTTGCAAACCCGCATCGGCAGCGCCGGAACCAGGATAGACACTGGTGAGCGTACACGAGCCGGTCGTGTCGGCATGAATTCCCATCATCGCCTCACCCTGGCAGAACATATGAGCCTCCGGGCGGGCCCGATGCAGCTTTCGCAAAGCTGCCGCTGAAAACTTCGTACCCTGAACCTGAATGCTGCGGAGCTTGGGAAGCGCCGCGATGTGGGCCAGACCCGCGTCGGTCATTTTCGCTCCGCGGATCGACAGGGAGGCAATCTCGGGCAGATCGCGGAGCGCTTCGAGTCCCTTGTCCCCGCCACGCCAGTTGGCATCGAGCGAGAGCGATTCGGAACCACCACCACTGCCAACTTCAATGACGTCGCCGCCAGCGAAATCGATCGCAATCGCAGCGCCGACCACGGGAACGATATCCAAATCGGCGACAGCGATTTCAGCAACGGGCTCGTCATCGGCTGGCTTGGCTTCTTCAGGAGCCGCTTCTTCGGCCGGCGCCGCATCCTCGGGCTTTGCTTCGATGGCAGGCCTGACTTCGGCCTTCACGATGATGGCGGGCTTCACTTCAATCGCCGGTTTCAGTTCGATTGGCGGAGGGGGATCGAAGAACCGGGCGTCGATGACGCGGGCAATTTCCTTGAGGACCGGGAGCGGTTTGGCCGGGAACAGTTCCTTCACGACATCGTCCAAATCCTCTTTGACGGGCTTGGGCAAAACGTCCTTGGCCCTTTCCAAGTGTTCCTCGGCCCGGGCAACTTCGTCGGCAATCTCGGCTGGCGGTTCCGCCGGTTCCGTTGCCGCTTCAGCGGCGGCTGCGATCGCTGCGGCCGCGGCCTCTCCGGCGGCCTTGGCTGCTTCTCTGGCGGCCTCGCCCGCAACTTCAACTTCAACGAGTCGCGCTTCTTCTTCTACGATGAACGGCATCGCGACGGGCATCATCAGCCCGCCGCCGAGCCAAACCGTTTCTGTTCCATACTCGCCACCGCCGGACAGGCCGCCCCCAAGCCCTCGAATCTTGGCAGCTGCCCGGTCGTGCCGCATCTGCCGCTGGCGGCCGCGAATTTCCGCGACGACCTTGTTCATGCCGCCGCGGCTGCTCATGCCGACTTGTTCTAGTGCCGAGGCAACGCGGTCGAGCGTCCGTTCGTTGCCGTCGATCGCGATCTGCTTGAGGGCCTCGCCCGCTCGCCATGCTGTCTCTGGACTACCGGCGACCGCACCCTTGGCAAGTGCCTCGATGGATGCCTCGCCCGCTTCGCGCAGCTTCTCGGTCGCTTCCTCGCGGCGGGCAAAATCGTCGTCCTCGAGCTGCACGAGCCAATCGCGAATCTGTGCCGCGTCCGGCCCGGCAGCCTGCAAGTTTCCCACGCAGGCAGCAACGCCCACCGCGGCCATCCCCCAAGAGGCAATCCACAGCGTCCGGCGCATGACGTTTCCTCCCTAATCCCGGCCAGTTCTCCGTTTAATCATAGTACGCCTTTTGGATGGTGAATGTCGAGAGCAGCGTCTGTCACAACTGGCCCAATTGCAGCTTGCAATTCACGCTGCCGGCGCGCAGAATCTCGGCATTCTCCCCCCCTGCCTTTCGGCCATCCCGCCATGCCGATCTCCATCACCTGCCCCAGTTGCGCGAAGCGGCATCAGGCCCCCGACAAACTTGCCGGCAAGTCGGCCAAGTGTGGCTGCGGGACGGTGATCCAGGTGCCTGCATCGTCAAAGGCCGGCGCTTCCGCCGTTGCACCAGCGTTTGCAGCCAAGCCAAGCGGCGCATGGCATTCGCCGGCTTCCTCGATGCCAGCGACACCGATGCCCACAGGTCCCTCGGTGTTCGACGAGATCAGCGCGGCCGATATGAACCGCGGTAAGCGAGTCGCACCCGCCGCCGCCGATGCCGCACCGATCCTGCAGCCCAATTCGAGCGCCTCGCCTGCCGCACAGGTTGTGGGCGATGTCATGAGCCGCGTCCGTAATGAAATGGTCGAGCAGGAGCGGACCCACGAGGAAAAGCTCCCTTTCAGCGTCTCGGTCGCCATGTCGTGCATCGCGGTTCCTGGTGTGTTTGCACTCGGCGGCAGCTTCATCACGTTCCTGATGTTGGGACCAGAATTTATCGAGGAAATTGGCGCAGCATTCATCATTCCAGTGTGCATCATCTGTGGGCTGTTTGGCCTGCTCATGATCGGCGCGGCGGTAGCCCTTTACATGCGCGCTCCCCTCGCCATCGTCTATGGCTACATCGCCGCCTTGATGGCCGTGATCACAGGATTGTGCATTGTCCCCAATTTCTTCTGCGGCCTGATCGCGCTCTGGTACCTCTCGATGCCTGAAACGGGCGAGTACTTGGCCAAGAAGGGGAAACTCGGCGTGATCGATTGGTAGTCGTCGGTGGACGCCGGAGAGGTTGCCGCCCGAGCGAGTGCCCATTTGCGAAATCGACGTCGGCAGGTAGGGTAGTGACACCCGGTCGCAGTTGGGAATACTTCGTTTCGCATCCATTGTTCAAAAGCCTGGAATGCCCGCTGCTTCGCTTGTCGAGTATTTCTGGCTGTGCCTTTCGGCCTTCCTGGCCGGCGGTGTGAATGCTCTTGCCGGAGGCGGAACGCTCCTCACGTTTCCTACGCTTATCGGCGTGCTTAGCGCGCAATTTGGTTCCGAGGCCGCCAAACGAGTAGCGAGTGCGACGAGCACAACGGCTCTCGTCCCGGCGTCGCTCGGGAGCGCGTGGGCGTTTCGTCGCGAGCTTTATCATCTGCGTCGGTTCCTGATTTGGCTCCTCCCTCCCAGCATTCTCGGCGGGACGCTCGGCACTCTCCTGGTGACTCGTCTGCCACCGTCCTATTTCAACGTCCTCGTGCCGTGGCTCATTCTCACAGCCGCGGTCCTTTTCACCGTCCAGCCGTACATCACGAAGCGGCGTGCGGTGACGGCGGGAAAGGAACAGGACATTTGCGACTCCGACACGCCAATCCCTTTCCGCTCGCTGGTTGGTATGGTGCTGCTGCAATTCCTGATTGCCATCTACGGCGGCTATTTCGGGGCGGGCATCGGCATTCTCATGCTCGGCGGACTGGGCATGATGGGCCTGTCGAACATTCACCAAATGAACGGTCTCAAAGCAGTTCTGGGATCCGCGATCAACGGTGTATCGGTGATTACCTTTGCTGTGGAACAATTGGAATCGGGAGAGCCATTCATCATCTGGCCTTTCGCGATTGCCATGGCCGCTACGTCCCTCGTCGGCGGCTATGTCGCGGCCCATTTTAGCCGGCAGGTTCCTGGCAAGTACGTTCGCTGGACGGTCATCGTCATCGGCTTTTGCCTGGCGGCGTTCTATTTCTGGAAGCAGATGCATCCGAGCGAGACCTCTTAGTTCGCCTCGTCGCGGGCAGGCGATCCGCGCGAGCAGGCCGCGGACTTCGCCGCTCTGAATCCTTTTGACATTGCACGCCTCCCCCGCTATGTTGACACACTGACGACTGGCGAGCCGTCTGCTCTTCTCGACAATCTGCTCCCGACTCGCCGGCCAGCGGTTCCGACGCACTCTCTCTGCGACGGAAGCAAAGGCTCCCGTCGCAGCGACGATATTCGGTTTGATTTCGCTGCGATTTTTGGTCCGCGCTGCCGGACTTCCGACGGCTGCGTTCGACTTGTTTTTGGGAGCCGCACATGCTTGAAGGGACTTCGGTCGTTGACCGTGGCGCTCGCGTCGGCATTGACTCACCCGATGTCGTGCCCGAGCGTGATGAAAGGAAAGTGCAGTATCCGGGCCTGCCGACGACGTGCGACGGGGCGGAGGCCGTCGTGCACGTCGAAATCAACGTCACCCAGGCTTCCGGCGCCTTCCCCATCACCAGCTCGACGACGATGGGAGGCGGCTACAACGCGGCCGTGATGAACGGCTGGAAAAACCTCTGGGGCGACCTGCTGATTTTTGTCGAGCCCGAAAGCGAGCACTCGGCAGCTACCTTCTGCGAAGGCTTCGCGGCAGCGGGGGGCCGCGTGACCAACTTCACCAGCGGCCAAGGGCTCGTGCTGATGAAGGAGGTGCTCTACACCATCAGCGGCAAGCGGTTGCCGGTCGTGATGAACATCGGCGCACGCGCCCTGACCAGCCAGGGACTGAACGTCCATGCCGGCCATGACGATTTGATGAGTGTGGCCGATGTTGGCTGGGGAATGCTCTTTGGCCGGAATGCTCAGGAAGCCGGCGACCTCTGCCTCATTGCCCGCCGTGCTGCCGAAGCGTCCCAAACGCCGTTCTTCAACGTGCAGGACGGCTTCCTGACGACCCACACCGTCGAGAAGGTCCGGCTCCCCGAACTCGAATTCATGAAGGAGTACATCGGCAAGCCGGAAGACAAGCTGCTGAACCTGATGGACCCGGCCAATCCGGTGATGTCGGGCGTCGTGCAGAATCAAGACTCCTACATGAAGGGGAAGATCGCCCAGCGGTGGTACTACGATCGCGTCGGGCCGGCTCTCGTCGATGCGTTCCACGAGTTCGAGGCGAAGACCGGCCGCAAGTACGACTTCGTCGAACCGTACCGCTGCGACGATGCCGACTACATCATCGTCGGCCTGGGCTGCTACATGGAAACCTGCCAGACGGCCGTCGATTACCTCCGCGATAGCAAGGGAATCGCCGTCGGCGTACTCAATGTCTGCAGCTTCCGCCCCTTCCCCTCGCGGCAGATCGTCGATGCCCTCAAGCACTGCAAGGCGTTCACTGTTTTGGAGAGAATGGACGACCCGCTTTCGACAACGGGCAACCACCTGACTCGTGAAATCAAAGCTGCCTTTTGCGATGCCGCGACCGGCCAGAATGGCCTCGACAAGATCGACCGCATCCCGCGTATCTACCACGGGTCGGCAGGCCTCGGCAGCCGCGATGTGCGCCCTGGCGACATCTTTGCCGTGGTCGAGAACATGATCGAGGACGGCCCGGACTACTTCTGTGTCGGGATCGACCATCCGCTCGCGCTGAAGGTCACGAGCGACCCCGATCTGCGCGAAGCGGGCTCGTTCTCGATGCGCGGCCACTCGATCGGCGGCTTCGGCAGCGTGACCACGAACAAGGTCATCGCCACGATTGCCGGCGACGTGTTTGGCAAGGACGTGCAGGCGTATCCCAAGTACGGCTCCGAGAAGAAAGGCCTGCCGACGACGTACTACCTGACGATCTCGACCCAGCACATTCGCTTGCACAGCGAACTGGAGTTTGTGGATCTTGTCGTGCTCAACGACACGACGGCCCTCTTCAGTGGCAATCCGCTCGCCGGCTTGCTCGAAGGGGGAGCGATCGTGATGCAATCGCCGTACAACAATCCGGTCGATGTTTGGGCTCGCATCCCGGAACACCACAAGCGGTTTATCCGCAACAAGAAGATTCGTGTCTTCTTTGCCGACATGGTGCAAATCGCACGTGATGTGGCCAGCGTCGCCGACCTGCAAATGCGCATGCAGGGGATCGTGCTCCTCGGTGCGTTCCTCAAGTTAACGCCGTATGCGAAGCGTTCCGGGATGACCGACGACCAAGTCTATGCCGGCGTCGAGAAGGCGATTCGCAAGTACTTCGGCAAACGTGGCGATCGCGTCGTGCAAGACAACATGACCTGCATCAAGCGGGGCTATCAGGAAATGCAGGAAGTCTCCCAGTCCATCATTCACGCCTAACTGCGTGCTCAAGGAATCACGTTTATGAGTGTCGCCACCAAACCCGCTTCGATGAACGAAGCCAACGAACGGGATCCGTTCAACAACAGCAGCTACGGAACCCTTCTCGATTCGCCGTACAAGCCGGTGAATCTGCCGGTGTTGGACGTTTGCGATTTCAACGATCGGATTATCCGGAGCTACGAAGACGGCTCCGCCGAAAAACGCTTGCCCGCCGAACTTGGCGTTGCTCGCTCGCTAATACCCGCGGGGACGGCCACGCTCCGCGACTTCAGCTATATCGCCCCGGACATCCCGGAATACATTCCCAGCAACTGCACCGGTTGCATGGACTGTGTCACGCTCTGTCCCGATACGGCAATCCTCGGCAAGGTACTGAGCGAAAGCGAATTCGAGACGAGAATGGCTGATATCAAAGACCCTGCTGAGCGGGACATGTTCCGCGCCCAGTGGTCGAAGACCCGCAAGTACTACGAAGGCCCGGCCAAGAAACTGGGCGAAGGGGGGATGTTTAACATCATCATCGACCCCAGCAAGTGTAAGGGGTGCGCCGAGTGCGTAACGGTGTGCGACGATAATGCGCTCAAGATGATTCCGAAGACTGAGCAAGTGATGACGAGCGTTCGCAAGAGCCATCGCCTCTTCAAGGAATTCGGACCATCCGATAAGCGGTACGTCAGCGACAACTTGCTGATCGACATGATGCTGCACGAAAAGACGCACGTTTACACCGGCGGGGCCGGTTCGTGCGCCGGCTGCGGCGAGGGGACCGCTTTGCGTATGATGTGCGCTGCTACAGGGGCCAAGTACGGCGATCAATGGGCGATTATCGCCGCCACCGGCTGCAACACAGTCTATACCTCGACGTATCCGTATAACCCGTATCTGGTGCCGTGGACAAACTCGCTCTTTGAGAACGCCCCGGCCATGGCGATGGGAGTGCGTGCTCGCTGGGATCAAATGGGTTGGCGGGATCGGCCGCTGTGGTGCCTGGGCGGCGACGGCGCGATGTTCGACATCGGCTTTCAGTCCCTCTCGCGGCTGTTCGCCTCGGGCATGAATATCAAAGTTTTTGTGCTCGATACGCAGGTCTATAGCAATACCGGCGGCCAGGCGAGCACGTCGAGCTATACCGGCCAAAATACGAAGATGAGCGTGCATGGCAAGGCAATTTCCGGCAAACAAGAACGCCGCAAGGAAATCGCCCAGATCGCCATGATGCATCCGCGGACGTTTGTCGCTCAAACGACCTGCGCCCACACCAACCACTTCTATCGCTCCGTCATCGACGCTTTGGAGTTCGATGGCCCGGCGATCGTCTGCTGCTATACGACCTGTCAGCCGGAGCACGGCGTGGCCGACAACATGGCAACCGACCAGGCCCGATTGGCGGTCGATACGCGGGCGTTCCCGCTGGTGATACACGACCCGCGCAAAGGGGATTCGCTCCGCGAGCGGATTTCTCTGCAAGGGAATCCAGCCATCAACGACGATTGGTGGATCAACCCTAAGACCAGCCAGCAGGTCGATTTCATTGACTTCGCGCGCAGCGAAGGGCGCTTTGGCAAGCACTTCGACAAACAAGGTAATCCGAGCGAGACGCTGCTCCGGGCCAAGCAGGATCGGCTGGAAAACTGGCACGTGCTGCAAGACCTGGCGGGAGTGCGCGGAACCAGACCGGCAAGCAAACCTGCAGCCGCTGTCGCAGCGGTCACGAAAGCCCCAGCGAAGTCCAACGGTAACGGCCATGCTGCAAAGCCGAGCGGTGATTTCGCACCGGGCACGCGGATCAAGTATCACGACGGCAACGCATGGATCGCCGGCGTCGTCGAATCACTCGAACCAGCGGCAGTGCTCAAGCTCGAAGACAGTAGCGTTATCCGCACCAGTCGCGATGTGCTGCTGGCGGGTGCGGCAGAAGGGATCATTGTGCGGGCATAGTGGAAGGCGATTTCCAATCAGGCGGAGGGACTCGGTCATGCATGAAGTCGATGGCGATCTCTTGATCGGCGGCGAACGGCTCAGGCACGTACATATCGAACTGGAGGCGGAAATCCCGCAGCCCGGCTCCAAGGACTGGATTCTGGCGGGGCATCTGCATCTCACTCCCGAGCAGGGGGAGCGCGTGCAGACCGACCGGCCGTATCGCCTGCAACTCGATGACGGCCGCGCCGGGCAAGTCGTCGTCTGCAAGATTGCACCCGACGGTCAGCCGAATGATTTACTCGCCGACTTCCATGCGCCCGAACGGCAGTGAATCAAAGCCCCGACCAGTGGTCGGGGGTGAACCGCCAAACGACGCCGTTCCGCCGCGCACCCTGACCGATGGTCAGGGCTTTGGTCAAAAATTCTCTTTCAGCCCGTGCCGGCGATAGCGGATGTTGCGGGGGTTCATCGAGTGCCCCCAGCTCACCTCTTCGACACTGACGCCAAATGCCGCCGCGATCCGCTTGCGGTCATCGGGGCTCGGCGTCCAGCGCCCCTCCGCGATGGCGGCGACGCGCTCGACCGGCAAGTCCGCCCGCTCGGCGATGTCTTCGATCGCCAGGCCCGTGAGTTCAAACAGATGTTCGACCGTCTTCATAGCTACTTCGCCGTGGCGGCAAGATACGCGGCCAGCGTTTGCACATTGCGGGCAAACACCTCGCTGCTCAGGTACTGCTCGCCCGGCTTGAATTTCGGTTGACCGGTGAGCCGCTCGCCGGAGTAGGTGCTCGGCCAGCGACTTTGTTCGTCGAGACCGGCGATGACTTTGCGGACCACATCGGCGGTTGGCTTCGCAGAGAGCGCTGCGGCCAGAGGCATTCCCTTCATGGCGAGATCGTAATCCCTCTCGATCGCTGCCAGCCGCGACTCGACCTTCCAGCCGTAATGATCGGGCAGATTGCCGTCGTCGTAGGTCAGTGAGTATTCGTCGCCGCGGCGGGACATGTAGAGCGGCGTGTTGGTATTTAGCTCGTAGTAGCGGGCGAGGCGGCCGTCGGCCAATTGCGATTTCTTCAGATACGCCATGGCTCGCGGGATCGGAGCGCGATACTTCTTGTCGCCGGTGACGCGGTAGATCCGGAGCAGGGTCTCCAGCACGTCCTGCGATTCGCCCCCGGTGACGGCCGGCGGCTCGAAGCGGCGGGCCCAGATCGGCTGCATGTCGAGGTTATATTGCTGCGCCCAGGCCGGTTGCGGATCGGGCATCTGGGCGAGGATCAGAAAGTTACCGAGTCGCCGCAGAGCAGCAAGGTACTTGTCGTCCTTATAGACGGCGTGCAATTCAAGGAGCGTCGTCGTCACGGTGCCGGCGAGACCATCGTTCAAGGTGTACATGTCCCAGTAGCTCTTAATCCGTCCTTCGGTCCGCCAGTCATATTCTGGGTAGTTTGCCGGCTTACCGGATACCTCGGGCGCGGGTCCGGTCCACACCTGCGGAAACGCTCCGCAAGGAAACTGCGCCTTCAGCAGGGCGTCGCTGGCGATCGTCGCTGCTTCGTGGATGGCGGGATCTTTGAATTCCAACGCCTCGTCCAGCCGGGCTAAGAACTGGATCGCCGTCTGCGAAATGCCGTCGTCGAGCGTCGAGTTGTTCCGTCCCCGTCCTTTACCATTGCGATACTGTCCAATCCGCGGTCCCTTGGGATCGAAGTCGATGCTCGCCGTCCAGCCGCCGGACGCAAGCTGCCCGTGGATGAGTGCGATTCCCGTTTCGCGGGCGGCTTTGAGGTAGAACTTGTCCCTCGTCGCCTGGTAGGCCGCGAGGTACGTCAGGCCCACGCTCGGCGTCCCCGGCGGCTGAACCCAGATTTCTTCCGGCCCGGCCACGCCTTCGCCGAGACGACGCGAAAGGTCGGGCGAGTAGTAATAGACGTAGCCGCCGTGCTGGGCGACCTTCTCGCGAAAATACGTCGCGGCTTTGCGCAGCGAAGCCTCGACCTCGGTTCGCAAGGCGGCCTCTTCGGCCACGAGCGGCTGCGGCACGAAGACTGCTAGTGCGGCAAACAAGGTAAGTCGGGAAATCGTTCGCATGGCGGTCGGCTCAACAAAGGGAGCGGTCGTGCTATGATTTTGCCGCAAGATTAACGCAATTGCAAAGGACGACGATGAATCTGCTCCGCTCCCCCGTGCTCGATCCGGCTCCGATCTTCGAGATCTTTCGCGGCAATTACGCGATGGAATTGCTCACTGCCGGCGTCGCTCATTTCGGCGTGTTCGACGCCTTGGCGGGTGGACCACTGCCAGCGAGCGAACTGCGGCAACGGACTGGCCTTGCCCAGCGGCCCTTCATCGTGCTGCTGACGGGGCTGAAGGCGATGGGCTTGCTCGTCGAACGCGATGGTCGCATCGAAACGACGCCGATTGCCTGCGAGCATCTCGCGCCCGGCCAGCCGCTCGACGTGAGCGACTACATTCGCATGGGAGCCGAGTCGCCCGGCGTACTGGCGCTTGTCGAGCGGATGCGGTCAAACAAACCGGCGGGAGTAGCGAAGGACGACGCGCGAGCAGCATTCATCTTTCGCGACGGTCTCGAATCGGCGATGGAAGCGGACGATTCGGCCCGGCACTTCACGCTGATGCTCGCCGGCCGGGCGAAGAACATCGCGCCGGTTCTGGCCGACCGGGTTGATCTATCCAACGCCAAGTATTTGCTCGACGTCGGGGGCGGCACCGGACTCTATGCCATCGCATTCCTGCAACGGTATTCGCAGCTTCGCGCGATCGTCTATGACCGGCCGAGCGTGCTGAAGGTCGCGGCGCAGTTCGCCGAGGAATACAGCGTCGCGGACCGCCTGTCTTGCGCGGCCGGCGATATGTTCATCGATTCGCTGCCTCGCGATTGCGACACGATCTTACTTTCCAACGTACTGCACGACTGGGACGTACCCGAATGCGAGCGGCTCGTGAAACGCTGCGCCGATGCCTTACCGCAAGACGGCAGACTGCTCATTCACGATGCATTCCTGCACGACGATCACTCTGGGCCGCTTTATCCCGCGCTCTTTTCGGTCGCCCTGATGGTGATGACTGAAGGGCGAAATTACAGCGGGGCCGAGTACCGCGGCTGGATGCAAGCCGCGGGACTTGCGCCAGGCGAGATTAAGCCTACGCTGGTTCACAGCAGCGTGCTGGTCGGGACGAAGGCCTAAGCTCACAAACTATTGCTGAGGCTTCGCAAATATTACTTCGCCTCGTCGGCGGACTCGGGCATTTCCGGCATGTCGGGGAAAGCAACGTCGCTAGACCCTTCCGGCGGCGACACGTTGATCGTCGTGCCGTCCGCGGCGGTGACGGTGATCACCGTAATCTTCCAAGAGCCAGCGTCTTGAAGTGCACTCGCCTTCACCTTGGCGGTTCCGTTCGGACCGGAAATCTCAAAGTTGAACGTTTCGCCCGCTGGCTTTAGCTCACCGGATCCTTCGCGAATCGGAAGACTGGTTGGCGTGACTGGATCGCCCAGCTTTTCAATCACCGCCGCATCGGTAATCACTACTTCCGTTGCCTGAGCGTAAACCGGGCCCAATTGGATCGCCGAGCCGACTTCTTGGACAGTGCGACTGGCTACCAGCACGCAACCGCCGCAAACTCCGGCGCACACGAGTAGCAAGACGCCGCCGATGATGAGCAGGATCATCAGCACGCTCATGCCGCCGCCACCGGAAGGTTGCGGAGCGGGGCCGGGCGAAAACTGGCTGGGCGTGCTCATGAGCGATCATCCTTGCGTTTGAACTCGCGTCCGACTATTTCGCGTCCACCTTGCGGCAGTACGCGACGATTTCTTCCACTGTCTTGAACGCGTCCCGTTTGGACTTCTTTCCATCGCCGCCGGAAGCAGGTGCGGGAGCCGAGGCAACAGGCGCTGCTTCAGGTTCTTCGGCGGCGGGTTCCGGTTCTTGGACAGGTTCAGGAGCAGGTGCGGATTTCGCAACAGGCGCTGCGGCTGCGGGTGCAGCTCCGGGCTTGTTCCCTTTGGCAGCCGCGATGATGTCGGCCACGCTCATCTTCTTGGGATCGGTCTTGACTGCGGGAGCCACCGGAGCTGCGGCAGGTTTGGCCGGCGCGGCAGCGGCAGGCTTCTCGGCAGCAGGAGCAGCACCCGGCTTGGTGCGCGCCGCGGCCAAAATGTCGGCAACGCTCATTCCCTTGCCGCCTGCAGGAACCGAGCCGCCTGCCGGAGCAGCGGCGGGCTTTGCCGCCGGAGCCTCTGCTTTTGCTTCCGCCTTGGCAGCGGACGCAGCAGCCTTATTCGCCTTCGCGGCGGCAATAATGTCGGCCACCGACTTTCCACCGCCTACAGCAGGGGCCGCCGCCTTAGCAGCCGGTGCTGGCTTCTCACCCACGGGCTTAGCCGCCGCAGCGGGAGCCTTTTCCGTGGGTGCCTTCGGAGCAGCCGCCTTGTCCTTCTTCGCCTCGACTGGCTTGGCTACCGGTGCATCGACGACCTTCAGAAAAGTCGGGTCGATGTCATACCAGCCGATGTTGTTATAGCCGTCGAATTCGACGAGGGCTCGGCCGCTCATGTTCACCGTCTTGACCATGCCGGTCAGGCCGCGAAACCGCTTGAGCTCGGGCCGGCTCTCATCGACGACGACGTACTTATCGGTGTATTGCTTCTTCAGACGGTCGATGTGTTCGAAGATCATCGTGCTCTCAAATCATCCTCGTCAGCCGCTTCGCTGACAGAGTCCTAACTGATTGCAGGGCAGCAACTTGCGACGAGCGAATTCGCGGTCATCGCCGCAAGTTTCGTATTGTGGGAGCGATACGCCCTAAAATCAAGGGCACGATGACGAACCTGCCGGCGTGGCCCGCCGTGACTCGGCGGGGTAAACTCGCTGGATTGCCTGCCAACCGCCACTTCCTCTCCCGCATTCTGCCACACAAAATGTCCCGCCCACTCAACAAATACTCTTCTCGCATCACCCAGCCCAAAAGCCAGGGAGCCAGCCAGGCCATGCTCTATGGAACCGGCATGACCCCCGAGGACATGCAGAAGGCCCAGGTCGGCATAGCCAGCGTCTGGTACGACGGTAACACCTGCAACATGCACCTGAACAAGCTCGCCGACAAGGTGAAAGAGGGCGTGCAGGGAGCGGGCCTCGTCGGGATGCGGTTCAACACGATCGGCGTCTCCGACGGCATCAGCATGGGGACCGAGGGGATGAGCTTCTCGCTGCAATCGCGCGACCTCATCGCCGACTCGATGGAAACGGTGATGGGCGGTCAGTGGTACGACGCCCTCATCGCCCTCCCCGGCTGCGACAAGAACATGCCCGGCTGCATCATGGCGATGGGCCGTCTCAACCGCCCCGCCATCATGGTCTATGGCGGCACCATCCGGGCCGGCTGCACGCCCCGCCATCCGAAGCTCGACATCGTCTCCGCGTTTCAGGCCTATGGCGAGTTCATCGCCGGCAAAATGAGCGAGGAGGACCGCTCCGAGATCATCCGCTGCTCGATTCCCGGCGCTGGCGCGTGCGGCGGCATGTACACGGCCAACACAATGGCCTCGGCGATCGAGGCCCTCGGCATGTCGCTCCCCTATAGCTCGTCGATTCCCGCCGAAGACCCGCTGAAAGTCGGCGAATGCCTCGCGGCCGGTAAGGCGATCCTGAACCTGCTCGAAAAGGACATCAAGCCGCGCGACATCATGACCCGCGCAGCTTTCGAGAACGCGATGGTCATCGTCATGGCTCTGGGCGGCTCGACCAATGCCGTGCTGCACCTCATCGCGATGGCCCGGGCGGTCGATGTGTCCCTGACCATCGACGACTTCCAAAAGGTGAGCGACCGCATCCCGTTCATCGCCGATCTCAAGCCGAGCGGCAAATACGTGATGGAAGACCTGCATCACGTCGGCGGCACGCCGGCGGTGATGAAGTACCTGCTCGAAAAGAAGCTCCTCGACGGCAGCCAGCTCACGGTCACCGGGAAGACGATTGCCCAGAACCTCGTCGAGGTGAAGGGGCTCGCCGAAGGGCAAAAAGTCATTCACCCCATCGAACAGCCGATCAAGGCGAGCGGGCACATCCGCATCATGCGCGGCAACTTCTGCCCGGACGGCGCGGTCGCCAAGATCACCGGCAAAGAAGGCCTCAAGTTCACCGGCCCGGCCCGCTGCTACGACAGCGAAGAGGAAATGCTGCACGGATTGGAGCGAAAGGAAATCCAGAAGGGGGACGTGATCCTCATTCGCTACGAAGGCCCCAAGGGGGGCCCCGGCATGCCAGAAATGCTCACACCCACGTCGGCCATCATGGGGGCCGGCCTCGGCTCCGACGTCGCGATGATCACCGATGGCCGCTTCAGCGGCGGCTCGCACGGCTTCATCGTCGGCCACGTCACGCCCGAGGCTCAGGATGGCGGACCGATTGCCCTCGTCAAAACCGGCGACCGTATCACCATCGATGCGGAAGCCAACCAGATCAACATCGCCCTCTCGGCCGACGAACTCAAAAGCCGCAAGGCCGCCTGGAAGGCCCCGCCGCTCAAAGCGACCCGCGGCACGCTCTACAAGTACATCAAGAACGTGAAGACGGCGAGCGAGGGGTGCGTGACGGACGAGTGATGCGAAATTTCGATATCGCCGAGCGAGTGTCAGGCTGATCCGCGGGGTTGAATCGTTCTAGCAACCGATTCGCTTCGTGTCCGATTTCAGGATGCCGGTGTGGCCTCGCACATTCCCCGCTGGGCAAACTTCGCCTTCGGCCTGCTCGTGCCACGACTGCCCCTCCGGCAAGTGCCAACGATGCTCGGTATCGCCGCGCTCGGCGCAGTAGCGGCAGCGATATATGGGGCGCTGAACGACCAGATCACGTACACCATCGCGCCAGGGTATTTCACGCGCCTCAAGTTCGAGCAATTCGCGTGGGCCGACTTCGGCCTGCCGCGACGCGTCTTCGTCGCACAAATCGGCGTGCTGGCCAGTTGGGGAGTCGGATTGCTCGGCGGATGGTTCGTTACCCGTGCGGCTGTCAATTCAGAAACAATCGGTATCCACTGGCCCCGTGTCGCACGGGCATTTGCCATCGTGGCGGTTGTCACGCTCGCCAGTGGATTGATTGGCTGGATGCTGGGCCGGATAGTTGTCGCAACGACCGATCTGGCCCCCTGGCAGGTCTATCGCAACTCGCTCCGCCTCCGCGACCTGCCGAGCTTCGTCGTCGTGGCATACATCCACAACACGACCTATCTGGGCGCAGCCATCGGAATCATCGCGGCGGTTCTCCACGTAACGGTGGGTCACCAAAAAACTGCGAGACCTATGCGGCCGGCTTCTTCGCCATTCGCAGGATGAGCTGTTCGAGCGCCCAGCGAGCGCGGTCGTCGGGGGAGTGCGTCCCTTTGAGCGAGAGATCGAGTTCGAGCAGCCAGCGATAGAGTTTGCTGCCGCGGACGCGGCCGAGTTGTTTGAGGCGGTCTTCAGCTTTGGCGAGCGTCCCTTGCGGCCAGTCCTTCACCCCAGCCTGCGCGAGCGCCTCCCCCAGACGCATTTTCTCGCCGCGCCGCTCGGCTTGCTGGAAGATGCGAGTCGCGGCGGCATAGCGGCGAAGCGACCATGAGATCGAGCCGACGAGGGCCAGCGGGTGCTCGCCCGATTGCAGGAGCCGATCGAGCTGCACGAGCGCTTCCTTGGCGTCGCCGATCGAGGCAGCATCGACCAGGTCCCAAGTGGTCCTTGATTTCCAGCCGCCGACGATCTGCTGCACCATTTCGGCGGTCACCTTCTGCCCCGGTTGCACGAACAGGGCCAGCTTGGCCAGGTCCTGATCGAGGACGCCGAAAGCTGGACCGGTCAGGTCGAGCAGCAGTTGAGCCGCGTCGGGGGTAAGGACGACATTGTGTTGCGTCCGTCCCCAGCCGACGATCCAGCGGGCAATCGCCCCCTCGTCGAGCACTCTGTTCTTCCCCACTTGCCGCTGCGGCGGGCGGCAGTCGATCTGCAGTCCGCCTTGATCGACCGCTTTGTAGAGCCGCGTATTGCTCGCCCACTCATCGACTTCCAGAATCAGCACGCCGCTCCGCTTCGGCTGGGCGGCGTAGTCTTCCAGCCGCGCCCGCTGCGCCGTGACGAAGCCATCGGCCCCTTCGAGCACCACGAGGCGCGGACCGCCGCCTCCAAAGAGCGATACGGTCGCGAGCTCATCGGCCACGTCCCGCCACTCCGGCTGCCGCTCCTGGCAGTCGTGCGTCGTGACCGGAACATCGGTCGCATCACCCACTACCATCTGCCGCACGGCGGACAGGGAGAGCCGCTTGAGAAACGGCTCATCGCCAAAGAGCACCGTGACGCCGGCCGGTTGCGGGCGCTCCTTGGCGGCGAGAAAGTCGAGGACGGGAGTGGTGGGCATTTGACTTTTCGGGAACTTCAGAGTGCGGACCTGCGGAGTCTCTGTTGAGCATTTCGCTCTCGGACGATGCGCTGAACAGATTGATACGCCACCAGCCCGACAAACCACGCACTCGACACGATAAGAAAGACGATCGCAACCACCTCGTCGCGCTGGCCGTGAACGACGGTCGCGAGCATCGAAGCGAACCAGCCAATGAGTGGCGCGGTGGCGAGGCCGGCAGCGAGAAAACCGAAGATATCGGGACTGATCCACGGGCCGCGCTTGCGAGGGATCGCCGCTTCCGCGGCATAGCACTGCATCAACCAGCGAGCGCGATGGAAGTCCGTGGCGGCGACTTCGACAACATCCCGGCAATCGCGAACGACATGTCGGACTGCAACGCCTTCGTCCTTGAGCACGGCGAAGAGCCGGAGCGTATCGCAGGTTTTCGATTCGATCGCCAGCGGTAGATAGCTGTGCTGACCGGCACAGACGGCGGCGGAACCCGGCTCGTGCGGCGGCTGGGCTCCGGCCACCGACTTGAGCACTGCCTGAATCTTGCCGGCGGACTTGGCCGGCTTGCCGTGCAGGAACTCTGCCTCGGGCTGGTCGAAGACCACCGTCTCCGATTCGTCGGGCGAGCGGGGTGTCGTGGTCCACGGCGACTTGGCGTAGCAGGCCAAGAGAAAGCGATAGAGCCGCCAGCGCATCCGCGCAAGCCACGCCTCCTGTGGCGACAGCGCAACTGCGTCCTGGGCGGCATGCAGTTCGTGCCGCCAATGGGCGATCAGTTTGTCGCGAGCCGTGGCCATGGAGTGATTCTAAGGACTTTCGCGGTGCTTGGCTTCCGGGATGGGGCTTGGCTTCCGGGGCAGACGAGGCCGGGCCGACATCCGCAGAAAGACAAGCATCCAGAGGAGAACGAACAGACTTCCCCAGAGGCGATAGAACTCACGCTGGTCGAGGAAATTAGCAACCGGGCGACCACGCTCGGCTGTCAGCGCCCAAATCAGCAAGTATGTTCCTGCCGTCAGTACGCTGGTAAGCCACAAAGTCGTGAAGCTGACAGCAGCGATTCGTGCCCACAGCGGAATTCGCTGCGTGCGCGGCGTATTCGGCGGGGCGTGAACCTGCCGGCGGTTTCGGTCGATGATGCCGAAGGCCAGATGCCGCTCGCGGGCCGGCACTTCGACCATGTGGTCGTCGCCCCGATAGGCGGTGCGAACGGTAAGGCCGGCGGCCCGAAGAAGTTGGCAGCAGCGGCCGATCTTCAGTTTCGAGCTGGCCGCCGCGATGATCACCCAGCTTTCTCCGCCCAATCCTGCCACGAGCGGGCCGGGAGCATACGGATCGTCCTGAGCTCCAGCGACCGCCTTGAGCACAGCGCGGATTTTCGCTTCGGACTTGGCAGGCTTGCCGTCGAGTTCAGTTGGTGCGAATACCGTAAGGCCGGAGTCCAATTCGCTTGGCTGTTCCGCATCGACCTTTTGGCCACTAATATTCCAAGCCTCTCCACTGTAGCAGCGGAGCAGGAACCGATAGAGCCGGATGCGAACGCGGGCGATCCAGGCGGCGCGGGGAGTATCGGCAGGCGTCGTCTCAGCGGTGGCGAGTTCGCGTCGCCAGTCGGCAATCAGTTGGTCGCGGCTAGTGGCCATTGTCCCCTCACCGAACAACGTGCCCAACGACAATCGGTTCGTCTCAGCGGGCAGATGCCCCCCGCTCGCCTGCTTTTCCCTCGCCCAGCATCCCCTTCACTCGCTCCAAAATCTTCTCCGGCGCGGCCATGCGTCCCGCGCCCACTTGCCGGCAGCTTAGCCAGCCCGACTCGGGATCGACAAACTGCACGCCATCGGCCCGGAGCTGCGTGATGTTCCGCTGGACCGCCGGCTTCTCCCACATGGCGGTGTTCATCGCCGGGGCCATCAGCATGCGACCGCTGAAGGCAAGGTACAGTGTCGAGAGCAAATCGTCGGCCAGGCCATGAGCGGCCTTGGCGAGAAAATCGGCCGAGGCGGGCGCGACAACGAGCAGCTCCGCGCGCTCGGCGAGCATGATGTGAGCGCCGAGAGGAAACTGCTCCTCTTCGAAGATGTTGCGAGCGACCGGCCGGCCCGTAAGTGCAGCAAACGTTGCTGGCCCGACAAACTGTTCGGCCGCCGCAGTAGTGACCACGGTCACGCCCGCGCCACCCTGCACAAGCTGGCTGACCAGGGCGGCGGTCTTGAAGGCCGCGACGCCGCCCGTCACTCCCACCACGATTTCGCGGCCGTGCATTTTAATTGCCTAAAGATCGCCCAGATCGAGCTCCATCGACTCGCCCGTTCCCTGATACTCGCCCACGAGACGCACTTGCTGCGACGCATCGAGATAAATCTTGTCCTGCAGAATCTCTTGCAGCACGACCTGCATCTTGTCTTGCGTGCTCGCATCGACAAGCGGCCGGCTGCCGGCGTTCAATTGCACAAGCCGCTTTTGAATCAGCGTGCTCAGCTTGAAGCGCCCTCCGACCTTGTTCACAATCGCTTCCTCTCTCAATGCTTCGAGCATGTCGGCTCCCTAATGCGGCCAAAGATCAGTTCAGTACCGGGCAAGGATCTCGCAAATTTCGGCAGCGGCCTCTGGGACGCTCCGATTGACGACTTCGTGGCGGTAGCGATCTTTCAGCGACAGTTCGCGGCGGGCAACCTCCAACCGGCGACAAAGCGACTCCTCGCTTTCCGTGTTCCGCAGGCGAAGGCGGCGCTCAAGTTCCTCGAGCGACCCACTGTGCAAAAAGATGGTGATCACCTCGGGATGCTGGGCGAGCACCGCCAGCGTCCCTTCCACATCAATCTCCAAGAGTACCCATTTTCCTGCCGCAAGTCCAGAGGCGACCTGACTTTGCAGCGTGCCGTACCAGTCGCCGCGGCCAAAGACTTCTTTGCATTCAAGGAACTCGCCGGCAACCCGGCGGCGGGCGAACTCCTCCTGCGAGAGGAAGAAATAGTTAACGCCGTCCATCTCGCCCGGTCGGGGCTTGCGGGTCGTGGCCGAGATGCTCAGCACGAGCGGCAAAGGGCAGGCGGCGATCAGTTCGCGCACGACGGTCGATTTGCCGGCGCCGGAAGGGCCGGAAACGATGACCAGACGGCCCTGCGACCGATCGTGCCCCATCTACCTGACCTGCAAATGACCAATGACAAGTGACAAGTGACCGGCCTTACTATTCGACGTTCTGAATCATTTCCCGCATCCGCTCGATCGCCGACTTCATCTCGATCACGTGGCGGGCGATTTCGGCGTCGTTTGCCTTCGAGCCGATCGTGTTCGTCTCGCGGAACATTTCCTGCGTAAGAAACTCTAGCTTGCGGCCGCTCGACTCGTCGGCAGCCATCACCGTGTCGAATTGCTCCAGATGGCTCCGTAGGCGGACGATTTCTTCGGCCACGTCGCTTCGTTCGGCGAAAATACCCACTTCGCGGACGATATCAGCCGGCTGAATCTGCACGCCCAGGTCGCCGAGCAGCTTGTTCAGCCGCTCGGAAAGCCGCCCACGATAGGCATCGACGACCAGAGGAGCGCGACGCTCGACAGCGGCCAGTTCCGCGGCAATCGCGCGGGCATTGGTCACCAGGTCGCTTCCCATCGTGCGTCCCTCTTCGACGCGCATCTTGTCGAGATTCCGTAACGCCTCCTGCAGCACTTGCTCGATCAGCGGCCACCGCGACTCGATTGCATCCAAAGCTTCCATCGGCTCGCGCACGACACCCGGCAGCGTGAGCAGCGAGGCGAGGGCGGCGCCGTCGGGCTGAACCGGCTGGCCGGCGATGCGCGAAAGCTGCGCCAGGTAGCCGCGGAGGACCGTTTCGTTCAGTTGGTACTCGTCCTGCGCCGGTTCGCGATCGACCTGCAGGTTCACCTGCACCGTGCCACGGCGGACGTGCTGCCGAACGACCGCCTCGATCTGCGGCTCGAGCGGCTGATAGCCATCAGTGGCGCGGAGCGAGAGCTTCAGGTAGCGGTTGTTGATCGCCCGGACTTCGACCGCGACGGAGGTGCCGTCCTGATGGCGATGCGCCTCACCGTGGCCGGTCATGCTGAGGAGCAAGAGTGGACGCTCCGCGACAACAAGGGATCAGTTACTCAGGAGCTATGGTCGCGGCCGGCTCGTCGCCGCTTTTAGTAGCCGACGGCTCCGGCGTCGCGGGAGCATCGGGCGTGGCTGGTGCCGGGGCCGGGGTCGGGGTCGGGGTCGATTCAACCGGGGGAGTTGCGGGAGTGGTCGCTGGGGTAGTCGTTGTTTCCGCCGCCGGCGTCGTAGCGGGTGGCGTCGTGGTCGCCTTGGGAGTTGTCGTCGTCGCTCCACTGCCGGCCTTGGTACTGGTGTCTCCCGTCTTCGTGCCAGTGGCCTTCGTGTCACCAGTCTTCGCATCCCCCTTCTTGGAATCACCTTTCGCCGGCGTGTCGGTCGTCGTGCCCCCTTGCGCCGGAGCGGTCGCAGCGGGAGGCGTAACCTTCGCCAGCCCTGTCTTGTTGAGCATCTTCAAAGCAGCCATCGACAGCAGAATCCAGACGGCCGCGACGCCGACGGTGATTCGCGTGAAAAGGTCGCCCGCTTTGGTGCCGAAGGCGCTTTGGCCGCCCATCCCGCCGAGCGCACCCGTAAGACCGCCACCGCGGCCACGCTGCACGAGGATCACCATCCCCAGGAAAATGGAGAGGAGGCTGATCGGGATGGTGAACGCGTAGTGTTCCCAGCCGATGGCCAGGAGGATTGGCATGTTCATGTGTCTTATTTCCCGTTATCCGCGAGCCGCCTTATCCTTTGGCAGCATTATCCTTTAGCAGCATTGATGATTGCGAGGAAGCTGTCGGCTTTGAGCGAGGCACCGCCGACGAGGGCCCCGTCGATGTTCGGCTGGCGAAGGAGCGTTGCCGCGTTGTCGGCCGTGACGCTGCCGCCGTATTGGATGCGAACGCTCGCCGCAACTTGCGAATTGTAGCGGGTTTCCAGCAATTTGCGAAGGTCAGCGTGCACCTCCTCAGCCTGCTCTGGCGTGGCGACCACGCCCGTTCCTATGGCCCAGACCGGCTCGTAGGCGATGACGAGCTTCATCACCTGTTCTGCCGTCAGGTTGGCGAGCGAATGTTCGATTTGCTCGCGGACGACAGCCGTTGTGCGGCCGTCCTTCCGCTCGTCGAGCGTTTCGCCGACGCAGACAATCGGCACCAGACCGGCGGAAAGCGAGGCGAGCACCTTGCGGTTCACGTCGGCACTCGATTCTTTGAAGATCTGCCGCCGCTCGCTATGACCCAGGATCACGTACTTGCACCCGACGTCGAGCAGCATCGCGGGACTTAGTTCGCCGGTGAACGCCCCCTTGGCCTCGTGGTAGCAGTTCTGTGCGCCCAGACCGACCGCCGAGCCGGCAATCGCCTGGCCAATCGGCAGCAGGTAAACGCTCGGAGGGCAAACGGCCACTTCCACGTCGGTCGCCGATCCGACTCCGGCAGCAACGGAAGCGGCCAGCGCAGTGCCGTCAGCCCGCGACGTGTTCATCTTCCAGTTGCCGGCAATGAATTTCTTACGCATAGGTTTTTATTGCTGACGGCACATAAAGTGCCTACTGCTACGGAGTGTGCCTGCTACTTACGAAATCGTCTTTCCCAGCAGAGCCGCCAGCTGCCGAATCTGCACGACGACTGCTGCGTACTGCTGTGGCAGCAGGGCCTGCGGGCCGTCCGACTTCGCCTTCTCCGGGCAATCGTGGACTTCGATATGCACGCCATCCGCTCCCACGGCCACGCCCGCTAGGGCACACGGCGGAATCAGGTCGGGCCGGCCCGTCGCGTGGCTCGGATCGACGATGATCGGCAGGTGCGACAGCCCCTTCACGACCGCGACCGAAGCCACGTCGTACAGGTTCCGCGTCGCCTTGTCGAACCCCTTCACGCCGCGCTCGCACAGCACGACCTGCGAGTTCCCCTGCGACAAGATGTATTCGGCACTCATCAGCAGATCTTCGACCGTCGCGCTCATCCCGCGCTTCAGCAGTACTGGCTTGCGGGTGCGACCCACTTCAGTCAGCAGCACAAAGTTCTGCATGTTCCGGGCGCCGATCTGAATCATGTCGGCCCACTTCTCGACCGCCGGAACACACCGCGGGTCCATCACCTCGGTGACGACCGGCATCCCGTGAGCGTCGCCCGCTTCGCGGAGGATTTTGAGCCCCTCCTCGCCGAGTCCCTGAAACGCATACGGACTGGTTCGCGGCTTATAGGCCCCGCCGCGGAAGATGTTTGCCCCAGCGGCTTTTACCGACTTGGCGATCGACTCCATCCGTTCGGGTTCTTCGACCGCACACGGGCCGGCAATCATTGCCAGATGTCCGCCGCCGATCTTCACGCCGGCCACCTCGACCACGCTCGGCTGCGGATGAGCCTCGCGGCTGGCCAGCTTATACGGCGGCAGCACGGGAACCACGTCCTGTACGCCGGTAATCGCGCGGAGCGAGTCAGCACTGATCTTCTGTTCGTCGCCGATGATGCCGATAATCGTGCGGAAGGTGCCGCGGCTGAGGTGGGCCTTGAGGCCGAGCGCTTCGACACGCTCGACGACGTGCTGAATCTGGTCCTCAGACGCCCCGGATTGCAGGATGACGATCACGCAAACAGTCTCGGTCGGTTTCGGCTATTCTGGAAGCAATCCGGGATCATAACACGCGGGGCGGCGGCCTGTCAGGGGAGTGGGTAGCTGTGGGATACTCAGCAATCCACGGCCTAGCAACGCCCAATGTGCCGTGGGCGGCTACGCCGACCACAGCCACCCCGATCGAGAACTTACAATTGACCAGTGACCAATGACGATCAACAAAACCATCGGCTTCATCGGCGCTGGCCAAATGGCCAAGGCTCTCGCGGGGGGCTTCGTCGCCGCAGGACTCGTACATCCGGGGCAACTCGTCGCCTGCGATCCGGTTATTGCTGCCAGCACGTCGTTTCTCGACAAAGTCCCCGGCGCAATACTCGCTTCTTCGATCGCTGACGTCCTCCGTGCGGCCGACGTGATCGTCCTCGCCGTCAAGCCACAGAGCATGGCGGCCGTGCTGGCCGAAGTGTCGAGTCTAAAACCTGCCGGCAAACTGTTCGTCTCGATTGCGGCTGGTGTAACGCTCGCCAAGCTCGAAGCGGGTCTCGGCACCGGCCGCGTCATTCGCGTCATGCCCAATACGCCGGCCCTCGTTGGCCAAGGAGCATCGGCCTATGCGCTGGGCTCTGCGGCGACGGCAGACGACGGCAAACTCGTCGGACGGTTGCTCGGCGCGGTCGGACAGTCGCACCAGGTCGAGGAGAAGTTGCTCGACGCGGTGACGGGCTTGTCCGGCAGCGGACCGGCATTTGTCTATCTGGTAATCGAGGCGCTGACCGACGGTGGCGTGCGGATGGGTCTCCCCCGTGACGTTGCTGCCTCGCTTGCCGCCCAGACAGTCCGCGGCTCGGGAACGATGGTGGTCGAAACGGGCCAGCACCCTGCGGTTCTCCGCGACCAGGTGACCAGCCCCGGCGGCACCACGATCGCTGGACTCGCAGCCCTGGAGGACCGCGGCCTCCGTGGTGCCTTGATTGCCGCGGTCGAAGCGGCGACGAAGCGTTCGCAGGAACTGGGCAAGTAGGCGAGCAGGGTGCGTAAGCACCCTGATGATTTGACCCAATCTTTCGCGCTCCATCATCGGGAGGCTGACGCCTCCCGCTCGCCAACCGACTGCACCCCGCTCGCCTTTTTCGCGACCGCAAAATACGATAACGATAGGCCGCCACGGAGCCGGTGGCCACGTTCAGGAGCCAACCATGTCCTCAATCTTCGTGGTCGTTGACGACAAACATGTCCCGCTCTATCGCGTCATGTGGATTTCCGACACGCCCCATTTTTGCGGCAACGAAGACTGCACGTGCGAGGGGGATTACGAGGTCCGTTTGGAGCAGGACGAATCGGTCTGGGCCTCTCGCCAGGAGCGCGACAACGTGCTGACCGCTCTCGAAGCCTGGTACAACGGCGAGAAGGAAAGCGACCACGATTGGGAAGATGAATGAAATTGGAAGGTCGTTGGCCAAAGGCAGGCAGAAAAACGAAACGGACTTGCAGACGCCGCATAGCAGGCGCCCTTAGCCGGGTCTTTTTCGTGCTTTCTTCTCGTTCGCGTTTTCGTGATCGTTCGGCCCATCCGGCTTCCATTCGGTGTCATTAACGCCGCGTGAAGGTTTCACTTCGGCCGGTAGTTTCGGGCTTCGCGGGCTGCTAAATTGCCCGTGACTCTTCCGCCCCGAACTTCAAAGGCCGCCTGATGTCGCTCTTTGCCGACAGCCGGTACCAATGGCGCGAAACCTACTTCGTGCTGTTCCAGCGAAAGCACCGTCCTAAGGCGGCGGACGTGAAACGCTCGCTCGCAGAACTCGGATCGCGAATCGAAATCCTGCACCTGCACGCGACCAAGGATGGCCTGCTCGAATCAATGACAGTTCTTTCACACGCCGACGCGGCCGGCATGGACGTCACCTTCGTCACTGGTGACGAAGTGAAGGAACAGCTCGCCGAAGTGAAGGACGAGTGGCAAAGCCGCAAGCTCGACCCGGACGAGAAACTCAAGCTCGCCCGGCTTCTGGCGGCTGACGCGCGATACGACGTGTTCCACTTCGAGGAAGTGACCGACTTCCCTGCCGACGAGGACGACGGTCCGCTCGACCCCGGCACGCTGCTGCTCGTGCTGAGCAAGCTGGCTCACCTCTGCCACGGCCAAAGCCTCGACCCGCAGTCGGGCGAACTGCTGACGTAGGGTAGGCGTCTCGCCTGCTACTCGAATGCAATGGAGACCGGTTGGTCCGAACGATCACGAAAACGCGAAAGCGGGAAAACACGAAAAGGAAGGCAAGGGATCGAATTTCTTCGCCTGAATTGTTCGTGCTTTCTGCATCCCTTCGTGTTTTGGTGATCTGCCTTTGGCCAGCGATCCTCCACGCTGAACGACCTAAGCGATCTCCAGCTCCTGCAAGAACTTGTTCAGCGATTCGCGGCTCGCATTCTCTTCGTCGAGCGCCGTCTTCGCCTGTTTGCGGAGCTGTTCGACGGCATCTTCCTGCTCGTTGAACTTCGTCACGTAGCGGCGGAACAGATCCGAGTCCTTCGGCAACTGGGCCATATTCTGTCGAATCCGGTTCTGCTCGTCGAAGATCACCGTCACCTGCCGTTCGAGCTCCGCCCGCTTGGCCGCCAGGGCGGCGAGGCCCGCCTTCCGTTTGATCACTTCGGCAAGGGCGGCCTTCACCTTCTCACTGACTTGCGGCGCCTTGAGGTAAATCCCAATCGTGTTGTCATCGATGTTCCCGAGAGCCAGATACTGCACGTCGGTCCGCTCCTCGCGAATCACGAGGTCCGCCGGCTTCCCTGGCTCGGCTTGCACGGCAAAGCGATACAGGTCGCGGGTCTTCTCGGTCGGCTCCTTCGGCTCGATGAGCGTCCAGCCCTGATTGGCCGGGTATTCGATCAAAACTTTTTTCGCTTTTTTGCCAGAGTTCTTCACGACATACGACTGCTTTCGGCCATGTTTTCGCGTGACGTGCAGCGTGCCGCGGACGATCTTGGCTGCGACGAGCTGCTCCGGCTCGCCGGTGCTCGTCGGGGCAACCTCCGTGTCCAGATCCATCGCGTAGCTGATCAGACGCTCGCTCCCCGCGGGGAGGGCCTGAATCTGGGCATCGCCGGCATAAGCTCCATCGTCGAACACCGTGATCGGCCCCTGCATCAGGTGCAGATCGGTCGTGTTCTTCAGCCGGAGGCCGTTGAGCGGATGCTTAGCATGCACGGCGGGGTTGTAGATCGAGACCTTCTCTCCCTCGACCGAGTCGTTCACGATCGGCAGCATCGCGCTCTTCTGCCGGCCGAGCGTGACGGGGGTGGCAATGCGGTACTGAAACATCTCGCCGACATCGCCGGCCTGGGCGACCGACTGCACCGACTTGCCCATCGCCTCGGCCTTCATGTCGTCCAGTGACTTCGCTTGTTCGACAAATCGCCCGTCCGCGGCGAATCCGCCTCCTCCCAGGCCTCCCGAACGAGATTCCCGCGCCCGCCGGGCTCCAAAAGCAAGTGCGTTTGGATCGGCTCCGTCGGATGGAATGCCAAGCTGCTTCGCTTCGGCCAACCTTTCAAACTCCGCATTCGCCCCGGCTAAGTCCTGGTCGTACGTCCGCGGACGGAGCGACGCGAACAATTCCGGCTGCACGAGCGGCCGGTCGATATAGAGCGGCTGATAGAGGTCCATCACAAACGAGATCGGCCGGCCGCTGATGAGCGTCAGTCCCACATCGTTCCAGTCCTCCTCGGTCGTGTTCTCAACGATTGCCCAACCCTGCAGCAGCGGCTTCTCGTCGGAAAGGACGAGGCGATAGCTCGTCTTCCAAATCGGGGACTCCTGAATGTAGCCGACGCGGACGGGCCGCTTCCCCTCGCCGGTGAAGCTGAGCATGACGCTCTTCTTGTCCATCGACTTTCCGCTGGCGAGCACGAGCAGGGCTTGCCGCAAGTCCGCATCGAGCTTCGGATCAGCCAGCTTGATCTTGCCGACGGTATCGAGGGCAACGCTGCGCAGCCCTTCGTCGGTCAGCAGGTTGAGGAAAGCAACTTCGACGGTTTGATTCTCGCCGACCGGCCGCTGGCGCTTCTCAATACCGACGATCGTACCGGCAATCTTCGTCGGGGCGTCGATCTCGATCTTCTCGCCACGAATCTGGGCAAGCAGATCGGCGAGCGTCGGGTCGCTCGTCAGGTCGATCGAAAATGTTCGGAGCGTCCGCGTGATCGGGTCCTTGCTGCCGTAGCTGACGGTCGAAATCCGCCCGCCGCCGTCATCTTGCAGCACCATGCTCTTCAAGAGGTCATTTATATCCCGCGTGTTGAACCGCAGATCGACGGTCGCGTCCCCCTCGACATCGCCCGTTCGCTCGTAGAACGCGACCCCCGAGCTGAACATCACGACCTTTTTGAGCGGAATCTCGGCCTTCCCCTCTTTGGCCTCGTCCTGTGCGAGAGCAGCCATTGGCGCTACCGCCAGAGCCGCAGCCGCCGTCGCTTTCATTAGCGCTGCGCGAATTGCCAGTGCCAAACGAGGATTTCCGAAGCTGATCGCCATTTTTCCCTCCTATAAATCCCGTCCGGCAAATATAGCCGCGACCATTGGTCGCGCTGAAAGAAAGCCCTGATGACAAACCGACTCGTCCCAATCTACGCCGCCACGCTTACCGGTGTCGCCAATAAGACGACTCCACTCCCGCCAACGATTTCCCGCCACACACCTCCTCTTGTGGTCACAACCATTCATACTTTTTGGACTTTTAGGGGGTGATATGGAGGCATGGATTGACCGATGTTATTCTCCCGCAACGACTTGCGACAATCTCCAAAAACGCTCGAGTATGAATTGTATGAACGGCCATTCCCGTCCCCAGCAAAATTCGCCGTTCCGCTTCTTGAGAGCCATCAACGATGACTCCATCCAATTGGCAGTGCGGACGTGATCGTAGCGAAGAACCCCGAGGTCCGGCTCGGCAAGCCAGACCTACTTAACCTGCCCTTCAGGCTGGCTCCGCGCGCAATGCGATCACTAGCCAAACCACTACTAACATTAGATCATCCGTACACTACACTGTCAACAGGCATACCATATCTTGTAGGTTGGCAGACGACTGCCAACTAGCGCGGCAGTCCCGGCACGAGCGACTGCGTGGGCCGCCGGAATTCGTTGTCGTGGACCAGCAATCCTTCGTCGCCTACGAAATAGGAATTGAAATCCGCCACGACTAGATTGTGCGCCGGTTCGAGCTTCTCGAGCGGCTCGACGTTCTTGATCTCGACCGCACCGTTCAGGCTGTGCAGCCGATCCCCCGCCTTGAGTTCCTTGGCCATCTTCCAGCCGTGTCCGCTGACCCAGAAGGGGTGGCCCAATGTGGTGCTAACTGACTCCGCATCGGTCGCGATCTTGAGCACCTTGGTGGGCTGACGGAGCGTCGTCCGCAGGACCATCTTATAGGTCAACTCGCCGGTGTCCTGGTCTTGCGACAGTACGCGATCGCCGGCCTGGATGGTTTCAATAGCCACGAGCCCCCGCTGCGTGCGAATCGGTGTTCCGGCAACGAAGCAGGAGCCCGCTGGCCGCTGCTGAACGCCAGAGAGCTTTGAATAGGCATACTCATGCGCCGAATACTGCGAAACATTTGATACGTAAAGAAACTTCGTGGCGCGCGGCCAAGAGTATCCGTTGTAATCGCGCCACCAATCCCACCAGGCGACTGGACTCCGGGGATGTGCTTGACCCGTAGCGTCTTCGAGAACATCGAAGATTCGACGGTTGCTTTCAGTCGCCATTGAGTTCAGCTGCGATGTCTGCGTATCACGAAGGAGTGCCTGAGTGGCGGCAAAACTCTGCTGCTCTCGAACAGCTTGCTCGGTCGAGCCGATGTGCATACGGCGATCAACTTGGATTCTGGTTGGTTCCGTGAATGGCGCGACGCTTCTTACATTCCTGCGGTCCGTTTCCCGACTGTGCGTGAACGAGGGGATCTCAACTTGGTGAGTGATTAAGAGTTGGTTTCCCGTCGGCCCTTCTCTTAGGACGGAGTGAACATAGGCCACCTTGCCGCTGCCGTCACGTCCGATTGCGAACTGGGAGCGAAAAGGCGCCACGAGAGCCCCCAAAAGCATGGGCACATATTCATGCTCGGGCCGCTCCTTGAGCGCTGCAATCGCCGCCTTCCGCGTCAGGGCGAATTCAGAGAGCACGGCGAAACGCAACAGCGCTTCGGTGGCTTCAAAATGCGGAAATGTCGCGATCTTCTTAACGGCCTGCTCTTGAAACTCCCCCTTGCCGTCCAGCAAAAACGACTCCAGCGCATGAATCATCGCCGGATCGTCGATCTGATGCAATTCTGTGATCGCGCGATCCCGTTTGGCGAAATCGGCGCCGTCGATGGCTATTTGCAACGTCTTCAACGGTGGCCGCCATTTGGCGAGCGCCTCCTCGATCGCCTTGATCGCCGCCTCGCGGGCAGCAACGTCCTCTTTCGTGAGCCACTGGCCGCCGACTTGCACCAACCCCAACTGCTTGCGCGCGTCGTCCCGCATCTCGGACGTGGCATCTTTGCTTCCCAGCAGGCGGACGAAGTGCAACTTCGCCACGTCGCTCCAGCCTTGTTTGACGCACCACCGGGCCAGCGCCTGCAGCGCGCGTGCATCGGCAGCTCTGGCGCGCAGTTTGTCGTACTCCGCAAATCGCTTGTCCGCGGCAACCTGCGATTCTGCGTCGGCGAGCGACAACCACTTATCGCCGACCCGTACGCGGGATTGATGCCAATTCACAACATCGAGATCGGGCGACTCTGCCGCGGCTTCTTCCAGCTTCGCCGTCCGCTGCGCGTTGTCCCCCAGCGTCTCCGCGTAGAGCGCCTGGCGAACCAGTTCGCGGGCCTCTTCGTCGCCGGCCGCGCGGGGCATCTTCTCCGCGGCGGGCGACCCCTTCCCAGCAGGTTTCTTTTCCACAGCCGTCGCGGCTGGCCCTCCGACGACGGCAACACCCGACAGTCCCAGAATGCAGAGCACGAGCGATCGGAACATCGCACACCTCCGTTGGCGCGGTTTCGGCGGGCCCCAGTCCGCCTGAATCCGCTAACATTCTACGGATTCCAAATCAGTACCGCTACAACGGGCTAAGAATGCCATCCAGACAGCCGGATTTTCAGCAATGTCAGCTGGCATAGGGAGTGTGCCTACCTTACGCCCGCGAGAGCAGCGTCAGCGCCACCGTCATATAGATGACGATCGCCACGATGTCGCTGAGGGCGGCGACGAACGGGTTGCTCATCAGCGCTGGGTCGAGGCCAAGACGTTTGAAGAGGAGCGGTAGGATGGAGCCGAAGACGGCGCCGCAGGTGACGACGAGGACGAGCGTGACTGGGACGACGGCCGGCCAGAGCAGATGGGCGTGGGCGGCCGTTTCGTTCCAGGTGACGACGACGGCGAGGACCATGCCGAGCAGGCCGAGCAGGCCGCCGAGCATGAGGCCGACAAGCAGTTCGCGCCACAGGATTTTCCGCCAATCGCGGAGCGAGATATGGCCGTTCGTGAGAGCCGTGATGATGAGCGTCGCCGATTGGTTCCCCGTATTACCACCGCTTCCCATGATGAGCGGAATGAACGCGAAGAGCCACGCATAGGCGACGAGCTTCCCTTCGTAGAACTTGAGGGCGGTCGCCGTGAACATGCCGGTGGCGAACAAGACGGTCAGCCAGACGCCACGCTTCCACCAGAGCGTGACGAGGCTCGTTTGCAGGTAGCCGTCTTCGAGGGGGGCGACGGCGGCGGCTCGCTGGGCGTCTTCGGCAGCTTCCTGGCGGAAGGCGTCGATGACGTCGTCGTGCGTGATGATGCCGACAAGGCGGCGATGGTCATCGACGACGGGAATCGCGTGCAAGTCGTACTTCGCCACCTGCCGGGTGACCTCGTCGCGTTCGTCGGTCGCGTTGACGATGATCAGGTCGGTGTTCATCAGGTCGCGGACGAGCTGCTCGGGGCGGCCAAGAGCCGTCAGCAACTTGCGCGCGGTGACGACCCCTTTCAGGCGCTGGTCCCGATCGACGACGTAGATGTAGTAGATCGTTTCCAGGTGCTCGGCTTCGCGGCTGAGCTCGTCGATGGCCCGGCGGACGGTCAACCCTTCGTCGATCATGGCGACTTCGGTCGTCATCATCGCGCCGGCCGTGTTCTCGGGATACGCTCGGAGGCGGAGGATTTCGCGCCGCTCATCGGCCGGGAGGAGCGGCAGGATTTCCTCGACGACCTCGGGCCGCACATCGTGCAACAGGTCCACCCGGTCGTCGGCCGGCAGATCGGCGAGCAGCTCGGCCACTTCCGAGCGGTCCTGCGTCTCGATGACGCTGACCTGCTTCTCGTGCGGGAAGTAGGCGAAGATCTCCTCGCGGAGCTTCAGATCGGCATGGCGAAGAACGGCCCAGGCGTCCCCCGGTTCGAGCCCCTCCATGAACTCGGCAGTGCGGGCGGGGTGCAGCGCGGTGCAGAATTCGCACAGCTCGGGCGCATTGTTCTCGGCCAGCATTTCGCGCAGCTCGGTCAAGAACAACGTGATGACCATCGCCAAAATCTAGCACCGCGGCCAGGGCAGTGCCGGGAAGAGCCAGCGAGCGCGCAAAGAATGAGTATCGGGCGGGGGCGGGAGGCTGTCAAAGGCGGGGAATTAAATGACCAATGAGGAGGCAGCACATTGGTCACTGAGGCTTGGTCATTGGTCATTTCCTCATGATCCCATCATCCGCATGGCGAGCGTGGCGATGAGCGCGCCGGCGACCATCGAGACAGGGATGGCGATGACGAGCGTCAGTGCGACGATTGCCGCGGGGGAAAGCTGATCGTCGAGGTCGATCGCCTGAGCGACCGGCAGCGGGCGGGGACGAATCGGCTTGAGCGATTTCGTGTCTTGGCCCGACGCGGAGACGGTTCCCTGCGAGACCTGGCTGGCGCTCGCGTCGGCACTGGCGGAGAGGCTGGCCGATTGCTCGCCGCCGTCGGTGTCCTGAGTGGGTTCTGCGTCTTCCGCCTCTGATGGAAGTGGGGCAGAAGACCACGGGGAAGTGATTGTCGTGCGAGCGCTGATGAGCGTGCCGGCGTCGGCGAACTGCTCCAACCGGGCGACTACTTCGGCAGCCGATTGGATGCGGACCTTGGGATCCTTCTCCATCATGTCGCCCAGGACTTCGACGAATTCCTCCTGCAGATCGACGTTTAGCCGGCGGGGATGCCAGGGGGTGTCATACAGGTGCTTCTTCGCCTTGGCAGCGGGGTTGCCGCCGGGGAAGGGGACCTTGCCGCAAACCGCGTAATAGAGCGTGCAGCCGAGCGAGTAGATGTCGGAGTTGTGCGTGATATCGCCTGGGGAGCGAATCTGTTCGGGCGAGAGGTAGTCGGCCGTGCCCACGATCTTGCCCGCCCGCGGGTCGTTCTCGGCATCGTGTACGAAGCCGGCCAGACCGAGGTCGGAGACTTTGGC
>CAYLLN010000010.1:112145-117971 GCA_964384375.1 uncultured Pirellulaceae bacterium
ATGTTGCCGGGTTTGATGTCGCGGTGGATGAGGCCGCGCTTGTGGGCGTAGTCGAGTCCGCGGGCCGCCTGCAGGATGACACTCGCCGCCTGCCGCTGGGTCAGCCTCCCTTGCGAACGAACGAGCCGCCGCAAGTCAGTGCCGGGAACGTATTCGACGACAATGTAGGGAGTGCTGCCGTCGCGAGCGAAGTCATAGACGCGGACGAGGTTCGGATGGTCGAGTTGAGCCTGCGTGCGGGCCTCGCGCATGAAGTTGTTGATTGCCTCGGGTGTCGCCCGTTCAAGCGGCAGCGTCTTGATGGCGCACTCGCGTCCGAGGACCTGATGCACGCCCCGATAGACCCGCCCCATGCCACCCTGACCGATCCAGTCGGTGATGATGTACTGGCCGAGCGTGAACTTGTTGCGGCCGGTTTTCAGCTCCTTGACCTGATAGACGGTCAGAACCCCCATCTCGATCAGCCGGTTGGAGAGGGCCTCGTCGTCCACTTCGACCAGCGGCACGGCAGCTCCGCCGGCATCTGCCTGGATCGACGCAATCGCCTGGTCGAGCTGGTCCTGCGTTACCAGCTGACTAATGAGTGCGTGATTGCGAAAAGTCGATCGAACGGCCACGGCATCCCTCGGACGAGACTTTCAGTATGACGCATTGGCGGAAAGTTGCGATGAGTCGCGCCTCGGAATTTGGACGCTGGTTCAGGCCAACGAAATACCAACCCGACGTGCAATCGAGGAAATCGCGGCAGCAAGGAACCGCCTCGCTGGCGCGTCGGGTTAATGTCGGTGTCCCGCACCTTACCCAATGTGAAACTTTGACGATTCTGACAGCAGTGCCAGCTAGACACTTAGGCGCATGCAACTTTTGGCCCTGCACAAGTTTTGTGCAAGCGGTCCATTGCTGGCAAACCCGGCAGGGGTGACGAATTTTGGGCACGCTGGCTTTGCTATCGCTAAGTGCAAGCATGACAACGACATCGGTGCTGCTCTTGACTTGATTTCTAATTTTTGTCAAACCCCAGCCCCGGTGGCTTCGGAGGTTTCACCGAAACCCGTTTTATCCCGCACGACTGGAAGGAGCCGGCAATGGAGATGGCTGTAGCAACCCCCGTTCAGCCCCACGAAGATCGCACCCACACTGCCCAGCGGATCGCTGGGGAGATGTTCCAGCAGCAGCCTGACTGGATCACGTTCTTCCGTGAGGTTCTTGGCGTCGATGGCCTGGTTCGCCGGCTGTTTGCCACGCCTGAAGAGTTAGCGGCATTCGAGAAGACCGCCCAGTACGGCGAAATTCAGCTCATGCTGGCCCGCCTCCGCGAACGCGGTGCGATGGCCGAAGGAAAGGAGCCGACGCGTGTGATCACCGTTCGCCTGCCCAAGAGCCTGCACGAGTCGCTCCGGGCCGAAGCCCACGACCGGAAGACCAGCATGAACCAGCTTTGCATCAGCAAGCTGCTGCATGTGATCAATGGCGAGTTGGTGCCGGTGGAAGATTAGGATCGTCGGTAAGTGCCATGGCGAGCGGCCAGCGTAAGCTGGCCGATAGCGTCGCACTAAACTGGTAATCATCGGGAGGCTGACGCCTCCCGCTCGCCGAGCGAGCGGAGCGAAAACGTCTCGGAGCGGGCCTGTAAGCCGGGTTCTGTGACGCGCGCTGCGTTGTCGCATGCGCGCGGCGACGGCCATTTCTCTAGGACGCCGGTTGCCCGACGCCTCCAGCAGCCTACCCGGACGCCGAATCGGGCCGGACCCGCCCGCGCGCCGCGGCCCTTGCGAGCCACGACGCGGACGCCCTGCTTGGCCTTGCTCCAGGTGGGGTTTGCCAAGCCAGCCGGGTCGCCCCGGCTGCTGGTGCGCTCTTACCGCACCGTTTCACCCTTACCGCGGCAGCCAAAGACGGGGGCTCGGCCTGCCGCGGCGGTTTGCTTTCTGTTGCACTTTCCCGAGCCTTGCGGCCGGTCGCCGTTAGCGACCACCTTGGTCCTGTGGAGCCCGGACTTTCCTCCCCCAGCTTGCGCCGGCGGCGGCCGTCCGGCCCGCTCCGAGACATCTTCACCTTATCTCTGTAGGTGACATTTTCCTAGACGCTCTATAATCCGCGCCGGTTCGCCCGTATCCGCGGAAGCCATGAGGTTCCCATGCGCCGCCCCGTCGTCCTGTGCTTGATTTCCGGATTGCTCGGCGCTGCCGCGGCGACCGTCTGGCAACAAACGGCATCGCATCGCACTGTCATGGCCCAAGCTCCCGTGATCCGCGGCCAGGTCTTCGAGCCGCTCGTTCCGGCTCGCCCTCCTGAGACGGTGGCCAAAGCACGACCATCTGTCGTCGCAGGAACCGACTGGGGCTTTGCCGCGACGGACGGCCTGGAGGAATTCACGCCCGAAGAACGGACGAACATCCTCGTTTATGAACGGGCCAACCGCTCGGTCGTCCACATCACCACAAAGTCGGCCCAGCGGGAACTTGTTTTTTTGGAAGTCCCCGCGGAGGGGACCGGCAGCGGGTCGATTCTCGATCGGGATGGGCACATCCTGACGAACTACCACGTCGTCGAAGGGGCGAGCGAGATCCGCGTTACGCTGGCCAGCGGCGAGAGCTTCGAAGCGGGCCTCGTCGGCTACGACCCGCCCAACGACATGGCGGTGCTCAAAGTGAATGCACCAGCCGAAAAACTGGTCCCGATCGCTCTCGGCGATTCGTCCAAGCTTCGCGTCGGCCAATCGGTGTACGCGATCGGCAACCCGTTCGGCCTCGAACGGACGATGACCACCGGCATCGTCAGCAGCCTCAACCGGACGCTCCCGACTCGCGCCGGCCGCGTGATGAAGTCGATCATTCAGATCGACGCCGCCCTCAACCGCGGCAACTCCGGTGGACCGCTGATCGATTCTCGCGGCCGGCTGATTGGGATGAACACGGCCATCGCCAGTTCGACCGGCGAGAATACGGGTGTCGGCTTCGCGATCCCCGTCGATACGATCAAGCGTGTCGCTGCCCAACTCGTCACCAACGGCAAAGTCCTCCGCCCCGACGCCGGCATCAGCCGCGTGCTGCAGACCGAGGAAGGGCTCGTCATTGCGACGCTCATTCCCGGCGGTCCCGCCGAGCGCGCCGGCCTCCGCGGCTTTCGCGTCGTTCGCGAGACCAAGCGCCGCGGACCGTTCACCTACGAAGAGCGCCGTATCGACCGGAGCCAGGCCGACACGGTCGTCGCCGTCGATGGAGAAAAGGTAACGACCGCCGACAGCTTCCTGACGCTGATCGAGCGCCGCCGCCCAGGTGAGCAAGCCGTCCTCTCCGTCGTCCGGGAGGGACAACTGGTCGATGTGCCGGTGACGCTGGCCGCGGATGAATAGTCATCGCTGACGCAAACGAAAAACCCCCGGCAAGCTCAGGATAGCTCGCCGGGGGTTCGTGACGGACGTGTGGGGCGGTTTTCGCAGGATGTGGGTCGCGGTGGTGGCCCCGTTTCTCAAACCCCAACTACCAGCAGTACGTCAATCCGGCGTAGCCGCCGTGGATGATGTAGCTGCCGGTTGTCTGCGTATCGGAAATCCCGAGCACGTTCTGGAAGTTCCCCTGGGCGACGTTGTCTTCGGTGATCGCGACGCCCGACAGAGCGAGGACGCGCCAGCCGAAGTCGGCGCTCCAGTTGCTGTTGATGGCGTAGCGGCCGCCGATATCGAACTGACCGGCGAGGGACAGGTCGAAGTCGGAATCGTCGATGATGTAATCCTGGCCGTTGAAGTCGCCCGTGTTCAGCGTGGCGCTCCCTTGCGAGCCGTAGATCCGCTGGTTGTGGTCGATGCAGTTGCCATAGACGCCGAACTTGCTGATGGCGTAAGCCTGCAGCTTCTGGGTCAGGCAGTAGTCGATCCCCAGGCCCATCTGGAAGCCGAACAGGTTGTTGTTCAGATCGACTTCGTAGTTGAGTTCGCTGGCGTCGTTGTCGAAGGTCGTTTCGGCGTTGTCGGTGGTGAAGAGCCAATCTTCCGTGAAGTTGATGTAGCGGAAGCCGGCCATCCAGCCGTAGCCGAATTTCGAGCAGCCGCACGGATCGCAGCAGCCACAGCGTCCGCAGCCGAGCGGTCCGCCGTAGTTGCCAACGAGGTTCACTTCGACGCTGTGGAAGTCCTGGTCGAAACGGAGCCGGTGGGCAGCAGCGCCGTCGTAGAACGTGTTGCCGTCTCCGCCGCCGTAGTCCAGGTTGCTGAAGTCGATCATCGAGTCGAGCGGGCCGGTCGCGGTCGCGTCGCCGAAGCCCGAATAGAGGCCCCAGTACACGACTTCGAGGGCGCTGTTGCAGTCGCAGCCCATGCACCAGCCGCCGCCGATTTCAAACCCGCCGTGCCAGGTGTTCCCGTATTCGGGCGAGCAGAAGAACAGCTCGGGGCTGAAGTCGCCGCTGTCGATGCTCGTGACGAAGCCGCCGTTTTTCAGGTGCGTCATCACCAGGGCGTTGGCATAGATATACTTGCCGCAGCAGCTTCCGCACTGGCCGCCAGCCTGCCCGGCGCAGGCCGTGCAGCTATCCCAGTCCCCTTTCATGGCCGATTCATAGTCGGGCGTGATGACCGACTTCTGAATCGGGGCGTCGGGGGCCTGCACGGTGTCGCCCGCCGGGCCGAGCTCGGCTCCTTCGTACCAGAGCGAATCACGAGCAGCCGTTTGGGCCACGGGATACGCAACGGGAGCGGGAATGGGGAACAATGCCGGCGCGCCCACATCCTGGGCTTGCGCGCCGCCGGCCAGCCATGCCAGGCCGAGGGCGTGCGCCACCGCGAGCGCGGCGCAGCGTACGGGGAAGGATCTCATCGCAGACTCCTTACAGGTTCGATCCATCGAAATTCACGAGTCGCCGTCCATCGCGCGACCCGAGGATGGGTAGTTCGTGACCGTTAGGCGGGACCTCACTGTCCCTGGCGAAGGCATCCGTTCCACAGCCCCGCATCCGTCGCGGAGCGGCACGCGCAGTACTCCGTCCGTGGCGTGCCTAGCGAGGTGAATCGGCCAGTCGATGCGCGACAGTTGGCCCATTCACCGAGCCAGCTCGCAGAATTCGCGAGCGGCGGCCGGGCACAATCGGCGCTCGTGGCTTCACCGCGCTGGCCGGACTTGCGGCTTGTGACGCGGTTGCCTGTCGCGCGGGCGAAGGCTCGGCACGCGCGAAATGCACGGCACAATCGGGCCGAGAGTTTGCCAGCGCGGCGTAGTGCGCCTATTTGCCACACGAATTGCGATGGGGCAAATCGGATCGCCGAATTCCGTGCAAATCGCCTGTGCTGGGTGTAAGCATGGCGCGGTGCGAAATCGCTCGAGTTGCTGACGATGGCGCACTTCGCCCGTGACGCTCCGATCGTGCTGCGAGCGCGGGACAGAACGTGCCTTGCGGTGCGTAGCGATTCGCCGGCCTGACTGCAGTGTGGGATGGTACGTCAAGCGACCGACAAGTTTCCTCCATGTGCAGACCTCACTCACCCGCCGGCATGTGCGGCAGCATCGTCACAGCCGGCACAAGCGGGACGCCCCCTCTGCAATGGTACGCGCTGCGCGCTAATCGTGTGCCAAACTTAAGTACGCAGACGCGTCAAACTGCCCTACCGCTCTCTCCCCACCGAGCCCATTGTGTCCGTCATTGCCGCACGTTCCGACGAGCCCATTCCTGGATACAAAGTCATCCAGCGAATTGGCGCCGGTGGTTACGGCGAAGTCTGGACCGCCCAGGCCCCCGGCGACCTGACCAAGGCGATCAAGTTCGTCTATGGTCTTTTGGACGAAGACCGGGCCGCCCGCGAACTCAAAGCCCTCAACCGCATCAAAGGGGTAC
>CAYLLN010000011.1:0-113473 GCA_964384375.1 uncultured Pirellulaceae bacterium
GTTTCGTGCGCGTGCTGCATGGCTCGCGAGAGCGCGAGCACAACCTGCGCCGCCTGGCGCGGAGCGACCGGTGTGCCGTCGAGCTGTGCCGCCAGGCTGCCGCCGGGGATGTATTCGAGGGCCAGGAACGGGCAGCCGTTCTGCTCGCCGATCTCGAAGATCTGCACGATATTCGGATGCGTGAGCTGCGCGACGGCTTCGGCTTCGGCACGAAAGCGGGCCAATTCGAGCGGACTGGCGTTGGTACCGGCCAGCACCATCTTCAGCGCCACTAGCCGATTCAGGCCGAGCTGCCGCGCCTTATAGACGACCCCCATGCCGCCGTGGCCGAGCACTTCGAGAATCTCGTAGCCTGCGACCTCCGGAAGCACCGGCGCGGGCCTGGTCCCACCGGCGTCGCTGGCCAGAATCGGCGGCGAGTCGAACATCGCCTGCATCTGCTGCCGACGGGCAATCCGTGCCGCAAGTTCCGCCCTCAGGCTCGGATCGCCCGGGCAAAGCTGCTCGGGCGTGACGGACTCGCCCACCTGGCGACGCTCTTCCCACTGGGCGAGCAATTCAAGCAGAGGGTCTTCGTGGTCGAGCGTAAGCGTGGCCATCACGCGAGCCCTCCCTGCGGCAGCACGCTCGCCAGCTTCTCGGTCGCGGCGATCCAGAGGTAGCTCACCTTCCGCGGATGCAGGCCGGTGAGCTTCGCGATGTCGGCTTGCGGCAGTCCCAGGTAGTAGTGCATCTCGAAGATGTTTCGTTCACTTTCCGGAAGCTCGCCGACCTGCTTGTGAAACTCCGTCCATAATGCGAGCCGCCCCGCGTCGTACGTTTGGTCGCTGGGGACGCCTCGCGATCCGTCTAACCGCACACCTCCCGAGCCAAGCAACGTCTCGCGCTGGTCGATTCGCCGCTGCTTGTCGGCCATGTCGAGCAGCACCTGCCGAATCTTGTGGGCCGCGAGACGGAAGAAGTCCTCGACGGTCGGCGGATCGGCCTTCTCAACCGCCTGAATCAGCCGCAGCCAGGTCTCGTGCACGACGCTATCGACATCGTGCCGCGCGGTGAGGTTCGGGAACGAGCCATACAGAATCTTCGCCGCCAGCCGCCGCAATCGACCACAGGCCAGCTCCAGAAACTCGCGGCGAGCCTGCCGATCCTGCTGCCGCAGTCGGTCAAGCAGGCTCTGGAGGTGCGTCGCACTGGCCTCGCTCATGGTGCCTACCTTGCCGCAACTCGTTGACGGCACTGGGCTTACGCCGCCGACGGGGTTTTTCGCAGATTTGGTGTCTAAACTGCACGCTCGTTCTGCTGAGAATAGTAGTCGCGGACGCGTATCGCAAGTTGCACGAAGGCGGAGCGCGAGAGGACGATGAGCACGTCGAGCCAAGATCGAACGACGACCATCGGGACCCTCACCACGCCCGCTCGCAGTAACACGATGACCCGTCCCGCGAAGAAAGCGATTTGGTCCATGATCTGGAAACCGCTGATTGCCGGCGCCGCCGTCCTCGCGGTGGGACTGGGCGCTGGTGGATACTTCTGGCAGTGGCGTAAGCCGCGAACCGAGTTACAGCTTCCTGGCACCGTCGAAACGCAGGAAGTGCGGCTCAGCTCGCGCGTGGGCGGCCGTGTGGCGAAGGTGCTCGTGCAGGAAGGAAAACAGATCGTCGCAGGGACGCCGGTCGTTCAGCTGGAGATGCCGGAGCTCGACGCGCAACGGGCTCAGCTTGAGGCGCAGCATGCCGCCGCCAAAGCGGAATCTTCCAAAGCGATTGCCGGTCCGCGCGTAGAAGAGAAAGCCGCCGCCAAAGCCGAGGTGGCCGCGGCTGAGGCTCGCGTTGCACGAATGCGGAAGGGCTACCGCGCCGAAGAGAAGCTGCAGGCCCGCGAGGAGCTTTCCGCGATTGAGGCCGACGTCGAAAACGCTCGGCAAGAGCTCGACCGCGAGCGGGCGTTGCGCGAGAAAGGGGCGGGCAAGGAAATTGAATACGATGCCGCCGTTGCCCGCTACGGCCGCTTGCAGGCGCAAGCCGCCGCTGCTGCCGCCAAGAGCAAGATGATGGAGGCCGGCTACCGTCCCGAAGAAGTCGCCGAAGCCGAGGCGCAGCTCGCCAGCATCCAGGCCAACTTCGATCTGCTCGAAGCGGGGACGCGGCAGGAGGACAAGGACGCGGCGGCTGCCAAGGTGACGCAGCTTCAGGCACAAATCGATGAGATCGACGTGAAGCGCGGCGAGCGGACGGTCATCGCCCCCGAAGCCGCGACGGTCGAAGTGATCGGCGTAAGACCAGGAGACATCGCCGCCCCCAATCAACCGCTGATGACCGTCCTGAGAGCCGACGACTTGTGGGTCAAAGCGTTCATCTCGGAAGTGGACCTCGGTCATATCCGCCTCGGCATGAGCGTGGATGTGACGATCGACACGTTCCCCGGCAAACGGTTCAAAGGGGAGGTGATGTACATTGCCTCTGAAAGCGAGTTCACTCCCCGCAACGTGCAAACGATCGACGAACGCCGGCACCAGGTCTTCGGCTTCAAGGTTCGCGTCGAAGATCCCCAAGGAGTCTTCAAGTCGGGCATGGCGGCGGAAGTGCATCTGAAGACCACCTCTCAGAAATGAACTCTGCCGCCGGCGATTGACCAAGCCCCAATGACCAATGACCAAACAAGCACCAATCGACGATTTCCAATGACAAAAACTGTTCGGCGAGGGTGTTTCGATATTGGCGATTTCGATTTCAGTCAATGTTTGGTCCTTGGTGCTTGGTCATTGGTCATTTGAAATCTGCTATGTCCTCCCCTTCCGTCATTCTCGAATCGCTTCGCTCGCCTCCCTCGGGAGAGTCCCCCGTCATTGACATTGACGGCGTGACGATCCGCTTCGGCAAGTTCACCGCGGTCGATCAGGTGAGTCTGCAGATTTTCCCCGGCGAAGTTTTTGGCCTGCTCGGGCCCAACGGTTCCGGCAAGACGACGCTCATTCGCGCTTTGTGCGGCTTGCTGCCGTTCGCGGAAGGACGGGCAACCGTCCTCGGCCATGATGTCGCCTCCGCTGCCGAACAGGTCCGCCACTCGATCGGCTACATGTCGCAAAAGTTCTCGCTCTATGCTGACCTCACTGCCCAGGAGAATATGGACTTCTATTCCGGCATCTACGGTCTGTCGCGAGCGGAGACGAAGCAGCGGCAGGCGGAACTGGTCGAGCTGACGGGCCTCGCGCCGTATCGCGACCGCTGGGCCGGACGCCTCTCCGGCGGCTGGAAGCAGCGGCTGGCACTCGTTTGTGCATTGCTCCATCGGCCACAACTCGTGTTTCTGGACGAGCCGACCGCCGGCGTCGATCCGGTTGCCCGACGTGAACTGTGGGATCTCTTGTTTCAACTGGCGGGCCAAGGGATCACGCTCCTCGTCACCACGCACTACATGGACGAAGCCGAGCGGTGCGGCCGCGTCGGCTATTTGCACCTGTCGAAGCTCCTCGTGGTCGGCACACCGAGCGAACTTAAGCGTCTGCCGGAAGTGAATCCGGCCGGCATGAAGCGGGTCGAGATCATTGCGCCGGACATCGCCGAACTGCTTGCCAGCCTCAAGCATCGCCCCACGGTGCATGAAGCGACGATCTTCGGCCAGTCGATCCACGCCCTCGTCGATGAACGGGATCAGCTCGACGATCTAATCGGTCCGCAAGTCTCGATCCGCCCCGCCGGCGCGAACCTGGAAGACGTGTTTGTGACGATCGCACGGAATCGGAACAGGGAGCTGGCTCAAACCTCCTAAGTGTCACCATGAACGGCAGCTCCCTCCTCCGCACCTTCTCCGTCGCTCGCAAGGAGCTGCTGCACATCCTCCGCGATCCGCAGACACTCTTCTTCACGCTCTTCGTGCCGGTCATGGAGCTGTTCATGCTCGGCTACGCGATCGACACGAACGTCCGCGACGTGAAGACGGTCATCGTTGATCTGTCGGGCACGCAGGAAAGCCGCCGGTTGCTCGAACAGTTCGAAAACACGGGCGACTTCAAGATCGTCCGCACCGCGCTTTCCGACCGCGAAGCGAGCCAGCTTATTGTCGCCGGCATCGCCCGCGTCGGCATCGTCATTCCCGAGAACTACAGCCGCAAACTCGCCGCCGGCGAGACCGCCGAACTGCTGATCCTCGTCGATGGAACCGAGTCGAGCATCGCCGGAGAGGCGGTGAACGTCGGCAACGCGATCGCCCTCCGCGAATCGCTCATCCGCGTCCTCGGCGAGCATCCCCTGCCGATCGAGGCCAAGCCCCGCATCCTCTTCAACCCCGACACCCGCTCGGCCAACTTCTTCATCCCCGGCCTGATGGTCGTCATGTGCCAGATGATGTCCACGATGCTTTCGGCCAACGCGATCGTCCGCGAAAAGGAACTTGGCACGCTCGAACAGCTTTACATGACGCCGGTCGGCCGCATGGAACTGATCCTCGGCAAGATGACGCCGTATGTCTTTCTCACGCTCGCCGAGTTCTGCTTTATCGCGTTCCTGATGTGGCTTGTGTTTCAGGTGCCGATCCGCGGCCGCTTCCTCACGCTAATCGCCATCGCCTGTCCGTTCATCCTCACGAACCTGGGCTTTGGCCTCTGGATCAGCTCCCGCGCCGCAACTCGTGAAGCCGCTGGGCAAGTCGCTCTGGGGACAATTCTGCCGTCAATTTTCCTCTCCGGCTACGTCTTTCCGATCGACTCGATGCCCTGGCCGCTGCCAACGGTGGCGTTCTTCTTTCACACGACCTGGATGATCGACGCCGCCCGAAGCGTCATCCTCCGGGGGGGCGGCTGGAACGAGCTTTGGATGCACGCCGCCGTCCTCTGGGGAATGGCCGTTCTCGCCCTGGTCATCGGCTCGCTGCAGCTGCAGAAAAGGCTGTAATTGCCTTTGGCTAAGTGGCTACGCGCCACAGCAGCTACTTCGGCTCGATCCGCAGCTTCACGTTGTACTGCCCGGGATAGTTGTATCCCTCGTTGGCGTACTCGGCCTGAATGCCGATGGCCAGCTGCAAGACGCCGGAGTTCTTGGCCACGAACGTCGATTGGCGGCCGACCTTGAACACGGTCCCCTTATCGCCGATCCTGGCGACCAGGGCGCCGCCAGGAATCTGGTTCGGAACGTACCAGCCGTAGTTCGGGGCGCCATCGGGCCCGGTGGCCGCGTTGCTTCCCCATGGGGACATGATGATGTTCCCTTCGGCTTTGAGGACGATCTTGTCCCCCGCCTCGACCCGAATGCCCGTGCTCTTGAAGCTTCGCTGGGCGATGTTCGTCCCTTCGACCGTCACGCTCTTGCGGAGCGATTCCTTCGCGCCGGCATCGCGGGCGGCCATCTGCACGTCGGCCAGGGCCACCTGCAGCGGCCCGTATTTGCTCTGAATCGTGAATTCTTTAGGCGAGACCTTGCCCACCACGGTGAAATCGCTCGTCACCACGGTATCGAGCCGGACCCACGGCTGCTCGACCGGGCCTTCCTCGTCGTCGCCCCCCTCGTCAGCCGCTGCCTCGAATTCCTTCAGAATCTCGGTCACGTGCCGCTTAATCTCGGCATTCTCGGAGCCGGTGAACCGCTCCAGCTCGTTCTGAATCTTTGGCCCCATTGCCGACAGATCCTTGTGGGCCTGCTCGCGGGTCTTGTAGTCGTCCGACGAAAGGTTGTTAATCAACGCCTCCAGGTCGGCGATCTTCTTCGGATTGCTGTCGAGGCCCGGCGTGAAGCTCCGGATTTTGTCGATCGGCACCACGAGCTTGCCGAAAGTCGTTTCGACCTCGATCTCGCTCATCGACAAATCGCCGCTGATGACGGAGCCGTCCAGGAGGTGCAAGCGGACGTGCTTCGGCCCCAGTTGCACCGGGGCTTTCCGCGGCACCTCGACGGCGTTTTCTTCCGCCTCACCCTTTTTTGCCGCTTCTTCTGCCGCCGCGGGTCCGCCGCCAGGGGCGATCGGCGCCGGAACAGCCGCGGGAATCGCGATGTCTTCAATCGCCGCTCGTATCTCAATCTCCTGGGCGCTCACCGCAAGCGTCACGACGCCGGCGGCCATGCTGGAAGCGGCCAGGGCGGCCGCAAAAATCGCACGCTTCATGGAACTTGACCTTATATGCTGGAATTGCCCGAAATCTCTGCCCGCTGCTTACTACCCGTACAGCCGACAGCGCTTCCGCACGGCCGGCCTCGAACCCTTCTATTGTCATTGCTGCGGGGACCTTTTTCCATAGTCCCAGGACGCCACAAACGCCGCGAAAGTTTGATTTTGGGCCGCTTGTTACAATCCAGCTGTGTGGCTATTTCGCGGCTCGAACACTAACCCGACGCGTCAGCGAGGCCTGACGGTGTCACACTTTCCTTGCGGTCACGTACAAATCCACTCCGAGCGGCTCCGCACCAAACTCCGCGCACGAACCCGGGATGCCCGAATCGGCCACGACCTGCCGGAACTCCTCCTCGTCGCGATAGATCAGATACCAGTTGCCGATCCATTCCATCAGCGCCCGCGAGGGATTGTGTGGGGCGAACTGCAGCACCGTCATTTCCCCACCCGGCGCGAGTTGCCGCCAGAACAGCCGCAGCATCTCGGCCGCTGCCGCAGGATCGAGATAGTCGAAGATACCGGGGCAATAGAGCAGGTCCGTTCCGGCGAGCGGCTCGGCCAGCGGCAGCCGCAGCGGCAGGCGAAACACGTTCGTCGGAACTGCAGTCAGACGATCGGCAGCGATCCACGGGGCAAGTTGCTCGCGGGCGTGCTCGATCGCTGCCGGGTCCATGTCGAGCAGCGTGATGGCGACGCGCGACCGTTCCTCGTTGTTGAGCGAGGCCAGGGCATCGCGCACTTCCAAGCCAAACGCGGAACCGACGATGGCGACATTGAACTCTCGCCGATCCCGCCGCGCTCGCTTCACAATTCCATCCCGCATCATCCACATCCGATTTCGCACGGCGATCGGTGCAGCATCATCCTGAAAATATCGGTCGAGCAGGCTCCCGAGCGGATCGTCGCATCGCCGGTCGTCGTACATCCGGCCGAGCAGTTCGTAATCGCCGGCATATCCCCGCGGCTTGTGCCGGGCACGGGCGAGCATCCAACCCCGACCGAGCAGATCCCCCGCTTCGGCCCACATTTCCGAGGACGGCAGGCCCACCGCGGAGCCGACGATCCCCGTTGCCCGGCAAACCGCGAGCAATTCATCGACCGCAGCCCTCACGCGTAAATACGCGGCTTCCACATCGCCGCCAGCGTCCAACTCCCGCTCAGTCTCCGCCAACTGCTCGCGCAAACGGACCCCGGCCTGCCGCAACTCCGGTCCATACTCGTTCGTATCGCTCATCCGCTCCATTGAACCGAGGAGCGAATTGCATACAAGGCGTCTTCTCTGCGGCAAACCGTCGATTGCAGCCCGGCAGCCGCGCGAATATGTTGCTGAGAGTAACTGCACGCCTTCCTCGGAGATTCGCCATGTCTCGCCACCCTTCCCGCGGCACTTCCCGCCGCCAGTTTCTTTCGACCTCTGCCGCCGCCGCTTCAGCCCTCGCGCTGGGTGCCTATGTGAACCCGGCCCGTGCGCAAGATTCCAAATCTCCTAGCGAGCGGCTGCGGATCGCGGCGGTCGGGTCCACCGGCCGGGCGGCAGGGAACCTGACCGACCTGTCGAGCCAGGAGATCGTGGCGATTGCCGACGTCGATTCCGGGCTGCTCGACAAGGGCGCCGAGAAGTTCCCATCGGCCCGCAAGTATCGCGACTTCCGCGTCATGCTCGAAAAGGAAGCCGATCACATCGACGCCGTGCTTGTCAGCCCCCCCGACCACACACACGCTCCGGCGGCGGCGATGGCGATGCGACTCGGCAAGCACTGCTACTGTGAAAAGCCGCTCTCGCACACGGTGTTTGAGGCCCGGACGCTGGCGAACCTCGCAAAGGAGAAGAAGCTCGTCACGCAGATGGGGACGCAGATTCACGCGGGAGACAACTACCGCCGCGTTGTCGAATTGATCCGCTCCGGGGCGATCGGCGATGTGACCGAGGTCTATGTCTGGGTGACGGCGCAATACACCGGTGCAAAGTTCACCACGGAAACGCCCGCACCGGCGACCCTCGATTGGGACCTCTGGCTCGGCCCGGCGACCGAACGGCCCTATAGCGAGGGCGTGCATCCCTTCGCCTGGCGAAAGTTCTGGGACTATGGCACTGGCGCGCTCGGCGACTTCGGCTGCCATTACATGGACCTCGTACATTGGGCGCTCGACCTGCGTGCGCCGACGGCGGTCGAAGCGAAGGGGCCGAAGTACGACCCCGTGAGCTGCCCCGAGTATTGCTTCGCGGACTACGAATATCCGGCCCGCGGCAAGCTGCCAGCCGTTAAGCTGCACTGGTCGGATAGCGGCAAGCAGCCGGAAATCGCCGCGAAGATCAAGATCGGCGACAAGACCGCGGGCGAAGTGTTCAAGTCGGCGCAGCTCTTCATCGGCAGCAAGGGCATGCTCATTTCCGATTACGGCCGGAACGTGCTCTTGCCCGAAGACAAGTTCGCGGGCTTCAAGCGGCCCGAGCCGACGATTCCCGCGTCAATCGGCCATCACCGAGAGTGGGTGGAAGCGATCAAGACGGGGGGCCAGACGACCTGCAACTTCGACTATTCCGGCGCACTGACCGAAGCGGTGCTGCTGGGAACTGTTGCCTATCGCAGCGGCCGGCGAATCGAGTGGGACGCGGAGAATCTGAAGATCACGAATGCACCAGAGGCCCAGCAGTTCGTGCATAAGGAGTATCGGAAAGGCTGGACGTTGTAGGAAGCTGTCAAAAACTTGGAGTGAGCGATGGAGGACAAAGAGACCGAGCCGCTGGATGTCATCGCCGTTGGCGCGCATCCCGATGACGTGGAGATCGCCTGCGGCGGGACGCTCGCCAAGCTGGTCAAGCAAGGCTACCGCGTCGGCATCATTGATCTGACCGATGGCGAGCCGACTCCCGCGTCACCAGGGCCGGAAGTGCGGCTGGCGGAGGCGAAGCGGGCGGCGGAGGTGCTCGGTGTGCAGCGGCGGGTCACGCTCGACCTCCCCAATCGCCGGCTGTTTGATTCGTTCGAGGCCCGTGTTGCGCTGGCCAAAGAGTTCCGGAGGTACCGGCCAAAAATCGTCATCGGCTTTGGTGACAAAACGCCGATGGCCTCGCCCGATCACTGGCAGGCGATGCAGATCACCGACGCGGCCGTATTCTACTCGCGGCTGACGAAATGGGACCAGCACTTCGACAACCTGCCGGTGCATGCGATTCAGGCGCAGCTCTACTTCCGCCTCGCCTTCGAGCCTGAGATCCTCAGCGGCTTCGCAAGCCATTTCACGGTCGATATTGCTGAGACATTGGAGACGAAGATCGCGTCGATCGCTTGCTACGCGACGCAGTTCCCGCCGGCCAAGGCGCACGTCTTCGACCGCGTCCGAGGGGCGGCGATGATCGCTGGAGCGGCCTGCGGCTTCGCAGCGGGTGAGACCTTCGTCAGCACACGGATGCTCGGTGCGCTCGACCTCGTGAAGACGGTGCTGCCGCGGCTGGGATAGTTCGACCCCACTCGTTCCCAAGCTCCGCTTGGGAACACAAGGATGGAAGCTCTGCTTCCCGAATTGCAGCACATCGCACTCCGGGAAGCGGAGCTTCCGTACGTTTCGTCCCAAGCAGAGCTTGGGACGAAGGCCAATTCGGTCAGGGCATTCACCTTCCAACCTTCACTTCCCGCTTCCCCTGCGAGTCCGCTGCCGCCCGGGCCATGCCGCCGGTCGAATAGTCCATTACGATCGTGCCGTCGGCCCCGACAGCGATGATGCCGCCATCCCCTTCCTTCAGCCGCTTTCGGAGCACGTCGGAGACCGCTTCGGAGAGCGGCTGCTTGAGATAGGCGAGGCGGGCAGAGATGTCGTACGCCACTGCGTTGCGGATGAACTGCTCGCCGATACCGGTGCAACTCACCGCGCAGGTTGCGTTGTCGGCATAGGTCCCCGCGCCAATGATCGGTGAGTCGCCGACGCGGCCGAACTTTTTGTTGGTCAGTCCACCTGTCGAAGTGCCAGCCGCCAGATTGCCGTGCGAATCGAGGCAGACGCAGCCAACGGTCCCAAAGTGGCGGTCGTCCACCGGTGTAACACGAGACTGCTTGTCCGTCGCTCTCGCCGTTTCCCACGCCTTCCGCTGCTTGTCCGTATCGAACCACGCGTTCTCGACCCGCTCGACCTTCATTTCGTCGGCAAACTTCTCGGCCCCATCACTTGTGAGCAGCACGTGCCGCGTCTTTTCCATGACGAGCCGCGAAAGCGAAATCGGATTCCGCACGGTGCGGACCGCCGCGACCGCGCCGCAAGCCTTGTTGCTCCCATCCATGATCGAGGCGTCCAGCTCGTGTCCGCCCGCGCTGTTGAACACGGCCCCCTTGCCGGCATTGAAAAGCGAATCGTCCTCCAAAAAGCGGATCACCTGCTCGACGGCATCGAGACACGTACCTCCACCAGCCAGCACTTTCACGCCGATGTCGAGCGCCTCGCCGAGCGACTTCTCGACGGCGCGGGTTTCCTCCACAGTCATCTTGTCGGGCGACTTCCCGGCTCCGCCGTGCAGAGCGATGGCGAATCGCTTGCCGTCCTGAGCCATCGCGGGAAGGCAGACCACGCCGGCAGCAAGGCCGGCTGATGCGAGGAGTTGACGGCGAGTAGGTAGCAACATTCGCATGGCAACCTCCGTTGGGAACACGGCAGTCTAGCAGCGTAGCAGGTCGAGCACTCCTTGCAGATCGGCTGGAAGCGGGGCGGTGAATTCGATCGGCTCGCCGGTCGCCGGATGGGCCAGCCTAATGCGGTGGGCGTGGAGGGCCTGACGAGATAGGATGACTTCGTCGGCCGTGTCCGAAAATGAGGCCTGACCCCTTTTGATGAGCTCGGCACGTGTGATGCTTGCGCGGCCGCCGTAGAGCTTGTCACACAGCACGGGGCAACCGATGTGGGCCAGGTGCACTCGAATCTGATGCGTGCGCCCCGTTTTCGGCAGCACCTTCACCACTGCAAAGCCGGCAAAACGCTCCAACACTTCATAAAACGTCGTGGCGTCGCGGCTCGTGTGATGGCCGCTACGAATCGCCATCTTTTCGCGCTGGTGCGGATGGACGCCGATCGGCTGCTGGATGATGTCACGGTCGCGATCGGGAACGCCAGCCGTAATGGCGAGGTACTCCTTCTCCGTCGTCCGGTTCTCGAACTGAGCCGCCAAGGCAAAGTGCATCGGGTCGGTCTTGGCGACGACCATCACGCCGCTTGTATCGCGATCGAGCCGATGGACAATGCCCGGCCGTGTCTCGCCGCCGACTTTGCTCAGTTGCTGGAAGTGAAACGACAACGCACTGGCCAGCGTTCCCGACCAGTGCCCGCGTGCCGGATGCACCACCATCCCCGGCGGTTTGTTGACGGCAATGATCGCATCGTCTTCGTACAAGATGTCGAGCGGGATATTCTCCGGATGCGGCCCGGCCGTGTTCATCGGCGGCAGAACGACAACCACGCGATCGCCCGCGGCTAGGCGATGGGCGACCTTGGTCCCCTGCTCGTTCACGCGAACGCCGCCCGCGCCGATCACCTTGCGAAGCTGCACGCGGCTGTACTTCGGCAGGCGGCGAGCGAGAAATGCATCGAGCCGCGATCCGGCATCCTCCGATTCGACCACTAGTTCGATCGGCTCAGCGTCGGCAGGATCATCCGTGTCCGCGGCATCCTGCGACTCGTCGGCACTCATTCCGGTTTTGTTTCCGCAGGCGTTGCGGCAGGAGGTGTCGTTTCCGCTGGAGTTGTGCCAGGAGTGGCCGCTGGCGTTTCGCCTGGCTTCGGGAATTCCAGGCCAGACGTCTCGGTCGTTCCCTTGCCGAGGTTGTCGAGATTTAACCCGGAACCGGGCGTTGTCGTCGCTCCCGTTCCCGGCGGCGCGAGCGGATCCGAGAAGCCCGGCAAGCTCAGGTCGGGACGCTCCGGCAGATCGTTCGGCAGGCCTGGCAATCCACCCGAACCGGAGAGCGGCGCGGGCTTGCGAGGCGTTTGGGCATCGAACCAAGCGAGCAGCGCGACTTCGCGAGGATCCGAAAGCCGCTCGACGCCGGCTGCCGCGGCCTTGCCGATCGCCGAATCCTTCTCGCTCGCGACGACCGCTTCGTACTGCTTCTTCGCGTCGTCGGGCCGATTCGTTGCTTCATAGACTTTTGCCAACCCCAGTCGGGCCCGCGACTTGAGCATCGGATCGGTCGCCTTGGCCTCGACTTCCTTATAGGCGGCTTCGGCCTTTTCCAGCTTCTTCTTCGCTTCGATCCGATCGCTGAACATCTCGATCGAACCCTGTGACATGTTAATGTCGCCGATCGACTGCTGGGCCCACAACGCGGCAGCCGTATCAGGCCGCTCCTCGGTCAGCTGCTTCAAAGCGACAGCCGGTTCGCGATCGTTGAAGGCGGCAAAATAGTCGCTCCATGCTCCCGCACTGGCCGGGTTGCCGGCGCTGGCGATGTAGATGGCCAGGCCAATGGCAATCAGCCCACCAACGACCACGATGCCGATCGTCGTTCCGTATGGTTTGGCCGCCTCGATCTGCTCGCCGAGCCAGTCGGACAGTTCGTTGTGCTGGAGTTCGTGACGCTTCTCGGCTTTCATGGACAGGACCGGAGAGGGGTTCGCGGGATAATCGGCACTTGGAATCAGGCCGAATTTCGGCCACGTGCCTGTGCGCAAGTGTATGGCTGGTCGCAAGATAGCGTCAAGGGCGTATTCTGCAGCAATGCCCGGCTCACGTGCTCAGGCCGGCTTGCGGTGAGCAGCAACTCGGTGCAACCTCCCACGGCAAACGCGGGTTGTGAAGGAAGAATCCGACCGATATATTGAGAACCTTTCCGCCCTTACGTGCCGGCCGTCACGCGGCGCTCGCGAGCGTCCCCGGCGTTTTGAGATTTGGCCCATGCGGTTTTGTCTGCTGGATCGAATTACCCACCTCGAGCCGGGAGTCAAAATCACTGCCGTCAAACAGTTGCGGCCGGACGAAGACTATTTGGACGACCATTTTCCGCGCTTTCCGGTCATGCCTGGCGTGCTGATGCTGGAGGCGATGTACCAGGCCGGCGCGTGGCTCGTGCGGCAGAGCGAGGGGTTCGCCCATTCGCTCGTGATCCTCAAAGAAGCCCGCAACATCAAGTACGCCGATTTCGTCACGCCCGGCAAGGAACTGGTCGTGACGGCGGAAATCCTGAAACAGGACGACACCACCACGACGCTCAAAACGCAGGGAACGATCGACGGCAATATGGCGGTGAACGGGCGGCTCGTGCTCGAACGATTTAACCTGGCCGACCGCCGCCCCGAGCGGCGCGATACTGATCCTTACCTTACCAACGAGTTGCGGAAGGTCTTCAATCATCTGATGAAGCCAGCCGCCGAGTAAGCCTACAAGTCACGCTGCCGACACTCGGCAGTTCACGAAACAACCAATTCGATTCTGTTTGAGGGAGTTGCAGTAGCCATGGCGATGACGAAGGACGAAGTTTTCAAGAAGGTACAAGCCGCCCTGGTCGATGCGCTGGGCGTCGATGAAGAAGAGGTCACGCCACAAGCGACGATGGTGGGGGACTTGGGGGCCGAGTCGATCGACTTCCTCGACATCGTCTTCAAGCTCGAAAAGTCGTTCGGCATCGAGATTCCCCGCAAAGAACTCACGCCGGAAGACATCCTCACCAGTGCCGAGTACGTGCAGGACGGCAAGGTAACGGCTGCGGGTCTGGCGGAACTGAAGCGGCGGATGCCGTTCGTCGATTTCAGCAAGTTCGAATCGGACCCGCAGATTCGGAACTTCAGCAACCTGCTCACCGTCGGCGCCCTCTGCCGGTATATCGAGTCGAAGGTCGGCGCCGCATAGGGGCGTTGCCAACGGAGTGCGAGCCGACCGATGCGCTGGTTCTGGATCGATCGCTTTGAGGAATTCGTCCGCGGACAGCGGGCGGTCGCGCGCAAGTGCGTTGCCATGTCCGAAGAGCAGATCGACGGTTACACGCCCGGCTTTCCGATCATGCCGGGCTCGCTGATCATCGAGGGGATGGCACAAACGGCGGGTCTGCTCATCGGCGAGATGGAGGGATTTTCGCAGCGCGTCGTACTTGCCAAGATCGGCAAGGCGCTCTTTCACTTTCCCGCCACTCCCGGCGACACCCTCCGCTACACGGCGACTATCCTGGACGTGAAGCCCGACGGCGCAATGGCGTCGGTCACCAGCCATGTCGGCGATCGCCTGCAGGCCGAAGTGGAAATGATGTTCGCCTTTCTGGACGATCGCTTTCCTAGCGGTCCGCTCTTTGAACCGGTCGATTTCGTCGCCATGATTCGGACGTTCGGCATGTACGACGTGGGCCGCACGGCCGATGGCAACCCGATCGAGCTTCCCCCCTTCTATGCCGATGCCGAGCGCGAAGCGACGGCTGGGTATCCGAAGTAGCCCGTGAATCGTGATTGCGCTTGCGCCGGCAGCTACTCCGCCGGCTTCTCGAGCAGGACTTTGTCCCCTTCGGCCAGGCCGGTGGCGACCTCGGCCCACTTCTCCGTTGCTTTGGCGATCTTCACGTTTCGCCGCTCGTGCTTGCCGTCGGCCAGGAGAACGAGCAGATATTTCTGCTCTTCGTCGAGGTCGTCGGTGAACACGGTTTTGGCCGGGACGAGCAGTGCATCGGGTTTGTAGTAAGACGTGATCTTCACCTGTCCCGTCATACCAGGCGTGAGGCTCGCGCTGTCGCCCTCCAGGTCAAGCGTGGCGGCGAACTGCCCTTCCGCCACGGGAGCAGCGGAAACCTCCTGCACTTTCACGTCCAGTTTTCGGTCCGGCTCCGATTTGGGAACGAACTGCCCGGCCGCACCAACCTTTACTTGTGCGTATTCCTTCTCCGGCACGCTCACACGCACGAGGAGCTTGCCCGGTTCGACGATCGTCAGGAGCACTTCGTGCGGGACGACCTGCCCACCGGATCGCAGCTTCTGCTGCATCTCGGCCGCTCCGCTCCATTTCCCTCCCAGCCAGCGACCGTAATAAACAATGCCATCAGCCGGGGCTTTGATTGAAAGGCGTTCCAGGTCCGCCTTCAGGCGGGTAAGCTGCTCGTCGGACTTCGCCTGCTCGAACTCCAGCTTTTCGATCGCCAGTTTCTGCTTGGTGATCAGCATGGGGAGCGAGACGCGGGCTTTCTCGGCGACGATTGCCGCCTGCTCTGCTGCCTGCTTGTGCGTCTCGAGCATTCGGGGCGATTGCACCTTCTTGTACTGCTCGTGCAGGTGACGCGACTGCTCGACCGAGAACTTCATCTGCTCGACGTCGTTGCGGGCCCGCTTGAGAATGATTTCTTCCGTCTCCTCGGTCAGGTCGTCCGCCTTGTACATTTTCTCCAGCTGTTTCAATTCCTCCTGCGAGTACTCCAGGTACTGTTCCGCCTGCTGGAGCCGCTGAGCTTGGGCTTTGTCGTCAAACGGCCGCTCCACCTGTTCGAAAAGGGTCAAGTCCTCGTCGGCAATCTTCTTCGACCGCTCGGCCAGCTGCGTATCGAGTGGCGCGGACTTGGTCAGGATTTCCAGGTCTTGCTTCTCTTGCTTGAGCGACAGCTCCGCCAGCGCCCGGGCCGCTTCCTGGTCGCGAATCTGCTCGGCCAGCCGCCGTGAGTCGAGCTGCACGAGCACCTGCCCCTTGGTCACCCGGCTGCCGTGCGGCAGGGCCTCCTTGACGACGAGCTGTGCGGTTTCTTCCGGGGCGACGGAAACTTCGCTCGCATGGGCCGCTTCGAGCGAGCCATCGAGCGTGATCTCGATCTTCAGCGGTCCGCGCGCCACGGTGTGCGTCTTGGGGGCGGGCTTGGCATCTTGCGCCAGAAGCGGGCTGGTAAGCAATGCGTAGCAGACCAGCAGTAAACAAGACAGGCGTTTCATGGGTGCAGCTCCAAAGTAGATCTCACACGCCGTGAGGGAACAGCGCGAGTGACGACCATCTATCGTGAGCGACGCACGGCGGCAAAGCAACGCCAGCCGGAGCATGAGAGGACGAGGCTCCCGCCGAGCCGAATGTATCCCGGCTCAGCAGGAGCTTCGCCCTCCCGATGGCTACAACCCCGCGAAGTAGTTCTTGACCGCCACATCGAGCGCCTTCGCCGTCAGCACCATCGGCAGGTCGTGGAATTCACAGAATGCCCGGACCTGCAGCATCAAATCACGCGGCTGGCAGTAACGCAGCGGCCGATGGGCATCGGCAAAGTGCTTGCCGAGCGCCTGCTGCAGCACGTCTTCCTGATACTCGATGCCGAGCTTCTCGCACCAGTACTTCGTCAGGTCGCGGAACTCGCGGGCCGACGGGTCCTGCACTTCGATCTTGTACGGAATTCGCCGCAGGAACGCTTCATCGACGAGCTTCTCCGGCTCCAGGTTCGTCGAAAAGACGAGCAGCTGATCGAACGGCACTTGAATCTGGCGACCAGACGGCAGATGCAAGTAGTCGTGTCCCTTCTCCAGCGGCACGATCCAACGATTGAGCAGTTCGGCCGTGCTGCAGCGCTGGCGGCCGAAGTCATCAACAACGAGCGCCCCGCAGTTGCTTTTGAGCTGCACCGGGGCTTCGATGATGCCGGTGGCGGCATTGTTCGTGATTTCGAGCTGTTCGAGCTTCAGTTCGCCGCCAACGACGATGCAGGGGCGGCGGATGCGGACCCAGCGGCGGTCGTACTGTAGTGTGTCGAGCAGCTTCCCCGCCGTGTTTTCCAGCGGCGCTTCCTGGTGATTGCGCGGATCGAACAGGCGGATGATCTCGCCCGTCACCGTGATCGTCCGCGGAATCCAAATGTAGTGGCTGATCGCCCGGATCGTTCGCTCGGCAATGCTCGTCTTGCCGTTGCCCGGCCGGCCATAGATGAACAGGCTCCGGCCGGAATAGACTGCTTGGCCCACCTGGCTGATGATTGCCGGCGGCAGCGTCAAGTCGGCGAGAGCTGCTGCTACCTGCGGCAACTTCGGGCGGGCTTTGCGGACCGACTGTCGGGCGACCGACGCGATGTATTCATCGAGCGGCACTGGGGCGGCGCCGCAATACGTGCAGCGTTCGATCGACCAGCGAGCCTTCCGAATGCCGTCTTCGGTCAATTCGTACTCAAAGTCTCCCATCGCAGCCTGGCTCTTGTAGTTCACCAGGAGCTGAGCCTTGAGCCCGCGGAGCACGTCGGCCATTAAACCAAACGGCAGGCGGACCTGCTCGGCAATCCGGCGGCCCACCGTCGGTCCGCTCGTCAGCAGCAGCTTGAGCACGAGCGACTCGATATCGGGAATGTCGAGGCCCGTCTCCGTCAGTGTTTGCGGCTCGTGCGGCACCCAGTCGGTGCTCGGCTGCGGCAGATTCGGTCCGGAGAAGGATTGCGTGAGGGGCGCTTCGAGCGACAACGTAGAAAAATCGATGGTGTCCATGGCCTTCGCGCGAGAGAGTGGCAGAACAGGGACTTCGGGAAAACTTAGCTCGCCCCGGCCCTGCGGCACGCTGCCGTGACAATCTGTACCGGGCTTCGGCCAGCAGTGGGTGGCAGATTCCGCATAATCGACATAAGCAAAATGCGGGTAGCCGAACTCGGACTGGGTCGTGCTCGCGATTTGAGAAAAATCCGCCCAAATGTCGCGAACGCGTCAGAACGGATGCTGACCCCGCTCAATTCCCAACCTCAGTCGATGTGGTAGGCTGTCGTAGCAGGCGCATTCCGCCGGCCGTTCCCCTCCACTCGATGCCACCTCCCTGCCGGCGCAAGGTTGCGTGATGATTCACGTTCGCGACTTGACGAAGTCGTATGCCGACCTGCGTCGCGGGCAGTTCGTCGCGCTCGCCGGCATTTCGTTCGACGCACTAGCCGGCCAAATCTACGGCCTGCTCGGTCCCAATGGTGCGGGCAAGACAAGCGCCCTCCGCATCCTTAGTACTGTTCTCCGTCCCACGAGCGGCGCAGCCACCGTCAACGGCTACGACGTCCTCACGCAGCCGTCACTCGTGCGGCATCAGATCGGCTTCGTCTCGACGAACACTGCCGTCTATGACCGGATGACGGCTTGGGAAATGGTCGAGTACTTCGGCCGCCTGTATGGTTTGGCTCCCGATTTGTTGCGCGAACGGATGGAAGGGATCTTCACGCGGCTCTCGATGCACGAGATCCGCGACCTGCTCGGGGCGAAGATGTCCACCGGCATGAAGCAGAAGGTGTCGATTGCCCGGGCCCTCGTTCACGATCCGCCGGTCCTGATCTTCGACGAAGCGACGGCCGGCCTCGACGTGCTGGTGGCCCGTGCCCTGCTTAAGACCGTCGCCCAGCTTCGCGACCAAGGGAAGTGCGTGATCTTTTCGACGCACATCATGCGCGAGGTCGAGCGGCTTTGCGACCGGATCGCCATTATGCATCGCGGCCACATCCTGGCCGAAGGGACGCTGCCGGAACTGCAGGATCGCTTTAGCGAGCGGGACTTTGAGGAATTGTTTTTCCGGCTGATTTCGGAACACGACGGTGACAAATGCGGGGTGCAGACTTCGGATTGCGGAGTGAGTGTGTGAGTGATGGACGCAACTTGAAACCTGGAACCTGAAACCTCCTGAACCTCGATGTCCTGGACCAACGTCAAGCTGATCTACCTCCGCGAGCTGCGCGACCAGCTCCGCGATCGGCGCACGTTGTTCACCATTGCAGTCCTGCCGCTGCTCCTTTATCCACTGCTCGGGATGAGCGTCTTTCAGGTGCAGCAGTTCCTGAAGGAACACGCCTCGAAGGTCCGCCTGGTCGGGGCCGAAAGCCTCCCCACCGATCCACCGCTTCTGGCTGGCGAGCAGTTCCATACCGACGTTGCGTCCGCTGATCACCAGCGACTCTTGCAACTGGAACTTGAAGTGGGGCAGGCTTCCAGCCTGCCATCTGCCGCCACCGATGCCAACATTCAGTCTTCCGCCCAGCGCGACATCCGCGCCGGCAAGGTCGATGCCGTCATCTACTTCCCGCCCGACTTTGCCGAGCGCCTCGCATCGTTCCGCCGCTCGCTGCCGACTGACGGCCAGACTCCCGCACCGTCTGCTGAGAGCGTGCCGCAGCCGCTGATTTTCCTCGACACGGCGAGCGAGAAATCGAAAGTCGCTCGCGACCGGGTCGATCTGGTCCTCCGCCGCTGGCGGGAGAAGGTCGTCGAGACGAACCTCCGCGAGAGCGAGGTGCCGCTGGCAGCCGCCCGCCCGTTCGAGGTCGAAAGCCGCGACGTCGCCGAGGAAGTGCGTGCCCGCGCCGTGATCTGGTCGAAAATCCTGCCGTTCGTCCTGATGGTATGGGCCCTCACCGGGGCGTTTTATCCGGCCATTGACCTGTGCGCCGGTGAGAAGGAACGAGGCACGCTCGAAACGCTCCTCAGCAGCCCCGCCCAGCGGAGCGAGATTGTCTGGGGAAAGCTGCTGACCGTGATGACGTTCTCGATGGCGACCTCCCTGCTCAACCTCGTCAGCATGTGCGGCACCGGGACGTTCATCATCAAGCAGCTCGAAAACATGGGTCCCGCGGCGATGAAGCTGCAGCTGGGTCCGCCGCCTCTGGCGTCGCTGGCGTGGCTGGTGCTCGCCCTCGTGCCAATTTCGGCTCTGTTCAGCGCCCTGTCGCTGGCCATCGCCGCCTTCGCCCGCAGCTCGAAGGAAGGGCAGTACTACCTGATGCCGCTGCTCATGATCTCGCTCCCGCTCATGATGCTGCCGATGCTCCCGACAACGGAGCTCGACCTCGGCTTTGCCTTGATTCCAATCAGCGGCCTCATGCTGCTGCTGCGAACGCTGATTGAAGGGCAGTATCTCGAAGCACTGCGATACTCTGTTCCCGTGATCGGCGTGACCGCCGCCTGCTGCCTCTTGGCGATCCGCTGGGCGATTGACCAGTTCAATAACGAGTCGGTCCTTTTCCGCGAAAGCGAACGGCTGGACATCGGCCTCTGGTTGCGGCATCTGGTGCGCGACCGCGAGGAGCTGCCGACGGTCGGCGAGGCCGTCTTCTGCGGCGTGCTCTTGCTCGTCATTCGCTTCTTCGGCAACTTCGTCATCCCGCAGCCAACGACCTGGGGGCAGTTCGTCGGCACGACGCTCGTCCTGCAAATCGCTCTCATTGCTACGCCTGCCGTGCTGATGGCGATCATGCTCACGCGCCGCCCGGCCAAGACGCTTTCACTCGGCCGGCCGTCGTTCCTCGCGACGCTCCCCGCTGCTGCGCTTCTGGCCTTGTGCCTCCATCCGACGATGATGTGGCTGGGCATCGGCATCAGCAAGCTCTATCCGATCAATCCTGCGATCGCCGAGGAAATCGGCAAGCTGACCGGCATGTTCAGCCAGGCCCCGCTGTGGCAAGTCCTCTTGCTCATTGCGGTCACCCCTGCCCTCTGCGAAGAAATCGCCTTTCGCGGTTTCATCCTCTCCGGCCTGCGGCGAATGGGTCACAAGTGGGCCGCGATCGTGCTCGCCAGCATCTTCTTCGGCCTCGCCCACGGCCTCTTGCAGCAGTCGCTCTCGGCCGCCTGCGTGGGGATCGTCATCGGCTATGTGGTGGTCAAAACCGGCAGCCTCTGGCCCGGCGTGCTGTATCACTGCTGCCACAATAGCCTGTCGGTCCTGCACACACGCGTGACACCCGAGCTGCTCGACGGCTCGCCGCTCCTCCGGTCGGTTCTGCTGCTCGACGACAAAGCCGAGCATCTGGTCTATACGATTCCCGCCACGCTGGTCCTGGGTTTCGTCGGCGCGATCGTCCTCTGGTGGCTCAAGAGCCTCCCGTATCACCAATCGGCCGAAGAGCGCCTGCAAGACGCGCTCGACCATCAGGTCGCCCTGCCGGCCAGCGAGGGTTCAGGGTTCAGGGTTCAGGGTTCAGCAGCGAGCGGACAATAGCTGGCGAGCGGTGGGCGTCAGCCCATTGAGGAGACAGGATTCGCCATGCAGGCCAGTCCCTAATTCCGCGGCAGCCGGAACGGCACATCCACATTGCCGTCCGACAAGACAGCGATCTCGTCGCCGACATACGCAAGTTGCCACTTCTCCAGTTCGGCGACCTTCTCTCCCGACTCGTTCACGATCGGCTGATGCAGGTCGGCGACATACCGCTTGTCGGCAAAGCGAAAGACGATCCCCTTGGGTTGCACCGCTCCTAGGACCGTGACCTTCTTTTCGATGTTGTGCGGCATACGCGGTTCGACGGGGAATCCGGGTGGGAGTTTGGCGCTGGTGTTGGGCGCGTCCCCTGGAATACCTCGCTCTCGTGGCGTCGCTGTCGGTCCTCCGACCAAGGCGACTCCGTCGGCATGGGAAATTGTGGATCCCTCGTGTGCAACGATGCAGGTTCCATTGGCGTGCGCAATGTCCACGGAACCTCGGCAGAGGATGACGCTTCCTGCCTTCTCTCCGCGGCCGAAGTTGCCGTCGTGCGAGATCTCGACGGCCGTTCCCGAGACAACGAGGCTGTTGTTGCAGTGGGCGATGGAAACCACACCGCGGGCGACGACAATGCAGTTGTCCGAGAAACCCACGTCCGCATTGCCGTCGGCAAGGACGATGACGTTCTGCGCGTGCGATAATTCCACGTTCTTTCCGACCGTTATTTTTGGCTTTTGGCCTGTCGTCGAACGGACGCCAGCGGCAAGTGGTCTCGCACCCGCAAACTTCATCGGCAGCTTATAGTCCTTCCGCCCCGCCGCGGTCGTCGCCAATCCAGCAGCGTTCTCCAGCCACTTCTCAATCGTCGCATCCGTCCATTCGCCCGATTTCCACTCGTCCTTCTCGGCATGGCCCCGAATCCGCTCCAGAATCATCGGCAAGCCGTTCGGATCGGGCTTGGGATTGCGGTCCGTGTCGGCCGCTTCCGTCGGAGTCCAGCCGATTGCGATCAAGCCCCAAACGAGCACCCAACAGTGCGACCAACGGAGCGTTTGCATCGCCAGACTCCTGTGTGGACCGTTTCTGCCAATCCGATTCCGCTATGATACGGGGGACGAATCCACGAAATCAAACCAGTTTTGACCCGCACTGTGTCCATCCCCCGCCCCGCCACGTTCGCTCGCCTCGGTTGCGGCTTTGTCTTGATGAGCGTGCTCGTGTCGTGTGTGCTGCTCGTGCTCAACGGGCTGATCGTCACGAACGTCTTTTACGCGTCGGCCGGAAGTCTGCCAGAGTTTCTTCAGGATCGCCGCGCATCGCAGGCGATCGTTTTTCTCGGCCCGGTCCTGCTGCTCGTCGTGCAGTGGTGGGCCTACGACGTGGCGATTGATTGGCTCTGGCCGACGCGAGCGGCCAAGAAGTAACTCTACTTCGCCTGCCGCAGAGCCTCGGCCACGATCTTCGTCTCGACCTCCGGTGTCCAAACCGTGGGAAGGCCGTAATAGACCATCGCCCCGCCCCCTTCGTAGCCCCCTTCCAGCAGGACGCGGCGGGACGGGATGTACGCCATCACGTCGTTCGTGTAGCCCGCGACCCACGTCTTCGTCCCGGCAAGCTCCCCCTTCAGCCGGAGCGGAAAATCGACCACTACCTCGCCACCGAGGAAGAGCCACGTTACATCGCTGCCGAGCTTCCACGTCTGCACGGGATACGGATATGTCGGGCTGAGCGGTTTTCCCGCGGCGATGTCCTCCAGCAACATTTGGGCGCGCATGACGATGTACTTGTTGCTGTCCTTCGTTTGCGCGACGAGATCGTCCTTCGTCGGCAGTGTCGCCAAGGGGAGGTCAATTTCGGCATACGTAGCCGCTAGTTGTGGCGGTACTTTTGCAAGCGTTCCTGCAAGCACCTTGTCCACCGCAGCCGCCAGATCGCGGCCGTACTGCTCGGCTAGCTCGACCTGCCGCCGGGGGAGCGGATTTTGATCGGCGCCACAGCCGGCCCAGAACAAGGCGACACAGCCGGGATGGGCCTTTTCGAGCTCGATTTGCGCGAAGCCGGGATAGTCGCCCGACCAGGCGTAGCCGTCGAGCACGGTGGCATGACAGGCGTAACCAAAGGCGACCGCGAGCAGTTTGCCGTCCGCCGACTTCACGGCCAGCACGGGAACGTCGTGATCCTGTGGGCCGACGAGCTTGCCCGCGGCACGCAGGCCGGGAACCTCATCCGCCTTGTTGTTCCGCCGATTGACGGCAAAGGTTGCGGTGCCATTTCCCCAGCTCAGTTCTGCCGGCGCGAGCGAGTCGAGCGCCTTGCCGACGGTTTCGACGACGATCTTTTGCAAGCTGTCGGCGTACTCCTTCACTAAGGCTTGCTGGTCGGCATCGAGAGCATAGAAGTGCATCGGCCGCAGATTGCGGGCGACGACCGGGCCGGAATGCGTGTGCGAGCAGTTGATTGCCACTTGCGACCGATCGAGTTGGTGCTTCGCCTTCAGCTCGTCCCGAATTGCGTCCGACAGTCCTTTGTCGATGCCGACGAGATCGAGCGTGATGAGCACCACTCGCTTGCCAACGGCATCCTCCAGAGCCAGCGCCTTGGCCCACAGCTCCGTCATCTTCCCTTCGGCGGGGCGCGTCCGAGCGGCATAGCCGGCCATCCACATCGGCTTTTCGGGCGTGATGTTCGCGGTGGCAACGCCCGCTTTCCAGGTATCGGCAGCCTGTGTCTGCGCGATGAAACCGCAAGGCAGGAGAAAGGAAACGACGAGAACACTGGCAACACGTAGCATCGAACGCTCCTTTACGTCAATCCCAGCACTTTGCGTGCATTCTCGCGAAACACTTTTGCTTTGACTTCAGCCGGCAAGTCGGTCAGGGTCTGCTCGAAGAGTTCGAATTGCGGCACGACTTGCTCCGGGGCCAGGTAGTCGGTCCCGAACATGATCCGGTCCTGCCGGCGGATGAGAAACTCGCGGCCGAAGGCCAGATCTCGGCTGATGGCGCCAGCGCCGCTGCCGGCGGAGAGGTCGCCGAAGAGATTCGCGTGCTTCTCCATCAGCGCGTCGATCGCGCCGCCGGGAGCAACTTTCGTCTTCGGATAGCCGCCGAGGCCCGCCTTGGTGACGTCGCCGCTGATCGACGCCCACCAGCCGGGGCCGTGGCCGATGAACGTGCAGCCCGGATGCTCGGCCAGCGCCTTGGCCAGGCCGGGGAGCCCTGGCTCGTCCATGTTCCGCTGATTGTCGATGTGAAACAGCAGCGGCAGCTTGAGTTCGGCACACGCGGCATAGAGGGCCATATTCCGCGGGTCGGCGAATTCGACGCCCGGCTTGTGCTCGCCGAACCCCTTGGCTCCGGCATCGACGTACTTCTGCAGCATCGCGACGAGCCCCTTGTGCCCGCCCGTGTAGCTCGTTCGCGGGTCGATGCAGCAAAACGGAATGAGCCGGTCGTGAAACGGCTTGGTTTGAGCCAGCACGTAGTCGGTTGTCAGCAAGTAGCTCGACGATTCGGGCGAAACGAGCGGCAAAACGACAGCCTGAGCGATCCGCTTCGCGTCCATCCACCGCAGGAGATCCTCGGCGGTGAGTGGCACCGTCGTGTTCCATGTCTGGCCGAGATGCGTGTGCATATCGACATAGTCACCGGACGGAAATTCTGCTTTCGCACGGCGCGGCAGGGAGGCGGCGACAAGGCCGGCGGTGGTGGTGGCAACGAAGGCGCGGCGGGAGCCTGCGGGATAGTGACGCATTGAAAATTCCTCCTCCGAAGTCGCGCTTACTCTACACAAGCCGGACGCACAAAGTAGGCCCCCGACTCCGTCGGGGCCAGATGCTGCACACGACGGCGCGTTGGGGTCATTCGCTATGCGAAGCTGGTCTGCACTTCTGGCCCTCGCGGAGCGAGTGGCCTACTATCCCGGCAACACCTCGTGCAACAGCGGCTGGCGGGCGAGTCCGCGGAGCAGGTTCTCGACGGAAATCTCGGCCATCTTCTGCCGCGTTTGTTCGGTGGCGCTTCCCAGGTGCGGGGCAATCGTCAGATTGTCGCACGCGAGGAGCGGATGGCCGCGTGGCAGCGGTTCGGGATCGGTCACGTCCACCGCGGCAGCATAGATGCGGCGGGTTTGCAGCGCCTCGGTCAGAGCCGCCGTATCGACGACCGGTCCCCGCGCAACGTTCACCAGGATCGTCGTGGGCTTCATTTGAGCGAAGGCGGCTGCGCCAATCAGTCCCTTGGTCGCGTCGGTGAGCGGGCAAGTGAGCACGACGAAGTCGGACTGGGCGAGCAATTCAGCAAGCGGAACGTATTTCGCGCCGAGCGATGCTTCGGCTGCTTCATCCCGCCGGCGATTGTGATACAGGACGCGCATGTCGAACCCGGCGGCCCGTTTAGCTACTTGGCGGCCGATTCGCCCCAGGCCCAGGATGCCGATCGTCTGCCCGTGAATCTCGCGGCCGAGCATGTAGCCCGGATCGTAGTGCGTGAACTGTGGCGAGCGGGCGTAGCGGTCCCCTTCGACAAGCCGGCGAGCCGCAGCCAATAGCAGGCAAAACGCCATGTCGGCCGTCGCACCGTCAAGAATGCCCGGCGTATTGCCGACGGGAATGCCGCGAGCCGCCGCCTGGCCGAGGCGAATGTGATCGACGCCGACGCCGTAATTGCTGATGACTCGGAGGGCCGGCAGACGGTCCATCAGCGAGCCATCGACGAGCGGATGACCGTAGGTGTAAAGGGCGACGACATCGTCCCGCTTGGCCTCCTGAATTGCCGACCAGGGGAGTATCTCGACCTTGCCTGCCAGTAGCAACACAATCGCGGGTGCGAGGGGCGTATCGGCAATCACGCGAGGTAGGGACATGATCAAAACTTGAAACCTCAAACTTGGAACCTGGAACGGGACGTTCCGATCATAGCGGAGTGATCGGGGCAGATGGTTTCGTCAGGTTAATCGCCAAATAGTTGTCCAAACAATAATTGTCTTGACAGGTATTTGCCGATTTCCTACAGTAGCGGGGAGAACATTGCATCCTTTTCGCTTGCGTGAGGCTTCACGATGCGCTTTGCCAGCTACAGTCCCGTGGTCGTCATCGGTGGCGGCCCTTCCGGTTCCACGGCCGCCACGCTGATCGCCCAGCAAGGGCATCAGGTGCAACTCTTCGAGCGCGAGCATCATCCGCGGTTTCACATCGGCGAGTCGCTGATTCCCGAAACCTATTGGGTGCTGAAGCGGCTCAACATGCTGCCGAAGATGCAGCGGAGCCACTTCGTCAAAAAGTACAGCGTGCAATTCGTCAATCAGCACGGCCGGCTCTCTGAGCCGTTTTACTTCTGGGACAACAAACCGCACGAGTGCTCGCAGACGTGGCAAGTCCGGCGGAGCGAGTTCGACCACCTGATGATCGAGAACGCCCGCGAGCACGGCGTGAAGGTCTTTGAGGGGACGCGCGTGCTGGAGGTATTGTGGGACGGCGAGCGGGCCGTCGGCGTGAAGGTGCAAGACGAGGACGGCACGGTCGGCGAAGTGCGGGCCGATGTGGTCGTCGATGCCAGCGGCCAAAGCTCGATGATCATGAGCCGGCTGAACCTCCGCGAGTGGGACCCGGTGTTGCGGAAGGCGGCCTTGTGGACGTATTGGGAAGGGGCCTATCGCGACATCGGACGCGACGAAGGGGCGACAATGGTCCTGCAAACCGAGGGCAAGCAGGGCTGGTTCTGGTATATCCCGCTGCACGACAACATCCTGAGCGTCGGCGTCGTAGCGTCTTACGAGTACCTGTTCAAGAATCGGGACACGACCGACTACGAAACGATCTACAACGAGGAAGTCGCCCGCTGCCCCGAGGTCGCCCGCCGCATCGCTCCGGCCAAGCGGGTGACGCAATTCTTCGCCCAGAAGGAATACTCGTACCGCAGCAAGCAAGCCGCCGGCGACGGCTGGGTGCTGGTCGGCGACGCCTTCGGCTTTCTCGATCCGCTCTATTCGTCTGGCGTGCTGTTGGCGCTCAAGTCCGGTTCGCTCGCAGCCGACGCCGTTGCCGAGGGGCTTGGAAAGGGAGACACGAGCGGCGCACAGCTCGGGAAGTGGGAAGGGGAATATGTCCGCGGCATGGAGCGGATGCGGCGGCTGGTCTGTGCCTATTACGACGGGTTCAGCTTTGGCCGATTCGTGAAACGCCATCCGCACAAGAAGGGTGCCGTCACGGATCTGCTCATCGGCGATCTCTTCCGCGAAGAGCTGGACGAAGTCTTCCAACTCATGGACGAAATGAACGCCGAGGCGGGAGCGTTCGAGGAGCCAGCGGTGGCGGGGACTGCTTCGTAGGCGTCATGGCTTCTGTCGGCCACGGCGATTGCCTGGCTCTCAGTATAAGTGTACAATTTGGCACACTTCTTGCATGACCTTTCCTGGTTCGTCACTTACTGCCAATTTGGCCGGGCCCGACGAACCTGCATGCAAAGATACGAGGCATGGAATTCTGGCAAGCGGCAGGGCTGCCAGTCATAGAATTCATACTTGCCTTGCTGTGAGCAGGATCGGAGAAATGGCGTAAGTGGCTTGCCGGAAACAGGTTGTGTAATATGCATGACCGATGCGGCGCAAGACAAAGTGCAAAGTGTTATTCCCGGAGTCGTCCTCCCATGAGCAAATTGCGACATTGCACATGGACGTTCTTGTGGTTGGTGGCCGTGGGTGGACTCACCGCCCAAGAGACTGTCAAGCCGACCAACGTTTTCGACCAGCCCCGCATTGCCGCCGGTTCCAATCAAACCGCGGACGCGATACGCCCGCTGTTTCAAAAGCAGCGGTATGCGGACGCGGAGAAGTTGCTGCTCGAAGCCACGGCCAAGAACAGTTCCGCGGCAGTCAACTTTTACAATCTCGCCTGTGCTCAGGCCCGGCAGGGTAAGACGGAAGCAGCTTTGGCGAGCCTGGCGACGGCAGCCGAGAAAGGCTTTTGGCAGGCGGCGCTGCTCAAGGACGACGCGGACCTAGCCAGCCTGCGTGGCGAGGAAAGCTATCAGGCGATCGTCCGGAGCGTCGAGCGACAGGCGGCCGAACACGCTGCCAAGTCGCCCACACCGCGGTTGGTCGAGAACGGCGTCGCCACCGTCGGCACGGACAACACGGTTTGGAACGAAGGGCAGGATTTGTTTCTTTCCGCCTTTCGCCTGGCTGACGACGATCCGCGCAAGAGGGCGTCGGCAGTCGAAGGACACGACCAAGCCGGCGAACTCATTCGCGAGTGGCAGAAGGAAGGGACGGCGGCCGGACTCTTTGGCATTCTGTACGACAATCACGACCGCGATCACAGCGACCTGCCCGTCAAGCAGTTCCCGCAACTCACGACGGTTGAATACTGCGACGAGGCGAAGGGGATCACGCTCGATCACGGCTCTCAGTTTCGCCTGCTCTTCAATCTGCCGACGTTCGGCAATTCATCCACCGCGCTCACTGCGGGGCCGTTTTGGCGGAGTCAAATGCGGCTCGCACAAGTGAACGGCCGAGCGATCGCGCTCCAGTATCAGCAGTACGCGAACAACCACCTCTACTTCTATCCCGAGCATCGTGACTACGATCCGGGTCGCAACGGGAAGGACGACGGCTACGGCGACGTTTATCCCGCCAACACGCCGTATGTCATCACGAGCCAGGGTTCCTCCGGCTCTGATCAGCCGTTTCTGCATGCCGTCGCCTGCACGCTCGCCGCCTTCCAGCCGGCGACGCAGCGAAAGCTCATCGAAACAAAGCTCCTCGCGCCGACCGTGCAGATGGTCTTTCGCCGGTCGAACAAGCAAGTGGCGAGCGACGCGGACTATCTCACCGGAAAGGCTCATCCGCCGGTTTTTCAGGGGGAGCAACTCGATGTGGAACGAATGGTCCGCCTGGCACACGAAATTCCCGCCGACCGAGTGCCGCCGATGATCCAGTTACAGGTGATCGACGAAGACAAACCGCAGGTCGGCATCGACTACTTTGAAGTCGGCTCTGCCGAGGCGCTCTTCGACACGCCGGCGGCCATCGCCCGCGTCTATCGCACGACGGCTCGCGAGCGGCGGATGGTGGTAACGGCCGCGACGAGCTACGACGCAAACGATCGGCCGCTCACCTACCACTGGTCCGTGCTGCAAGGGCGACCTGCCGACGTGAGCATTCACCCGCTCAAAGACGACGGCTCGCTCGTGGAGATTCGCGTCCGCTGGCACGAGCGGTTTCCGATCGCGGCGGGGTCGAAGATGGAAACAAACCGTATCGACATTGGCGCGTTTGTGCATAACGGTTCGTACTACTCCGCTCCGGGAATCGTCAGCGTCGTTTGCCTCGACAGCGAGACGCGGAAATATAGTGCCGCGGGGCAGATCGAAGCAGTCGAATATCGCTCGCACGCCGGCGGCGGGAACTATGCCGATCCGGCCATTCACACACCGCGCGACTGGCGCGACGAATACCACTATGACGAGGCCGGACAGCGAACTGGCTGGACGCGCATCCGGGGCGAGGCTCGCGAGGAATTCACCACCGATGGCCAGTTGATTGTAGAGCGTGACGCCGCCGGGAAGCCGCTCAAGACGAGCCGCGTGATCTACCGGGCGAAGCAGGACAAACCGAATCAGGCCACAACGCTCGAGCAAGTCATCGAGCCGGAACCAAAACGTGACTGATCGTCAGTTCCCTGCCGCTGCGCCAAGCATCGAGATTGCCACAAACCCCGCACACAGAAGCATCATCGCGCCAAACGGCAGGAGGACGGCGAGCGCCGCCTTTCCGGTTGGGATTTCGTGCGCCTTGGCCAGGCCAGTGATAAGGATGACGATGATCCACACCAAGTGGATGAGGCCGCCGAGGTAAGGAATGAGCCCAAGCAGCATTCCAATTGGTGCGGTTCCTCCCTGCGCAAAGCTGACCACACGAAACGTCGTCTCAAACCCTTGTCGTGCTCCGCCAACGAGCAACAGGCAGCCATGGTAGATGGCCGCTGCGATGAGCGCACCAATAGTTGCCACGAGCACGACATAGATCACCAGGCCGACGATGATGGCCAGCACCACGCCGACGCCGACTCCCGCGCCGATTGCCGCGCCCCCTTCGTTCCCGGCGCCGATGGCGATGATGATCGCAAGGGGAATGAGTAGGCAGGTCGCGAGAGCAACTGGCATCGCGAGTCCCCAGATCGCGAACATGATCGGTCCGCCGAGGCCGCCGTATTGTTTCATCCGTGTGAAGGCCAGGCTGGGCGAGCCGACGATCATCGTCATCGTCTCCCACCACGAACCGAAACTTTGTCGCCGGATCTCCCAAGGGAGGCCCGACCGGGGACCATAGGCAGCAGCGCCGTAGCCGATGGCATAGGCGGCCGTGTAGCCTCCGCCGGGCGAGGCGTAAGGGTTCACCGAGGGGGATTGGAATGTCGGTGCGGGAGCGTTTCCAAACGGCGAAGAAGGCGGGGCGCCTCCGAAACCACCGTTGCCAAAGGGGTTGGCCGCAGGCGCAGATTGCGAGGGGGCTGGGCGATTACCGGCATTCAAGAACGCAAACGGATCATCGCTCTTGGCTGGTGCGGGGGATGGTGGAACGAACGACGGCGCTGGGGGAGACGTCGGCGCAGTGCTCTTGCCCGGCAGCGGAGGCGGAGGAGGAGGTGCGGAAGGTGCAACGCCCGGTTCCGACGAACCTTCGGCTGGCGCGCTGGGGACCTGCATGAGCGCCTGACACTTGGGACAGCGGGCATTCTTGCCGGCACTTTTGTCGGACACACGGAGCAACTGGTTGCACTGTCCGCAGCGGAATTCAATCGTCATAGGAGAGAATGCTAAAAGAAGCTTTGCACGAAGGCGAGCAGGCTGCCGAATCCCGTGAAACTTCCGAAACCGCAACAAATGCAGCACACGAACAACATGGGGAGGAACACGGCAGCCGCGGCCTGGCCGCCAGAGCACTCGTGGGCGCGAGCGTAACCGTGAATGAGCACGACGAACGTCATGAAGATGCCGATGATCGGGCCAACGATCGGAATCGCGTTGAGCACGGCGACCGACCCCGCGCCGAAACAGAGCACGCGGTAGGTTGCCTCGTATCCGGCGTTGGCGCCCCCGACCATCATCAGGCAAAGGTGGGCGATGGCGGCGGAGATGAACATGCCGATCGTTCCCGCAATCACGACACCGACAATGCCACCGACGATCATCACGGCTCCATAAATCAGGAGCGCTTCCCACGGGAACACGCCACCATTGGCCGCCAGGATGATCGCCTGCATGATCGTCGAGTAAATCCCGGCGGCGATTTGCCCGATCACGCTGCCGATGATGAAAAACCCGAGTGGATTGCCGATGCCGCCGGTGCGGCGCATCCGCTCGAACGCCTCGGCCGGCGAGCCGAGCACGTCGTTCACCGTGTCGCCGAATGCGTCCATCGACTGCTCGCGCTCCCACATCAGACCGCGGCGATTGTGGTCGCTGATCTGCGGCCGCTGATAGGCGGGTTGACTGTACGCGGTCGCGACCGGCGAAGAGTACGGATTGAGCGGGGCTCCCATCTGGCTCGGAGGGATGCCAAGTGGGCTCATCGCCGGCAGACCAGCGAGCGGATCAGTTGAAACCGGCGTGAGCGTGGGGAGCGAACTATTGAGCGGCACGAGGCCAGGGGTCGGCGCGGCGGGTGCGGGACCCAGAGGCACGAGACCGGGTGTGGAACTTGCCTGCGCGAGTGGGGTGAGTCCCGGCGCGCCATACGACGGAGCCGCAGGGAGCGGAGTCAAGCCGCCAAAGGGATTCGCAGGAGCATGACCAAACTGTGGAGCGGGACCGAGAGGCGTGAGACCGGGAACGTTGGCTGCGGGAGCGGGCGGGAGTGGCGTGAGCGTGGGAATGCCGTCGGGCTGTCGCGGCGTCGGCTTGGGTGCAGCTGGACGAGGCTGAGTCTGCGGCTGAGCAAGTGGCTGGAGCGATGGAACAGGCGGTGCGTGCTTCGGAGCGGGACTGCCTCCCGGAATCTGCACGACCGACTGGCAACTCGGACATTTCCCCTTTTTGCCGGCAGCGCTGGCTGGCGTTCGCACGGTCTGCTGACAGTTCGGGCAGGGAAATTCGATCGGACCAGCAGTCGCGGCTTGCGGTGATGCGGAAGGGAGGGGAGTTGCGATCGCCGGCTGAACAGCACGAGGCGGCGACGGCGTAGCGGGCGGACTGGGTGCAGTGGCCGGCTTGGGCGGCTGATTCGGCAGAATCGCAACTGCCGGAGCCGGGATCATGACGAGCGTGCCACAGTTCGGGCACTTCCCCTTCTTGCCGGCAGCGGCGTCCGGCGTGCGGACCTGCTGGCGGCAGGTCGGGCAGGGGAATTCGATCGGCATAAATGGAAGGGAGGAAGTTACGTGGGGTGGTATCCGCCGCCAGCGGAGAGTATTCGCCCGGCAGGGCCATATCTTAATTCGCCTGCGAAATGAATGCAGCGGCAACCACCGAAGCTTCACATTTGCCTGTCTCCTGTCCCCTGACTCCTGTCCTCCTGCCTCTGCTACCCTAATACCGTGACAACCGTCCACGAAATCCTTGGTCCCGGCGGCCGCATTGCCGCACGCCTCGCGCACTACGAGCAGCGGCCACAGCAACTGGAAATGGCTGAGGCGGTCGCGCAGGCGCTCGCGAGCGAAAAGCACCTCGTGGCCGAAGCGGGAACCGGCGTCGGTAAGAGCTTCGCGTACCTCGTGCCGGCCATTCTGCACGCAACCGCGGAGCCCCCCGCTCCCCCCAGCACGAACGATGACGCCGACGAAGACTCCCCGAAGCCGCGACGGCGAATTGTCATTTCAACGCATACGATCAGCCTGCAAGAGCAGCTCATCACGAAAGACCTGCCCCTGCTGCGGGCGGTCATTCCGCAGGAATTCACTGCCGTGCTCGTCAAAGGTCGCGGCAACTACCTGAGCCTCCGCAGGATGAATAGCGCGGCGGAGCGGATGGTCAGCCTCTTCTCAGACGAGGAGGAGCATCGCGACTTGCGGCAGATCATCGCCTGGTCGAAGAAGACGGGGGACGGCTCGCTCAGCGACCTGTCCTTTCGCCCGCGACCGAGCGTGTGGGACGAGGTGCAAAGCGATAGCAGCAATTGCCTGGGGAGGAAGTGCAAGACGCACAAGGATTGCTTCTACTTCCGCGCCCGCCGCCGGGTTCACAACGCTCAGATTCTCGTCGTCAATCACGCCTTGTTCTTCAGCGACCTCGCCCTGCGGCGCGTCGGCGCGAGCATCCTCCCCGACTACGAAGCGGTCATCTTCGACGAGGCCCACAACCTGGAAGCGGTCGCCGGCGATCACTTGGGACTCGGCGTCACGTCGGGCCAGGTGCAGTATCTACTGCACAAGCTTTACAACGACCGGACGAACAAGGGGCTGCTTGTCACTCGCAAACTCCGCGAGGCGCAAGACCTCGTCGTCGATTGCTACCACCACGCCGACGATTTCTTTGCCGATGTCCGCACACTAGCCCGAAGCGTAAGCGAGGGGAGCAGCCTGCGAGTCCACAAACCGGACGCAGTCGAGAACCAACTCAGTCCCGCTCTCGTTCGCCTCGCGAAAGAACTGCAACGGGCAGCACGCGAGATCGAAAGCGAATCCGAGAAGCTCGACTTCACTTCGGCCCACGAACGTCTCATGGCCCTTGCCGGCGACGTGACCCACTGGGTCGAGCAGCAAACGGAAGGGGATGTGTATTGGATCGAATCGACGAGTGCCGGCCGCGGACGGCCGAAGGTGTCGCTCAGTTCAGCGCCGATCGACGTTGGCCCAGTCCTTCGCGAGCATTTGTTCTCGAAGACCAAGACCGTCGTTCTCACCAGTGCGACGCTCGCCGTCGGTCAGCCGCCGAGCTTCGACTTTTTCAAGTCGCGTCTCGGCCTGACGAGCAGCAAGTCGCTGCAGGCGGGGAGCCCGTTCAACTTTCGCGAGCAAGCGCAGCTTGTGCTCGTGCGCGGCATGCCCGATCCGAGTGCCGACAAACAGCGGTTTGAACGGCGGAGCGTCGAGATCATCAAGCGATACGTCCAGCGGACGGACGGGCACGCGTTCGTGCTGTTCACGAGTTACGATTCGCTCCGCAAAGCGGCTGCGGAACTCACGCCGTGGCTCGCCACTCGCGACTTGGCTCTCTATAGCCAAGCCGATGGCACGCCCCGGACGACGATGGTCGAGCAGTTCAAAGCGAATCCGCGCGGCGTGCTCCTCGGGACCGATAGTTTCTGGCAAGGGGTCGATGTACCCGGAGACGCCCTGACGAACGTCATCATTACGAAGCTGCCGTTCAGCGTTCCCGATCAACCGCTCTTGGAAGCTCGCTTGGAGGCGATTCGGGCGGCCGGCGGCAACCCCTTCCGGGATTACCAATTGCCCGCGGCGGTGATAAAACTGCGGCAGGGATTCGGCCGTCTGATTCGCACGCAGCGCGACCGGGGGATCGTGGTGATCCTCGACCCGCGAATCAAAACGAAGCCCTACGGCCGCGTGTTTTTGCAGTCGCTTCCCGAATGCACCGTGGTCGAGGAGCCGGCCGAAGCTGCCGACGAGGCCGCCAGCCGGACCGCTGACCCGCTCGATTTCTGAAAGGCCATCCATGCGTACTTTGCTGCTCGCTTCCTGTGCTTTCCTCACGCTCGCTACTGCCGCTGGCGGCCAGGAGACGCTGCCGATCGCCCTGGTGAACCTCGACCGCATCTTCAAGGATCACAAGCCGTTTCAGGACAAGCTGGTGCCGATCAAGGAGGGGGTGCAGGAGATGGAGAAGAAGGCCCAGCTCCGGCAGATTGAGCTCGAGACGGTGGTGACGCAGCTTCGCAAGGCTCAACCGGGCACGCCGGAAGCACAACGTCTGCAGCAGCAAGCGGTGAAGCTGCAAACCGACCTGCAGCAGTTCGTCGCCAAGGAGCGGGAGACGCTGCAGAAACGGGAGGCGACGGCCCACCTGGAACTCTATCGCCAGGTTGAAGAGGAAGTGAAGAAATACTGCAAAGAGAAGGGGATCAAGCTCGTCATTCGGCAGCAGGAGACTTCGCTCGATGAGAACCAGCCGTTGCCGGAAATTCTCAAGGCTCTCAATCGGGGCATCGTCTTCGAGGACGGGCTTGACATTACAAGCGACATTCTCAAGGCGCTCGACGCCCGCAACGGAGCGGGCGCGAAGCCGTAGTGATCGGTGATCGAAGAATTGATCGTTTCAACGCAAAGGCGCCAAGCTCGCAAAGGTCGCGAAGTTCCGATGCTGCTGGTAAGCTCTTTGCGGCCTTGGCGTTCCTTTGCGGTCTTTGCGTTAAAAACTGGGCACGATCAGGAGTGGGCAATGATTCGAGCAGCGGTTTTCTCGACGTTTGTCATGTTGGCGGCGGGAGCAATCGCCGCGGAGGTCGAATTCAAGGACCAGGAACTTCCGACGAAGCTCACCGTCGGCTATGCCGTGCGCCTGATCGACATAAACGGCGACCAGCGCCTCGACATCGCGATTGTCGATTCCGACCGCATCCTGTGGCTGGAGAATCCGAACTGGACGGAGCACGTGATCCTGCAAGGACAAACGAAGAAGGACAATGTCTGTTTTGCGCCGCACGACATCGACGGCGATGGTCAGCTTGATTTTGCCGTCGGAGCCGATTGGCGGCCGGCTGATACCAAGACCGGCGGCACGATCCAGTGGATCACCGGCGGCAAGACCCCGGCTGGATCGTGGTCGCGGCACCCGATCGGCGAGCACCCGACGACCCACCGCATGAACTTCGCCGATCTCGACCTTGACGGCAAACCGGAGCTGATCGTTTCGCCGTTGATGGGCAAGGACACGACACGGCCGAACTTTGCCGAGAATGGCACGCCGCTCCTGGCCTACAAGATTCCTGCCGATCCAGTGAAAGGACCTTGGGAGCCGCAGGTGTTGTGCGATGACGTGCATGTCTCGCACAACTTTCAGGTCGTGGACATCGACGGCGACAAGCAGCCGGAAATCCTACTCGTCAGCTTCGAGGGAGTGAGCCTGCTGGAACGGCCCAAGGACAGCGGCAAGTGGAAGCGAACGCTCATTGGCGCAGGCAACCAGGAAACGAGCCCCAACAAGGGAGCCAGCGAAATCAAGCTCGGCAAGCTGGCTGGCGGCAAGGACTATATCGCCACGATCGAGCCGTGGCACGGGCACCAGGTGGTTGTCTATACGCGGCCAAGCGAAGGGACGCTCTGGACTCGTCGCGTTCTCGATGAAGACCTCAAGTGGGGCCATGCGGTCGCGTGTGCGAACCTCGACGGCGACGAGGACGACGAACTGGTGATTGGCGTACGCGACAACGCCAGCGACGCGTCGAAGTGCGGCGTCCGCATCTACGATCCGCAAGATGCCGCGGCGGGCAAGTGGTCGCGGCAGATCGTCGATCCGGGAAGCGTCGCGGTCGAAGATCTCGTCGCCGGCGATCTGAACGGCGACGGCAAGCCCGATGTCGTTGCCGTCGGCCGGGCGACGCATAATGTCAAGATTTACTGGAATGGCACAAGCGACAAATGACAAGTGATAGTGACCAGTCATCGGCCACTATGGCGAACCCTGCCGCGCCAGTATTGTCACTTGTCATTGGTCCCTGGTCACTTGGATTTGTGTCGCGACCGCATGTTGGACAACTGCCCCTTCCGCTCGCTGAAACATGGCGATCTTACGATCGAAGGCTACTCGCGCGCGGCCGTGCAGTCGTACTGGCGAATCCCCGAACTGCGGCTCGGTTTTGATCTGGGGGCCCAGCCCTGGGACTTCATGGGGACGCCCGCCTGGTTCATTTCGCACACGCACCTCGACCACGTGGCGGCCCTGCCGATCTACGTGGCGCGACGGCGGATGATGAAGATGGACCCGCCGGTGATCTACCTGCCGGAGCACGCAATCGACCTCGTGCAGCACGTGCTCAAGGCGTTTCAGCGGCTCGATCGCGGCCGGCTGCCGTGCGAGCTGGTCGCCGTGCGTCCCGGCGACGAAATCGAGCTGTCGCGCGAGCTGGCCGTGAGCGTCTGCGCGACGCGGCACACGGTCCCATCGGTCGGCTTCGTAGTCTGGCAGCGGCGGAAGAAGCTGAAGACCGAGTACGAAGGCCTGACCGGCGATCAGATTCGGGACATTCGACTGTCGGGCGTCGAAGTCTCCGAAGAGCGGCGTTTTCCGCTCTTGGCCTACACCGGCGACACGGCTCCCGAAGGGCTAGACGCGAACCCGGCGATGTACGAGGCGAAGGTGCTCATCACCGAGATGTCGTTCGTCGCGCCGAGCCATCGCAAGGAAAAGATCCACAAGCACGGCCACCTGCACCTCGACGACTTCGTCGAGCGGCGGGACCGTTTTCAGAACGAGCTGGTGATCGCCGCCCACTTCAGCACGCGCTATCACGACAAGCAGATCGTCCACTTCGTACGCAAAGCGCTGCCGGACTTCCTCGGCGGCCGGCTGCATTTGTGGCTGTAAGCATTACTTGCTCCAAACCCAGCGGAACAAGTTTCGCGCATCGACGTACCTCGCGTCGGACGATGTCGAACCGAGCACCACGACGACTAGCTCGCGTCCGTCGCGCTCGCCGCAGGCAATGAGGCACGCGCCGGCAGCGTCCGTCGTGCCAGTCTTCACACCCAGATAGCCTTCGATGCCTAGCAGCCGATTCGTGTTCTTCCAGATGACATTCCGCTCATAGCCACCAGGACCAACCAGCTTCGTGCCGTGCTGGCGAGTCGAGATGACCCTGCGAAGCAGTGGCAACTGCAAGGCGGCGCTGGCCAGTTTGAGCTGATCCCGTGCCGACGACTTGTGCTCCTTGGCAGTCAGGCCGTGCGGGTTTTCGTATTGCGTGTCAGCCAGGCCTAGCTTCTCGGCTTGGCGGTTCATTTCGGCGACAAATGCCGCAGCCGGCTCTTGACCTTTGATTCCTGATTCCTGACTCCTGTTTCCAAAATGCTCCGCCAGTGCCGTCGCCGCGTCGTTTCCCGAAGGCAGCATCAGGCCATACAGCAACTCGTCAACGCTCACTTGCTCCCCCTCGCGTACATCGGCCGTCGAGCCGATCGTTTTGTCGGCCGCGGCTGAGAACGTGACGACTTCGCTGAGCACCTTCGGGTCAGCCTCAGCGAGCTTGCAGACGATGTAGGCCGTCATCAGCTTTGTCGTACTGGCGATGTCGAGCTTCTCCTCCGCTTTCTCGCCAAATAGTAGTTCCCCCGTTTTCGCATCGCCGATTGCCCAGGCCTTGCATGTCACGAGCGGCGGGCCGTCGAGCTTCTCTCTAGGCTGGCGAGGGAGTTCGGCAGTGTTGACCGTTTCCGGCGCGGCAACCGCCTCAGCTTCAACGAGGGGGCCAAGGGCCTTGAAGGTGTCCGGGCCAACATCGCCGCTCGCTTCTAGGCTCTTCGATCGCTGGAAGGCCTGCACGGCTGCTTTCGTTGCCGGGCCATAGTCGCCGTCGATCGAAAGCTCCGGCGACGGATCGAGCCGGGCGTTCAGTGTCCGCTGCACGGCTTGGACGAGCTCGCCGGACGCGCCGAGCTTCAGCACGTCATCCGCTGGTTTGGATTCAGCGGTCTGTCCTTTCTCGAAGTGGTCGAACGCGGCCAGGGCGATCTTCGACGTTAGCACTTCGGCCGCATTCTCGTCCGTCCAGCGCTGGTCCTTGTTGTCGCGTGTGAGTACGCACAGAGCGATCGATCCGCTCTTGGCTTCAATGATGCCCGCTGCCGTGCGTACCGCGGCAACCGAGCCGGTCTTGTGGGCGACCTTCGTTCCTGCCGGCAGCAGCTTGGGAATCCGCTTGTCCTCGCACGTCCGCAAGTGAGCCAGCATCTCGTCGCAAGCCGCCGGCGTGACGAGTTTTTTCGCGTGCAGATCCTCGAGGAGCCGGATCATGTCGCTGGCGGTTGTGCTTCCCAGGCCAAACTCTTTGCTTCGCTCGGGAAAAATCGAGCTCCCCTGGCGAAAGACGAAGCTATGCACCTTGGTGTTGGGCAGGCCGAGTTTCTCCATCGTCTCGGCCGTTGCCGGGAGGCCGATCTTGGCCAGCACGAGGTTCGTCGCCGTATTGTCCGAGTAGGCAATCATCAGCCGGACCGCATCGCGGAGCGAAATGGCCGTGCCCCCCGAGAAGTGCGTCGTCAGAATGCCGCTGCCGGGAACTTTGTCCTCGTCCTTGAGCGTCACCTTCTCCGCCAGGTCGATCTTCCCCTCAGCCGCCCGCCGATACGCTTCGATCATCACCGGGAACTTGATGAGGCTGGCCGTCGGCATCGACACGTCGGCCTGATGCACGAACGACTCGCCAGTTTTCAGATGCTTGATTGCAACGGCAACCTTCCCCTCGTGCGCCGTGATGAGCGGCATCACGCGGTCCGCGAGCGACTGGGCGTGTAGAGCTTGCGGACCAACGAAGGCCGCGATGCCGAGCGCAAATGTGTAGAGCAAACGATGGAGCGTCATGTCGTACTTTCACTCAGGTTCGTAGACTAAAGCCCAGCCTGACCAGTTTGCGGCTCAGGATCGACCTATTCAAACGCAAAGTCGCAGAGGTAGCAAAGGCGCAAAGCAGCACTTGGGATCTCTGCGACCTCTGCGCCCTTTGCGACTTTGCGTTAAAAGAGCGGGCTACGGGTAACTGTTTGGCAGCTATGCGGATTGCTTCGCTGGCGTTTCAGGCTTTTGTAGGTTCTACCGCTAAACCGTTTAGAGGATTTCCCGAATCACTTCCCCTTCGTCCAGAATCGACCGCGGGCGGTCGAGCATATCGTAGGCCACCCCGCGATAGTTGACGCCGAGCAGGTGATAGATCGTCGCCGCCACATCCCACGGGCCGTAAGGGTGTGTGATCGGTTTGGAAGCAGTGCGGTCGGTCTCGCCGATGACTTGTCCCGCCTTTACGCCGCCGCCGGCAAAGAACAGTGAGCCGGCCGCTCCCCAGTGATCGCGACCGCCGGCTTTGTTGATGATCGGCGTCCGGCCGAATTCGGTGATGAAGCAAACGAGCGTCGTGTCCAAGAGACCGCGGTCATCGAGGTCGCGAATCAAGGTAGCAAATGCCTTGTCCATTCCCGCCAGGTGATAGCCGCGGCGGCACATCTCTTGGATTGGCGGGTGATTCTGCGACGGAGCGTTGTGGTTGTCCCAGATGTTGCCGTAGTCCGGGTCGTAGCCGTAATCGACCATCACGAATCGTGCCCCTGCCTCGACCAGCCTACGGGCTTGCAGGCAGCGTCCGCCGATCTTCGTTCGGCCGTAGGCCTCGCGCACGGCAGCCGGCTCATCGTCGGCTTCAAACGCACGGCGGATCTCTGGCGTCGTCAGCAGCCGCAGGGCATTTTGATACTGTGACTCGGCCGCCACGACCGTTTCGCTCCGGTCGAGCGCCCGGAGGGCCTGATCGAACGAGTCTCGCAGTTGCTGTCGGCCGGAAAGCCTGGCCAGCGGCACTTCAGGAGCAAGGCCGAGCGACTGCGGCTGCAAATCTTCGCTCGCCTCGGCTGGCGGATTGTCGAGCTTTTCGCCGACGCTGAAATCGGGTTGAGCCGGCAATCCACCGAGGCAATACGGCGCATACTGATTCCCCAGCCAACCGCCGACGAAGAAGTTGTACGGCGGCGGCCCCGGCCGCGTGATTCCCGGCACCGCGATATAACCCGGCAGTCCGTTCCGCGGACCTTGCAGGCGCCAGATGAGCGAGCCGATGTTTGGCTCGCTGTAAAGCTCGCTCATCGTGACGCGGCGGCCCGACAGCGTATAAACCTGGCTGATCAGGTGGTCGCTCGAATCGTGTGAGAAACTCCGCAGCACCGCCAGCTTGTCGGCCACTGACCCCAGTTCGGGCACTGTCTCGCAAAACCGCACTCCCGGCAGTTTCGTGGCGATGTCTCCCAGCACGCCGCGCACCTCGACGGGTGCTTCAGGCTTGGGATCAAGCGAGTCGATGTGCGTGACGCCACCGGCCATCCACAGGAAGATGACGCTCTTGGCCTTCCCCTGCCCTTCGCGCGGAGCGGACTTCTCAGCCGCGGTTATTGCTGTTGGAATCGCCGATGCCGCAATGCTCAGCGAACCAACGCGCAGCAAATCGCGACGACCGAGCAAACTGGGAAGCATGGTTGCGGTCCTCCATCGTTCTCGCCAACACGCATCAAGGGGCGATTATCGGTGGTGCGATGGCGCGAGGCAAGCGGAAAGTGCTGTTCGTTGAGGCATGGAAGAAACATGCGTTCGTTCGGTCGTCAATTCCCTTGTTGCCTCACGTCCCTAGCTGTAAAAGTGGGACATGCAGCAGTATCTCGATCTTCTCCGGCACATTCTGCACCGCGGCACGACCAAGGGGGACCGCACCGGCACCGGCACACGGAGCATCTTCGGCTACCAGATGCGGTTCGACCTGGCGGCCGGCTTTCCGCTGGTGACGACGAAGAAGGTCCACACGCGGTCGATCATTCACGAGCTGCTCTGGTTCCTGCGCGGCGAGACGAATACGCGGTATCTGAAAGAAAACGGCGTCAGTATCTGGGACGAATGGGCGGACGAGAACGGCGAGCTTGGGCCGGTGTATGGCTATCAATGGCGATCGTGGCCGACGCCCGATGGCCGGAAGATCGACCAGATCACGCAAGTGATCGACCAGATTCGCCGCACGCCCGACTCGCGACGGCTTATCGTCAGCGCCTGGAACGTGGCCGACGTGAATCAGATGGCCCTGCCGCCGTGCCACTTGCTCTTTCAGTTTTACGTCGCCGACGGCCGGCTCTCGTGCCAGATGTACCAGCGAAGTGCCGACGTATTCCTCGGCGTGCCGTTCAACATCGCATCGTATGCCCTGCTGACGCTGATGGTTGCCCAAGTGACCGACTTGGCCCCCGGCGAATTCATTCACACCTTTGGTGACGCCCACCTCTACAACAACCACATCGAGCAGGCCGAGTTGCAACTCACCCGCGAGCCGCGCGACCTGCCCACGCTGCGAATCAACCCCGCGGTCCGGTCGATCTTTGACTTCCAGTACGACGACTTCCAGATCGAGAACTACCACCCGCATCCGCACATTGCGGCGAAGGTGGCGGTGTAGTTTTGCAAACCTTCACTGGGCATACGGAAATGTCCTTCGACACTGCTTCAGGACCACGACCCGCCATTTCACTAATTGTTGCAATGGCTCAAAATCGGGTCATTGGTTGCAATGGCCAATTGCCCTGGCGAATGTCGACAGATCTGCAGCGCTTCAAGAAGCTGACGATGGGACACGCCCTCGTCATGGGACGTAAGACATACGATTCGATCGGTCGTCCGTTACCTGGTCGACGCTCGATTGTGCTAACAACTCGCTTTCCAGACGGCGAATTTCGCCTTTTTCAGCAGTCAGCAATGTGGGCGCGTGAGCCCCCTCCAGAAGGAGATGTCCACTTTTTAACAGGTTTGGAAGTAGCACTCTCTGCGGCAAGCGCGCTCAAGAAAGAGGTGTTTGTGATTGGCGGCGGCGTGGTATTTGAAGAAACATTGCCATTCGCGAATCGAATCTACCTTTCACAAATTGAAGCAACCGTGAAGGGTGATACAAAGTTCCCGAAAATTAGCATGGATGGATGGCAAGTGGTAAGCAGAGAATCGTTTGAGAAGAACGAACGAAACCAGTACCGCCACACCTTTACGGTCCTACAAAGATTCCCAACACTCTTTGACTTTGAATACATCGATGCCTGAGCAAACTGAACAACTCCTCGACCTCAATCAAAAACTCCTCGCGTCGATCGTTTCCGGCGACTGGAAGACGTATGCCGAGTTGTGCGATCCGTCGATCACCTGCTTCGAGCCGGAGGCTCGCGGGCAACTGGCCGTCGGGATGCCGTTTCACAAATACTATTTCGACCTCCCCGGCTCGCCGCAGAAGCCCGCCAAGCAAGTGACGATGAGCCAGCCGCACGTCCGGATGATGGGGGAAGACGCGGCGATCATCTGCTACGTCCGGCTCACCCAATCGCTCGACGCCAGCGGCGCGCCACAGACGGGGCGGATGGAAGAAACCCGCGTCTGGCAGCGAATTGGCGGGCAGTGGAAGCACGTCCATTTTCATCGGGCTGCGGGTAGTTAGCGGTGCCGAGAATCGCCCAGCACCTCCGTCTCAGGCTCTCGCCTGGGTTGAAACCAACTCGCATCTCGCAGGAGCCTAGTTACTTCCTGGGAAATTCGGAATTCGCACAACGGGCGGTGGCGTTGGTTCACCCTTTGCGGTATCGATCTTTGCCCGTATGTCGGGCGGAAGTGATGGAACGCCTGGGAGCGACCCGCAGTGGGTACAGAGCCAGTCTGTCGTGTATGCGCCAAACGCCGCGATAATCCAAATCGGCAGCCAGAGGCCAAAAAGAAACAGCGTGATGATCGCGTGAATCAAATGGTTTGCTTCGTTAACTGTGCGAACAAAGAGTCTATTCTGCTTGCAATTTGGACAGTAAGTTCCCCAGTGCTCTTGTCGGCTTGGCATAGGAAAACTATGTGCCGTTGGCGGGAGCAAAGTCAAGCATAATTGAGTTCGGGTTGTCCCCACCGCGCGGAACATCCTCATCCGGCGAGCCATCAAGCAGACAGTCGCTGAGCCAGGTTACAATGCAGTCCCGGTGGGCCAGGGGCTCGCTTCGCTCGACCCCAGCCACCCTGTAGTAGCTACCGCGATCGCGACTAGCGGCGCGTATAATGGCCGCATGGACAAGCCCGCCCTCGATCCGCAAACCCTCGCCAAGCTCAAGGGGCTCACGCTCCGGGCGCGGCACATCGTCGAGGGGTATGTTGCCGGCCTGCACAAAAGCCCGTATCACGGCTTTTCGATCGAGTTTGCCGAGCATCGCGAGTATGCCCCCGGCGACGACCTGCGGTACGTCGATTGGAAGGTCTTTGGCCGGACCGACAAGATTTACCTCAAGCAGTACGAAGACGAAACGAACCTGATCTGCTACCTCGTGCTCGATGTGAGCGAGAGCATGACGTACCGCAGCCGTGGGGTGGCCATGAGCAAGAGCGAATACGCCCAATGTGTCGCGGCAGCCCTCGCGTGGCTGGTGCTGCAGCAGCAAGACGCGGTGGGCTTGGCCACGTTCGACAGCCAGATTCGGACGCTCCTTCGCCCCAGCGGCAGCCCGTCGCACCTGGAGCAGGTGCTGCACGTGATGGAGTCGGCCACGCCGGGCAAAAAGACCGCGGCCGGGCCGATCTTTCACGAGTTGGCCGAGCGGCTGACCAAGCGGGGCGTTGTGGTCGTGCTGTCCGATTTTTTCGACGACGTGAATTCACTTGTCGCCGGGCTGAAACACTTTCGCCACCGGCGGCACGACGTTGTGCTCCTGCATGTCCTCGATCCTGCGGAAATCGACTTCCAACTCTCCGGCCCGACGCAATTCAAGGGGCTGGAAGGGTTTCCGGCGGTCCAGGCCGATCCCTCGGTCATCCGGCGTGCGTACTTAAAGGAGTTCACCGCCTTCCAGCAGTCGTTGCAGCAAGCCTGCCGCACGCAGCAGATCGACTACGTCCTGATGCGAACCGACCAGCCGGTGGATGCGGCCCTGACGAGCTTTTTGGCGAGCCGGCGGCGGAGGGCGGGGTAGCGGCATTGATGATCCAACTCCAGCCAATCGTCGCCTTTTGGCAATTCGGCAGCATCTGGATGCTGGGCTGGGGGCTCGCGGCTGCGCTGCCGATTCTGATTCACCTCTGGAGCCGGCGGAAGTATCGGGAAGAGTCGTGGGCGGCGATGGAGTTTTTGCTGGCGGCCATGCGAAAGAACGCCCGGCGGATTCAACTCGAACAGTGGCTGCTGCTGGCGGTGCGGACTGCGATTCTTGTCCTCCTCGCTCTGGCTTTGGCCGATCCGCAGCTTTCGCTCCTTTCCGGCTGGACGAACAGCACGGGCGGGCAATCACACGTCGTACTGGTGCTCGACGGTTCGTACTCGATGGACTACCGACGCGACGAGAAATCGCGGTTCGACGCGTCCAAGGAACTCGCGAAGCAACTTGTTGCCGACGGTAAGCAGGGGGACGGCTATACGCTGCTCGTCATGGGTCAGCCGCCGCAGGTGGTCATCGGCCAGCCAGCCTTTGACCCGGAGGACGTGAGCGAGGAGATCGACAACCTCCGCCTCCCGCACGCGGGAGCGAGCCTGCCGGCGACGCTCGCCGAGATTGAATCGATCCTCCGCCAGGCCGAGCAAAATCAGCCGCGACTGGTACGAAAACAGGTCGTCTTCTTCACCGACCTGCAGCAGCAGACCTGGAACGATGCGAACACTGCCGACGGTCGCCAGCGGCTGGCCCGGCTGGAGCAGATTGCAAGCCTGTCGCTCGTCGATCTGGGGGAACCGGCTGCATCGAATCTGGCCGTCGCCCGCTTAGAAGCGAGCCAGCCGCTTGTCACCGCGCGGCAGGAAGTAACGCTCTCCGCCGAGATTCAGAGCCACTCCCGGCAGGACGCCCCGCGGCAGTCGGTCGAGTTTCTGGTCGATGGCCAGCGAATTGCCGACGAGCGGGTCGATGTCCCTGCTGGCGGGCGAACGACCGTGAGCACGACCCACCGCTTCGAGACGCCCGGCGATCACGTCGTGGAGGTGCGGCTGGCCGACGACTCTCTGCCGCTCGACAACCGCCGCTGGCTGGCACTGAGCGTGAGGGACGCGATTCGTGTACTCGCGATTGGCGGTCGGCCGGGGGAAACGCGGCATGTGGCCCTCGCGCTCAATCCTCGGCCGCAGGAGCGCGGAGCGATCGAAGTGACCGAAGCACCCGAAAGCGTGCTGGTCGAAACGGACCTTGCGCCTTACGACTGCATCGTCATGTGCAATGTGGGTCGCATCAGCCGGGAAGAGGCGAGCGTCCTCCGGCGGCACCTGGATCGGGGCGGCGGCCTCGTCACGTTTCTCGGCGACCAGGTGCAACGCGAGAGCTACAACCAGCAACTTGCCGGCGACGATCCGAAGCTCCGCGTCTTGCCGGCCAGACTCGGCGATGTTTCACCAGATGGCCAGCATCGTCTGAATCCGCTCGACTATCGGCACTCGCTCATCGCCCCCTTCCGCGGGCACGAGGCAAGCGGCCTCTTGACCACGCCGATCTGGCGGTACGTCAAGCTCGATCCGTTTCCGGAAGCAAAGGTTGCCCTGGGCTTTGACGGTGGCGATGGGGCAATCATTGAGGAGCGGATCGGTCGCGGTCGGAGTCTGCTGTTTGCGTCGGCAGCATCGGCCGATTCACTCGACCGGAGCACCACTCCGCCAACGCCGTGGACGGCGATTTCGTCCTGGCCCAGCTTTCCACCGCTCGTGCATGAAATGGTCAGCCACGCAGTCAGCGGACGCGGCGAAGGACGCACGGTGCTCGTCGGCGAGGACTTGACCGGCATCGCGTCCGGCATCGCTCCTGGGGCCGAGGCAACGCTCACGCGGCCCGGCGGCACTACGCAAAAGCTCACGCTCGCGGCCGACGGCATCGACGCCCGCTGGACGATCCCCGATGCGGACTCCAGCGGCATTTACAGCGTGCAGTTTCCCGGCCATCCCACTCAGCAACTTGCCGTGAACCTGAACACTCGCGAAAGTGACCTCGCCCGTCTCGATCCGGAACTCTTGCCCAGCCAATTCAGCCGCGAGCTGGCCGAACCAGGCCAGCCGCCCCCGGCATTGGCCGCTGCACAGGGCCGCTCGTTCTTCCGCCTGCTTCTTTCAGCAATGCTCGTGCTCGTGCTCATCGAGCCGTGCCTGGCGTGGTATTTCGGCAGGGGGCGAGGATGAACGACGCATGGCGACAACTCGAACGCTGGCTCGTCGGCGAGCCGCTGGGGGGAGACCCCGGCGGGCTCGAAACGACGCTACAGAGCACCTGGAACCCGCCACCGTGGCTCGTGTTGGCCGTGCTGATTGCTAGTGCCGCGATCTTGCTCACCGTCTATCTTCGCGAAAGCCAGAGTGCGTCGCGGCCCTGGAAAGTGCTCCTCGCGGCAATGCGGCTGGCGCTCGTGGGCATCGTGCTGCTGATGCTTTATGGCTGGACGGTGCAGCGGCATCGGACCGACCTGCCGGACGTGGTGGTGGTGCTCGACGATTCGGCCAGTATGGCCCTGGTCGATCATTACGACGACAAGTCGTTGGCCGCGGCAATCGACCGGCGACTCGCGGCCGTGAAGCTGCCCGAGCGAACGCGGCTGAACCTAGCAAAGTCGCTACTCCTGGAAAACGACGCGGCACTGCTCGCGGGTCTGGCCGAGCGGTACAACCTGAAGTTTTTTCTAGCCGGCGGCGCGGCTCGCTCACTGGCTTCCGATCGACCGTCGCTAGTAGCCGAATTGCAAACGCTTTCCGCCGACGAGCCGACAAGCCGGTTGGGTGACAGCGTCCGCGAGGTGCTCGAAGCGCAGCGCGGCCGGCCGACCGCGGCGATCATCCTGCTGACCGACGGCGTGACGACCGAAGGGAAGCCACTTTCCGAGGCCGCCCAGTATGCCCGTCGCAAGTCGGTGCCGCTCTATCTCGTCGGCCTGGGGAGCGATCAGCCCACGCGCGATCTGCGACTGGACGATTTGCTCGTCGATGAGGTGGCGTTTGTTGGCGACCTGGTAAATTTCGATTTCAAGCTCGCAGCCGAGGGGTACGCGGGGAAGGCGAGCGTCCGGCTGACGATGACGCGTCGTGCGAGCGACGATCCGGCCGCTTCGCCGCCGGAGGTCGTCGCTCAGCAGGAAGTCACGCTCGATCCCAAAGTAACCACGCAGAATATTCGCCTCGCCCATCGCCCCGACCAGCAAGGGGAATACGAATTCACGCTCGAGATCACGCCGCGCGAGGGGGAGGCGAACACCGACAACAACCGCCTCGTTCGCAAGGTGACGGTCCGCGAGGAGGTAATTCGCGTGCTGCTGGTGCAGGCGTATCCGAATTACGAGTTTCGGATGCTCAAGCAGATGTTGCAGCGGGAGCTGAACCGCGACCAACCAGCCGAGGGGAAGACTCGCGGCTTTCGGACAGTACTACAGGAGGCGGATTTGGAGTATGTCGAGACGGACAAAACGGCCGAGCGTCTCTTTCCGGTCAGTCGCGACGAGTTGTTCTCCTACGATGTGCTGATTTTTGGCGACGTGAACCCGTCGCTCCTCAGCCCGTCGATCATGCAGAACATTTACGAGTTCGCGACGGTCCGCGGCGGCGGCGTCGTCTTTGTTGCCGGGCCGAAGTTCACGCCGCTCGCCTTCCGAGACACACCGCTGGCGCCGCTCTTTCCGATGGACCTCGACACGGTCCGCCTTCCCGATGCCGATGCAATTGTGAAGGACGAATTCCGCCCGCGACTCACGCCGCTCGGGCAGGCGAGTTCCACGATGCAGCTTGCCGACACCCCGACAGCGAGCGACAAGCTGTGGCGCGACGGCTTGCCGGGGCTGCGATGGTTTGTGACAGCGCCCAACGTGCGGCCGGGGGTGCGGGTACTCGCCGAGCATCCGACCGCAGTGGGCGACGACGGCCGGCCACTGCCGATTATTTGCCTGCAGTTCGTCGGGGCGGGGAAGGTGCTGTTTCACGCGACCGACGAAACACATCGCTGGCGGTTCCGCGTCGGCGACGCGTACTTCGCTCGCTACTGGATTCAGTCGATTCGCTACCTCTGCCGGGCTAAGCTGCTATCGTCTGGTCGCACGGCGGAAATCGACACCGATCGCGACGAGTACCGCCGGGGCGATACCGTGGCCTTGCGAGTCCGCTTTCTCGACGACCGGATTGCTCCGCAGGCGGACGACGGCGTGGCGATTGTCGTCGAACGCGAAGCGGGGCAGCGACGGACGGTCACGCTCCGCCGTAACGCTGCTGAGCGGGGCGTCTTTGAGGGGACCGCCGGGCAACTGGCCGATGGCAAGTATCGGGCGTGGATCGCCGCGCCGACGCTCACCGGCCAGCCGCCGGCTAAGGAATTCACCATCGTCGCTCCGCCCGGCGAACTGGCCCGCACGCGAATGGACACAGCGGAGCTGACCGCGGCGGCGAAGACCTCGCTCGGCAAGTTCTATCGCTTGCAAGAGGCCGACAAACTGCAGGGCGATCTGCCCCGTGGCCGGCAGGTACGCATCGAGTCGCTGCCGCCACGCCCGATCTGGAACGCACCGCTTCTGGCCGGGCTGTTCGTGTTGCTGATTGCCGGCGAATGGCTGCTCCGGAAGCGAGTGGGGCTGTTGTAGTGGGGCAGGCTTCCAGCCTGCCGAGAACGTAACACCCCGCCGCTTCGTCTAGCACTTTGGCGGGGCGATATGCGAGAATTGCATCAAAGCCCCGACCAGTGGTCGGGGTGATCGGCAATGGCGAGATACCTGGCGGCGCACCCTGACCAATGTCAGGGCTTTGGTTCACACGACTCTTTCCCACGCCAAGATCCCGCCGGGCCGGCTGGACCTACACGATGCCCCATCCCCTGCAAACCCGTGTTGAAGCCGTTCGCCGGAAGGCGATGGGCCTTGTGCGCGCGGGGGGGCTGGCGCTCCTGTTGTGTGCGGTCATTGTGATCGGCGCGGTCTTTGGGCTGGCCGACTATCTGCTCCGGCTGCAAGATCCGGGGGCAAGGTGGATTCTGTCGCTGCTGGCACTCGCGGCCATCGGTTGGGCGACGTGGAAATTCGTCTGGCCGGCACTCCGATACCGTCTGGGCCTGGTGCAGGTCGCTAAGCGGATCGAAGCGAGCCATCCCGAACTGGCCCAGCGGCTGTCGTCGGCCATCGACTTTCTGAGCCAGGCCGAAACGGATAAGACCGCGGGTTCGGTCGATCTAAGGCGGGCGGTCGTTGCCGAGGCAGAGGCATTGGCGGCCCGCGTCGATTTGGGCTCCGCGATCGATCGCCGCCGACCGCTGCAACTTGTCGCTTTCGCAGGTCTCCTCGTCGCCGTCGTCGCAGGAATCTCTGTGTGGCGTCCAGCCAGCGTGCGGCTCGCTGCATCGCGACTGGTCATGCCTTGGCGGACTGACCTCGCGTGGCCGCGGAGTCACGAACTGGCGTTCGTCCGCACGATCGACAAGCTCGCCGTCGGCGACGATTTGGAACTTGAACTCATCGACAAGCATGGCCAGTTGCCCGACAACGTGCAGGTGCAGCTGCGTCATCAAACGCCGACGGGGACGCGGACCGAAACCCGTCAGCTCAAGCCGCTCGCCGAGCGGGCCGTCTTTCGGCTCGACAACGTCACGCAGCCGCTCGCGTATCGCGCCAGCGGTGGTGACGACGACACGATGCCGTGGACAGAGCTCGCCGTGATCGAACCGCCAAAGGTCGTGTCGCTCGATATTGGTGTAGCACCGCCGCTATATTCTGGCCTCCCTGCTGTCACCGTCGGCCGAGTCGCCAAGGCGATCGCCGGATCGAGCGTTGCGATCCGGGGGAAGGTTGATAAGCCGATCGTTTCCGCCCGCTTACGCAGCGAGACGAAGGACGTGCCGCTGCCGGAGGTTGCCATCCATGCGAGCGGCCTGAGCTTTGCCGTTCCAGCCGATCCCAAGGTGCCTTGGCTCGCACAGAAATCGGCCACGTACTGGATTGAATTGGCAGATGAGAGCGGTCTGCCAACGGGCCGCGACACGCGTTTCGAGCTGCACACCGTCCCCGATTCGCCTCCCGCCATTGCTTGGGACACTCCTGCCGATCACACGTTCGTCACGCCGCAGGCCCTGTTGCCGATCAACGCTCTGATCAAGGACGACCTCGCCGTTCGCCGCGTCGAACTGCGATACTTGCGCCCCGGTCACAGCGACGCGGGGGAGCAGATGGTCGTGCTTTATGACGGCCCCGCCAAGCCGTCGCCCACGGGAGGCATGGAAGCGGGGGACAACCGCACGATCGACTTCGCCTGGGACTTGAACCAGCTTGCCGGTCTCGTTCCCGGCGACGTGCTGGCGATTCGCCTCACCGCCGAGGATTACCTGCCGCAGCAGGCGACGAGCGTCGTCCGCCGGCTGTCGATCATCACACCACAGGAACTCGAAAGCCGCATCGGCCAGCGGCAGTCGGCGGTGCTCTCGCAACTGGCAGAGGCCCTGCGGATCGAGCGCGACAGCCGGCAACAACTCGGCAGTCTCATCATTCGCCGCGAAGAAACTGGCCAGCTCACCGAGGGGGATCTGAACCTGCTGCAAAGCGCCCAGCTGAATCAGCGGCAGGTGGAAACGCTGCTCGGTAGCGGGCCGGAAGGGGTCGAGGGGCAACTCATCGCGTTGCTCGGCGAACTTGCGGCCAATCGCGTAGAAGGGCAAGCCGTCGCCCAGCGGATGAACGACTTGCTTGGCAAAGTTCGCGAGCTCAACCGCGGGCCGCTGGTGCAGATCAACCAGCGGCTGACCGAGACGTTCAAAGGGGTACGGGCGAAGCTCGACGCGGCAGACGCCAGCGGCACCGAGGAAATCGGCCAGTGGCTCGCTGCGACGGCCACTCAGCAAGACACCGTGATTGCCACGCTCGAAGGGTTGCTCGGCTCGCTCAAGGAATGGGATAGCTTCAGTCGGCTGTCGCGCGAGATCGGCCAGATTCGGACCGAGCAGGAGCAAATCGCCGACGAAACGGAGTCGCTGCGGCTGGCCGGTGTTGCAGCGGAGGCGCCGGCTGCCGATCAGCGCTCGACCGCGCGGCAGCTCGCGCAGCGCGAGCTGGAATTGGCACGTCGGCTCGACAAGATTCAGGGGCGCATGGAGGAGATGCTCGGCCGGCTGCAAGCGACCGATCCCCTCGCGGCCAGCACGCTCGCCGACGCGCTTGACGCGGCCCGGCGGCTGGCTATCGGCGGGCACATGCGCGACGCCGCGGGCAGGCTCGGCCAGCAGCAGCTTGGCGAGTCGCGGCAGGCACAGGCGACGGTGCTCGACGGGCTCGCCCAATTGCTCGATGTCCTGTCCAGCCGCCGCGAGGACGAACTGGCCCGCACGGTGAAGTCGATGCGAGCCGCGTCGGGGCAGCTTGCGAACATCCAGGCGCGTCAGCGAGCAGCCGGCGAGGCACTGGATGCTGCCTCGGCCGAAGGTAATGCCGCCGAGCAACGCCGCAAGCTCCAGCGGCTGACTCGCGAGCTGGAGCAACTTGGCCAAGAGGTCGAACAACTCGGCCGCAAGTTGCAGCGGCTCACCGCACCCAAGGCGGCGCAGGCGCTCGGTCAGGCGGGGGGCGAAGATGCTGCCGCCGCGAAAGCCGCCGACGAGGGGAACGCGGGCGAGGCGCAACAGCAAGCTCGACAGGCCGAGCGCCGCCTGGAGGACGCCCAGCGCGAGATTCAGCAGGCGATCGCCCAGGCCGAGCAGGAACTCGTACAGCAACAACTGGCCCGCTTGGAGCAGTGGATCGAAGGGCTCCTCGCCCGGCAGAAAAACGTGATCGCCGATGCGCAGCGGCTCGATGAAGCTCGCCTCGCGACGGGTGGAACGCTCACCGATGCACAGCAAGCGACGCTCCGCGGCACTGCGGCAGAACAGCGGCTGGTCGCTGACGAAACGGATCAATTGCGGCTGAAAGTGGAGGAGCAGTCGGCGTTCGCGTTCGCTCTGGAAGGGGCCCGGCAGGACATGCTGCGCGCGGCTGGCATGCTCGCCCGTGGCCAAACCGATGCTGCGGCCCAGCAGGCAGCCAAGGACGCAGCGACTCGGCTGGAACAAATGCTCGTGGCCCTCAAGCCGGATGACGGTCCGCCCCCCGAAGCGTCTCCGCCGGATGTGCCGCCTCCGATGCCGCCGCCGGGCGGGCAGCAGAACCCGTTTTCCAGCCTAGCGGCACTCAAGCTGCTACAATTGCTGCAGGGGGAGATCAACCGCCGAACGCAGGAACTAGAAACGGTTCGGGCGCGCGAAGGAAAGCTGATCGACGAGCAGACCCGCCTGCTTGACTCGCTGGCTACCGAACAAGGTCGCTTGGCCGAGATGGTCCTGAACATGATTCAGGAAGTCGTACCCAAGCCGGAAGACATGATTGATCCGCTGGGAGAAATGGAAGCTAAAAAATGAAATCTCTTGGCAGTGCAAAGTCGATGGCATCTAACGCAAAGGCGCGAAAGTCGCAAAGATCGCAGAGAGGAAGAAGGCGCTTTCTCCCTTCCCTTTGCGTCCTTTGCGCCTTTGCGTTGATCTTCGGATTGTCATTGCCCATTTCAACCTCCGCTGACGAACCGAAGTCGCTCGACGCGCAGCTCCTCGAAGGGCTCGATGACGATCTGCTCAAGGGGCTTCCCGCACCGACCAAACAGCCCGACGTTTCACAGCCCTCCGCTGCCGGCCAGACGCAACCAGCCGACAGCACCACCACCAACCCGCTTGCGCAAATTGCCGAACGGATGCGCCTTGCTCAAAGACGAATCGCCGAGCGCGACACGACCGCCGACACGCAGCAGCTTCAGCAGCAGATTCAGGACGACCTCGCCGCCCTGATCGAAGCCGCCAAGAAACAGTGTGCCGCCTGCAACAAGCCGGGCAATGGCTCCGCGGGCCAGCAAGCTGGCACGACCAGCGGCCAGCCGACACCCGCTCCGCCGCGCGACAGCACCAACCGGATCGAGCAGGGGACCAAGGAATCGACGGAAACGGCCGACGTGGCCGATGTGATCCGCCGCTTTTGGGGCCATCTGCCCGACAAACTCCGCGAGCAGATGCAAGCATCGCTTAGCGAGCAGTTCCTGCCGAAATACGAGCGGCTGATCGAGGATTACTACAAACGTCTGGCGGAGGAGGGGAGCGGCAGGCCATAATATCGCCGCCCTCCCGAATGCGAGCAAGGAGCCCGCTATGCCCACCGCCGGTCGCCGTCGTTTTCTTCAGGCCGCCGCTGCCTTCGCCACGACCGCCGCAGGATCGGCTCTCTTTCCCCGCCTGCTCGTCGCTCAGAATACGCCCCTCTCGCCCGAAGCGGCTGCCGCCGACCTGATCAAGCCGGAAACGCAGTCGGCGATCGACCGCGGTCTCGCCTGGCTCGCCGCCAAGCAAAACGACGATGGCGCGTTCGGCGGTTCGGGGTATGGCCGCAATGTCGCGGTGGTCAGTCTCGCCGGCATGGCGTTTCTCTCCGGCGGACATACGCCCGGACGCGGCCAGTACGGCGAACAGGTCAATCGCTGCCTCAGCTACGTTCTGGCCGCGGCTGACGACAGCGGCTTCATCTGCCTGCCGGCCCACACCAGCCACGGGCCGATGTACGACCACGGTTTTGCGACGCTGTTTCTGGCCGAGTGCTACGGCATGTCCCCCGACAGCGACGTGAGGGACAAACTATCGCGAGCGGTGAAGCTGATCGTGAGCACCCAAAATCCCGACGGCGGCTGGCGGTATCAGCCCAAGCCGGTCGAGGCCGATATTTCCGTGACGATCTGCCAGGTAATGGCCCTCCGCGCCGCCCGCAATGCTGGCCTCTTCGTGCCGAACGAAACCATCGACCGCTGCATCGACTATGTGAAGCGGAGCCAGAACGCCGACGGCGGCTTCATGTACATGCTGACCGGCGGCCCTAGCCGCTTTCCGCGGTCGGCGGCCGGTATCGTCGCCCTGTATTCGGCCGGAATCTACGAAGGTGACGAGATCAAGCGGGGCCTGGAGTACCTCTCGCTGCACGTCCCCGCCGCCGAGGATTTCCGGGCCGATACGCATGCGATGTACGGCCACTACTACGCCGTGCAGGCGATGTGGCAAGCCGGCGGTGACCACTGGAAAAAGTGGTATCCCGCAGTGCAGGACGTGCTTTTGAAGCAGCAGCAGGACGACGGTTCGTGGATGGACCTCATCTGTCCCGAATACGGCACCGCGATGGCCTGCATCATCCTGCAGATGCCGAACAACTATCTGCCGATCTTTCAGCGGTAACTTCGTGGGGCAGGCATCTTGCCTGCCGATCGTGGCGAGCGGGAGTCGTTAGCCTCCCGATGTGCAACCTGGCCGGGAAGCGACCTCATCGGGGTGCTCACGCACCCCGCTCGCCGAGCAAGACCGTCCGGATGCTCGCCCCATTATATTTGACACAACCGTTACGATCATTTTTCCCGGAAAACTCAGCGCAGCTTGCCGCGCGGGCCGATAGACGTTCTTTGACGAGCGGCACATGGTGTGTCCTCTCCTGGTCAGCACGCGCTTCTCCGCCATGCTAGCGGGCCGGCGCACGCTGTTCCCGCAGGCGTCCCTCCCCGGAGCCGAATCCTCCGCAGCAGGTTACCCCGACGACTGACCTTTACCTCGCTCGCCACTTGCGGCAGAATACGCCCGCCTCGTTCGCCAAGGACGCGGCGACGTTCCCGCAAACGTCAGCGGCCAAGGTCCAACGGGCCCGTCCGCACGCGGTCAGGATGACCAACCCAAGCAAGGAGTGCTGTAGCGTGAGACTTTCTTTCCACCGTGCCGCTCTGGCGGCCTGCCTCGTTTCAGTGACCTGCGCGGCCACGGCCCTGGGCCAGGGCGCTCCGGCGGCTGCTCGTCCCGCAGCAGCTCCCGCCGCCTCGGCGTCTCCGGGCGGCACCAATGTCGCCGTGATCGACATTGCCCTGATCTTCAAGCACCACGACCGCTTCAACGCGGCGATGGGCGACATCAAGAAGGATATCGAACAGTTCGAGGCCTACGTTCGCGACGAGCAAAAGAAGCTCAAGGCGAAGGCCGACGAGCTGCAAGCCTACGCTCCCAGCTCGCCCGAATTTCGCACCAAAGAAGGCGAGCTGGCCCGCCTCGATTCGGAGCTGAAAGTGCAGATTGGCCTGAAGCGGAAAGACTTCCTCGAGCAGGAGGCCCGCGTCTATTACCGCGTCTATAAGGAAGTCGAGCAGAGCGTCGGCGTTTTCGCCCAGCGTTATCGCATCGGCCTCGTGCTTCGCTACAACAGCGACGACATGAAGGAAGACGACCGGGCCAGCGTGCTCCAAGGCGTTAACCGGGCCGTCGTCTGGCACGGCAACCTGGACATTACGCCGCAGATCATCACCGATCTGAATCGCCGGCCGTTCAATCCGGCCGATGCGCAGAAGGCGACCACGCCGGGCACAGCGGGACCGGCGACACCCACCACGCCGGCTCCGCAGGGCGGGATCGCTCGCCCCCCAGTGGTTCCCGGCCAAGGTGGCACCAAGAGCCGATAGCGCTCTTGCCACGGCCAATACCGCGCGAGGGATGAGCAGCGGCCTCCCTCGCCGCACGCCGCGATTCGTTCAACTCGCCTCGATAATTGCACCTTGATGACCCCCCAGCGACAGCAGCGGACGCTCGCGCAGCCTTGCCAGGTGGCCGGCTTTGGATATTGGAGCGGGCGGGACGTAACCGTCGAGTTCCGTCCCGCACCGGTCGGAGCCGGACTGGTCTTCGTGCGGACCGACCTTCCCACGCCGAAGCGAATCCCGGCCGAAGTGCAGCGGCGGATCGAAGTCCCCCGCCGCACCACGCTCGCCGCCGACGGCACGTCGGTCGAAATGGTCGAGCACATCCTCGCCGCGCTCTACGGCTTAGGCGTGGACAACTGCGAAATCGCGGTCAACGCCCCGGAGATGCCTGGCCTCGACGGCTCGTGCCTGCCGATCGTACAAGCGATTGCCGCCGCCGGTATCGTGTCGCAGCGAGCCCCTTGCCGCCGGCTGATCGTCACGGATGTGACCCGCGTGGGGAACGACGACTGCTGGGTCGAAGCTCGTCCCGCCAAAACGAACACGCTGAGCATCCTGTACAAGCTCGACTACGGCCAGAACAACCCGATCGGCCGCCAAACGATCGAGCTGATGGTAACGCCGCAAAACTTTGCCACTGAACTCGCCTCCGCCCGCACGTTCCTCTTGCAGGACGAAGCGGATTGGCTCAAAAGCCGCGGCTTGGGAACGCGAGTCACCAACCAAGACCTCCTCGTCTTCAACGAAGACGGGCCGATCGACAATCCTCTCCGGTTCGAGAATGAATGCGTCCGCCACAAGGCGCTCGATCTCGTCGGCGACCTGGCCCTGGCCGGCTGCGATCTGGTCGGGCAGATCATCGCCTACAAGAGCGGCCACCGGCTCAATGCCGAACTGGTGAAGGCGATCCTGATGGAAGGACGCATGGAAGAAGGGCTGCGACGAACGGCGTAGAGAGTGGGCAGGGTTCGGGGTTCAGGACAAAACGAATCCTGACGCCCGTACTCAGACCTCCGAACTTGGAACTTGAAACCTGCCTAGCTGAACCCTAAACCCTAACCACTTTCCCCTTCCCCATGTCCACTCACGTCGATCAACACGCGGCCGTCGATCCGCGTGCCGAATTGGATGACGACGTGACCGTCGGGCCGTTTTGCGTCGTCGGGCCGAAGGCAAAGATCGGCCGCGGCACCGAGCTCGTCAGCAATGTGACGATCATGGGAAGTGTGACCATCGGCGAAGGAAATCGCATTTTCCCCAGCGCGGTGATCGGCGGCGATCCGCAGGACGTGAGCTATCGCGGCAGCGACACGCGGGTGGTCATCGGCGACGACAACATTATCCGCGAAGGGGTGACGATCAATCGGGGCACTGAAAAAGAGGAAGGGCTGACCACCCTCGGCAGCGGCTGCTTCATCATGGCCGGCTGTCACATCGCTCACGACTGCCGCGTCGGCAACCGTGTCATCATGGCCAACGCGACGCTCCTGGGTGGACACGTACACGTTCACGACGACGCGACCATCTCCGGCGGCGTCGCCGTACATCACTTCTCGACGATCGGCAGCTACAGCTTCACCGGCGGCCTCTCCCGCGTGCTGCACGACGTTCCGCCGTACATGCTCGCCGAGGGGAACCCTTCGCGACCGCGGTGCATCAACATCGTGGCGCTCAAACGGAATCACTTCTCTCCCGAAACGACACGGGCCTTGGCGGAGGCCCATCGGCTGATTTATCGGACGAAGGTCGGCCTCGACCATGCTCGCGAATTGCTGCGGGCCGACGATATGCTCGTGCCGGCCGTGAATCACCTGCTGAATTTCCTGCAAAATCAACATGAGGGCCGCAATGGGCGCGGCCGCGACCGGCGGAGGGCCGCGTGAGCAAGGTGCGTGTCGCCGTCATTGGCGTGGGGCATTTGGGCCGCATTCACGCCAAGCTGCTGAAATCGGTGGATGGAGCCGAACTGGCCGGCGTTGTCGATCCGGTCCGCGAAGCCCGCGAACAGGTTGCCGCTGAATATGCCGCCCCGGCGTTTGCCGATCATACTCCGCTGCTGGGGCAGATTGACGCCGCGATCATCGCCACGCCCAGCCGCTATCACCATGCGGTTGCAGTGGACCTGCTTAGACACGGTGTTCACGTCTTCGTTGAGAAACCGATGACGCTGAATGTTGGCGATGCCGATGAACTGATCTCCGAAGCGGCCTCCCGGCAACTCACGTTGCAAGTCGGCCACGTCGAGCGGTTCAATCCGGCCCTGGTTGCTGCTCAGCCGCACGTAGCGGAACCAAAATACATTGAAGCCGTCCGGAGTGGGCCGTTCAGTTGTCGCTCGACCGACATCGGCGTCGTCCTCGACCTGATGATCCACGACATCGACGTGGCTCTGTCGCTGGTGGGCGAGGAAGTCGTCCGCGTCGAGGCGCTTGGAGCCGCCGTCTTCGGCCCGAACGAGGATTGGGCGCAGGCCCGCCTGGCGTTTGCCGGCGGCTGTGTGGCCAACCTATCGGCCTCGCGTGTCGCGGTACAGCCACAGCGATGGATGCAAGTCGCCGCTGCCGATCGCTTCCTGTCGATCGACTTTGCCGCGGGCAAGTCACAACTCATGCGGCCGAGCGAGCAGGTGCTGGCCGGTGACATTGACGTAAACACGCTATCGCCCGCCGAGAAGGCCGACCTCAAAAACCGACTCTTTACCGATCATCTGCCGCTGACGGAGTTGCCGGTCGTGCAGTCCAACGCCTTGCTGGAAGAGCAGCGGCAGTTCATCGGCGCAATTCAGGGACAAGGCCAGGTGAGCGTGACCGGCCGCCATGGTCGGCAGGCCCTCGATGTGGCCGAGCGAATTCTCGTGGCGATCGCCTCGCATCGCTGGGACGGCACCGCCGACGGCGCGACCGGCCCGCGGCACGAATCGCGCGAGCCGATTCTGCGCGGTCCGCACTGGCATCAGTCCCGCCGCGGCATCGTGCGACGGAAGTTGGCGGGCTAGGTCACGTCTTCCTCTTCGGCCTTCTCTCCGGAACCGCCGTGTAAGGATCTTCCGGCCAGGAATGCTTTGGATAGCGAGCCCGCAGGTCTTTGCGAACAAGCGCGTAGGTATTCGCCCAGAAGCTCGCCAGGTCGTCGGTAATCTGTGCTGGGCGATAGTTGGGCGCGAGTAAGTGCATCAGCACGCGCACCCGTCCACCGGCAACGCGCGGTGACGCGGCCAGTCCGAAGACCTCCTGAATCCGGACGGCGAGCAACGGCGGCCGGCCCAGTTCGTAGGTCACGGCAATGTTACTGCCGCTGGGTACTTCGATTCGTTCAGGCGCTTCGCGGTCGACCGTCTGAAGCTGCTGCCAGGTGAAAAGGCCCTTCATCGCGTGGAGCCACGGCGCTTGCCGCAGGTCCGCTAAAGACCGGCGGCCGGCGGCCAGTTGCGGCAAGAGTTCACGCAGCCGATCGTCGGAAAGCGATGGAAGTTTCAGGTCCGGCATCCACTGGGCCAGGCACAGCACCCGCGTACGAAAACCCACCACGTCAGGATTGTCACTAGGAAACACGCGATCGAGGCGAGTTGCCGCAGCAACTGCCAGTGCCGCTGCGGTTTCATCGGGTGTCGGCAGTGCGGCTTGGCTCTCTTCGAGGATGAGCGTGTCGAAGAGGACTCGTTTACGAGCGACGATTTTTTCAGTCGCCTCGTCGAACTCGGCGATTCGCTCGGTTCGCACTAGGTCAAGCGGCAACCAGTCTCGTTCCACCGCGGATGCCTGCCGGACCAGAGCCTCAACTCCTCCCGCATCAACGTCGATGCAGACATACAGTTCCTCGTCGGCCAGCGCGACTTCCTCAGCCAATCGCACACCTCGGCTGCCGAGCATGACGCCCCGCCGGCTGCCGGGCTCGCGACGGCGGGCGAGCCGATCGGGAAAGGCCGCGAGCAGTGCTCGGAGAAAGGCTTTGGACTTCTCATCCCCATCAGGCGAGCGGTGTCGATGGTCACGAACCAGTCGCAGCAATTGGTCACGGCTCCGCAGCACCTGCTTCGCTCCACCGCGATGGAGTTGTCCGACATCACTTTGGAGTTGGCCATCAGTCTCGAACGCTTGCAGAGCATGCACGCGGTCGAGCACATCGCTGCGGCTGTGAATGGCGACTTGCCGGGCATGTCGCGGCCGCTCATCGCGCAAGAAGGGATCTCGTTCGGATAGCAAAGCCGCGGCCATTGCAACCTCGTGAATCACACCCAACCGTTGCCCCTCGAGCAGCAGTCGTCCCAATCGTGGATGCACGGGCAATTCGGCGATTTGCCGTCCCAAGGTTGTAATTCCGCTGCCGTCTGCCGCACCGAGTTGCACGAGCAGGTGTTTGGCGCGATCCAAGGCTACAGCGGACGGAGGCTCAAACCACGGAAAGACCGCGAGGTCTGGCTCGATCCAGCAGAGCACCTGCAAAATGGCGCCCGCCAGATCGACCCGGCGAATCTCCGGCAGCTCATACTCCGGGCGTGATCGTTGTGCCGCTTCCGGCCAGAGCCGCAAGCAGACGCCCGGCTGCGTGCGTCCCGCGCGTCCGGCACGCTGCGCCGCGGACGCTTGTGAGATCGGTGATAGCTCCAGCCGGTCGAGTCCCGTTCGCTCGTCAAACCGCAACACGCGCGCAAGACCGCTATCGACGACACTCGTCACCCCTTCGATCGTGAGCGAGGTTTCAGCCACATTGGTCGCCAAAATCACTTTGCGCCGCGATGCCGGGCGAAGCACGGCATCCTGCTGCTCGGCGGGCAGGTCGCCATAGAGGGGCATCACGGCGAGTTGCAACTGCTCGGCCAGTCCCGCCAGTCGTTTCTCGCACTGGCGGATTTCACCGAGGCCCGGCAGGAAGACGAGGCAATCGCCTGGCGATTTGCTTAAGACTTGTTCGACGCCCTCGGCGACACTATTGGCAATCTCGCGACGGTCGAGCGTCGGTTGATAGCAGATATCAACGGGAAAAGTGCGGCCCAAGCTCTCCACGATCGGGCAGCCACCCAGATGGGCCGCAATCGGCTCAGCGGCGAGCGTTGCCGACATCACGACGATCCGCAGTTCCGGCCGCACCGATTGCTGCACCTGGCGAACCATCGCGAGGGCCAGATCGCTCGCCAGCGACCGCTCGTGGAATTCGTCGAAGACGACCGCTGACACTCCCGGCAGGAACGGATCACCCAAGAGCCGCCTTAGCAGAATTCCCTCGGTGACGATCTCGATTCGCGTCCGCGGTCTGACTCGCGACTCGAAGCGGACCTGATAGCCAACTTCGTCGCCCAACTGCCACCCTTGTTCTGCCGCAATTCGCGCCGCAGTGGCCCGTGCCGCCACCCGCCGCGGCTGCAGGACGATGATCTTGCCACCTTCCGCCCACGCAGATTTCAGCAGCGCCGGCGGCACACGCGTTGTCTTGCCGGCGCCCGGCGGAGCGCGCAGGACGAGGCTGCTTGTCGATTGGAGATTGCTGACAACCTCCGGCAGGACCTCGTCGATAGGGAGTGGGGCAGGCATCTTGCCTGCCATCGTAACAATATCTCGTGGCCACTCTGCGTGGCTACGCGGCTGGCTGTTCTGCGGCCAATGTGCCGTGGAGCGCCGGAGCATGTGTTCCCGCGCAGAGCGTGGGAACGAGACGGCACAGAAGTCCCGCCGAGCCGGCGGGACCTACTCTTCGCCCCCCTCAAAGTCTCGTAGCGACCGACCCAGGCGTTTACGCTTCCCTGCAGCGCCAATCGCGCCGGCTGCGGCAGGTTCCGCAGGCGGCATCAGGGCTGCCAGTCGCTCGCGGGCATTGTCCCCTTCGGGGCTGCCGATTGCTTCCATCGCATCGTGAACGCCCAGAATGACGCTCTGCTTCACACCCTCGCGAATCCACTGGAACATATTGAACTGCATGGCCTCTCTCCTTGCGGCATGAGTTGGGCTGAGAAAGGTAGCGGTTCCACTGGCCGCCGTCGAGTCAAATTGGAGAAGGCTTGTTCTTGGTCATCTGTCACTTGTCATTGGTCACTTGAAGCGGACTCCCAGCGATCACTTCGCCCCGGTGCCGGCTCTCGCCAACTTCCGCATCTTCCCTCGCTGCCCTATATTCGGAGTGTCGTTTCGTCCTCGGACTGGGTGAGCTCATGCGCGTTTTGGTGGTTGGCAGCGGCGGTCGGGAGCACGCCCTGGCCTGGAAGATCGCGCAGAGCCCGCGCGTCGAGCGGGTCTTCGTCGCTCCGGGCAATGCCGGCACTGCGACGGAGCCCCAGGTCGAGAACGTGCCGATCGCATCGGACGACATTGGCGCCCTGGTCAAGTTTGCCAAGGAACGGGCAATCGACCTCACGGTGGTCGGCCCTGAAGCGCCGCTCGTTGCTGGCATTGTCGATCTCTTCCAGCGCGAGAAGCTCCGCGTCTTCGGCCCGTCGCAAGCCGCGGCTCAGCTCGAGGGGAGCAAGATCTTCTGCAAGAACCTCATGCACGGCGCTGATGTGCCGACGGCGGAATATCGCGTCTTTCGGGATCCCGACAGCGCGACGCGGTACATCATGGACAAGTACCCAGGCGATAGCGAGTCGGTGCCGGTGGTGGTCAAGGCGGACGGCCTGGCATCGGGCAAAGGGGTGATCGTCTGCCATACGCGCCGCGACGCACTCGCCGCGATCGACCGCGTCGCCCGCAGCCATGAGTTCGGCTCGGCCGGCAAACAGTTCGTGATCGAAGAGCGTCTCGACGGCCAGGAGGCGAGCGTCCTCGCCCTGACTGACGGCCGCACCATCGTCCCGCTGCCGGCCTGCCAGGACCACAAGGCGGCTTTCGACGGCGACACCGGCCCGAATACCGGCGGCATGGGGGCATATTGCCCGGCGCCGCTTGTGACCGACCACCTGATGCGGACGATCGAAGAACGCATCCTCGTCCCGACTGTCCACGCCATGAAGCGCTCGCGCCAGCCTTTCAAAGGCGTCCTGTATGCCGGCATCATGGTCACACCGCAGCAAGGTCCAAAAGTTCTCGAATACAACGTCCGCTTCGGCGATCCCGAGTGCCAGCCGCTGCTCATGCGACTCAAGAGCGACATCGTCGATCTGATCGAAGCGACGATCGACGGTCGCCTGGACGAGATCGACCCGCCGCAGTGGGACCCGCGACCGAGCGTCAGCGTCGTCATGGCGAGCGAAGGCTATCCTGGTGACTACGAAAAGGGACGCCCCATTCGCGGTCTCGACGAAGCCGCCGCTGTGCCCGACGTGAAGGTGTTCCACTCCGGGACGTCGCTTGTCGATGGGCAAGTCGTCACCAACGGCGGCCGCGTCCTTGCCGTAACTGCCCTCGGCAACACGATCGCCGCCGCCAAGCTGCAAGCCTACACAGCCGTCAAATGCATCCGCTGGCCCGGCGCCTGGTGCCGGAAGGACATTGCCGACAAAGCGATGGCAGCTGCGAGCGCGAAGTCACCGCGCATTCGCTAACTCGCCACCCTCGGTCTCTAGCCCCCAGCCCCCCGGTCTATAGCCCCCAGCCCCCGACCCCTGCCCTCTACTCCACCATCTCCAGCGTCTGCCGATAGTGCATGATCGTCTGAACGGGATTCAGGTTGAAGACGACACGCCCGTCACTGGCCCACTCGTCGTTGTTGAAAAAGAAGACGGCGCTTCCTGCCTTCAGGTTATCGACGTTAGCGTTGTCCTCCATCCCGCCCCCTTCGATGGCTCGGAACTTGATCGTCACAGCCACAATCGCCTGCAACTGCCCTGTGTGGCGGTCGCGAGCAAAGGACACGCCGTCGTCGAAGTCGCAATCGACCCACTCCAGCCCTCGCGGCTTGCCGCTCTTGGACGCGAGTGTAAAGAACTTCGCTTCGAGCCATTCTCGCCGCAGGTGAAACAGCTTGCGGGCCCGCTCCAGCGACGAACGCTGCGGACGCTTGCGAAGATAGAGAGCGATCCCCACGCCGACGACGGCGAGCAGCACCAGCGCCGCGGTGACCCATTGCCACGGTTCGGGCAGCGACATGGCCGGACATCCAGCGAGCGGAAACAAACGGGGCCGGGGCACCTTGTCCCGTCCCTAACCCTACCAACACCGCGCAGGTCACAGCCCGGTCGTACTCATCACGCTGCTGCCGCTTGCTGAAAGACGCCGGCCCTACCTGCTAGTCGATATTCTAGGCGCGGGGGCGAATACAAAGCAACTGCTGGTGAAATTGCCAGCCTATCCGACTAGACTGCCGCAAGTCACGCCACCTCCTTTCCTTTCCGCCATGCCGATTGAAGTTCGCTGTGAAGGGTGCGGCCGCCAGCTTCGCGTCTCCGACGAGCACGCCGGCAAGGCCCTGCGCTGCCCGGCCTGCAACCACATCAGCAAAGCGCCGGCCGCGCCAAGTCCCAACTTGCTCGAAACGCAGGCCCAGGCCCCGCAGTGGCACATGCGAACGCCCGAAGGGACGACCTATGGTCCGGTGGACGACCGCGAACTCGACCGCTGGATCGCCGAAGGCCGCCTTGCCGCCGACTGCCAGCTCGCTTGTAGTCCCACCGGCCCGTGGCTGCCGGCAACGAGCAAGTTTCCGCATCTCAGGCCAGTTATGCCTCCGCAAGTGGCAACTCCTTCCACGCAAACCTTCGCCCCCTCCTTCCAACCCGCCTCGCCGTTCACTACTTCGACCTCGTCCTCGTCCGCTCCGGCCGCACTCAATGCCCGCTACCAAGTTCCCCATCGCGGCGGCCTCATTCTCATCCTCGGCCTGCTCGGCTTCATCGTCGGCTGCCCGATCTTCAGCCTGATGGCCTGGGTTATGGGTTCGGGCGACCTCCGCGAAATGCAAACCGGCCGCATGGACGCCAGCGGCGAAAGCCTCACGCGGGCCGGACAAATCCTTGGTATGCTGCTCGCGATCCCGTGGATCATCGGCGCCGTCATCGTGCTCATCGTCATCCTCGTCGCCGCAGCTCATGGGTAAGCGCCGAGGGTGGCTGTGGGTTGCGCAGCGAACCACGGCTAGGAAGTTGATTGGATTCATATAACATGCCCATCGAATCGACCTGCCAAGGCTGCGGCAAACGCCTCCGCGTCGCGGACGAACATGCCGGCAAGCTCGCCAAGTGCCCGCAGTGCCAGGCCGTCTATACCGTGCCGCAGTCGTCCATCGCCGCGTCCCTCGGTGCGGGCGCTGTGACCAGTACCACTGGCCCAGGCGGCGACCGCTGGCATCTGAAAACGCCCGAAGGACTCACCTTCGGCCCCGTTGCTCGCGTCGAACTCGACCGCTGGCTCACGGAAGGTCGCATCAACTCCCAGTCGCAAATCCTCCACGAAGGGGACGGCCAGTGGCAGTGGGCGGGCCAGGTCTATCCGCACCTGGTGCAGCCCACGATGTCGCCGTTCGCCCCCGGCGCATCGGCCGTCTCGGCCAACCCCTATGCTCCGCCAGCGACGACTCCCTACGGCTCGCCTTATCCCCAGGGAACCTACCTCGAACCGCATCGCGGCGGCCTGATCCTCGCCTTCGCACTGATCGGTGTATTTGCTTGCGACATCTTTTCGATCGTGGCAATCGTCATGGCCTCGATCGATCTTCAAAAGATGAATCGCGGCACGATGGACAAAAGCGGCCGCGGCCTGGTGATCGCGGGCCTCGTCATCGCCATCGCCAAGTTCGCCCTGACAGCCGCCTTCATCGCCTTTGCAATGATGAGCTAAGTAACCGTAGGTTATGCTTCAGCATACACGGTTGACTACTTTCTAAGAAGTTATTGCTAACTCCTCGGTCCCGTTTGAGACGGTGGATTCGGGTGGCTGTGTGTCGCGCGAGCAGAACCACGGCTTGGTGAGGCGACATGCCACCACACCACGCGCGCATTCTTCAATCGTTTTGTCACCAGGTTCGGTTCTTGCCGCTCATGGCGAGCCATCGGATTCTCTCTTCGGCGGAGCAAGTTTCGAGGGCGGAACCGTGACATGCATGCCGTCGATCATCCACTCGTTGCCTTCACGACCCACGACTCCGCGAAAGGACCCTGTAATCCCGCCTTCGTAGGTCACCGTGCCCTGAACGTTGGCGACGGTTCGAGTCGGGCTGGTCATGACCTGGATATTCGTAATCGTGGCCCGCTCAAAACTGCTGAAGAGGCTGTGGTTCGGGCCTTCGACGAGTTCCTGAACCTTGGATTCCGGAATGGTCCGTTTTGCCGTCGGTGAGAATAACGAGTACGCTTCCGTGATGTCCTTCTCCTCCATTCGTTGAAAGTAAGTATTCACAACTTTTTCAACATTGGCGCGTTCGGTCACTGCCATGGAAATCCCGCGGCCCGCCACTCCGAGTAACATACCGCCACAAATGCACGGGACGAGGACGACTCCGCTGAGCACAATCAGCAAAATAATCCACGGCGCCTTCGACCTGGCTTGCTGTGGAGTGGGCGGTGGCGATTCAAATGGCGATGGTGGCAGCGACATGAGCATGACTTTCGAGATCGAAGCGGCGCGCACATCATACACTACGATGGAGTGTCCCTCCGGGAAATCGCCAAGCGCCAGGAACCGTTGGACCGCATCACCGAGGACGCCAAAGCCTTCCTGCAAACGTGGCAGACGTAAGTGAACTCCTGGACGCGGCGACCCATGAGGAACGCCTGCAAATCCTCCGGCACTATGTGGAGGTCATCGAATTGCGAGCCACGGATTCAAAGGGCGGAACCTACGCCCTGCGGCTATTCCCCGAGGTTTCACCTGATCGGGGGTTCGACTGGCCGGAAAACACAAACGGGGCCATCCCTGAGGATGGCCCCGCTTTGTTAACTGGCCCGCTGTCTGGGTTCGACCAAACGACGAGAAAGCTCCCCCGGTAGGACTCGAATGTACTCGTGAAGCATTTCTCAAGAGTTGCGGATGCAGTGCATCTGCGTTGCAAGTCCTTTCCGGTTAAGGAGATTTCCGCAACCAACGTTGCCGTTGTATTGTAGGTGCCGTGGGCCTGTGTGGGCAACACAGTCCCCGATTTGTCCCCGACGATTGCCGGTGCTCGTAGTACGGCAAGGACTCGCAATCGCCCACAGACACGGCACCTGCACGATGACCCTTTTACTCCAACGCATCTGCTGGAATTCGAACGACTGGCGCGGACCAACCGGCGAGGAATTCGGTAAAGAACAGTCGTATGTGGGCGAAAACGGTTTCGGACACGAAGACTGGAACCTGAACACTGCCGATTTAATCGACGGCAAGATCCACGGCTACACCTACTACAACCCGCCGTCGAGTGGATCGCTCGGGCCTCACGATATCTACTTTTTCGCCATCACTCCGAAGAAAGAACGTGTGCTTGTCGGGGCGTACCTGAACGCTCGGTTTCTCGACCTGGCGGAAAGGCAGCAGTTGAAGGACCGGCTGCGTGGCTCGGAATACCTGAAACGACGAGCGGACGAGCTTTTGGCCCTCAATCTGCCGAACCTGCAGAGCGAAGATGCGGCGATCGACAAGCTGCTCCAAGACTTTGCGATAAACGTCGAGGTCGATCCGGCAAATGTCGTGATTCTGCTCCCACACCGAAGCCTTGACCCGTCCCTCATCGGTGGGCGTGACCCGTCGAGACTGAACCGCTACACGATGCCAACGTTTCTTGACGGCTCGCCGATCGAAAAGTCGATTCGCCCACCACCGCCAGCTCCCGCGAAAGGGCCGCTCATTGAAGATGCCTACGTGCGATTCACCCCCGCGCAGCAACGGGTGATCCGCCGCCGGCACAATGAGCTTTCAAATCGATTCCAGGCCTACCTTTCGAAGCTCAAAGCATCGGAGATCAAGGCCGAGAAGGATTCGGTTGATGTGTCGTGCGTCTTTGACAACCGTTCATGTCTATTCGAGCTAAAAACTTGCTACCCGTTGTTGTCGCGCCTCGCGCTTCGCGAAGCCCTTGGGCAGGTCTTGGAGTACGCCTTTTATCCAGGAAGACCTGAACCGGATTGCGTTGGCATTGTGCTCGACGCTGTCCCATCCGATACAGATCTGGGTTGGTTTCAACGGCTCGTCAAAGGCGGGATTGCAATCGAACTCTTCTGGTTGGTCGGCGAAGAGCTGAGAAGCGCCAAGCTAACCGACCATCCGCTCGCGCAAGGTCTTACCCGTCCGCGCGGGTGAGTTCGTTTTAAGTTCGTCAACAGGTTACGGCAGAGCGAGCCTGTGCGAGCCCATGAACCGATGGGCTCTGCTATCGGCGAAGCTTTCTGGACGTGGCCTCACCCCTCATGCGCAGCGTTGCGAACGCATTGATGCTGCGCGGATTGCCCGCCTCCACCCCACTGGGAAGAATTGCATGGGGCCCTACTTCGCCACCCGCAATTCACTATCGCAGCCGAGAACGCCATGCCCGCAAACCTTCCTCCCTATGATCCAAATCGCGTAGGCTCAAATCGGCCCTATGGAGTAGTCGGCTCGGGGCAGCTCGCCTCCATGGTCTGGAAAAACGGGAGTGAAGCGCTCGGTTGGGAGTACCGCTTCAATGTCTTCCGGATGAGTAACATCGGAGACGTTGGACAAGAGTTTGCCCCTCACGATCTCAAATACTTCGTGCGGCTTATCCAGGTGCTGGCCAATTGCTTGGCCGAAGACGGCTGCCTTCCGCCCGCGGAGCGGCAAGAACTGGCAGATCTCGCTCAGCGCCTGGACAAGATTACGCGGCCGAACAATGGCGGCAACTCGTCGCTCAACTAGGCCAGTTTGCCGGTGCGAGCAGCGCTCGTGCAGCTGGCCAAACAGCTCTCGATGAAAGAAACGACCACATCTCCCCGGTGAAGCGCAATCCTATGAACGACGATCAACCTCCCTCTGATCGTGAATCGGCTGGGTCCACCCAACAGCGTCGCAACCTTGCTGAGCTTTATCGCGAGCGCGTCGCAGCAAAGCAACGCGCAAGTCAGCAACCGCCTGAAGTTCACGAGCAATCAAAGGAAATAGCCGCCCCGTCGCATGAGGCTGTGACCGAGCCACATGCGCCCTACGTCAGTTCGCAGAGTGCGCTCGCAGGGGAGCGATTGCCAACTGTAGCCGAGTCGGCTCAACACACGAACTCGATCGCCAACGATGCTCGCGTTTTGAAGCGGCACTGGATCAAAGCGTTTCACACTTTAGACCAGATGGAGCAGGCGCACTCCAGCGGCGGTAAGGACCGCGAGCCAGACGAAGTTGAGAAACTTCGCGAAGAGTTGGATTCGCGGCTGAAACGTGTATTGAGTCCATTAGCCATCGTGAAGACCCACAATCGCGAGCGGTAGTGGCCCTCATCGCGAAATAAACGCATGCGCTGCCTCAGCCCTTGCTGTGGCCGCCCGGCCTGTGCTACCGAAAGGCTCAATCGCCTACGTCTTCAAACGTAACTCCGTGGAAGAGACGCTCCATCGGTCGTTCGGTTACATCGTGGCCTACATCCTGCCGGGTTTAGTCGCGTTGTGGGCCGCGTCGCTCATCTGGAACCAGATTCCGATCTCGACCTACCTCGACTCCCGTGCCGAACTGAGCGCCTCGGCGTGGTTGTTCGTAATCTTCGGCTCTCTCGGCATCGGCCTGATTGTAAGTTCGGTGCGTTGGCTCCTGATTGACGCCATCCACCACCGAACCGGCATCGTCTCCCCAAAGATCGATTTCGCCCGGCTTCAAGATCGCCAGGACGCATTTCTTACCGCCGTCGAGCACAACTACCGCTACTACCAGTTCTACGCGAACCTGTTCGTGAGCCTGGTCTTTGCCCTGTTCGCAAGCCTCGCCCAGGTGAGCGGCCTCTGGTCGGCGAAAACCTACGGCGCTGTCATCGCGCTCTCGGCTCTTCTTTTCATCGCCTCCCGCGATTGCCTGCGCCGCTACTACGCCCGACTTGGCCAGGTGCTGGGGCATTCTGGCGGAAAACACCGCAAGCACTAACCTCGCCGCTTCGCGACACGCCTGTCGAATTCGGCGACAAACTCCAGAAGCGGCACCCCAATCACCTGACAGAAGGTACGGAGCTGCACCAGATCAATCCGCCGCTCCCCTCTTTCCCACTTGCTAATCTGTGACTGCGTCTCAGAAAGTCGCTTCGCCAAATCCACCTGCGTAACCTCTGCTTCCTGGCGCTTCTCGCGCAGCAATTCACACAGAATTTTGTACTCGCGGGTAAACGTCGATTTTTCCATTGGGGGCAACTCTTGCAACGCAGTGCCGCCCACCGTAGATTCTAAATTGGAATAGTCCAAAGTAGATTATTCCCGAGTGTTTCCCCCTGTCCCCCTTTTAAGGAGCTCGTTCCATGACGAACGGCAGCCATCCCGTGCCGAAACCCTCGGCAAAACCGGCCAAAAAGAAGCCGACGCGTCGAAAGCCCGCCGCAAAGAAGCAGGCCCGGTAGCGAGCTAACCGCTTGCCGTATCGTGCAAGATCGCCGGAAGCGCATTCACCGGCGATCACGTTCGCCAACAGTTCACCGCGACGAGCAAAGCTCCCGCGAGAGCTTAAACCGATGGGCTCTGCTATTGGCGAACTTAAAAATAACTGATGCTCGCCAGCTGCGGCGAAAGCGGAAGTAACCTTTACGGCGCCGCCGGCCGCAGACGATGGAGCAGCTCGATGTCGGTAACGACTTCAATCTTCCGGCTATCGCAGTAAAGCACCACCGCTTCGTGGTGCAGGTGCCGGTCAAGCGTGCAGATCGCTTCGGCCTTCGCAGCCACCGCTGTGGCAACGATCGGATCGTCTTTCGGGTCGTTCGGCACCACGGTTTCAACCGCGTCCGACGGAACGGTGACCATCAGGCTTCCGGCCCGAAGAAACCCGAGATACGCGTCGATCTTTTCATCGCTCATTCCGTGGACCTTCTGCACCCGCGGATAGCGCAGCACCCGGCTGACCTCAGAAAGCAGAAACGGCGAAAGACAAAGCACATGCGGCGGGGCAAGACAGAGCCGGAGCAACTCCTCCGCCGGACTGGGCGGCCCGCTCGCAGCACGAACCAAGATATTGGTGTCGAGAAGAATTCGCATTACGCACGACGACGGGTCTGTCGCATGGCTTCGGCGACAGCGTCGTCAGCTTCAGCTGAGGTGATGCCCTTCTCAGTTGCGAACGCTTGGTTCTCAGAGAGAATCTGCTCGATCCCCCGCCGAGCATCGCCCCGTGCTTCATCACTCGGAACAGCGCCCGGCGTGTAGGCCAAAATGAACACCTGCTGCCCGGCATCAAGCGAAGTGCCAAGCATGCCCTCTAAGGCGCGTTTTTCGTCCGCGAGAATCTCTTTTACGGGCTTGGTGATAGTTGCTTCCATTCCTTAATTCTACCATTTACGGCGTAGAAATGGGAAACAAAAGAGCCTTCAGCACTCGCCGCCTAAATCGCGCAAGTCCGTCTGGCTACTCAAGATACCCGTAGTCCCGAAGCCAGCTCTGAATCGCCTCTTCCGCAATCTCCTGCACCGTCCCCGGACTCTGCCCCCGAAGCTTCTGCTCAAGCCCTGCCCGCTTGAGCGCCGCGGCCGTCGTCGGCTGAAGCCTGGTGGTAAGGGGCACCAACAGATTTGCGATTCCCAACATGAACTCATCCCCCCTTGGAAGCGGCGCCCTCATCTGCCGTCTACTTCGTGACCGCCGTGCCGGCTGCTCTGCCCGCTCGACCTGCGGCGGCGTCGGCTCGCCAAGAGTTTCGGCCGCGGCCTCTACCCTCGGCGGCTCGATCTTCGGAGCAACCGGAGCAGATTTTGGCGGCACCGGCCCGCCCTGAATGAAGGCCCTTTTCTCCGGCGACAGATCCAAAGCCGCACCAAGTGAACGTCGTTCAGCCATTTGCCACCTCCTTGTCCGTTACCGTCCGCACCGCTTGCGGCACCAATTCGGAAAACAATCGTGCAATTTCGTCCGCAGCCTGCGCACCTTTGCGTCCCATCCGTGTCACCACAGTCCCCTGCTGTGCAGCGTCTCTGTACGCCTGAAGATCACGAATGACCGTGCTCGCAACACCAACTCCAAGCCCCGGAGCCGCCGCCTGAAGCTCCCGGCTGATGGTGTCCCTGGTCCGCATTTTATTGAGAATCAGCCGGCCATCCGGACGCCCGCCGTTTATCTGCTGAGCGAACCGCAGAATCCCGGTCGCCTGCTGGACGCTCCGCAGGTCCAAAATCGAGGGCGAAATCGGCAAAAGTGCCAGGTCCGATAAAAGCAGCATGGCGCGACTCAAGTCGTCGAGCCCCCCCGGACCATCCCCCACGACGAAATCGTGCGTCTTAGCTAATTCCTGAGCCTCAGAGAGGCATGAATCTGGGGTATCACAGACCCGCACCGTGATCCCCGAGTCCGTTTCACTTACCCACTCACTTGATGAACGCTGTTTGTCGGCATCGAGCAACGCCGTTTTGAATCCTTGGTCGTGGAGCCACACCGCGAGGTGAACCGCGATGGTGCTTTTGCCCACTCCGCCCTTTGTGTTCGCAAGGCAAATCATCATGCCTAACGGGTAGCGCGAAGCAAGCAAGCTGGCAAGATTGTTTTTTTGCCTGCAAGCCAGACAGCTTTCCAGCTGCGAAGAAAGTAACCCGGCATGCCCTCCGGCTTGCTTTCCGTTCTTCCAACTTGCTTGCAAGCAATCATGCAAGCAAGCAACCAAGCTGACCGGCAATCACGTCAGCAAACAAGAAAACCAGTTGCGTTGACGGGCAAAGCCGCGATACGGTCATCTGGTTTAACTCGCTTGAAGCATGAACGCACAGGCGAAGCGGATCGGACAAGACGTGTTGTGTCCTTAGTCCGGGAAAGCCTGACGATATTTTTCGCTCTCACAGCCGTACCGGGAACGAGGGCAGATTTCTGTCCGCATATACCGGGAGCCAGGGCAGGAACTACCGGGACTCAGGGCAGAGTTTGTACCGGGAGCCAGGGCAGGGAGTACCGGTACCCACGGCAGAAGTACCGGGATTGAAGACAGATCGCTACCGGGACCGGGGGCAGTGAGGTACCGGGAGCCAAGGCAGGAAGTTACCGGGACTCAGGGCAGAAAAAGAGCCGAATTCGGGAACGATTTTAGATACTTGCGCGGGGGTAAAGATTAAACAAAGATCTAAAATGCTTAAACACAAAACAGCCCGTTGTCTTTTTAATTCTTGATTTCTGTTCGTGAACGAGGACCGTTGAAAGAGGCCGCAGAAAAAGTAATCTCGCTCCCACGCGAACGATCAAGCCGAACCTTCGGCACCGATGAACTCAACATCTGCGAGTTTCCGCTCTACTCAACCGGTCGCAGCAATTCGCCACACGAAAACACGCTCGTCTTTGAAGATCGGATCTTCGACGAAGGAACTCAGGAGCCCGTTCACCGAAAGCTGATGGTCTCAGCCAGTGAAGCGTTCGGCCTTCCGACGCCAGCTGACTCCGACGTGCTCCTCGTGCTGATGCATTTTACCAATCAACGAAACGGATTCACCGATCGCACCGTGAATTTCACCCGCTATGAACTGGTGAACGCTCTCGGCTGGGACCACAGTGGGAAATCGTATCGTCGCATCGAAGAATCTCTTCAGCGGTGGGTCAACATCACGCTCAACTACAACCGTGCCTGGTGGGACCGTGACTGCCGCCGCTGGCAGAATAAATCGTTTCACATTCTCGAATCAGTTGATCTGCGTGGGCGAGGGGACTCGCAGGACGACGGCACCTCAAGTTTTACCTGGAATCAGGTCATCTTCGGAAGCTTTCAAGCCAACCACGTAAAACGCCTCGACCTCGACACGTATCTCCGGCTCAAGTCTCCGGCAGCTCGCCAGGCGTACCGATTTCTCGACAAGCGATTCTACCGGACGAAGTTTCTCGAATTCGATCTCACCAACTTTGCGTGCGAGCACATCGGGCTTTCCCGCTCGTACGATAACGGCCAGCTCAAGCGGAAACTGCAACCCGCGATCGAAGAGCTTGAAGAGATCGGGTTCCTGAAAAGGCTTCCCCTGGCCGAGCGTTACCTGAAGCGGCGACGCGGCGAATGGGCGATCCGGCTCATCCGCGAAAGCGATGTGGCCGAAGCGACAACTACGCCCGCCGAAGTCGAGCATTCAAAGCCGCTTGTTGAGGAACTTATCGGTCGCGGCCTCCATGCCAGCAGGGCGCGGGAGCTCGTCGCTGAATTTCCGGAGGAGCGAGTTCGCGAAAAGATTTCGATGCTCGACCGGCTCATTGCAAAGGGCGGGGAGCGAAGCCCGAAGAATCCAGCAGGATATTTGGCCGCCGCTATCCGCGAAGACTATCGGCCATCGAGCAACGACAAGCCGCATACTCCCAATGCTCGGTCGAATGCAAAACCTTTTCCATCACCGGGTGTGAAAGCCAAACAAGCAACGGTGAACGACGCTGGCTTGAGCGCTGCGTTGCTGCACTTCAAATCCCTCCCGCAAGAGAAACAGAAGGAAATCGAGGAAATTGCGGTGGCGGATTGCAATCGCTTCCGAGCGGAGACGTACAAGCGGCTAAAGGCAAACGGCGACAAGCTTTTTGAAGAGTTCCGTGAGACTCTTGTTGCGGAATACCTCCTGGCTCAACGCGAGTACGAACCCAAAGGCGCAGGGAATGCGTAAATGGTTTTCGTCGCTGAGACGCAAATTCACAAAATCTGATGAATTCAAGGAAATCCAAAGGCAAGTCGCCTCCAGCGAAGGGTTGCGAGAGCTAAGTGGCGATCCGGAGAAGCTGAAGCATTTCCATGACACCATCAAGTACGTCCGGACGGACGGAACGCCGATCGAACCGAGTCCGAAATTGACGGAGGCCGAACGGCTGCAACTACTTCTCAGCGACCCAGACGAAGTTGAGTAGCGACCGGGGACGATAGTTCTCAGGGGGAGTCTTCATCGGTTTCCGCCAAAGCAATGGTCTCGATAAGCTTTACGCTGCGTTCGCGTATCGCCTTGGGAATATCATTCTGCATGTCGCTCATACGCCGACATTTCCACTCGTCTCCTTGGGGCCGTTTGAGTTCATAGAGCGAATCGCCTGCGTCCTTCCCAATTGGCCCTGTCGTCCAGATTTCAGCAGTGCACTTCTTGAAGTGACGATCTGTTTTTCGCATCCATTGCTTCAACGCTGGCAGTGTCTCAGTAAAAAACTTTCGCACCTCCGATCCCGAAATCGACTTGTGTCGGTGGTACGCCTTGCACTCGACAACTCGCAGCTCATCTCCCCGTACCGCATGCACATCAACATCACGGGACGTTTCCTTCCAGGGCACGATACGCCCCAACTCGGGACTTGCATAACCCTGTGATTGAAGAATCAGGCCGCAAAGCGCCTCAAAACCAATTGATCGAAGATCGCTGATTACTGGATTCATTCTCAGCTCTTCGATGAGTTGCGTGATCTCCTTGAAGCGGTCTTGACCTTTTGCGGGGGACTCGTGTCCCAGGCTGCTTAATAGCCTTTCGACTTGAATCATTGCGTCTAGCGCTTCATCGCCGAACATCTGCCGAAAGCTCACAGTCAAGAGCCCTTCATGACGAGCCGCCGTCCAGGCGTTCCGGTCAAAGTCCCGCGCTGCAATCACGCCGAGGGCAGGCAACCTTTTCTTTCGGCGGACCGTGGCACGCTCAATCCGCTGTAGTAACGAGTGAACTTGGGGCAACGTACACACGCCGTGATAACAGTCTATGAGTACGGGACAGGGAATCGGCCGGGACGCACCTTCTTTCCAGCGGACGAGCGGAGACAAGTAGGAGAAGCCATGCCCGGAAAACAATTGCGAATTGAAAACCGTGAATGGCCGGCTCAGGTCAGGAAGATCAATTCGATTCCAGGACAACATGTTCTGGCGACGAAGGCGCTCGGCAAGGATCCGAGTTAGCAATGCTTCGTACCGACGTTCCTCTGCCGCAAGATTCGCAAACCCATCCAATTCTTCCGCGATCGCCACGCCTGGCGCGGCTAGTGATTCAAGTGCAGTGTCTGCCTGTACGAGCTGCACGCCCAGTTCACGCAAGCTTTCCACTTCATCACTGTAGGACGGTCCGGGACGCGAGTTTGCTGGTTTGTCGGACTCGACTGACACCGCGAGCAATCGCATAACGTCAATGCGGTGCAACACTCCATGAGTAGCGAGCGCTGCCACGCAGCGGGCCAACCCATGCCTGCTTGTATTACGCAGTCTTTCTCCGACCGCGGCAAAAAAACTGGCGGAACCAACATGCCGTTGTTCCGCGAACAACCGTTCGTCGCGAGCGAGTTTCAAATTCTCGGAGCGCCACACTCCCTCCGTATTTGAATTGCGACCGATGATTTGGCGTGCGTTCGCCTCGGAAGCGCCGGTCTTACGGAGAAGGGCGATGAGATCGGAGGAGGTGAGTACCCTTCCGCCATGAAGGTACGCTGCGAGTGGATTGCCCGCGGCTCGTCCTTTGGTCCTGACTTTGGTCTTTACCATCTGCACCACCGTGCCTCTGCCACGTTTGTCACACTGCGCTTACTTTAATTCTCTCTCTTCGAGAGAGCATACAGGACAGCACCTCTATAACCTATTGTAGCAAAAGGGTTTGCGACGACGAAAAACAGAAAAAATGTCACGCTGATGCCACTTGCCCACGAATTCCCGCTGGATTTCCACCTTTCGCACCGCCATTATCCATTGTCCAGCTCCAGGCACCCATTCGCCCATCTCCGCTAGAAGTGGGGGGTGGGGCGGGATAAACTTTTGGCTCCTTGCCCGACCATTTGATCGTCTTAGTTATGTACATCTCCCGCATTCGTATTCGGAACTACCGCTGCTTTTCCGATTCGGTCGTGGAGTTCCAGCCCGGCTTGAACGTGATCATTGGCGAGAATAACGCGGGCAAGACTACCTTGCTGCGGGCACTCGCACTGGTCTTTGGGCGGCGTGGTCGAGGGCGACCGACTGCGCACGACTTTCATTGCCTACTTGAACCGCGAAATGTCGCCCCGACGATCACAATCGAGGCTACCCTGCGCTCGTCGAAAAACGACACACAGGCAGACCGAGCGCTGGTTGCTTCGTGGCTAACCAAGTTGGACGGCGACTGGGAAGCGTCGCTGACCTACTCCTTCTTTTTGCCGGAGCAGCACCATAAAGAGTTCAGCGACGAGCTAGCGAGGGTCGGAACGGACAACTTCTTCGATGTAGTCGAAGAGTTCTTGCCGAAATACGTGTCGCGAATCTACGGAGGAAACCCAGCGACGCTCGTGCCGGCAGACAGCGAGTCACTCGCCAAGTTTGACTGTCAGTTTCTCGACGCTCTTCGCGATGTCGAGAGTGAGATGTTCGAGGGCGGAACTCCGTTGTTCCGCGACATGTTAGAAAAAGTGCTCGACCTGGGCAAAGACCCCGAAGAGCGTCGCGTGCTTCGTAGTTCATTTCGCTTGAAGTCAAACGCATTACGAGAAGAGCTCGTCACGCGGCTCGACAAAGAGCGTCTCTTCAAATTGGTCGTCGCAACCGGCGCGGCCGATGGAGGGAATCCCGCCCTCCACGGCGGCGTAGCGGAGAGGGACCTGATCGCGGCGTTACGTCTCTTCATTAGTCGCGAGAAGTTTTCGTTTCCAGCAACGCACAATGGGCTCGGATTTAACAATTTGATCTACATCTCACTTGTTCTCGCCAGTTTGTCCTTTCAAGCGTCGGAGGAAAGGCGAGGGCAAAACGCGGCTATCTTCCCTATGCTCCTGATTGAGGAACCGGAAGCGCACCTTCACCCTGCACTTCAATACAAACTGCTTTCGCACATTAGAAGTCGTGTAGAGGCGGAGCCGCATCAGAACCGCCAGGTATTTGTGACGACGCACTCAACTCACATCACCGCTGCATCGCGGTTGGAACCGATTATCTGCGTAAGCTTGAAGGATGACGGGAGCATCGGGGTATCGTACCCCGCCCGCGTATTTGCAGACAATGACGAAGGAAAGGAGTCGAAAAGCTACGTTGAGCGTTATTTGGACGCCACAAAATCGGCAATGTTGTTCGCGAAGGCCACGGTGTTTGTCGAGGGCATCACAGAACAACTCGTTGTACCTGCCTTGGCGTTGGCAATGAACCGCTCTTTCGATGAGCATCATGTTGCCGTCATCCGAGTTGACGGCGTGACGTTCAAGCACTTCTTGCCCCTGTTCGGAGCTGGGGTAGAAGCCGCAAAAGTGCAATTCGCGATTGAACGACGTGTAGCATGCATCATTGACGCAGATCCGGCGCGACGTGACAAACAGGTAAAGCGGGGCGGGCGAAGAAAATGCTTTCCCTTCCAACTCAACAGGAATGTTTCGCAATTTGAATACTTCCCAGTGGGAGGCGCGGTGACGAATCTTCAAGAACTGCAGAAAGACCGCGACTGTGTCGCAATCTTCCACTCGACAAAGACCTTTGAGTATGATCTCGCGCTCACAAACAGTTCAAACGCCGATCTCGTGACCACGGCGATGGAAAATCACGCCGACCTGCGTCAACTGGCTGCGTCGCCTACTTCAATCTCTGATGCCTTGAGGGATCTTCTCGACCAAGACGAACACGACTCTCTCGCTGCGGTGACCGACAGCTCAGAAAGGTGCCGGCAGCTCTTTGCTGCGATGTACTTGCGGTGTGCTCAAGATTGCAAAGGCGAGCATGCATTCGCATTGGAGCAGCATATTCGGTCCGGGAACAGTCGAGCAGCCAACCGCGTTGCTTGTCCCGAGTACATCAAAAAGGCTATCGAATGGGTAACCCCGTTTGCGGCACCGGTAGCGAAGCCGTGACGCCACCTGTTCCGCTCAATTCCGACGACCTCCTTGAGGACATTGAACACCACTTTCGTGTGACGGCAGGTCCAGGTGCCGGAAAAACTCATTGGCTTGTAAACCATATTCGCCATGTTGCCCGGACATCAAGGCGATTAAAGCCGAGTTCGCGGATCTGCGTTATCTCGTACACGAATGTCGCGGTTCGTGAAATCGTGCGTCGACTCGAAGCAGCGGCTGAAGTGACTGACGCGACGACGATCCACAGCTTTCTTTTTCGCAATGTCGTGCGTCCGTACGTGCATTTGCTCCGTGACGCAGATGGCCGTGAACTGATTGCTCACCATCTGATCGATACCCATGGCGAGCATTACCCGTCGCGCAAGGTCTTAGATGAGTGGCTTACCGAATTCAACAGCCGTCAACTACTCCGCGGGATACAGGAAGGCCAGTTCAATTTACTTAAAGCCCGACTGCGCTCGCTTACGGTCCGAATCGATGGCTCTGGAACTGCATATTTTGCACCTTGCAAATCGGAGCCTCGCGATGCGGGAATTCGGCCCCTCCTGACCAGCGACCGACTGCTCAACTACAAGCGACGTTACTGGAACAGCGGGATGTTGGACCACGAAGACGTGCTGTACTTTTCGTTTCGCTTGCTGAGTGAGTTCCCCATTCTAAAGCAGTTTCTAAGCGCGCGCTTCCCCTATTTGTTCATCGACGAATTCCAGGACACGCTGCCCGTTCAAGGGGAGCTAGTGCGGTGGCTTGCGAAAGAGGGAACGGTCGTGGGTGTAATCGGTGACCCCGAGCAGGCAATCTTTGGCTTCGTAGACGCGAGTGCCTCTTATTTCAACGAATTCCGACTCGACGGCCATCGCGGCTATTCAATTGAGGGAAATAGGCGGAGCACAACGTCGATCGTGACATTTCTTAACCGAATGCGGACAGACGGCCTATCGCAGCGCGCCATACGATCCAACCTTGGGGTTCCTCCCGTTGTGTACGGTGGCGATCTCGGCGAATCTCTGGCTCACGCACGAGGTGATGGGAATACGCCGTTCCTGGTTCTCGCGCGACGCAATGACGACGTGGCACGTGCGCGTCGGGCCGCAGGACACTTAACAAACGATCCTTGGGAGTTGCTCGAAGGTGCAGATCCCGACCGATCCCGATTCATGAATCTACTGGCGATGGCGGTTGATCTCGCACAGCGGCAGCTCTACGACATTGCCATTCAGCGCCTAGTGCGAGGTATTTCCAGCCGCAACGGCTTTCGCAAACCGATTACCTACGATGGAACGATCAGTATTACAAATCGCCGTGCCGTAGCGCTCTCGCTCCTTACACATGCACTTCAACGTCACAACGAGTTGGCCGGCAAGACTGCGCTAGATTTCTACAACATGGCCTTGGAATGCGCTCCGAAATGCCTAGCCGGGCTGAAGCTGCCAAAAGTGACTCCCGGAAAAACGTTCCACAAAGTGGCCTCGGAGTGCGAGTATAGCGATTTGATGCATGCCTTGAAGACGCCGGACGAGACAAGGAGTACGCGCACCGTGCATCAAGCGAAGGGGGCGCAGGAGAAGGCGGTGTTTGTTGTACTTAACGAAGAACAGATCGGTCACATCCTCGCGCCGTCGAAGACCCCAGCCGACGACGAACCGCGGATCACTTATGTAGGACTAAGTAGGGCGGAAGACCACTTGTTTCTTTACTGTCCGACAGCGAGTCGTCTGCCCGAGTTCGAAGCGATCGGCTGCACGACCACTCTGATAGGATCAGAGCCGGCACTTAAGGCCAAAGCTCCACGGAAAAAACGTGGTGCGTCCAAGACATCCAAGGCGGTTGAGTAGCATTCTAAATCGCGCTATTTTCTCCCTGCAAGGCGTCGGATGCCTTGCGACTGTCAATGTTCGTAAAACGTTTCGACAGGTCCTTCCGTGAAAAGAGCACACCCGGCAAACCGACCTCACCAGTCGGCTAAGGGGGTGGCCCTAACCAGCCACCACGTGCTCTCGCTGTAGAGCTGGGTCGCATCGAGAGGTGCTCGCCCAGTTCGACGTGAGGCTCTTCGGAGCAATCCGGCTGCCCTTGTATGGCAGACGAGTAATCCCGAAGTTCTATCCGATATTTCAAGCGACACTATCGCTCACGATCGTGGGCGATGCGGAAAGTCCTCTGTAGTTCTCTTTGAGCGATAGAGGCCGTCATGTTCGAATAAGGTGCGGAAAGCCCCCTGGCTTTCCAAATCCTCCCGTGGGGTTCGGTCCCTCGTGGATCGTTCAACACGTGCCGGTGTGGGGAGCAAGCCGCCTGGTGACAGGCGCTTCCGAGAGAGACACCTCTCGGGTACCGCGGGCAAACCCCGCGGACGCGAATAGCTCAACCATGAAAGGCCTGCAAAGGCTTACCGGTGAGTCTCTTGGGAGTCGATGCCGAGTAGGTCGTGAGTGTCCCGATAGGGACGCTCACGATGGCGAGTAAACCTCTGGCTGGTGGATAAGAGGGAGCTTCTACGTTCTGCCCTCTGAAATCGTGAAGGACACTTCACGGAAACTATGCCGCCCTGACAGGCGGCCATACAGCCAGATGGTCCGGGGAGTAACGTCCCCTTAGCCACGAGACCCAAGCGACGAAGATCATGACTAACGCAGGAACCGCTGCGGCAGCCGGGTTGGTCCCCGGTGCCAGGCCCTGTCAGCCTGGTGTTTCAAAAGCCGTACGCGGGGGAGTGTGTCCCAAGTAGAAAGCCGCTGTCAGGGGAGCACGGGAGTGCTCTTCATGACGCGGGCGATGCACTGGGCAAGGCAGTCCAGGCTCGCGGGTGTGCTTTCGGGTGGTGCCGGGCACTGTAACCCCGACGAAAGGGACGACAGCGATTGGTTTCGCGGAAGGTCAGCATGCGGCGCAGCCGGCACGATGCCGTCTGCCTCGTGTGCATGAATCCTTGGTCGGAAGCGAAGCGGTCATACGAAGCAGCTCGGGGACGAGCAGCTTCCTATGTCAGCGAATTGGCGGTGAACACTAGTGGTGTGCTTTGCACACAGCGGTTTTCACCGTGCGGTTTGGTTTTCGGTACGCCTATGGAATTGGCGGCGTCGAACTAGGAATGTAGTTCGTAACGCCGCCAAGCGGTGTGCCGAATGCTGGTGAGGGTTCGCGAATAGCAGAAGGTCACGTTTTTGACCGGAGCGGTTTGCGAAGCTTCGCGTTCGCTGGCCGTCGAGCAGTAGCCACGATGCTGCAGCTCGACGCTCTGATCGCAACGCTTCATGCGAAGGATTTTCCATTGAGGGGCGTGAATTCGATTTCCGCCCCTCTCTTTTTCAGACTGCTCCATTTGTGAGGAGCGGCCTGCAAGGGAGGGACCAATGGAGTACCGGTGCCAAACAACAAGCCTCGAAGGGTTCGTGCAGCAGCTCGCAAGCAATATCCTGCCGCACGGCTACTGGTTCTACGTGACCGGCCAGGTGCCGGAGGGGAAGGATCCAGAGACGATCGACCGTAAACTCATTGAGAAATACGGCATCGGCATCTCCCGTCAGCAACGCGCCCGCCGTAAGCTCGCCGGTCACGCAAACCTCCACTACCTCCGCCTTGACCGTTTCTGGGTGCTGCTTGCCACCCATGGGCGCCATCCGTTCTTTGAAGCGGAAGCATCGAGCATCCGTGACGCTCGTCGGGTGCCGATCCAAGTTGCCGGCTACTCGCTCTCGGTAAAGCAGGGGCACTTTCTCCAAAAGGAGCGGGAAGGGGAGGAGCCCACCCCGGACGGCCGGATGCGGGTCCGGGTCCAGATCGCCCGTGAGCGCTACCGAAACCTATCCGCCTACTTGCTCTCGATCGCCTGTCACCGCTCGGTCGAGAACCTCGGCCGCGAGCTTTGGAACGTGCCCTTTGAGCCCTACGCGCCAATTCGCCGGCAGCTCCTCAATCTGCTCCGGCTCGTAAACGCCAAACGCCAATCGGCTGGCTACACCAAAGTGCCCCCCACCGTGCTCCGGTATCGGCGGGAGATCGTGAAGCCATTTGAGGATTCAGTCGCGGATTACCAGAAAAGCGCCTGCTTGCGGGGCGTCGAACTTGCAGGGATTGAGTCCGCATCGGGCGGAAGATCGGCCGCCGTGACGGCATTCACCCGCTCGTGAAAGTCTTCAGCGAGCGGGTCCACGGGAAAGCTCGTAATACGGGGCTGCGGAAATTCAATCGGCTTAACCATCACGACTCGATTGCGGATGGCCCATTCGAGCTCGTCTCCGATTTCATCCACCGCCTGCCGCAGGACGCGAACCTGCTCAGTCAGCGATACCACTGCCTGAGTCAGATCCTCGACCTGCTCCGGAGTGATTGCAGAGGAGGGGGCCTTCGTCTGCCGCATACAACGCCTACTCGCCGCAGCCGGGGCAGTGCCGGCGTTGCATCTGAAGCTCAAACTGCCGTTGGAACTCGGCCTGCTTCGCCTCGTCGGCGAGGTCCGCGAGCTGTGCAGCGGAGAGATCCGCACACTCCGTGGAGGGAGTAGGAGGAGGGGGTTCAGAGTTCCCCAAAGGGGACTCCTCACCCCGCGCTGACGATCTCTCGATCACGCCGCCAGCGCTCCTACCGCAGCTCCTCCCTGGTCTTGAGCCTTCTGCGACTCGATCCACGCCGCGGTCTCTTGGATCACCTCCGCCAGCTCATTGGCATGGTCGGCGAAGAAGTTCTTCGAGTACCCGGTCTTGTTCGTGGAGAGACTCTTCCACGACCGACTCAAGCTGAAGTCGTAGTACGGATAGCCTGAAGGGGCCTGGCGTTTCCACACCGACGCCGCAATTGCTCCACGGCGAACGACTTTCACCGGCTGCTGCGATTCTTCGCTATCCCCGGCTGTTTTTTTTCTGTTTTCCTTGGGTTCTTTCAACTCATTCATACGGTTCTCCCGCAAAAAATGGACTCATTTGCGGGAGGATGCCACGATCCAAAACCCTAAGCAAACCGCGTTCTATCGAGAGAGTGCCCCAGCCTTCGCCGATGCCACTGCTGAATTCGGCAACAATCGGCTCCTCGCGCTTGGCAGGCTTCGTAACGATTGGTAAGGTTAACTCCGCCGGTGAATTACCCCCGATTCGGCGGAAGCACAATCGACATGCCAGACACAGACGTGGATTACCTGACGGTGAAAGCGGCCTGCGAACTCCTAGGGGTTTCTCCGAACACGCTTCGGAGCTGGGGAGCCACCGGCAAGGTCACCGAATACCGGCACCCTCTCAACAACTATCGACTCTATCGCCGCGATGAGCTGGCGGATCTGAAGCAGCGGATAAGCCATCCTGAAACCAGACCAACGACAAAACGGAAAGCCAAATGAAGGACAGATGGACTTGGCGACCGTTCCAAACTTGGCCTGACCTTGCTCCTTGGGCGGTGAGATGATGGAGATTATCGACAACATCAGCAAGCTGCTCGGTGACGAACTGAAGCGGACGCTGATTCCGGGCGCGAAACTAAAGATCGCCGCATCGTGCTTTTCGATCTACGCCTTTGAGGCCCTGAAGAAGGAACTCGAAAGCATCGAGTCACTTGAATTCATCTTCACTTCCCCCACATTTGTCCCGACTCAAGCGACCGATGTCGACAAGAAAGAACGTCGCGAGTTTCACATCCCGAAGGCTGAGCGGGAGAGAAGTTTCTACGGAACCGAATTCGAGATCCAGCTCAAGAACAAGCTGACCCAGCGGGCTATCGCCAAGGAGTGTGCCGATTGGATGCGCCGCAAAGCCACCTTCCGGTCGAATCGCGGCAAAGCCCCGATGCAGCAATTTGCCTGCGCCCAATCAGATGGCTCGCAAGCCGTCTACTTGCCGCTCCACGGGTTTACCGCCGTTGACCTCGGCTACCAGCCGGGCAACGCAGTCTCGAACATCGTGAACAAAATCGACGAACCGTCGATGACCGGGATCTACCTGTCGCTCTTTGAGCAGATCTGGCGCGATACCGAGAAGCTCGAAGATGTGACCGAAAGGGTTTGCGACCACATTGCCTCGGTCTATCAGGAGAACTCGCCCGAACGCATCTACTTCCTGATGCTCTACAACATCTTCAGCGAGTTCCTCGAAGACCTGAGCGAAGACGTTCTTCCGAACGATCTGACCGGCTACCAGGACAGCCTTGTTTGGCAGAAGCTTTTCAATTTTCAACGAGACGCCGCAACGGGAATCATCAACAAGCTGGAGTCTTTTAACGGCTGCATCCTGGCCGACAGCGTCGGACTGGGAAAAACCTTCACCGCCCTCGCTGTCATCAAGTACTACGAGCTGCGAAACCGCTCTGTCCTCGTCCTTTGCCCGAAAAAGCTCGCCGACAACTGGCTTACCTACAACCGAAACCTTACCACGAACATCTTCGCCAAGGATCGTTTTCGCTACGACGTGCTCTGCCACACCGACTTGCAGCGAACAACGGGCGAATCGTTCGGCACACCGCTCAACCGAATCAACTGGGGTAACTACGATCTCGTCGTCATCGACGAATCGCACAACTTCCGCAACAACGACGCCTTCAAAGACCGAGAGACCCGTTACCAGAAGTTGATGAACTCGGTCATCCGGCAGGGCGTGAAGACCAAGGTGCTGATGCTTTCGGCCACGCCGGTCAATAACCGCTTCAACGATCTCAAAAACCAGCTGGCCCTTGCGTACGAAGGGGAATCGGCGACGCTTACCAAGCGGCTGCGAACCGAGAAGGACATCAACGAGATCTTTCGCAAGGCGCAGTCGACCTTCAACGTCTGGTCCACTCTTCCCCCCGAAGAGCGAACCGCCGCGGCGATTCTGAACGCACTCGATTTTGATTTTTTTGAGCTTCTGGACAGCGTTACGATCGCTCGCTCTCGCCGACATATCGAGACGTTCTACGACACAAAAGACATCGGAAGCTTTCCCGAGCGGCGCAAACCCCTCTCATTTCACTGCCCGCTTACCCAGCGAACGGATGTCATCGGCTTCAACGAGATTTTCAACCAACTGTCGCTCATGAAGCTCGCCGTCTATGCCCCGGTGAGCTACATCCTCCCAAGCCGCTTGGCCAAATACGAAGACCTCTACGACACGGAGATCTCGGGGAAGGGGACGCTGAAACAAGCGGACCGGGAAAAAAGCCTGCAAGCGCTCATGACGGTCAACCTGCTGAAACGCCTCGAAAGCTCCGTCGAAGCCTTCCGCATCACGCTCCAGAAGCTCCAACGCAACTGCCAGGTCACACTCGACAAGATCGACGTGTTCCAGAAAACTGGCAAGGACGCGAGCTTTGCCGACGTATCGATGGCGATGGAAGACGCCGAACCCGATGAGGATGAGTTTCCCGATCCCGACGACGGGAGTATCGGTGGCAAGGTCCAGATTCGCCTCTCCGACATGGACCTGCCGTCCTGGGAGCACGATCTTCGCGCCGACCTGGCGTTAATCGATGCCCTGCTCGCCGAGATGCGAAAGATCACGCCCACCGACGACGCCAAGCTCCAGCACCTAAAAACCCAGATTCAGAGTAAGCTTGCTTCCCCGATTAACGCCGGCAACAAGAAGCTGCTCATCTTCACGGCATTCGCCGACACGGCGAACTACCTCTACGAGCATATCTCCGCGAGCTTCCTCAAATCACATCACATCCACTCTGGCCGGGTAACCGGAACAGATTCCCCAAAATCGACACTCGGCAAGAACTACGACTTCCTCTCGCTCCTCACGCTATTCTCTCCGCGCTCAAAGGAGAAAGCCGCAGTCCTTCCCAACGAGAAGGGCGAAATCGACATTCTGATCGGCACCGACTGCATCTCTGAAGGGCAGAACCTTCAGGACTGCGACACCGTTATCAACTACGACATCCACTGGAACCCGGTCCGGATCATCCAGCGATTCGGCCGAATCGACCGCATTGGCTCAACAAACAAGTGCATCCAACTCGTCAACTACTGGCCCGACATCACGCTCGATGAGTACATCAACCTGAAGGAACGGGTCGAAAACCGCATGGTGATCGCCGATGTCACCGCCACTGGCGATGACAACCCCTTGAACGCCGCGTCGAACGACATCGCATACCGGAAGGAGCAATTGCGACGGCTGCAGGAAGAGGTCATCGAGATGGAGGACCTGAAAACCGGGGTCTCGATCACGGACCTGGGTCTAAACGACTTCCGCATGGATCTGCTGAACTACATCAAGGCCAATGACGACCTGGCCAGCGTTCCGAACGGAATGCACGCGGTGGTGTCCGCCGATCCAGAGCGGGGCCTGCCGCCGGGAGCGATCTTCGCCTTGCGAAATCGAAATCACAGCGTCAACGTGAATCAGCAGAATCGCCTGCACCCGTATTACCTGATCTACATCGGCCAAGACGGCTCTGTCGTCACCAACCACACCGAGGTCAAGAAGCTTCTCGATTTGGCCCGCGTGGCCTGCAAGGGGCTCGATCAACCGCTGGCGAACGCCTGCCGCACGTTCAACCGCCGAACGAACGATGGGCGCGACATGGCGGCTTACTCCAGTTTGCTCGATCGAGCCATTCGATCAATGGTCGATCTCAAGGAAGAGCGGGACATCGACAGTCTGTTCTCTGGCGGAAAGACAACCGCCTTGGTCAATACGATTCAGGGCCTGGACGACTTTGAACTCATCGCGTTTCTGGTGGTGGAGGGGGCCGCGTGACATCAACCCTTTTCGCCTATCCGGAGCAGGCCGCGTTTGAGCGAGTCCTGCCCAAGAGCAAGATCTACGAACATGCCAAGCCCAGTCGTGCCGTACGCGATCGCTTCGTGGCAGAAGTCGAGCAGATCGTGTGGCAGTACAAGCTGGCTCCAGAAACCATTAACCTCCCTGCGCGGCCCGGCGTGCCGGAGATTCAGGTATTCGGCATCACTCAAAAGACAGAAGTGCTCAGCGAGGCGGTTCTTCGCTGCATCGACAAGGCGATTCACTTTCCGATTATTTTCGAGCTTACGCACAACCAACGGCTCAAAACGGTTGCTGCTTATAAACGCCCAAGCGACGCGGACGCGAGCGGGTGGGTTGTGGACCTGTACTTTGAAACCGAATGGAAACCAGCTGCAAGCCGTCGTATCCCGCTGCCTGTGGCTCTCGACCTGGCTGGCCTTTACGAGCGAGTGCTATCGTTGCACATCGCGTTCAAGCAGCGCGAAGGTGAGTCGCTCAGGGAGCTCGTCGAGCGAGTCCGGGCGATTCGTCTCAGAGAGAAGGAATGCGGCAATCTGGAGTTGCTTTTGAAGCGGGAAGTGCAGTTTAACCGCAAGGTGGAACTCAATGCCCAGATTCGTGGAATTAAGTCTGAACTAAAAAGCCTGCGGGCATGAATCATTTTGGGAAATGCCAATGGAAAAGCTGAAGCTGCACACCCCGGACTTGCTGGCTGACAACATCGCGAAATTGTCCAACCTATTTCCCAATTGTGTCGCGGAGGTGCGCGACGAGACAGGACGAGTCACACGAGCAATTGACTTTGACCAACTTCGACAGGAGTTATCAGATCATGTCGTGGAGGGCGCTCGCGAGCGATACCACCTTGATTGGCCCGGCAAGCGAGAAGCATTACTTGCCGCCAATTCGCCGATTGCCAAAACGCTCCGACCATGGCGGGAAGGAAGTATCAATTTTGACACAGCTAGGCATCTCCTAATTGAGGGTGACAACCTCGACGTGCTTAAGTTACTACAGGAAACGTATCTAAACAGAGTCCGACTGATCTATATCGACCCGCCATACAACACGGGTCGTGATTTCATTTACGATGACAATTTCGCAGATACAAGCGACTCGTACTTTCAGCGGTCTCAGCAAAGGGATGATGAAGGCAATCGTTTAATCGCGAACACCGAGGCCAACGGTCGCTTTCATTCCGACTGGCTCTCGATGCTGTATCCGCGGCTGCGACTCGCGCGTAATCTTCTCCACAGTGACGGCGTTGTATTCATCTCAATTGACGACAACGAGTATCACAATTTGCGAAAACTGTGTGATGAGGTTTTCGGCGACGAGAATTTCATCGCCACTATCATTTGGCAAAAAGTGTTCTCGCCGAAGAATACTGCCAGGCATTTCTCAGTCGATCACGACTACGTTGTTGTCTATGCAAAGAACGCCGAACAATGGAGGCCGCAGTTGCTAGAAAGAACTGCCGAACAGGACGCACTTTACAGCAATCCCGATGGCGATCCACGCGGCCCTTGGACTTCAAGTGATTTGACAGCACGAAATTACTACGCTGATGGCATGTATGAATTCAAGGGCCCCACTGGAAAGCTGTTTAGTCCGGGAAAGGGACGATACTGGGGTTCATCTCTAGAGAAACTCAAACAGCTAAATGCGGACAATCGCATTTGGTGGGGTCCTGATGGGGACAAAATGCCCCGACTCAAGCGTTTCCTCTCGGAAGTCACCGAGGGACGAGTGCCGCAGACGTTCTGGTCATACAAAGAGGTTGGCCATACTCAAGACGCAAAAAAGGAACTGCTCAAATACGTGCCATTTTCCGAAACGGAGAATGTTCTGAATTCCGTGAAGCCCGTGAAGCTGATTCAGCGAATACTTCACTTGGCGGGCCCATCAGAGGACATGATTGTGCTCGACTTCTTTTCGGGCAGCGGCACAACCGCGCACGCGGTTATAAAGCAGAATGCTGAGGACGGAGGAACTCGCCGATTTGTCTGCGTTCAGGTGGCCGAGCCCCTGCCCGTCCCAGAAAAGGAACTGACGACAATCTTCGAAATGGGCCGAATTAGAGTGAAGAATGTAATCAGTGAACTCGATGCGCCATTGACTCATGAACGCGATCTTGGATTTCGTGCATTCAAGGTGGATTCATCAAATATGAAGGACGTGTACTACGTTCCTGACGGTGTGAGGCAAGGCGATCTGCTCGACCAGATCGAAAACATCAAGGAGGACCGAACTCCTGAAGACCTCCTTTTCCAGGTCCTGCTCGATTGGGGCGTGGATCTGAGCCTGCCAATCGCTCAGGAGACGATCGACGGCAAGACAATATTCTTTGTCGATCAGAATGCCCTGGCCGCCTGCTTCGATCGCGACATATCCGAAGAGCTGGTGAAAAAGATCGCAGCCCGAAAGCCGCTCCGTGTCGTCTTCCGCGATGCTGGCTTCAGCAGCGACGCGGTGAAGATCAACGTCGAGCAGATTTTTAAACTCGCCAGCCCCGGCACGGAAGTTAAGGCCATTTGAGCCGAATCGAGTCATGAAAATCAAGTTTAAGAAGCAGCCGTACCAAACGGACGCCGTCGAAGCAGTTGCAGAGTGCTTTGCCGGTCAGCCTTTGTCCACGGGCATTCAATACCGGATCGATCCCGGCCGCGAATCGCGGCCTGGTGTGACGCTTCCTCTGGGATATGAAGATTCCGGCTTCAAGAATGCCGACATTGCCATTCCGGGATCGGTACTGCTGGAGAACATTCAGTCTGTGCAGCGTCGCCAAAACTTGCCGATTTCAGCGACTGTCGTGAGCACCAAAGTCAGCCCGATAAACCTCGACATCGAGATGGAAACGGGCACCGGGAAGACCTACTGCTACATCAAGACGATGTTCGAGCTGCACCAGCGCTACGGCTGGAGCAAATTTATCGTCGTCGTCCCCAGCATCGCCATTCGCGAAGGCGTCCGCAAATCGTTTGAAATCACGGCGGAGCACTTCCTCGAAGACTACGGGAAACGTGCCCGCGTCTTCATTTACAACTCGAAAGAACTTCACAATCTGGAGAGCTTTTCGTCGGACGCCGGGATCAACGTGATGATCATCAACGTCCAGGCTTTCAACGCCACGGGCAAAGACGCCCGTCGCATCTACGAAGAACTCGACGACTTCCAGTCCCGTAAGCCGATTGATGTGATCAAGAGCAATCACCCGATCCTGATTCTGGACGAGCCCCAGAAGATGGAAGGGAAAAAGACGGTCGAATCGCTTGCTCAGTTCAACCCGCTGATGATTCTGCGGTACTCGGCGACGCACAAAACGACCCACAACAAGATCCACCGCCTCGATGCCCTCGATGCCTACAACCAGAAGCTGGTGAAGAAGATCGCCGTTCGTGGCATCTCGGTGAAGGGCCTCAGTGGCACGAACGCTTACCTCTATGTCGGCGGCATTCAGATCGCCACAACCAAGCCGCCAACGGCCAAGGTCGAACTAGAGATAAAGCAGGCCAGCGGAATTAAGCGAGTCCACCGCAATCTCGGGCGGAACGACAATCTCTACGATCTGTCCGGTGGCCTGGACCAGTACAAGGGCTTTGTCATCTCGGACATCGACGCTATTAAAGACACGGTGAGCTTTACCAACGGCGTCGAGCTGCAGGCGGGCGAAGTCACGGGCGATGTCAACGAGATGGCGCTCAGGAGGATTCAGATCCGCGAAGCAATTCGCGCCCACTTCGAGAAAGAGCAGATACTTTTCCGGCACGGCATCAAAGTTCTGACCCTGTTCTTCATCGACGAAGTCGCCAGGTACCGGATGTACGACGACAACGGGGAGCAGCCGGGGGAGTACGCGAAGATTTTCGAGGAAGAGTACGAAAACCAGCTTCAGGAGAGTCTGACGCTCTTCGGCGACGAGTACGACCGCTACTTGAAAGGAATCCCGACCGGCAAAACCCACAACGGCTACTTCTCGATCGATAAGAAAACCAACCGGCTTGTCGATCCCGAAATGAAGAAGACCGGGGAGACGAAAGGGGAGACCGATGATGTCGATGCGTACGACCTGATTCTGAAGGACAAGGAGCGCCTGCTGTCGTTCGACGAGCCGGTTCGGTTCATTTTCTCGCACTCGGCACTTCGGGAAGGCTGGGACAATCCCAACGTCTTCGTAATCTGCACTCTGAAGCACAGCGACAACACGATCTCGCGACGGCAGGAAGTGGGGCGGGGGATGCGGCTGTCGGTCAATCAACAGGGCGACCGAATGGATGACCCCACGACGGTCCATCAGGTCAACGTCCTGACGGTCGTCGCGAGTGAGAGTTACAAGGACTTCGTCAGCGCCCTGCAGAAAGATATTAGCGCGTCACTTTCCGAACGCCCTCGTGTTGCCGACGAGGAGTACTTCACCGGCAAGGTGCTGAAGACAGCGGCGGGGGATGTGCCGGTGACCCCCCAACTGGCAAAGCACATTTATCGCTACCTCCTGAAGAACGATTACACGGATGCTAACGACAAGATCAGCCAGGCGTATCATGATGCGAAAAAGGCCGAGCAACTCGCTCCGCTGCCGCCGGAGCTCGCCCCCCATGCCGAGCAGGTTTTCACGTTGATTGACAGCGTCTTTAGCGACGCTCAACTACCGGAGATTGGTGACGAGCGCAAGGCAAAGGCAAACCCGCTGAGTGCCAACTTCCAGAAAAAGGAATTTCAGGAGCTGTGGAACCGGATAAATCGCAAGGCGGCTTACACCGTCCATTTTGAGACGCCAGAACTGGTTCGGAAATGCGTCACGACACTGGAAAAGGAACTCAACGTAAGCCCGCTTCAGTACACAATTCAGCGGGGCGAGCAGACGGAGCAAGCCACGTTTGAATCGTTGCGCAAGGGAGATGCATTCGAGTTGGAGGAGACCGAAAACCAGACTCTCAAGACTTCGATCCATTCGGCCGTCAAGTACGACTTAATCGGCAAGCTGGCTGCCGAGACTCAACTGACTCGCCGCACGATCGCAGCGATTCTTCAGGGCATCCAGCGCGTCGTGTTCGACCAATACAAGGTCAACCCTGAGGACTTCATCAACAAGGCCTCCCGGCTGGTTAACGAGCAAAAGGCGACGGTGATTGTCGAGCACCTAACCTACGACATGATCGACGACCGGCACCAAAGCGACATTTTCACGCGCGAGAAGCCCAAGGAAGACTTCAGCAAGGCGTTCAAGGCCGACCGCCACATTTACGATTACGTGTTCACCGACTCGAAAATCGAGCGGGACTTCGTCCGTGAACTCGACTCCAGTGTCGAAGTGGTTGTCTACGCCAAACTGCCCAAGAGCTTTACGATCCCAACGCCCGTTGGCAATTACAGCCCAGACTGGGCGATCGCTTTTCAGGAAGGGACAGTGAAGCACGTTTACTTCATTGCGGAAACCAAGGGCACGATGTCCTCGCTGGAGCTGCGGAAGATCGAGGAATCGAAAATCGACTGTGCCCGCAAGTTCTTCCGGAAAATCACGTCAGAACAGGTGAAGTACGACGTGGTGAACAGCTACGGAAAGCTCATGGAGCTGGTGAAGTAGCGACTAGATCAGAATCTTCTCAATTTCATCGAGCGACACCTCGTCGCTCGTCCGGTCGTAGAGCTTCGTAAGAACAGGTGAAGTACGACGTGGTGAACAGCTACGGAAAGCTCATGGAGCTGGTGAAGTAGCGACTAGATCAGAATCTTCTCAATTTCATCGAGCGACACCTCGTCGCTCGTCCGGTCGTAGAGCTTCGTAGTTCTCGGACTCTCATGAGCGGCAATTGCCTGGGCGTTCTCGATCGTTCCGCCGTTGCTCAGATACGCAGTGATTCCCGTTGCCCGGAATGTATGGCAACAAATCGTCTCGGGCAGTCCGACCGCCGCGGCTCGTCGCTTGATCATCCGAAAGGCATCGTTGCGAGTCATGGGCCGGCCGGTCAATCGTCCAGCTCGGTCCAGCGTTCGGAATAGGGGAGCCTTCTTCTCGTCGCCGATACCAGCCACCTGAACATAAGCATCCAGGTAGGCCTCGGCATTGTGGTGAGCTGGAACGGCGTGAAGCTTGCCGCCTTTCTCGTGAAGCCGAAGCCACCACCGCTTGCCTTCAGGGAAGTAGTCTTCAACTCGCATGGCGACGACTGCGCTTACGCGGGAGAAGGTGTAGATCATAACTCCGATGAGTGCTCGATCACGCAGCCCCGCAAGTGTGCCGATGTCGATGGAGTCGAGCAACTCGCGCGCCTGGTCTGCGTCCAGCACTGGCGTCGTCCCGCGCTTCACGACGTGACGCGGGCCTCTAACCGAGGTGGCAGGGTTATGCGGAACAACCTGGCCGGTCACGAGCCAGTCGAACAGCATCCGAATTGCTGCGAGGTGTTGTTTGACGGTGGGTTTAGAACCGTCGTGCTGCTCGATGTACGCGGCCACGACGACGGGCTCAATCTGGTCGAGCGTGCGAAATCCGCGTTCATCGCACCAGTCGAAAAACTGACGAATCGCCTGGGCATACGCCACGCGAGTATTCTTGTTCCGAATCGTCGCGGCAAAAAACTCAACGAACCGTTTCGACGCCCTTGAGCCCTCGCGGACAATGAGTCGTGGTAGCTTGTGCGCGGCCACAACGCCGGCCTTCCGCCGCCGAACAATTCTCACCCCTTCAGCCATCAAGAGTCCGTGTCATCCAATCACCGGAGCAGCGAAAGCCGTTGTAGCCGGGTAGTGTCGAGCCCCGCTCTGTGCATCATAACGTCCTTTATGTGCCACATGCCCGCGTGCGCTGGCAACAGCCGAACAGCAGCCGCAAGTCCTAAAACCCTATCACACCGATATTTGTTGACAGCACAAACGCACGTCGGATAGCCTCCGCCCGTCCTAGCTCACTATGAACGCAAGTCGTTGTTTAAAAACAAGTGTAGTAATACATTCAAGGAACACTCGCATGGTCAAACAACTGTGTTTACTCGCAATCGTGGCTGCCGTATCGTCCTATAACAATGCGTTTGCAGCCGGGCCCAGCGTCGGGTCCGATATGTGGACAAGCTGGATGGAGCGTAATGGACTTTTTGAAGTCCACGGAGACGATTGTAGTGGTAGCGAAGCGTTTGTAGCAATCGATCCTTATCAAACGCGCGGTTTCTGTATAGAAACAGGCGAGCGCACAGCAGCCATTTGGGAGGTGGCGAGAGACGACTGTATGCAGGATGGAAAGCGACTTCCTGAACCCGCTGAGTGGATGGTTGCCTGTGCTAATGCGGGTAGTTTGGGCCTAAGCAACATGACGAATAACTACGAGCATATTTCCAACTTTGCCATCACCTTTCGCTCCTCGACATACCACGGGGTGGCAGTTCCTGCATCAGGAAATGGCAGCTGTAGTGCCGGAGCTCACTCGTGGGTTACGTCAGAGTCAAGTCCAACATCTAGGGCTTATCGGTGCGTCAGATAACGACCGGAAAGGCAAGCAACCCTCACTGCATGCGCAGTGAGGGTTGTTTACTCCCTTGCTTGACGACTCTGCGCACGGAGCGGTAGCATGGAATCGACACGCTTAGAGTAAACACCGTATATGTCGCAAGAGCGATTGTCTCCTTACACAAAGGGAGTTCTCAATTCGCAGATTTTCTCCGGAAAGTGTGCCACGCTGAAAGACTTTCACCGGTCGATGGCACATTTCTTTACGCCACAATACATCAAAGATGGATACTCAGTCTGCGACGTGGGCGGCGCTGGTGGTGACTTAGTGGCGGCCATCCGAAACGAAGTCGCGAACATTAGTGCGACGGTCGTGGATCCCGATGAAAGGTGCATCCGAGTTGGTAAAGAGCGGTATCCGGAGTGTGAATTTGTATTGGGCTATTTTCCTGACGCGTTGAGGGCAGATCAGAAATTCGACGTGGTATCGATGCAGGCGTTGTTTCCGCAGCTTCCGGCATGGAAAGACGCCTTACTAGCGATGCGGAAACACGCGAGGAAATCCATAAATGTCTCACTTGTCTTTCGGCTCGACGGGACGACTGTCGTCGATAAAGACGTTTCATACTTTTATTATCTTGACAGCGGCGAGCGCGTTCACCAAGTAGTGCATAATATTTATGAGTTTACCAACTTTTGCTGCATACACGAGATGGGTGTAAAGAGAATGGAAGTCTTTGGATATCGGACCTCAATGCCGGGGCATAACTTTCGATGTGTCCCGAACTTGCAACAGATTAAAGCCAATGTGTTATTGGAGCTATTTGAGGACGAGGCGCCTAAACGCATGGGCGGTGCCAAGGAGAAGGGAAGCGGTATTGATAGCTACTCATTCTTCGTCCCAGAAATGAAGTTCATAATCGATGATCAGCCTTTCGACCCCAGGCAGTGAACAGGGTTCCAATATTTTCCGTGCTCAGTCATTCTCCTAGAAGTGCCTACGGCGCGACAGCCAAGACGCCTGGCGCGACGCTTGCCCGATGCTGCCCACTCCCCAGTCGCCACATCCTGCCGATCTGATTCAGCCCCTGCCCGCTCCCGGCCACTGCCTGAACCCGCTTTCCTTTCGCCTGGCTTCGTCGGCCTGTCATCGTCGGGGCTCACCCTTGACCGCCCCTGACATGGTGGGCTGACGAAGCTGGTAGGAAACACCTCCCCTCCTCCGCTGCCGCTCCGCCGGCAACACCCTGGCTTAGTTGGTCCGATTCCGAGGGGCCTCGTCCGCCTGCGGAACTGCTGTCCGTGCGCTGCGCCAATCCCGTCATCTCTCAATGCGTTACTCAACAGCGACATCATGCTGAGTCCAGCGATCACGAGCACGCTTCCTCGCCGCCTCCACTTCCTCGCGGTTTAACAACACGAGGGGTTGGCGGTTCGGTTCAGGAGAGCAGAAATCGAGCGCCAACAGACGTTCAAAATAATGGCTAAGCGCGATTCGCATCGGAACTTCGATAGCGCCCTGCTCCATTCCGCAGTCAACTTCAATTGCACGCCGCGCACCGTCGTCGAGATCTGACCGTATGCCGAGGCGAAGCACTATTTCTTGGTGCCAAGCGGAATCCTGATCGGGTTGCGATTCGCTCTCCTTGGTGCCGTTAATGGCGATGATCCGAGCCAGGACGAAATCCCTGAAGTCTCTATGCTCGAAGCACCATGCGCGTGCGTGCCAACGAAAGCCACTAAACCCAAGCGCATGAGGAGCAATCCAGCGCCATTTCGGATCCGACGACGATTGGGATTGGTAATGAATGCTCAGGGCGAGTCGCTTGCGCATCGCCTCAAGCACTTTTCGCAGAATAGCAGCATCAACGCGGCGGCGAAGCAAAGGAACGGTCGCAGTCGGGGGAAGCCGGTCCAGCCAAGTTTCCTCTTTGGGGAGAAGCTCGGCATCGACGGTTCTCACGTGGGCCAAGTACTTGTCTGCTGAGGGGGTGAATCGCACGGGCCGAAAGGACGCGGTCGCCACATAAGTCTTCGCGATCTTGTCGTACTCAATGTTCCCCGGCGCCAGCTCCTGATAGCGGCTGAAGTCGGCCGACGCCTGTGGGACCGACACGCCGAAGCGCTGCACCAGATCGCCGCGATTCACGCGGCCGTCCCAGTAGAGCCGGAACTCGATGAACTCCAACCGCTGCTCGACACTCCACCGCATCTTCTCTTCCAAGGACGACCTCCCCCTTGCCTCGCCGTCGCGGCTGCGGTAATAATTGACGTGGGTAAAGTTTCTTTGCCCATCAAGTTTATAGTCTGATGGTAACTGGCAGTCAATAAAGGACTTCCGTCATTTTAACCCGCCGGTGACCCGCCTTGCTAGCTCTGCTATCGCTGAACCCAGGAAGGCTCCATGGCTAATGACAGCCCGTTTCGTGCCCTAAGTCTCGATGGCGGGGGAATGCGCGGCACCTACACCGCCACTTACCTCGCTCAACTCGCATTTGGCTTTGAAAAGCGACGCAAAGTCTGCGGCCTCGACATCGGTGCTGGGTTCGACCTGATCGCCGGCACCAGCACCGGGGCCATCGTCGGCTGCGCTCTGGCGGCCGGCGTGCCTCTAGCAAAGGTGATCGCATTGTACCGCGACCACGGCAAAGCAATCTTCTCGAAGCCACTTCCCCGTGGGATTTGGGGCATACTTTCCGATATTTGGCAGCGGCCAGCGGCGCTCGGCCGCGGTGCGAAAGCCCTGCATGCAGCGCTCCTCGACCAGCTCGGTGAGCTGACATTGGAAGGCGTGTATGCGGAGCGAAAAATTGCACTCGCCATCACCGCAATTGACCTCGGCCGCCACCGAAGCTGGGTCTTCAAAACGCCGCACCTACCTCAGAAATACTATCGCGATGGTCCCTATCGCCTTGCTGACGTGTGCATGGCGACTAGCGCCGCGCCGGTGTACCGCTCCCTTGCTGCAATTCCCTATCCCAGCGGCGGCGGCTTCAATGTCTTCGTGGACGGCGGCCTCTGGGCGAATAACCCCGTCCTCGTCGCTCTGATTGAGGCGCTGGAGATGGCCGAGGAGGGCCGCCCCATTGAAGTGTATTGCCTTGGCACCTGCTCGCGGCCGGGCGGCGAACAGATCGCCGTGGGCGACGTCAATCGCGGCCTTGAGGGGTGGAAGTTCGGCGGAGATGTTGCGTCACTGGCCATCGCAGCGCAGGAGTTTGCCTTCGATCAGATGGCCAAGATGCTATCCAAACACATCAACCGCTCGTGCCGCATTATCAGGTTCCCGCACGAAGACCTGCCCGCGGGCCTCCTCCCCTACCTTGAGCTCGACAACGCGACCGACAAGGCGATCGATGCGCTCATCGGGCAGGCGCGGCACGATGCCGACATGATGAGCAGCAAGTGCAACGATCCGCAGAATGGCGATGGACAGCTGATTTGTAGGTTGTTCGAGGACATGCCACTGTTGGAGCCGGGCCGTGCGGCTTCGATGGTCCCACGCGAAATCACAGCCGCCTGAGCACAACGCTTTAACTGATTGGAGCCTTTATGTTTGATTGTGCTGCCGATGTTCTAGGCCATCACGATGATGAAGTGACGCTGCCGCAACAGGAGCGGACGAATATGCGCGATCGGCGAAATGCCAATCGTGATCGTTTGAAAAAGGGGCTGAAGGACGCCGAGAAACCCGCACCACTTGAGTTCAAGTGCCAGGGCTCCTACGTCATGAAGACGATGACGCAGGACGCGGCCAATGACTACGACATTGATGACGGCGTGTACTTCGATAAGGAGGATCTGGTCGGTCCCCGCGGGGCCTACATGACTGCACTTGAAGCCCGCCAGATGGTTCGCGATGCCCTCGATGACGGGAGCTTCAACACGCCGCCGGAAGTGCGAAAAAAGTGCGTCCGCGTGTACTACGAGCAGGGCTACCACGTTGACGTGCCGGTTTACCGGCAAGTCGTTGAGACTGACAGCTTCGGCCGCGAAGTCACCGTCAACGAGCTTGCCGCGGCCGACTGGGTGCGTTCGGATGCCCGCGAGGTGACCGCGTGGTTCGATGCAGAGAATATGCGGCAAAGCCCCGATACCAGTAACGGCCGTCAGCTCCGCCGGGTAACGCGCCAGATCAAGAAATTTGCCCGCAGCCGATCAAGCTGGAAGACGCCGATCCTCAGCGGCTTCGGCATCACGAAGCTCGTGACCGAGTGTTATTACAGGGACGCTCAGCGGGAGGATCAATCGCTCTACTACACGATGAAGGCGATTCGCGACCGGCTGAAGTACGATCTCGTGGTCAAGCATCCGATCACCCCGAATGAAACCCTGACGAAGGGGGACGATGATTCGCGGGCAAGGTTTCTCCGTGACAAGCTGTCGGACGCCATCGATTGGCTGGCTCCCCTCTTCGACTCGGGCTGCACTCGCAAGGAGGCGCTAAAGTGCTGGGACAAAGTGTTCGCTACCGCCTATTTCAGCGACCGACGAGGAGACGATGAGGCCGAAGAGACAGCAGCCAAGAATGGGCCTGCGATACTCACCTCGGGCCTCATACGCGAATTCGGTTCGGCACCCTCCGTTCACGCCGCGGTGCGCAAAGAAGGCGGCGGCCGTTATGCCTAGCGGCATCGAATCCGGCGCGGGATCGAAGCTCTCCGACGCGATTTCGGAGGTCGATCGATGGCTACGCGCGCTACCGGGCGGTGCACGAAAGCTGTCCGCCGATGAACTTAGGGGTTACTCGACGCGGAAGCCTGTTGCCGGCTGGCGTATGACCGTAGAGCTACAGCATAGTGGGCGTCAAGAGCTTGACGTGCTTATCGATGAGCAGTTCCCGCGAAGGGAGCCACGAATTGCCCTTTTCAATGCTCCGCCGTTTCTCACCGTGCCGCACATTGAAAAAGATGGCGTTCTCTGTCTCCTTCCTGACACGGCCGAAGCCGATCCATTTGAACCGGTCAATGTTGTTCGTTACGTGATGCACGCGGCTGTGGACCTATTGGAAGAGGCTCTTTCTGGGAAGCGGATTGACGATTTTCAAGCAGAGTTCCAGTCGTACTGGCAGTGGAGTTGCTCCCCTGAGGTCCAGCCTATTCAGAGCATGGCTGAGCCCAGCGGGCCGACTCGTGCACTCCGCGTCTGGCGCGGACGTGGACGGTACGTCATCGCGGAATGTGACGAGGAATTGCTCCGCTGGCTCGATAATCTATGGCAAAATGCAAAGGCCGGGCCTCGCAAAACTGAAACCGCGCTGTTCCTCTGGTTAAACGAGGCGTTGATTCCTGCGAATTATCCGCGAAGTGTGGCCGACGTACAGAAGATTGCCGCCGCCTGCGGCGGCGCAGAGCTCTTCCAGGAGCTTATTGACTTGCAACCCGATCGCCTGGTCGTTGTCCTAGGAGCGCCGACTGCAAACGGTCCTTGCTTCGGTGGCGTGCTCATATCTCCGCCGATCACCCAAAGCCCCTCGGGGAGGAGAGGACGAAAGGATTTGACGAGCGGTTTTCGTCCTAATAAGGTCCCCAAGGCGATTCTCACTAGTCGATTTGTGAGCAACGCGACAATCGATCGCACAATAGTAGAGCGAGTCGATGCGCTCTGGATCCACGGCCGCGGCCAGGACCAACGCATTCAACGGTTGAGAAAGGCAACCGTGGCCGTCTTTGGTTGCGGCTCGGTCGGCGCAGCGGCGGCTGTGGCGCTTGCGAAGGCGGGTGTCGGCCGCATGATTCTCGTTGACCCGCAGGTGCTCGCATGGGCCAACACGGGGCGTCATCCCCTCGGCGCGGGCGCCGTCGGCCAGCCAAAGGCTGTCTCATTGGCCAATCGCCTGCGGGCCGATTTTCCTCATGCTCAGATCTATGCCTGGGATACCACTTGGCAGCAGGCTGCGAAGAACCACGCGGTGGAGATTGCATCGAGCGACCTGATCGTAAGCGCGATGGGCGATTGGGCCGCTGAGGGGGCACTTAATGAATGGCATCTCGAAAACGGGCGTAGCGTCCCCATTGTCTATGGCTGGACCGAGCCGCACGCGGCGGCGGGCCATGCGGTGGCCATCCTCGCCGATGGCGGGTGCTTACAGTGCAACGTTGACAGTACGGGCCTTCCGTTGCTTAGAGTCACGGAATGGCCCGTCTCCACGATCAAGCAGGAGCCCGGATGCGGCGCGGTCTATCAACCCTACGGGCCGGTAGAGCTTGAGAACATCGTCAGTCTCATCGTTGAACTTGCGATTGACGGTCTCCTCGGGGCGGTGACGACATCAACGCATCGCATCTGGACATCCCGCAGCTCGCTGGTCACCGCAGCAGGCGGAAAATGGACGGCTGAATGGGAATCGACCGCTGGTGCGCGAACTTATGGAGCGTTTGTTGAGGAGAGGCCATGGCCAGAAGCGCAAGCTTGCCCGGAGTGCTCTGCGGACCAAAAACCCTATGTTTCGCCATCGGCAGCTCCAGCCAGTCTCTCGTCTTCAGCAATAGTGTGACCGAGCACCTCTGCCGCTTTCGCCAACGGTGGTGGTGGGACCGCGAGGCGGGCGGTCAACTATTCGCTCGCTTCACTAAGGCGAGCGTCATCATCGAGCTGGCAACGGGGCCACGTGCAACTGACCGGCGGACCCGGATGAGCTATGTACCTGACCGAGAAGCTGAGCGACGAGAGATCGCGGAGTGCTTTGACCAAGAACTCCACTTCGTGGGCGATTGGCATACTCATCCTGAAAGGCACCCGATTCCATCTTTCGTGGACGATCGGAGCATGGCGGAGTGCGTACGCAAGTCGGATCACCTGCTTAATGGCTTTTTGCTGGTCATTGTTGGGACGGCCTTACCTCCAGACGGTTGGCATGTTTCAGTGCATGATGGGTCAAATCGCTACAGGCTGCTTACGCGCCGGCTAGGAGTGGATTAAACGGATGCCGAGCGACTTAAGTGGTTCGACGAAGTCTGCCAGTATAGTGAGGAGGTGCACTTGGCAAAGGTGCGTGTCAGCTGCCCCCCGCGGGTCTGTGAGTCTCACGTATCACTGTGGCATAAATGTTGGTGTATTTGGCCAGATTGAGCATTAGCAGAAAAAACAATAGCAATCCAACCCAATCTAGGAAGGTCATGGATGACCAAGATAAGTAAATAACTAATAATGGCCGAACAAATGCCAAGTAGAAGTTGAAGTAGACGCTCAGAATCGCTAATTGCATCAATGCAATTGTGAAGCCAAATCGCAATGGGAGTCCCTGTATTAAGGCGTGTGTCAGCAAACTTAGAAGTCCTCCCCACGCAACCACTCTGTAGTCGAGCGTACCAAAGCCAAACCTGTAGCCTTGTACGACACCAAAGATGGTAACGAATAACCATGTAGCGATAATGTGACCTTTGAGCAGGTCCAGTTCAAAGTCGCTCCGTTTACAAGTCACTGACTTAGGCTGCTCATTCATAGCGAGATTGAAAATCGTGACTGTAGACATTGTCTGTCACGATAGCGCAGGACACTCTACGGTGTCGGTATTCGTTAGTCCAGTTATAAGCATTCCCGCCATTCCCAGGTTCTGATGCATCTGCCACCGCCGTGACAGGCAGGACGCCTGGCGCGACGTTGGCCGGTCCTGCACCTCCCCAGTCCCCAGCCTGCCAATCGGTTTCCGCCCCTCCCCGCTCCCGGCCTATTGCCGGAACCCGCTTTCCTTCCGCCTGGCTTCGTCGGCCTGTCATCGTCAGGGCTCACCCTGGACCGCCCCTGACGTGATGGGCCACGAAGCCGGAAGGAAACTGCTCCCCTCACCTGCCGCCGACCCGCCTCCCACCCTGGCTTTGTTGGTCCGATTCGGATGGGCCTCGTCCGCATCTGTCGCTTTGAGCGGACTTCTCTCCCCTCACCCGCACTTTTTCGCCTCACGAAAGTCACCCGCTCCGGGAACCCCGCATAACCCACCTCCATGACCCTGATCTTTACCAGCGCCCTACCCGAGTAGAAGCGACATTCCCCCGGCTCTCGCTGACGAGGAAGCCCTTCTCACTAACTCGCCTCACGAGCGAGAGACCGGTGGTGCAAACAAAGGTATCTCAACAACTTCTCCAACGGACTGATTTCCAATGTGGAATTCAGCCCAGATTCTCTCCTCTTTTCACGAAAGTGACTCTGTCATGGCTACCCTGACTCGGGCCTCGGAAGAACTCTTCCGCCGCAGCCCCGACGAACGCTTCGAGACGCTCGACGCCCTCCTCCGGCACTGCCGCGAAGAGAAACGAGCCTCCGAAGACCGCTGGCACCTGCCCCAAAAGGTGCAACTCCGCGCGCTCGACGACGCTCTGGGCTTAGCCCTCAGCGACGACGGCGACTACCGTTTGAACGACTGGAGCTTTTCCCAGCTCTGCAAACTGGCCGGGGTCGGCAAGGAGACCGTCAACCGCCTCTGCCCCGAGACCGCCAGCCGCGTGCTGATGGAGACGCTCCCCGCAGGCAGGAAGCCACTGCAGATTCTGACCAAAGACGATCGCGTCCGCGCCATCCACGCCGCCAGCTACACGCGGCTGCACAACGCGGACCTGATTCAATTGGTCCAGGAAACGGCCACCGACTTTACGCCGCCCCAACAGGGAATGAACGGCGCCACGGGCCTCTACTGCGGCGAACAGGACCTGTTCGCCTTTCTCATCGACCCCACCGGCTGGACGGAGATCGAGGGCGAAGCATTCGCCCCCGGCTTTTTCGTCTGGAACAGTGAGGTCGGCCGAAGGAGCGTCGGCATCCAGACGTTCTGGTTCCAGGCAGTCTGCCAGAACCACATCGTGTGGGACGCCGTCGAGGTGGTGGACTTCTCGCGCAAACACACCGCCAACGTCCATGATGCTCTGGTGGAGATCCGCCACGGCATCGATGAACTGGTGCGCAAGCGCGACAGCCGGCGGGACGGTTTCTACACCGTGATGAAAAAGGCGATGCAGGAGCGCCTCGGCGACGACGCCGAAGCGGTGATGAAGAAGCTGGTGGAGCACGGCATCAGCCGCGGCCTCGCCAAGCAGGCAACCGAGATCGCAACCGCCCAAGGCCGGTTCACGATCTTCTCGCTGGTCGATGCGCTCACCCGTCTTACGGGCCGGGTGCAGTGGATCGGCGACCGCACGGAAGCGGATGAAAAGGTGGCATCGCTTTTGGCCCTCGCCCTATAAGCGAGGTGTTCCATGACGACGCCCCCACCCTCCCCGGAGGTGCCGTTCGTGCTGTCCTGCGCCCACTGTGACGCAGACAGCCCCGACACCTACGAGGAAGCGATCCAGCAAGGCTGGGTCGATATTCAACGCGACGACGGACTGAGCTGGAACTTTCTCGGCATCTGCCCCGCCTGTCGCCCCGCTTGGGAAAGCCCTCCGCTTCCTGGGCACTAACGTTTCTTTCTTTTTCCATCTGCTTCAAGGAGTATCGAATCATGGCGAAATCATCCGCCACGAAGCCCGTCCACGAAATCCGCATGGGCCGCATCAAAGCCGCCATTTGGGAAAACGAAACCCAGAATGGCACCCGTCACAACGTGACCTGCCAGCGGATTTACAAGGATGACAGCGGTGAATGGAAGGCTAGTGACAGCTTTGGACGCGAGGATCTGCCGCTGCTTGCGAAGGTAGTCGATCAGGCCCACACCTGGATCTACCAGCAGGCGGGCAATGCGGACGGACCGAAGGATCGCTGACCGCCGTTCTGTGACCCACAGAACAGAGAGAGAGGTTTTCAATCGGACATTGCACCACCGGACCTCTCTTTTTTCAACCGTAGCCACTCACCTACTCTCCTGCATCAAACCTTTATCCTGAAAGCTCAAGGCCGATGCTTTGGAGAGAATGATGTGGTCCAACACGCGGATGCAGAGAATCCTGCCCCCCTCCACAATGCGATTGGTGAGCTGAATATCGGCTTCCGAGGGAGAAAGATTGCCGCTCGGGTGATTGTGAGCCAGAAGAATCGCGGACGATCCTGTCTGCAGGGCGATCGCAAAGATCACCTTAGGATCAACCCAAGCCGTGCTAAATCCCCCGGACGAGACGCGAGCCCAGCCCAGTGGCTGGTTGGCGTTGTTGAGGCAGACGATCACGAATTCTTCAATCAGCTCAACCGTATTGGCGTTCCAAATCCTCCGCAGATACGCCTCTGCCGAGAGTGCCGAAGCGATCGGGTCGCTGGACTGGCAGTTGGGCCGTTTGCCGGGCTTCGCCCGTCGGTAACACACCGTCAGCTCGGATAACCGGGGGCTTCGTTCAAAGGCTTCTAACTTGATCATCGGGTGCCTCCATGAATGGGTGTTTCGTTCGCTCACCCCGAAGGGGCGAACGAAACAGCCATGCGGGCACGACCCAGACCTCGCCACCGGATCGCGGCCGGTGACAGCGCACGGTCTGAAACCACACGAAAAGGTAAACGAAAAAACCCAGGTCGCCTTACGACGGCCTGGGTCCAGTTTGAAGAGACGAGAAGGGCCTAACGCTCAGTATTGCGACGACAGAAATGCCTCGCGCTTTTTCTGGTCATCCTCCATCTGCTTACGCTGCCTTTCGGCCTCTTCGTTGTTCCTCGCCACGTGAGCGTGTCCCAGCTGATTCTGCTGGGAAGCTTGCTGTTGCTGAGATTGGGACATGGCTTTCTCCTTTCAAGAGAAAGAGGGAAATGCGCCCACCGTAATCACACCTTGTGAAGATCAGTTGAGCGGCGGAAGTCTGCGTTCATGCTCCTGCAAAACGCGGTGCATGCTGTCGGTGATCTTGCTGATCCGGCGTTTCTCGCGGTCCAGTTCATAGGACAGGTGAAAGCACCAGAACCCCACCGTGCCCGCAAAGGAAACCACGGTTGCTGCAAGTAGCGGTTGATCGATCTCTATAACGCCGATGTGCGCGCACAGATGAAAAAACAGAAATAATAGGGAGCAACCAAAGAAACACCGGGTCAGAGAACTCATGTGCATGGGATCGGTCCTTTCGTACTTTGAACTTGGAATCGTTATCGACAGGTAACCGGCAAGGCAGGCTTGCCGCGAGCTGACACGAATCGGCTCGTCTATCGATAACGGAGAGATAGGCAATCGGGATTCACCTTAGATTGGAAATGAAGTCCACCAGCGGTTTGGGATTGCTCACGGTGCCATCCGCCATGAAGGCCCAGGTGGCAATGATCACGTACACCAGCACGCCCACACAAAAGACGACCACGTAGTAAATGACGCATACGATGCCGAGTAACGTCATGATCTGAGCGACGACTTCGACCGGCACCAGCAGCAACCGGACCAGCCAGCGAATCACCCCACCGGCAACGGCATGAGCGGTCGGCGAGTTGGGCGCTCGGGTATACCCTTCCTCCGCGGCGGGAAACACGAGCGCATCGAGGACGATCGAGGTCAGAAAAGCAGCAAACGCAGCGAGGCCAGAGTATCGGTTTTCCATGGGTTACTCGAACAGCTTGTAGGAGATGGAGGTAAATCGTGCTTGATTGGTTTGCTGGGCGAGAACGATTGCTGGGAGCTCTAACCGTTCCAGATCCGCCCGATCCCAAGGGGGCAGGATCTGCTGCTTTCGATCGCGCAGCTGCAAGCAATCCGCGGGACCATTCGGCCAGAGCAATCCGTTTGGTTCGTCGTAGAGTACGTGAGCCGGCATGCGCTTCCAGAACAGGTCGCGACGCTTTCTGCGCAGCTCGGGAGCGAGGAAGAACCCTTCGAATGATCCATTCAGTTCTGGCGTGTGAAGGTGCAGAAAGCGGATCGCCTGAACCAGCTCGCGAACGACACGGCGGGTGGTCTTATTCACCGTCTCACCCTGGCCGCCGGAGCTAATCCCGATTTCTTCCTCGGTCACTAGCTGACTATGGATCTGCTTCGACATCCATTCTGCGGACTCGGAGCCGTGAGCCAGGAGAAACGCCTTGATCGCACAGAGGCTCATCAGCTCAGCAGCTTCGTCGTTACCGAAAACCGCCCGCAAACCTTCGATGCCTTGTGCCCCTAAGTAGCACCGTGCGCCCTTGGAGGCGGACATGAACAGGAGGTCCTTCAAACGCTTGAGATAACCAGCCTGGCGCAGCTCATCGACGAAGATGAAAATGCGCGGCGGATGGGGCCGCACGTGCAACGCCTCCGGGCCACCTAGGACGCGAATCGCGATCTGGTCGAAAAGCACTTGCGTCATAATTTGGAGTGGATCGCCGTCGCCTGAGGCCCCAGGCAAAACGAGAAGCTGATTCGTGGTAGCCCACTCTGAAATCGAGAATCCAGGGCGCTCGCGAGCAGCGTAGTGCCACTGAGCCGCGACACTGCTAAAGCGATTGAAGAGGTTATTGATGCTCGATCGCACGTCCTGAGCTGTCTCCGGACGCTGGTATAACGCCAGGTGCAACGTCTTGGCGGTGTCGAAATGAGGAGTCAGCATCGCATCAAGGGCCGCATCGTTAACCATCGCCAAAAGGAGATCCCGCAGCTCCCACGGCACCCGCTTGCGAATGAAGCCGCACATGGTTGCTTTGGCCAGATTCCTCACCGTTGTAGTGAAGAACGACTCCTGGCCGTCCTTCGATGTCTCCTTGTGCACGAGCGTTTCCGCGCACTCCTCGGCGCGGTCGTCGCAATCGATATCGAGGTACATCAGCCACGCCTGGCAAACGGCCAGGCGGGGATTCGCTGCGATAATGTGGGACTGCAACTGGTACCGCTCGGCCGCGAGAATGGCGTGCATGTCCCCCTTGGGGTCGTAAATCAGCGCCCGCGTGTTGTTGCGGGTCCGAATTTGCGGAAGGAGATCCTGCATGACCAGACGATGAATGGTTGTTTTTCCTGATTGTGTGGTTCCCATCGCCACCGCATGCACCTTGTTGGCGATGCGCAAGTGCTCACCTCCCCACCAAAAGCAATCCGAGAGATCGCAGGGCTCGTCCCTCGACATCCCTTGCACGGGAGCAAACGCGGCAAGAATCGTGTTGAGCAAAGCAAGCATTGGCATGGTCTCGCTAGTTGTGACGATCGTCGTCGTAGAAAACGGTCTCGATCGGAAACCGTTCCTGTTGCGACGCTCGGCGGAAGTAGTGGAACTCAATGGCTGCTCGGCCCAGGATCGTCCCCACGGCGAACGGGAACACGAGATCGACGAGCCGGAGAGTGGCCTCAAATCCGATCGCGATCAGCACCCAAGCAGTGACGAGCGCAAACGGGAGAACGGACGCGGCTAGTTCGCGGATGAGAAAATTAGCTGTCGCGAGCGAATCGACCTCCTCGGGCGACTTCTCGCGTATCAGATCTATCCACGCCGCGACGCTGAGAGCAGCGAAGACCAGCACAGCTAGCAGGAGGACGGCGCTCCAGGCAAAGCCCAGTAGGAGCGCAAAAGTGCCCGCCGTGACAGCCAGCGTGCCGGGTAGTACGGCTAGGACGAGCGTTTTGAGGGAATGGGACATGTTGATTAGCCTTTCAGCTCGTGGTTGTAAAAGGCGTACAGCGGGCTAACCCCCAGCAGTGCGGCAAAGGCGATCCGGCCCCAGTTCAACTCCAGGCCGTCACTGAGCCACATCAGGCCGAACACGGCGAGATGGGCTGCGGGGAGCGTGACGAATAGCGTCAACAGGCAACGGGCGGCGAGTCGGACGTCCGCCTCGGGCGCGTACTTCTGCAGCCAACGCCGGCCCATGCTGTGCCACATGACGCCCACGGCGAGCACAATCACTAAGTGCTTGGCCGGCGGCTTGTCGGCCAGAGTGCCAATCACTGCAGTGATCAGCATCAAAACCCCCGGCACGACGAGCATCGCCAGGACGCTCGCTCCGCTATGTTTCTGTGAACGATTTAGGTTCATGACTTTGCTCCACGTGGTGAATTTCTCGATACTCCGTATGCACGTAAATGAGGACGGTGTTGCCACCACCACCACCACCACCGCCGCTGGGTTCGAAGTAGGAAAAGTGCGGTGCTTCGACACGATCCCCGCGGGGGACGGCTAAGCTCGACCACTCCGACTCTTGGATGACGGAGATGGCGATAAAGCCCAGCGTGAGGCCGGCCAATACCGCCTCGGGCGTCGGTGTGGTGCTTAGCGACAGCGCGATGATGCAGAGCGCCGTGTACGCGGCGGCCTGAGCCAGACGAACTCCGCAGCGAATCACGAACGCCATGAGCCGCAAAACGACACGCAGCAGTCCTCGCCCTAAAAAGTAGCCGTAGCGGGGAGGCGAACAGATGAAATAAACCGCTTCGCGGATGAGGTAGCAGAAGACGAGGGCGTAAGTGGCGGCGGGAAGTAGATCCCGGTGTTGGTCCGGATGGGCAAATAGCAGGACAAACGCTCCAACGACAGCGGCCACGAGGAGCAGCGTCGATAGGAACAGCGGAATCGCTCGCAGCGCCGTCGGTCGTTGTAGAGGAGGGCGAGTATTGGAATCTAATAACACGATGGATCTCCTAGAGTGTGTGTCCCCGGTCGCGGCCGTCTATATCGCGAGGCGGTGAGCGGTCGAGCGGCCTGATGTCGCGGGCAATCTTTTTGGACCGGTCCAATCCGGCTTGCTTGATCAGTCCACTGAGCTCTTGCCCCGCTTCGTGCTGGTCGGTGTAAAAGCGGTTTTGCTGCCGTCCTCGGGAGGCCATCACATACGAGAGCTGCCCGGTCGTCATGCGACCGCCCACTAGGTGATAGGCAAACTCCACCGTTGACCCTTGGGCCGAATGCACCGTGCTGCACCAGCCATGCTTCAGGTGCGGATACTGCTTGTTGTTGACGATGACGTCCTGGCCGTTGTCTGTGCGAACAATGACCGCCTTGCCCCGCGCAGCGATCGCGATCACTTCGCCGCGCTGGCCGTTTTCAACTTTTAGCCGCCGCGATTTCTTGGTAAACCGAACGCGATCCCCGACGAGAATCGTTGCATCGCCATTTTTTGCCCCTTCGGGCAGGCGACGCCCAGCGTCGATCAGCGATTTCACGAGAAGGGCCTGACACCGGCGATTGATGTGATCGGCCTCCGCGTTCGTGGCGGCGAGAATCAGCGAATTCTTCTGGTCGCGCGCACCCTCGACCGACCAGTCCCTAAGCAGCGCTGAAATGGCGGCTTCACGGTCCTTGGCGACGGAGACTTTGCCCCGTTCGGCAAGGAGCGCGATCGCCTCTTTGGATTCGCCATTGGCCAGGTGACGCACAACATCACGAGCCCACGACGGCCGCGGGTCGTTTTTGTCTAGCCCCTGCCGGGTAATGTGAGTGAGCTCGTATTGCCCAACCTCTCGGGCAATGGCGTTCAACGCTGAACCGCAATGGATGGGAGGCACTTGCCGGTGGTCCCCCACCAAAACCAAGCGGGCACCAGCCTTGAAGACATACGCGGCAAGCTCCTCCAGTTGACGGGCGGAGAGCATCCCCGCCTCGTCCACGAAAACGACATGCCGGGGAGAAAGCTCAAACGAACCCAGCGGGAAGGTCGGCAGTTTGAAAGCCGCCCGAACAAGGTGCTTCACGTGGTGCTTGGCCTTATCCGCCGCGGTCGTTCGCAGCTGAGTCAATCGCAGCTGCAATGTTTCGGAAGGCGTTCCCGTCGCTTCCTGGAGGTTTAAGGCGGCAACTCCCGCCAAGGCGACGCCCGTCATGAGGAAGCCGTGTTGCTTGAGTAGTTCGTTGTACAGGGTTGCTACGTGCGTCTTGCCGGTGCCTGCGTAGCCCTGCAGCACGCTTGTCTGGCCAATCCCCAGAGCCAGGTGCTCAATGGCCTTACGCTGATCCGCGTTCCGCAACCGCTCGTCTTCGGGAAGCGAGGCGTCCAGCGGCAACTGCTGGTCGAGAAACTTTTTGACGCGCCGCTCGCTAAGAACGAAGCGACGGTCATCACGCCGCTCGGCAACCTGCTTCAACAGCCGATCCTCAATTGCCAAATTCTCCTGCGTCGTGTACTGCCGAAATCCATTTTGAAGCCCCAGGTCGATGATCTCCGGACGCTTCAAGGTTTCCTGAACGCCGCGGTGGCACTCCTGTCCGGAGACTCCATGCTTGAGCGCGGCATTGCAAACCCGCTCCAGCAGCTCCATTTCGGAGAAGTAGCTTTTGTCCCGCTGCAGGTGCTCCAGTCCCTCTTTGAGCGAGGCCGCAAGCCCCTTGGCCAGATCGCGGGGCTTGACCTGGTGCATCAGGGCCTTGGCCTTGGCTTCAGTAAACCCGTGCTGACTCGCCTGTTCCCGCCAGTCTTTCAACATTTCGGGAAGCGGTCGCTCATCCTTGGCGGGGCGTGTGTCCAACGTGGCAACTTCCGCAGCCTTGGCGGAATGGAAGCCTCTCGACTTCAGGCTACCCAGGATCTGCTTTCGTCGTGTCGAGCTGTCTTCGCGGAGGCTTTCAGGGACCCCCACGATGCGAAAGCGATTTCCGTCGACATCGATGCGTAGTCCCAAACGACGTTGCAGGTTGGCAACGATCTCAGCCCGATAGAATGCCCCGAGCGCCATCTTGTTGGCGTAAAGCGGCTTGCTCACGATGGTGCCGGCGCTGCCATCTGGGCGAAGGCCGATGTTCGGAATGCTGATGTGCTTATGGAGATGAGGTTCATTGAGTCGATTGGCAAAGTGCTGGTGAACGACCGCGACGATCTTGCACGGCTCGACGGCTCGGCCCTGTTGGCCACGGCGAGTGAACACAAGTTGCTGCTCTATGATCGCGAACATGGCCTTTACGGCGTCATTGCCGCATTCCAGCGTCTGGCGTAGGTTTTCGTCGCCAGCGGTGATGGCGAAATTGCTGACCGTCTTTTCTTCTTCCGTCGAGAGCTCCCAACCGAGCTGCCGATTGTCTGCCCCGGCGTTTTGGACGAGGGCCTGACCGTCTGGCGAATAGCCGTCGTAGAGTGACAAGACCTGCTGCTCGGTCGCAGTCGTCCCCAGGGATAGCAGTTGCGCAGCCGACCCAACCCACCACGGGAGCAGCGAGCCGGTCTGAACGTACCGCCAGTGGTAGCGGCGATCTCGAATCGGGCTGACGGTGACAAGTGCCATGGGTCAGGCTGCCTTCCGCAAGAGGTTTTGCTTGATCCAGGCGGCAATCTCGTCAGCCGTCGCCTGTGGCCGGAGCTCGGCCAAGACGGCAGCCAGCCCCGTAAGAAAATCCAGGCGGAACTCGCGCAGCTCGCGAAGCTCGTCGCCCGGAAGGGAGGCCTCGGCCGAGCGAGCGGCGTGAACAGCTGCCACCAGCTCACGAAGTTCCGCGACCTCGGAACAAAGTCTCGTCAGTAGCTCCACTACTGTGGCCAGCTCGGATCGTTCGCCGCCCAGTACGCGGATGAGATGTTCCCGCGCGGCGATGTTCGGGCTGATCCCCTGCCCGTCAGCCTCCTCCCGCAGTGGCCGATACCACTCCTCGTCGAGCTTGAAGGTGATCTGCGTTGTCTCGTTTTTATGCGGGGTGGGCATTTCGAGTGAACCTGTTACTGGCAAAGGGCTTACAGCTCATTCTGCTGACAAAGAAAACCTGAGTTTTCCTCGTAAATCGTTGGCATGATTAGAGTTGCGTTTACGGTGTAATCCACCGCCGGTGCATCGGGTGTGTCCAGTCAAGTGCCCCCGCGTTAGCTCTCGTCAGGGAACATCACGGTGATCACAGGCCGGGGGTCATCCCCCGGCCCGCAAACTGCCACCAGGTCCACCGGCTCCGGTGCCCGGTGTTCCTTGTTCTTCATCAGCACGGCAAACCGCACCGTACTGGTCCCGGCTGCCGCTTGGCGAATTGCCGCCGATAGCATCGAGATCAAATCCCACAGGCGGCCGGTCTCGTCCTGACCGGTGACGCCTGCGGGCACCTCGACGCACCCGGCCCATACGGCACGGGTCAAGGCGACGGGAAAGACGATCCCGGCCTCCTTGCCCAGCTTGGACACGTCGAATAGCTCGCCATCTTCAATGGCCATCGCTCGGCTGTAGCAATGAATGATCTCGTCCATCACTTGCTACCTCCCGCCGATGCTTCAGCCCGGTAGGCCGCCCCCACTTCCTGGCAGACATAACCGATCAGCGTCTGGGCGACGCCGTACCAATCCACGTCATCGATCGCCGACCTAACCAGTTCGGCGTAAGGATCGACGCCGCGAAGCGGTGACCCTTCCTGTGTTTCCTCCCTCAGCCGTTCCGCCAGCTGCTCACCCGCTTTGTCGCGTTTGTCCGCGTCTTCGCAATCGAGCATCCCGAGCTCCGCACAGAGCGAGAACGCCTCGCCCCGCCAAAACTCCGCCGATGCCCTATCCTCGGTCAGCCACCGCACGACCGACCGCGTCGGGCGGTTGATCAAGGCGTTCAGTTCCTTCGTTTCCATTTCCATGGTCATTTCCTCCTCGCTCCTATAGTCGCTTCCTTACTTCGCTTCTTGCTGCTCAAGCTCCTTGCGGCTCAGCCATTCAATTGCCATTTCGACCGCCAGCTTCACCTGGGCCAAATCGGACAAACCATTGAAACTCGAAGAGTCGTGCCACTCTTCGCCCTGCTTAAAGCGGCGAGTGATTTCAATGTTGAACCAGGTTTGCCCGCTATTCTTGTTCTCGTTTTGCCAGGCCACGGCTCGGATTGCCCCG
>CAYLLN010000012.1:0-94263 GCA_964384375.1 uncultured Pirellulaceae bacterium
CATGACAGGCCGTGACTGACGACGGACGAGGGCGAAATCGCTAGGAGGATTCTAGTCGATGCCTGTGCCGCGTGGCGAATCCGGATCGAATTGATCATCGATCTGCCGGTCGCCCCTCGCGAGCCGCCAGAATCGCCTGCACTAGTTCTTCCGGGATCGGCGCGAGTGCCGGGTCGTCCTTACAGGCGTGGCGGGTCAGTTCAATCGTTGACTTGAGGTTTCGCAGATAAGCCACGCATGGCGGGCAGGCGGCCAGATGCTCTTCGAGCCGCGCACGCTCGCCCGGCGGGAGGTTCCCTTCCAGGTACTCCGTCAGGTAGTCGAGCACGTGTTGACAGGTGAAGTGGAGCATCGGTTCTGCGATCAGTAGGCCGCGGTACCAAACATCGGTTCCAGAAGTGTCTTCAAGGCTTGCCGTGCTCGGTGCAGGCGGACCTTCACGTTCCCCTCGGTGATTCCCAGCAGCGACGCGACTTCTGCCGTGTCGAGTTCCTGAATGTCGCGGAGCAAGAGGACCGTGCGGTAGTCGTCCGGCAGGCGGTCGATCATGGCGCGAACAGCAGCCTGGGTCTCTTTCCGTTCGATGCCGGCCAGGGCAGATTGGTTCCACTCGGGCGTGGGGCGGTTTTCGTGGCCGTCGGCCAAAAAGGTCGGGAGCAGGTCGTCGATCGACTGCTCCCGCTTGCGCCGTTTGGTTCGGAGCCGCATCAGAGCCGCGTTGACCACAATCCGATGCAGCCAGGTCGAAAGCTTCGATTTCCCCTCGAACCGGTCGATTGCCCGAAAGGCCGTGATGAAGGCCTCCTGTAGGGCATCGTGCGCATCTTCTTCACTGCCAAGGACTTGCCGCGCGACCGCCAGCAGCCTGCCGCCGTACGTGCGGACCACCCCCTCGAACGCTGCCGCATCGCCGGTGCGAAGGGACGCCAGAAGCCCGACTTCGTCGGACTCATTCGGAGGTGGTGGTGCGAGGGACATGAATGCTGATCAACGATACGGCCGTTGCAACCAGGATTCAAGCATCCCGCCCCACTTGTCACGCAGGCGGTAATTCGGCATGATAAGGGGCTTCCACCATTGCAGTTAGGACGAATCGACGACTGCCACGACAGAGTACCCCGGAGCAACGGATTCATGGCTCGCTATCACGGACCCAAGGCCCGCGTCAACCGCCGCCTGTCCACGCTGATTTATGAGACGGCCGGCGCCACGAAGGCCCTGGAACGCCGCGAAAACCCGCCCGGCATGCACCCGCGGGCCCGCAAGATGTCGAACTGGGGCCTCGCCTCAGCCGAGAAGCAAAAGATCAAGCATTACTACGGCCTGGGCGAGAAGCAGTTGCGCCGCTACTACCACATGGTTGTGGCGAAGAAGGGGAACACCGGCGATCAGATGCTGGCCCTTTGCGAGCGCCGGCTGGACAACGTCATCCGCCGCAGCGGCCTGACGAAGACCCGCCCGCAAGCCCGCCAGGGAATCGTTCACGGCCACTTCTACGTGAACGGCATCAAGGTCACGAGCCCCAGCTATTCGCTCAGGCCCGGTGATGTGATCACGATTCGCCCAAAAGAGAACATCTACAACTACTACAAGGGCGTGGTCGGCGACGGCAACAGCCAGCAGACTCCCGACTGGATCACGCTCGACACCGAGTCGCTTCGCGTGACGATGGTAGGCCTGCCGGGGCACGACGACTTCAGCCTGCCGGTTGATGTGAACATCGTGGTCGAGTTCCTGGCCCGCTAAACGTGGGGCAGGTTTGCAACCTGCCAAAGTAGGTCCCGCCGGCCCGGCGGGACTTGGCGAGCGTGGGACGAGCCCATTGTCTCCCTCGCAAAGTCGATTCGATTTGTATAATTCAGCGACGCCAAGGCGGGCGTCGCTGTGTTGTTTCTTGGCTTGGTATGTTCCTGATTCCTGCCTCTTGAACCCTGCCTGACTATCGGCACACGGAGTGTGCCTCCTACTTTATGCACTCCCCCCTCGTTGTTCTCGGCGGTGGCCCCGGCGGCTATGCTGCTGCGTTTTTGGCTGCCGATGAAGGAATGTCTGTCACGCTGGTCGAGGCTGACTCGCGGCTCGGCGGCACGTGCCTCCTGCGAGGCTGTATTCCAAGCAAGGCCCTGCTGCACGTGGCCCGCGTCATCTCCGAGGTCGAGGAATTGCGGCACGAGTGGGGCGTGGAGTTTCCGCGAGCCACGATCCACATCGACAAAGTCCGCGCCCGCAAAGAGAAGGTCATCGCGACGATGGCCGGGGGCCTCAAACAACTCGCCAAACGCCGCAACGTGAACGTCATCACGGCCCGCGGCGTGTTCGAGAATTCGACGACGCTCCGCCTGGAAGGGGACGATCCGTCGATCCCCGCCGAGAAACAAATCACGTTTGACCACTGCATCCTCGCCGCCGGCTCGATCCCCGCGATGCCGCCGGCGTTCAACATCGGCTCCGACCGCGTGATGGATTCGACCGGAGCGCTCAACCTCGTCGATCTTCCCGAATCGCTGCTCGTGATCGGCGGCGGCTATATCGGTCTGGAGATGGGAACGGTCTATGCCAACCTCGGAACCAAAGTGAGCGTCGTCGAACTGCTGGAAGGGCTCTTGCCAGGCGCCGATCGCGACCTGGTCAAGCCGCTGCACAAACGGTTGAATACGCTCTTCGACGAACGAATTTTCCTGAACACGAAGGTCGGCTCGATCGGCCTCGCCGGGAACAAGGTTGAAGTCGCGTTTGAGGGGCCGGGCAAGTTCGGCCGTGAGCAGTACGACCGCGTGCTCGTCTCCGTCGGCCGCCGCCCCAACAGCCGGGGCTTGGGTCTGGAAAACACGCAGGTGCAGCTCGACCAGCGCGGCTTCGCCATCGTCGATAAGCAATTGCGAACGGCCGATCCGCACATCCTGGCGATCGGCGACATCGCGGGCGAGCCGATGCTGGCTCACAAGGCGACACATGAGGGACGCATCGCTGCCGAAGTGCTGCTCGGCAGGCCAGTCACGTTCGACAAGCTGGCGATTCCGGCGGTCGTCTTCACCGATCCGGAAATCGCGTGGACCGGCCTGACCGAAGAGCAGGCGAAACGAGACGGTCGGAAGGTCGAGGTCGCCACCTATCCCTGGGGCGCAAGCGGCAGGGCGGTGGCTCTTGGCCGGACCGACGGCCTGACCAAGGTGCTTGTCGATCCGGATACCGAACGCGTGCTGGGCGTCGGCATCGTCGGTCCCGGCGCGGGCGAGTTGATTGCCGAAGCAACGCTGGCGATCGAAATGGGGTGCGAAGCGACAGACATCGCCGCGACGATCCACCCTCACCCGACGCTAAGCGAGACCATGATGAACTCGGCCGAGACATTCTTCGGCACGGCGACGGAAATCTATAAGCCGAAGCGATCCTCAAAGCCCTGACCATTGGTCAGGGTGTGGGCTGCATTCTTCGCTACACATCTGCTAGCGGACTTTCCCGCGGAAAGGCCAATAATGAGAGTATGTGCCTCAATTATTGGACCCTCGGTTGAAAGCGCGATATCGGCAAATGGTAGAGGAGCACGCGGTACCGGCCCAGCGGCTGGCGGAGGGACTGCGGTCCTTGCCCTCCGGCAAAACGGCTCTGGCCGCGACGATGGGCGCTTATCGGTTCTTGAACAATGAGGCGGTGGCTCTACCGCATCTGGCAGAGCCGCTGCTGGCCGCGGCACGGGAGGGAGTGGCAGAGCACTGCGAGCGGATGGCGCTGGTGGTGCATGACTGGTTGAAGCTCAACTATTACCGGCATCAGCGAAAGGACCGTCGCCTGCCTTCGGACCGCAGCGGTTGGCCGGAAGGCTATGACTTGTTTTCCACCATCGTCGTCAGTGACCGCGAAGGAGTTCCCTTGGCCCCAATCGGACTGTGCCTGCAGGCGACTGACGGCGTGTATTGCACACGTTCGTATGCGCCGCGGCCTCCGCTCTCGTCCCTGGACGAAGTGACGGCCGCCATGCAGGCGACCGAGGGCCAGTTGACCAAGCCGGCGGTGCACATCATCGACGCCGAAGCCGATTCGCTGGCTCATTATCGCCGGTGGCACGCACAGGGCTTGGTGTTTTTGACGCGGTGTGTCGACCGGCTGGTGAAAGTCGGCGAGCGGCGGCAAAAATGCTCCGCTTGGCAGGGCGAACTGCACCTCCAGCAAGCCTTCCGCCACGTGCGAAGCGTGGAATATCACGGGAAAAAGGCCGAGCAATGGATCACGGAGTTGCCCGTCACTCTGATCGGTCCGGGCTATGTCAATCGGCCCACGCAAAAGAAGAAAACGGCTATCGCCGGTCCGCCGCTTGATCTGCGGCTGATCATCGCCGAGGTTCGTGACGACGCCGGCACGGTGCTGGCCACCTGGTACCTGCTGACGAATCTGCCACCGGAAATCGACGACGCAACCGTCGCCTTGTGGTACTACTGGCGGTGGAACATTGAGAGCTTTTTCAAGCTGCTCAAGAGCGCGGGCCTGGATGTAGAAGCCTGGCGACAGACCACTCCCGCGGCGATCGCTCGGCGACTCCTCGTGGCCAGCATGGCTTGCGTGTTGGTCTGGCAAGTGGCGGCCAGCCATACGCCCCCTGCCGAAGAACTGAAGCAACTCCTGGTGCGACTCAGTGGCCGCCAGATGCGGCACCGCAAAGCCTTCACCAAACCGGCGCTGCTGGCAGGCCTGTGGGTCTTCCTCGCAATGTTGCACACACTCGAGTTCTATACCCCGGCCGAACTCCACCGCCTCGCCGAATTCACCCTTCCCTTCCTCCGCGCCGGACCCATCAAAAGCTAGCGATTGTGTTGAGAAGAATGGTGTGGGCTGAACGGCATCGCCGGGTGATTCACCCCGACCGTTGGTCGGAGCTTTGGTTCGCTTTAGTGTCGCTTGCTGCTGCGACAGAGCGCCGCGAGAAACTGCGCCAAGTCCTCCTTCCACACCTTGCCGTTGGCGTTGAAATCGAGATACCAGAGGTATCCAGCGTCGCGCTGCCGCTTGCCAAAGGTTGAGGCGAACAGCTTCGCGTCCAGGCGGTCCACGTCGTCGTCGCCGTCCGTGTCGCCGAAGCGGCGGAAAAACTCATCGACGCGGTTGCCACCGGCCAGACCGTCGCCGTCGCCGTCGAGCAGGTCGCCGTCGGCTCCCGCAATTTTGTCGCCGCGAATCGTCAGGCGGTAATCGCCGTCTTTGAGCGAAGCATGCTGCACGCCCGGACCGCGGAACGTGAGCAGCGCAATCGTGCGTCCGCCCTCTTCGCGGAGCGAGATCTGAAGATCGACGGCCTTTCTCGCGCCGATTTGCCGCAGGTCAAAGGCGCCGCGCAGGATGCTCACCGCCCGGTCGAATTCCACGCTCAGGCTGGTGATCATCGACCGCTGCGTTTCGCCGTCGTTGATTGTCACGTTTTGCACGCGCGGTACGGTGCTCTCGACAAACGCCGGCGCCCCCGGATCGCGGATGATCCCCAGCCGCGGGTCGCTGTCGCCACGGCCGTTATCGACCAGGTGCAAGACGAGCTGATCGATACCAACTTCGTCCTCTTCCCAGCGTGCCCCCGTCGTGCCGTCGAAAGCAAATTCGTACCAGTGGTCCGCCGCCCGTTCGTCCAGCGGCGTCGCCGGGTTGTCGATCAATTCGGTCCCGAACTTGTAGTAAGTATTGACGTTGATCCCCTCCGGCAGCCGCAGGCTCACCGTCGTCGCTCCGCCGGGCGGTACATTGTGCAGCTCAAAGGCGAACGCGCCGAGCGGGAGCGATGCCGGCAACGGCACCGCGCCATGAGCCGGGTCGTAAATCGCTTCGACGTTTCGCAGCACGATCCCCCGCTCGGATTGCAACTCGATCGGTCGGCCGTTCACGGCATCCGGCACGACCGCTCGCAGGGCCGTGTCCGCGGCGAAGCCTGAGTAATTCCGGTCGTCCAGACGGTCCTCGACCGAATCCAAGACGCCGTCGCCGTCGGTGTCCCGATCGACAATCCGCACGGTGAGGCTGGCCGTGTTGCCGACGTGCTGCTCGTCCACAAAAACCCCATAACCGATCGTGAACGACCCGGTAAAGCCGCTGCGATACTCGACGACGACGTTGCCGCCGATCGTGTCCACATACAGGCCTTCGATGACCGGTGAGGAGACGATCTTCAAGCGGTAGCTGGAGACGGCATCGTCCGCCGGGATGAAATCGTTGGAACGGACATCGGGATTCATGATCTCGCGGATGATGTTCCCGACTTCGGGTCGCCCATAGGCCAGGACATAAACGTCGTCGCCCAGTTCCGGCAGCGCGATGTCCGGCGGAGCGACCACGTTCAATTGCACGGTCGCTTCGTTGCTCACGAAGTCGCCGTCCGTCAGTCGGTAGGTCAACGTGTCGGGTCCGACGTAATGAGTCACCTCGTCGGGCCCGACGAAAATTGGATGCGATCGATAGAACAGCGCCGTGCCATCGTCCGACACCCAGGCAGTACCGTGGCTGGGTTGCTGGCCGAGCAGGATGTAGGGCGAATCGGAGTCGAGTCCGGTGTCGTTCTGCAAAATGCGCAGACCGCGCTGCACGGAATGTTGCACGCGAATCGAGTCGTCAACGGCGATCATCCCCGCGTTATTGGTCGCCAGCTCGAACGTGCCCGGCTCGCTCGCACCATACCCGTCGTGCAGTCGGAAAGTAAACCGGTCGTTCAGCCGCAGACCGCCGGTCGGCACGTATTCGTAGCGGACCGAGGTACGGCCGGTTGCATCCGGGCCAAGCGGGTAGAACGTGACCGTGCCGTGCAGAGGGGGATCGACCAGTTCGACGAGGAGCGGGTCGCCATCGGCATCGGTCCCCAGCGTGCCCACAAGAGTCGCTGCCGAAAATCGCAGTTCCGTGTGCGATGGATCGAGCACGATCGGCAAGGCGTTTTCGACCTCGATTCGCACCTGTCCAACCGCCTCGAAGCCGAACTCGTCGCGCACGCGATAGGGGAACGTCGCGTCCAGAATCCTTCCGTCGCCGCGGTCAGAGGTGATCGTGAACGAGCCATCCGCGGCAATCGATACTGATCCGAACGAGAGCGGATGTGTGGCGGGAACAATCGCGGGCGCGAGGCCGTCGGGATCGCTCGCCCCGGCCAGCAGACCAGGAGTGGCCAGCGTGAAGGGGCCAAGCGTGTTGTGAGCCAGCGTGAAGACGAGGTCAGCGGCCGCCGGGGACGTATTCACGATGACCGTCACCGTGCCGGTCGCTTCATTGCGGAACGGGTCGCGGAGTGTATAGGTGAACGTGTCGCTGCCGCGGAATCCGGCATCAGGTGTATAGACGACTCGGCCGCTGACAATTTCCGCCGTGCCGCCGGCTGGATCGGACAGGGCCACAATCGTCAGCAGGTCGTCGTCGCCTGGCGTGGTGTCGTTTTCCAGTACGTCGATCTCGACTGGAATACCCGGCAACGTAACCGTACGGTCATTCACAGCGACCGGGCCAAGGACCTGCACGGTCACAGAGGCGGTCGCAGTCGCGCCGAATGTGTCCTGCACGGTGTATTCGAAAGTATCCACACCGGTGAAACCCTGGTTGGAGACATACAGAATGTTCTCGCCGTCGATCTCGACCTGCCCGTGCGGCGGCGGCGTGACTGCGGTAATGGTGAGCGGATCAAAGTTGGAACTCACATCGTTGGCGAGCACTGGAATCGAAATGACCTCGCGCGGCGACGCAGTGGCCAGGTCGGGTTGCGGCTCCGGGGCGAAGTTGCGGGTGACCAGCACGCGGATGTCGTCCACGATCGTCTCGATGCCGAAGATCTCCAGCTCCAAGATCTGCCCCAGCGGCTGACCGTCGTCGGCCGGCGTCTGGCTGGTGGCGATGATTCCGACGACTGGAGCCGCGAATTGCAAGGGGATCGTCAGGGAGCGGCCGTCGCGGGCGATAAACCGGACGTGACTTCCCCGGGCACCCACCGAAACATTCACCCGCGCCAAGTTGATGAACTCATCGGCCAGCATGTCGGGGAATGTGATGCGGTCGATCGCATTCAGAAACAATCCATGCGGGGGCGAAAAGAAGTCTCCATTCGGACCGGGCGGAATACGCGACACATCGAAGAAGTCGAGGAAGCCAAACTGCAACTGGTGCGCAATCTGAAAGCCGTCGCTGGCGCTGTCCAATCCCGGCTGCGTGGGGTTAGTGTCGCTCGAGAAGTCCTCGTCGAAAATGCCGGTGGCCAGCAAACAACGAGATTCGAGCATCTCGACGCGGGGACGGAAGAGTCGAGTGAGGGGTCGCTTCATGGATTTGCTCCTGGCGAAAGTAGCAGAATCGGAATGGCCCGCGCGCAGTCCTGGCGCAGTGCGAAGGCAGGCAAACGGAAGAGCACGCGGCGAAGCGCGGCTTCAATCGGGAGCGACCCGCTGGCCCGTGCTGGCGGGCGAAGCGGCTGTCGGCGGCGGCAGTGCCCAGAGGCCCAGGCGGCCGCTGTTGCCGGCCGCGACGGCGAGCGTGGCGTCGCCCGACAGGGCGACAGCGATCACCGAATCATCGATTCCGGGCAGCGCCCGCTGCTCGTTGGGCTTCGCCAGATTCCAGAGCCAGAGATTGGGGTGGCTGCGATCGGTGAATGTTCCGGCGAGCAGCCACTGGCCGTCCGCCGAAAGCGCGATCCGCGTCACCTGTGCTTCGTGGGGGAACATGCGAATCTGCTCACCGGTGTCGGTGTTCCACTGACGAACTGTCCCGTCCTGACCTGCCGACAAAAGCGATTGGCCGTCTGGCAGAAAGACCGCATCCCAGGCGCCGAATTTGTGCCCCACATAGCGCTGCACCTCCTCCCCATCCGCCAGACTCCACAGCCGGATCACTCCTTGCGTCCCGTCTCCTCCGGCTGTGAGGGCCTGGGTGCCATCTGGCGAGAAGCAGATGCTCCACAGCCCGTGGGAAACGGGGAATTGGCGAATCTCCTGCCATCCGTTCACGTCCCAGAGCCGCACCACTCCATCGTAGGAACCGACGAGTGCCCGATTGCCGTCGGGCGAAAAGGCGACGCTGGTGATTCCCGGCCCGCGCCCCTCCAGCCGCCGCAATTCCCTGCCGGTTTCGATCTCCCACAAGCACACGCTCCAGGTGATGTCTTCGACCTTGCTCAGCAAATAGCAGCCGCTCCCGGAGAGCGCCCGTTTTCCATCCGGCGAAACCGCAAGGGCATAGATGGCGCTGTCGTGTCCGTCAAACCGCTGTACCTCCTGGCCGGATTGAACGTTCCAGACGCGCACCCAGTGGTCTTCGCCCGCGGAGATTGCCAGCCCGTCGACGAGGGCCACGTTCCAAATCGGGCTGTGATGGCCTGTCAACTCGCGAAACCGACCGCCGGTCGTGTCGCCGTTTCCTGAGGCGCCACCGCTGCCCTCGCGTGACACTTTAACCACCTGCCGGCCGCCGCGCTCGATCGTGACTACTTCCTCGCGCAGCGGCTGGCCATCCTTGATCGTGACGAACTTATGTGTTCCTGGGCGGAGGCGCAGCTCGTGAATGCCAGCCCCTTTGATCGTGACGTCTTCGCCATCGAGCGTTACCGAGACGGCGGGATCGTCCACTTCGATCACGAGGGAACCTTCGCCCGTCACCACGCGGACGATGGTCGGGACGAACTGAGTCAGTCCCGTGGCTTCGCCTACCGAAAAGGCCAGCATCAGCAGCACCGTTGCTGCCAGCCCCACCCACCACAGGCGTCGGCCGCCGGCGGAAACGGTGGGTACGCGAGGCGTAGCTGCCGTTTCCTCGCATTGCGCGGCGGTGCGCCGTCCTTCACGGCGCAACAAGGCCGCGAGCATGGCATGGCGGTAATATCGTTTCCGGGCTGCGGGATCAGCCTGGAGCAGTTCGGCCAACCGGGCTACTTCCGACGATTCGAGCGTGCCATCTTCGAGGGTCGAGAGCAGGCGGAGCAATTCATCGGGCTGTTCGGGAAGGGGGTTCATTCGGCAAACTCCGCAGTCAGCTTCCCTTGAATACAGTGCAGCAGCGCGAGGCGAATGCGATACAACGTCTGCGAGACGACACCGACGGTGCGTTTCAGCTCAGCGGCCAGCCCCTGCACCGTCGCGTCGGGAGCATACCGCCGCAGTATCAGCTCGCGCTGCTCGCCCGGCAAATCGGCCAGGCAGCCACGGAGGGCCTGCTGGCGGAGGGACAAGTCGGCGGTCGCCGCGGGCATTTCGTCGGCCAGCAGCTCCAGCAGCTCGTCACAAAACTGCAGCCTTTCGCGTCCTTGCCGGCGACGCCAGGCGTGTACCTGATTGCGAGCGACACCAAAGACCCACGCCGTAAAGTCCGCGATTTGCTCGACATCGGCCAGCCGCTCGGTCGCAGCCAAATTCGTCTCTTGCAGCACGTCCTCCGCGATGCTGGGATCACCGATCAGCACCAGGATGTAGGCATAGAGCCGATCCTGGCAGTTGATCAGTTGGGCAACGGGGTTGCTCATTCGTCACCGGCAGGTGGCGGCAACAGCCGCGGTTTGGTACGACAGTGGTCGGCTACCTAATCGTCGCCGCTTTTGCGGAAATCTCAACACGTATCGCGATTTCGCCTCCGGCCATGCAGTTGAGCCTCTTCTCAATCAGCTATGCCGGCCTGTGGGGCCAGGCGAAGCTCGACCTGCCGAGATTTATCGCCAAGGCGGCGGAACTGGGCTATTCGTCGGTGATGCTTGCCGGGAAACGGCCGCACCTCTCGCCGCTGGACATGCGAGACGAGCAACTCGACGCAATCAAACGGGAACTCGACCGCCACCGTCTCACTTGTGGCGCGATCGCCGCTTACGTCGATCTGTCCCCCGCCGCTGCTGCCGAAGTGCCGTATCTGGAAATGCAGATTGCCTATGTCGAATCCCTGTCGGTGATGGCGGCGGCACTCGGTGCGAAATATGTCCGCGTCTTCACGGCCTACGAATCGCCGGGCCAATCGCCCCACGCAGCTTGGAAGCTCGTCGTGCAGACGTTGCAAGAGATGTGCGATCGGGCCGCGGTACACGACGTGACGATTGCGGTGCAAAATCATCACGATTTGGCGGTTCATACCTCGGCTTTGCTGGAACTGCTCGCCGACATCGGCCGGCCGAATTGCAAGCTTGGCTTTGACGCCTGGTCGCCGTTCCTCCGCGGCGAAGACCTTTACGAGGCCGCCCGAGCTGCCGCGCCGCACACGGTGATGACAACGAATGCCGACTACATCCGACTCCCCCGCTTTCGTTACGAGCCGGCGGTGGTGAACTACTCGCGCGTGTCGCCCGATCTGGTCCGTGCGGTCAAGTTCGGCGCCGGCGAGATCGACTACGCAGCCTTCTTCCGTGGCCTAACCGAGGGCGGCTTTGGCGGCCTGGCCACGTACGAAATGTGCTCGCCGATTCGCGGCGGGGGAGAGCTGGCAAATCTCGACGCTTATGCCGCGGCCTATGTCGGATGGATGAGGGATCACAAACTCGCTCCGTAGGCAGGCGATAGCCTAAGAACGACCAGCCGCCCGGCGCTGCACGTTCTTCCAATACGTTTCAAGGGCTTCTAATTCCGCGGCTTCCTCTTCCAGGCGTCGGAGTTTGTCGCCGGCTGAATCCGTCGGATCGGCTGTGCCAGGCCCGATCACCCTTGGTCCTTGGGTCAAGCGAGCCGACAAAACTTGGGAAGTCGAGTCCGACCGCTGCTTCAGCAGCTCCAGCAGCTTACGCCCCGCAAGTTCGCCCAGGCGAAGTTGCACCTCGGGAGTGAGCGGGGTGAGCGGCCTGCCGATATCGATGGCACGAGCGGCGATATACCGCTCCACGCGAACTTTGGCGAATCGCTGCTTCAGCAAATGGCTCTGGTATCCGGTCTGACGCTGGTAGTCTTGCAGCCTAAACCTGTCGCTGTCGATGTTCTTCGCCAACGAGCGGAGATGCTCGCGTGCGAAAAGGACGCGCACGGGCGGGCCAGGATCGGCTGTGGGAGAATCGCTTTCGAGCCCCGACTGGTCGTAACGGGCCATGAAGGCGCGTAACTGTTGTTCGTCCTGGTTGATTTTGTTCTCAAGCTCGATGATTTCCCGCGAGGGAATCTCCGGAGTCGGAGCAGGTTCGAACGTGGGGAGCGGCGTCGAGGCTGGCGGATGCTGTGTCGTAGCGACCGGCGTGCGTTCTGTCGTAACGACGGGCTGGGGATTCACACCATCGCGTTCCACAGCGGCCAGTGGCGGATCATTTGCCGGCGGCTTGCGGCGATGTCGCTGGAGGACATCGCTGTGCGGATTTCCCTCCGCAGCGAGAGCCTTCTCCAAATCCGCCAGCGCCTGCCGCCAATTCTCCCGATCGGCTGGCAGTTTCGCGCGGTAATCTCGAATATTGTCGATCGAGGCTTGCTTCTGCGTCCGGATGAAGTTGTGGTCGGAATTGGTCGCGAAGTACTCTTCGCGGTCGGCGTAGCGGAGCTGCGCCTGCTCGAGGTTGAACAAGGTCACATCCAGCCGATTACGTGCATCGTCAAGCGCTATCTCGGCTTGTGCGACGGCTCCGATCGGAGGGGTGTCTCCAGCGCCGGGCTGCGGTTTGGCAAGCTCGTCCATGTCCATGAAGAACATCGTGCCGGTGACTACCAGCGTCAGCACGAACGAGGCGGCCCCCGCCAGGCTCATCATGATGCCGCCGATCCAGAGGTAAACTCCGCGCGCCATCGCATCGCCGCCGCCGGAGCGCATGGCCCGCATGCGCCGCGAGTTCATGAACCAGGACCACTCGAAGTTAGCGCCGGCGAACATGAACATGCCGATCAGATAGAACACAGCGGGCCAGAACGACATGACAAGCCCCACGATCGGCGCCGTAACAATCACCTGCGGCTCGAATCGCAGGATTCCGCTGAGCATCGGCAGGAGGATCGCCACACCCGCGAGGCCGAGCAGGCCATAAACCCAGCGGAGAAAAATGCGCCACCGATAGCCCCGCACGTCGGGATCTCGATTGGCTTGATACTTGGGCATCTTCGGGCCAAAGAGCAATGTGCCGACCGGGTTGCTGGCGAATTGCTGCATGCCCGTTCCATACGGATTGGCCGCGGACTTGCGGGCTGCGGCCTGATGCTGGGCGGCGGCGTGTGCCTCGGCTTGCCGCTGGGCGACGTACGACGAGAACGGCACGCCATGTTCCCAGTCGCCGCGGCGGACGTATGCCGCCTGTGGAATTGCGCCGCGGGCGGCAGCCGCGTCGAACTGAGCCTGGGTCGCCGGCGGCATCTGCCGGCCATCGGGGAGCGTGATGAGCCACTGCTCCGTGGGGAGCATGGCCAACCCATACCCCGCTGGTCCGTCATCAAACGGGTCTGGCGCGGGAATGGTGAGGATGGTGCTGCACCTGGAGCAGCGCGCCTGCTGGCCCGCCATTCGGTCGGGGGCGGCACTTACTTGGCCGCAGCGGTTGCAGGTGACCTCGATCGGCATGGCCGAATGGTACTAGCCGTGGCGAATCGACGCAAACTATTCTGGCCGGGACGGCTCCGATGATGCGTCAGGTCCAATCTGCTCGATCTGATACCGCCCCACCGCCAGCGGCAGGCCGGGACGGAGATAGGGCCACAGGGCGCTCGTGCTTGTCGGCTCGCCGATGAACTCCCACTGGCCGTATTGCGCACGGCGAACGGCGGTCACCCGAATGGGCAATCGTTCGCGAGCGTGGCCGCGCGAAAGCTCGATCGTCACTTCCCTCGGCTCCGCCTGTCCGCTGGCAAACTCCCGAGCCAGCTCGCGCACCTGCCGGTTGAGCGTTTTGGCCGCTTTCGAACTCTCATCGTCTTCTGCTGCCAGCGCCGGGATGAACGAATAGGGGAGCCGGAGTACGTCGGGGGGTGGACGATGAACGAGCAGTTCGCCTCGCGCAAGGCGACGGAAGGTTTCAGGCGATGCGTCGGCGAGCCAAGCTTGTCCCTTGCCGCGGTCCCCCGTCACCGCCAGCGTGGAGTCGCTGCGGAGTTCGCGGGCTAATCGAGCCGCCTGTCCCGCAATGCGGTGGCTCGTCGGTTCCAGCGGTGAGCGAGTGAAATCAACGATGACTAGTCCACGGTGCTCCTCCACCGCACGCGCGAGCGCTGCATCGGCGATGAAGGGGCGATAGAAGTCGTCTGTTGTTTCTGATTCTTTGGCGGCAGCGGCTTCACCGAATGTGACGAGGAGCGTACCGTACTCCGTGTCAATAATGTAGCTGGTTCGCTTGTCGCTCGGGTCAGCCAAAATCGGGCGGATGGCATTGGTCGGAATGCCTGCTGCCGTCAGGTGCGTTTCGAGCTGCGACCGGTCGCAGGTGACAGGTTCGCGAACGAGCAAGGCGACATGGCCAAAGTCTTCGCTGTAGTCAGCGGGAAGCGGCCAGGCGTTGGCTTTCCGAAACTCGGCCAGTTCCGACGTGTGCAGGAGCTGCCGCAGTTCCAAATCGCGATCGAGCGGCCGCTGCTGAACAAGCGAAAGAAGCCGGCGATCGGCGAGTTTCAGTTGCAACTCGGCAAACTGTCCCTCGGCCAAGAGGACCATGACCAGGGGGACTTCCAGTTCATGCTCGCGAGCCGCCCGCTCCGCAGCGGCACGAGCTTCGTCGCGTCGGCCAAGGCGGAGCAGGCTGCGTACCAGCCGCTCGTAGAGGATTTCAATCTCATCCGGGTTCGTGGTGGCGGCAAACCCGGGCCATGGCTGGAGTCGGCCGATCACGTCGTCGTACTGTCCCAACTCGAAGGGGCCAACCGTTGCCCAATTCAGCATTTCGGGCGACGTGGCATCGGCCGGATGGGCCTGCACCAGCTTCTTGAGCTGCTCCCAATCTTCTTCGCCCGAAAGGCGCACCGCGAGGTTGTTGAAAGCGACGTTCTTGTCCTCGCTGACGTTGTAGGCAAGCAGCACGTCGCCGCCAGCTAGTGCCAATTCGGTCTTCATCCATTGGCCATAATTCAGGATTTCCGCTTCGCGGAGCTCGCCACGTTGCAAAGAGGCCAGCGCTTCGAGATGACGGCCTCGCCCCTGAAGTTCGACGGCCTCGAAGTAATCGAGCCAGGCGTCTCCCGCGAGGTGACGCCTGTGACGGAGAGAAAGTTCACGCAAATCGTCCCATTCTTGTCGGGTCTGAAATTGACGGGCGATGGATTGATAGGCCGTGCTGGTTGTGCCGAATACTTCGTAGGCGTCCAGACCCTGCCCTTGGGCGACCAGCGCTTCGATTCGCCGATCGCGGGACATTTCGCGCTCGTAGTCTTCGCTCGCTTGCGTGGCTGCTTCGGCAAATTTCTGGTCCGCCTCGGCATATTTTTTGGCACGCAGCAAGAGCATCCCTTCGAGATAGTCGAGACGGAAGCTGCTCCCCTTCTTCTGGCGATGGGCGGCGAGCAGCAGGCGAAGCTGGTCGTCGGCGATCCACCCCTCGTCGTCCTCGTAGCCGGAGGTGAGATAGTCGAATGCCGCCTGAGGATCGGTGGCCTGCTGGTAGGCTTCCACCGTCTTCTTCGCCTCGGTCATCGCGTACAGGTACTGATTGAAGTATTCCTGCTTCTTCTCGGGCAACCACTCGGCTTGGGACGCCTTGAGAAAACTGGCCGCTGCCGCTTCGTAGTCTTCCTCGTGCGACAGCTTGTGGGCAGCCAGCGATTCCAGCATCGGCGAATCGGGGGCCCGCTCGGCGATGAACTTCACGAGTGCGGCGTAAGTGTCCTCGTCTTCCCGCTGCAATGCCGAGAGCGCCTGGCTGCTTGCTGCTTCGAGGGGCTGCTTACTGCGGGCAATGAGTTCCGGAAGGCGGCGACGCTGCTGGTCGCTCGCGAGGCGGCAGAAGTGGGCGAGCGCCTGCGGGTGCTGCGGGCAAAGGGCAAACAGATCGGCCCATTTCTCGGCAGCCGCTGTGAAGTCGTCGAGCGTTTCGTGAGCCGAGGCTTCCATCGCCAGCGCCTGCGGATCGCGGCCGGCGGCGCGCTGGTAGTCGGCGGCTGCCGCGAGCGATTTGGCAGGGCGGCCGAGGACTTGCCACGCCCGTCCGCGAACCAGATGCACGCCGGGGCATTCGTCCGGCCGATCGATCTTATCGCAAGCAGCCAGTGCCGCCGCCGCCCGACGCTGGTCAACTAAGGCCGAAGCGAGATCGAGCCGTGGAACGTCACCCACAACGGCGGGCATCGGCAGGTTGATGTACCGCTCGAGGTTACTCGTACCGCTTTGGCCGGGAAGGTTGAGCCCCGTGGGATAGGGCGTGCTGCTGCCATCGATCGCATCGTACAGACCGTGGTAGTTGTACTTGCTCGCGTCGCGCTCGATTGCCCCCCGCAGCGCCCAGCCGGCGGCGAGCGACTGTCCATGATCGAGCCGCTCGTAGTCGCAGACCCGCCAATTGCGGCCGGAGCGCACGAGCCACCAGCGATAGGCCCCGACCGAGTAGTAGCTCGATTCGACTGCATAGACGAGCACCTGATCGGGCCGCCGGCCGCGTTCGACGCGGACGATCGACATCTCGCTCGTTCCCTCGGCTGGTTCCAGTCCGATTTGCAGGTCGTTTTTGAGCGTCCACATTGCCAGCGAACGATCGGTGCGAGCGGCCGGATGGCGCGTGATGCGGCGAATCAGGGCATTCAGGTCGAAGCAGGCCTGGTACGCGTCTGCGTCCATCTCGCGACTGGCGGCGGAGACTCGAGAGAGGATGCGCTCAAAGGCCCGCAGCTCGCCGGGGCTCGCGCCGACCTCCGCCGCGTTCATCGCCTCCGCAATGTTCTTCAACCGCTCGGAAGGCGTTTCCCAATGATCGACGAGCGAATCGGCATCGCCCGTCGATCCACTGCGAGCCGTGGTCGCCAGCTTGCCGATCCCCCACAAGACTGCCGAAACGAGACCGATGGCCAGCAGGAGCGAGCCGCAAACAAGAAGCCACCGCGGCCAAGGGCGACGCGGCGGCGGCAGGTCGGGCAAGACGACCGCTTCCAGCGGGGCAAATTTGGATGGTGACACGCACAGTTCCTGCGGCGTGAAGGGACAAAAGGTGGACGCATTATTGGCTGCGGACGAGCGGCCTACCACGGGCGAATCGTCGCCTTTCGCACCGTGAAAGGACGTTCGTTCGCGGAGCGAACGACGACACTCCCACCAATCGACCAATGCACAGGATTCAGTTTACGCTCACGCCAACAAAGGCTAAACTATACCGATGCCGGACGGTGGGGGCATCGTTGCCGGCGGGTGAGAAGGAGACTTCTCGATGTTCCACGCCACTCTCTTCTGCCTGGCGGCTTTCGCGGCCGAACCTGCTGTCGCAACCAGCGAACCGCGGCCGTTCCACGCGATTCAGTCTGAAATCAGCGACCTCCTCAAGCGCGAAGCGCAATCGGGGAAGGATATCGCGAAGCGGACCGAGGTCGTGCGGCGAATGTGCGATCTGCACAGCGAGATCGTCGCGGACGACCGCTATGCCGAGAGCGAAACGCTGCAAGAGTACCGCGTCCGGCTCTGGTCCCGTTTGCGGCGCGTGCAGACCGATCTGAAGCAGCAGTTTGCCAAGACGGCGGCAAAGTCGGGCGAAAAACCAGTTGCCCCCAATCAAGACCAGCCCGTCGATCCCGAAGCCGTTCTTGCCGCCGAAAGCTTGGTGGCGACGCTCGACCTGCTCGATCATTCACAAGGAGGACCGGGCTATCTCATCGCCTTCGGCGGTCGAGCGGGACCAGCCGATCATGGCGCGGAACTCGTCGATCTGATCGAGCGGACGATCAATCCCGCCTTCTGGGACACCAACGGCGGCCCCGGCACGATCGTCTATTATGCTCCCCTGCGCTGCCTCGTTGTGCGTGCGACTTCCGAGATGCATGGCCGCGTCGGGGGCGTTCTCGGCGGTTTACGGGCAGCGGCACCATAGTCAGTCAGTCAGTCGCGGTTTGTCAGTGAAAACGGGCCAGCGTTGGCTCCGGCAAAACCGCGGTTCAGATTGACAGTTGCCGCATTGATCGCGGACGATACCGATACGTCCCCACCTCATCTGGAGCTGTTCCATGTCCGTTCTCGTTCGACGCCTGGCACTTTGCTCTTTTGCAGTCACGCTTGCACTGGCCGCGATCTCATCAGCTGCCGATGAACCAGACGATCTGAAGATCTTGGCCGGAACGTGGAAGCCGGTCGCGGCGGACCTCGGCGGGAACAAGATCGACATGATGGTGCTGGAGAAGGCGACGATTGAGTACGAGGGGGACAAGTACAAGGTCACGATCGGTGAAAAAGGGGAGAAGGGTTCACTCACGCTGGATGCGAAAAAGTCGCCCAAGCAGATGGACATCTTCCCGACCGAAGGGGACAACAACGGGAAGACGCTGCTCGCCGTGTACGAGCTGGCCGGCGACAAGCTGACGATTTGCTACTCGCTGACGCCGGGCGTTCGGCCGGAGAACTTTGAGCCGGCAAGCAACACGCTGCTTTTGGTGAAGTTTGAGAGGGTGAAGCCATAGGTGGCAGAGTCAAGCGTAACCGCGAATCCAACGAATCAAGCGAATGCCGGCAGCGGGAAAGTGTTATTCGGTACAGTAATTGCTGGGCTTTGCCTCAAAATCCCCGTTTTAGCCTGAATTCTGAGGCAGGCGAGTGAGTTGCCTCAGAATTCAAGTGGCAGCAATAGCCGGATTTTAGCCGCCGCTGCTATTTTCGGGGAATGGTTGTTTGCGACAAATGCGGATCGGAAGGAATGGTCGGCAGTGTCACCGTCAGTGTTTCCGGGGCAATGACCATTCGTCGCGGCGAGTCTGACCTATGCCAGCAATGCCAAGAGGCTCTGGCCAACGCAATTGAGGCGGCAGCGCCTCGCAAGCCAAGAGTCAGGCTGATAAAGCTCGATGACCCTATTGCTTGCCATACGAATCGGCAGCCGCTTTGAGAAACTTCTTTGCGTGTTCGTCGGGAACGTGACCCGGAACTTCGACTGCTATAATGTCGCTGGGATTGCCTCTTAAATGCACAATCGCGCCATAGAAGTCGTCTCGGCGCAGCAACTCAAAAATCAGGTCGATGGTATCGCAGTTTTTCAGGCTGTCGCCCATTTCGATTTACCCCGCCAGCGATTCGCCATCGCCTCTCGACTCTTTCCAGAAAACTGGAGCGATCCCCAGTTCGTACATGGCCTGAATTAGACAGCAAATGTTGTGGCAAACCAGCTTGGCCAGCACTTCATTTTTCATCGCAATGTCGCACTTGCTGCGCACGCCATCGCCAAACTTCGCCTTGACCATGCTGAACGTGCTTTCCACGTTTGATCGCAGGTGATAGCGGCTCAGGAATTCTTCGCGATGCATGAGAAAATAGCCTAGCGACCGCGCCCACATTCCGCCCTGCGCCGGCGTGGCGTTTTTCTTGAACGGAATCATCGGCTTGCCGCCGACAAGAGCAACCGCCAGCAAGTTGTCGTGGCTCGAATAGGCCAAGTCGGCCGAAACTTCGGCGATTGAGAATCGCTCGGCAGTGGTCGCAACCAAATCCTCAAACTGTGCGCCATCATTGGCATACTGGCCGTGAATCTCGACAGCGGTGATGACGTTGGTTTTCACACCCGTCATTACGTGCGCCTTGACCCATGCCCGCATGATGCGATGATCCCCGAATTTGTGGTCAAACCAGCGGTCGAATCGGCAACCCGAAAACCCCGAAGAATCGCAGGCGAATTTCGTCTCGATAGCCCGCAATGGTGCGGCGCTTTCGACAACCATCGACCGTAAGACCTCGAAAGTGTCGGGCGACTCGAAAACACGAAAGAGCGAGTTGTAACTCGGCGGATGCTTGACGTACCCCTTCGCCTGCGCATCGCGAAGGTCAGACATAAACCGCCTGCCCGATACCGTGCTGTAAACCTTGAAGCACGCCGCGAAAATCGCGTCGGCCATTGGGATCGGCGGGCGGCCTGCCCCTTGGCGTGGCGGTTCGGGAATGCCGGCGCACAGTTCGCGCAGCAGAATTTGCAGCTTGGATTTTTCATTGACCTGCGCCGCGTTGTAGGCTGGCCAGTCTTGTCGGTACGTCTTGCGCGTTTGGGTCAGCGTCAGCGACCGCGTTTCGGTGATTGTGCCGTCACTCGACATTTCGCGCTTAATCGTGAATTCGACGGCAAAGATGTGTTTGCACTTGCAGCCGCGAGTTTCGTGATCGGCGCACGAGCATTGCGGATTCTCGGCATCGGGAACCACCGTGTACTTCGCATTGCTGCCCTGCGACGGCACAAGCCACACGCCGCCCTTGCGGGTGATCTTGCAGACAGCGGCGATCATCATTCCGCGTTGCTCGCGGGCCGCTTGCGATTCGGGGTCGCGGCCATCGCTGTCGGGATAGAGGGTTTCGGTGGTCACAGCGGCATTCCCCGTTAGTAATACCTAATAGTCTATACCGCTTGTTCGTTGACCACAAGCTACTATTGGTATAGATTTCTAGGAATTCCCAAGCTGAGGCCCGCATGGCGAAACCAGAAAAACCGACTGAAAAACAAATAGGCATGGTGATGCTGCTAGGAAGTCGCTGCCGTTGCGGGCATGAGTGGTTGCCGCGTGGCGACGAAAAGCCGCGAGTCTGCCCTAAGTGCAAAAGCGCGAACTGGGATCGACCGAAGCTGTTTGAGCGGAAGGGGTAGGTGTCGCAAGCCATTGCTATTGGCAGGGGATTCGCGGTAGCCTTAACATGCGGAAGGGAAGGGAATCGAACCCCTGCGCGGCTTGGAACTGGCTAGAGAACCGCCGCGACCGCCGATTTACAGTCGGCTGCCTTAACCACTCGGCCACCCTTCCGAAACAACAAAGCCCGGCAGACTCTTTGTGAGCTTGCCGGGCTTATTTTGTTGTCACGTGTAGCGGTTGCGCGCGGGTGGCCGACAACCGCCGACAGTTGCCCGCTTCGTGTCGGTGGTTGCGTGCGGTTGCGTGCGGTTGTCGCGACTACAGAATTCGCGAACCTGGAAATTTTTCGGGCAATCTGCGATTGACCAAACCTTCAAGCGAGGCCCTGATTGTCTTCCAGTACCAGCGATGCGGGCTACCATTGCCGCCGCGAACATCCGGCTCTGGCACTTTCCCTTCCCGAACGTATCTCTCAAGAGTTCGCTTGGATCGACCAGTCAGCGGGGCAACCTGGCTCAGAGTAACCAGATCGTCGATTGCTGCTGCCTCTTGAACGGCGGCAGCTAAGGGTAGCGACTCAGCTGCGGCTAACTGCCGCGCAGACTGCCTCAATTCTGCCAAGAGAGATGGATCGACTGCGTTGAATGAATATCCAAAGTGGTAGGTTACTGAGTCAGACTGAGTCGATCCAGAAAAAACACTTTCAACCCACTTTGACGAGAGGAACCGCCGAAAAACGTCAGCGAAATGTGCCATTTCTGGCCGGTACGCTTCGGCTGTCAGCAACCCATGAACGCGGTCAACCGACTCGGCAACTTCTTTGAGTGGCGGGATTTTTTCTATCGCTTCTTCAATTGCTGCATTCTTTGGCGAGAAAATTAGCGCTCCGAAAGAGCCGCCGTTCATTAAATAGTCGGCATCGCTTTCGCGTCTGCAATCAACGTCAAACTGCCACGACGTTGCCTCTGGGGGATTGCCCCGCGCAGTAAAATACTTCTCAAGAATGTAAATCAGGGAATCTACAGCACCCTGAATTTGCGCACTCATGCGGCCAACCCCTTGGCCGCCGATTATGACCAGCGGAAAACAGAAAATCCGCTAGCCGCAGAGATTTTTCACCGCGCCCATTCCGGCAGCATTTCCGGCGCAATCTCAAATCCGCGCAGTATCTCACGAATCCTGCGCTCTTCCTTCGTGCGGTCAAGGTACTTGGCCATCGTCAGTTTGCCGCGATACACAAACCGTGACGGATCAGCAGTATCCCGCTCGTACCAATCGACGTACTCACGGCTCAGGCCCGTGCAGTACGTAACAGCGCAATCGTCGGCGATTTCTTCCCGCTGGCCGTTCTCTGGCCCGTCAATGAAAGTGCAAAGCATGGCGGGCGTCTCGTTGGCAGTGGCGTCAAATCAGGTGATTGGTTTTCGCCGGCCAGTGCCCTTCCTTGATTTGCGACCGGAATTATCGGGACGGATTCCAATTTGTGACTGGCTGCCACAGGTCGATGATTGGCGCATCGCCCCCGTCATCGGCTGGCGGCTCAACAACTGACGACTGCGGATAGAATTCCGGCTCTTGTGGCGGAAGGGCGGCGTCGCCGGCATAGACTGGCAGCCACGGCAATTCAGATTGATTCGTTGGCATCTCGAATTCCCTTCGGTAGATTTGCTGGCAATCGCGAACTGGCCAATCCTACGAAGGTGGTCAAGCGTTTAATTTTGAGGCAGGCATTGCGGATTCTGAGGCAAAATTGCATTCTGAGGCAAAGCCGTAATTGCTGTTAATCTGCAATTGCGTCGCGGTGCGCCGGTTTGGCAGTCAATTCCATGCACGCCGCGAACCGATCTGGCGATCTGGGATTCATAGGATTCATAATTGTGGCGTCATTCCCTCGGCTGTAAGCAGTGTTGCGACAACGAGTTGTGGATTCATGACTCGCGCGATTTGATGACAAAGCATGAACCATGGGGGCAGTAGCTTGTGGTTTGACTTTCCGCGAACCTAAAGACTACTGCCCCACTTGGTGTTTCAGTTTGATGCACCTGTCGCGAGGCGTGACTTGGCCAGCAAGAAAAAAATTCGAGCCGAGTTCCGCAAAACTCATCAGGGCCGGAAGCGGCAGGGGGATCTGACGCGCGGTCTGGCTCGGGAGGACCTTACAGAGGACGATCTGGTCAAGAGCGAACGGGTCAGTGGCAAGGGGGAGCTGACACGCAAGCGGACGATCGTCGGGGTCGAGGGATCGGGGTCTGACGACGGCTTGGCGGTGCAGCGCGACGTCGATGCCGCAAGCACAATGCGCGGCCGCGTGCTCAGCGTGCATGGCCTCGCGAGCGTGGTGCTGGCCGACGACGGTCGGACGTTTCAGTGTGCCACCCGGCGCGTGCTCAAGAACATGGGCACCGATCAGCGGCATGTCGTGGCGGCGGGGGACATCGTTCTTTTTCGCCCGGAGGACGCTACGCACGGAATGATCGAGCGGATCGAGCCCCGGACAAGCGTCCTCTCACGCACGAGCAAGGGTCGGCAGCACGTGCTGGTCACCAACGTCGATCAACTCCTGATTGTTACCAGTGCCGCCGAGCCGCACCTAAAGCCGAACTTGATCGACCGCTTCATCGTTGAGGCCGAGCGAGTCCGGATCGAGCCGATCATCTGCATCAACAAGATCGACCTGGTAAACGCGGCCGACCTGATGCCCCTGGCAGGCGTGTATGGACAGATGGGATATCGCGTGCTGCTCGTCTCGGCGACGACAGGGCAGGGGATCGCCCCGCTTCGGCGACTGGTGCAGGGGAAGGAAACCGTCTTCGCCGGGCAAAGCGGTGTCGGCAAATCGTCGCTGCTGAACTCGATCGAGCCGGAGCTCGGACTGCGCGTGGGGGAAGTGAGCCGCGAGAATCAGAAGGGGAAACACACCACAACGGTGGCCAGGCTGATTCCGTTGGCGATGGGGGGTTACGTTGTCGATACGCCCGGCATTCGGCAGTTTCAGCTCTGGGACGTGATTCCTGAGGAGGTTGCCGGCTATTATCGAGATCTACGCCCCTACGTGAGCCTGTGCCGTTTTCCCAACTGCACGCACACGCACGAGACGCATTGTGCGGTGAAGGATGCCGTCGCCGACGGCCGGCTCGACGCCCGGCGATACGAGAGCTATTGCCATTTGCGCGACGGGGACGTGGAATGAGAGCAGGGCGCAGGGCCCAGGAGTCAGTGGCCAGTGACAATTGACGAGTGACCCATGACCACAGCATCCCTCAATCGCCAAGACTTCGCTCGGCTCATTCAAGATCGGCTCATCGCGGCTGGCGAGGACCGGCCGCTGGAGTACGACGCAGCGGGCTTCACGCTCATCCCGCGCGGCACACACGGACGGAGCGAGGCGGTGCCGCTCGATCCGTTCCATCGGATGTATCTGGCCGCGCCGCACGATTTGGAATTCGTCGTCAAACAGTTCGTTGATTTCTGGAAGGCGGCTCAAACGCGGGCAGGGGCGGCAGTGAGTGGACCGACGTTCGTCTCGCCAGCTCCAGCAGCGAAGTATGCCCAGCCGCCAATGGCCTACGCGCCGCAGCCGCGCGGCGGTCCGAGCGTGGCCAAAGTGCTGCTCGTGATCTTCGGCGGCATGGCGTTGCTCATGCTATTTGTCATCCTCGCGCCTATCATTCTGGTCGCAGCCGCCTTGCACGCGCACAAGGGGCAGGGACCGCCGCCACCGCCGATGCAGTTCAATTTGATGCCCCCCGGCATGAACGGTCCCGGCATGATGCCGGGCGGTGCGCCGTGGCCCCTCTTTCCCGGTCAGTTGCCAGAGGGGGCAAGCGTGACAGAGGTCGTCGGCGGACAAGGGGGTGGCGAACAAAGTTTTTGCGATCCGGCAGGTCGCCCGCTTGTCGGCATTGCGTATTCGATCGACCAGAACTGGGACAGCACCGGCCCGGTCATCGGCGGACTACAGCCCGTCTTCGATTCTGAGTCACCGGCGGCCGATTGGCGGGGTCAGCCGCTGACGACGATCGCCGGCCGCGAAGGATACGTCGTTGGCGGCCTGCTCGTCGATGCCAGCCAATACGTGAACGCGATCAAGGTGATCTTCGTCCGCCGAAACGGGAACGAGCTCGACGTAAACGACAGCTACGAAAGCGATTGGCTTGGCACGCCACGCGGCGACGAACCGAAGAAACTCGCGGGGGACGGCCAAAGCGTGCTCGGATTGCACTGCAAACAGGGACTCGTGCTCGATGGCATCGGTCTGGTCGTCAAACCAGCTGGCGAACTGAAATTGCTGCCAGGCGGCGCAGCGCCGGGAGATCCATTCGCTATTCCTGGTGCGCCGTAGAATTGAGATCGGAGTGGCAGTGGTTGGCTCGCCAACTACGACGTGTTGGTAGTCCCTGGCAACACATGTCGCCGCCCTCATGCCGTGGTTCGCTGCGCGGCCCACAGCCGCCCATTCCAATGTCACCCCACTTGCCGATCTACTTAGATAATCACGCCACGACTCGCGTCGATCCGCGCGTCGTTGAGGCGATGCTGCCGTTTTTCAGCGAGACGTATGGCAATGCCGGCAGCGTGAGCCATAGCTTCGGCTGGGAGGCAAAGGCGGCGGTCGATGCCGCGCGCGAGTCGATCGCAGCAGTTATTGGCGCGGAGCCGGCGGAGATCGTCTTCACGAGCGGCGCGACGGAGAGCAACAACCTGGCAATCCGCGGCCTGGCCGAGAGGCAGCGGGGAAACAAGACACATCTCGTCAGCGTGACAACCGAGCACAAAGCAGTGCTCGACCCACTGCGCCGACTTTCGCGCCGCGGCTCTAAGGTGACGCTGCTCGATGTCGAGCAGCACGGCAGCGACCGGGCAGGCTGGCTCGATCCGGGCAAAGTCGAAGGCGCGATCGGCCCGGAGACGCTCCTCGTGAGCGTGATGCTCGCCAACAACGAGATTGGCCTCCTTCAGCCGATTCGCGAAATTGCCGCGATTTGTGTCAAACAGGGTGTGCTCTTGCATTGCGATGCGACGCAAGCGGTCGGCAAGCTGCCAGTGGATGTGCGGGAACTCGGCGTCGATTTGTTAAGCTTTTCGGCACATAAGATTTATGGGCCGAAGGGAGTCGGGGCGCTATGCGTGCGGAAGCAAATTACCGGCGCCATGCCACCTGTCCGACTTGAAGCACTCATCGACGGTGGCGGACAAGAAGGAGGTCTGCGGAGTGGGACGCTGAATGTGCCGGGGATCGTCGGATTCGCGAAGGCGTTGGAACTCTGTCGGACGGAAATGTCGAGCGAGTCATTCCGGCTGGCGGCACTGCGCGAGCGACTGTGGAACAATCTCGTTCGGCTGGTGCCGGATGTGATGCTCAATGGACCGCAGTGGTACACGCAGCACAGCCACACCACAGCACTAGTGCCTCCCGCCATCATCCGCCTTCCCGGCAACCTGAACTGTTCGTTCCCCGGCGTGAACGGCGAGGCCCTGATGATGAGCATGAAAACCGTTGCCGTGTCGAGCGGCAGTGCATGTACGTCGGCCAATCCCGAACCGAGCCATGTCCTGCTCGCATTGGGACTGGGTGAAGACCTCACGCGAGCCAGCCTCCGCGTCGGCATTGGCCGGTTCAACACGGAGGAAGAAATCGACTTTGCGGCCAGTGCGGTGGCTGAAAGTGTCCACCGACTTCGCGCCCTGGTGAGCTGAACGTTGCCCTTTCCTCGCCCCAATTCGCTGCTATACTTTTGACATAGAAGCGTGTTTCAAATCGTCCATCCGGATGTGAGGCAAAACCATGTCGATCACGATGACCCAAGCGGCCGCCAGCGAACTCAAGAAGCACAAGGACGCGGTGCAGGCCCCGCAAGACATGTTCCTGCGAGTGAAGATCGTTGCCGGCGGTTGCAGCGGCTTCGAGCACCGGCTGACTCTCGACAAGGAATACGACGAGACGAAGGACACGAAGCTGAAGTTCCACGGCGAGGATCTCGTCGTCGATAAGAAGAGCGAGCTGTTCCTGGAAGGGGCGACGCTCGACTTCATTGACGGCCTGGAACAGCGCGGCTTCCACCTGGAAGTGCCATCGGCCAAGAAGACCTGCGGCTGCGGCCACTCGTATCAATTTTAAGTAGTTGGGCGGGCTTCCCGCCTGCCCGTACCTCAAAGCCCTGACTACGCCTTCAAAGCCCTGACCATCGGTCAGGGTTCTTGGCGATAGAAGCCAGCGTGGCGAATCACCCCGGCCACTGGTCGGGGCTTTGATCGATCACCACTTATACCGTTCGCGCAGCGTGCGATTGACCGCGCAGGCATCCGGCCAGCGCCCCTGATATAAATCGACGATGCACTTGGCCGCGAGGCTGCTCGTGGCGGCTTGCGACTCGCAGTCCATACCTCCCATGTGCGTGCAAAGCAGGACGTTGTCGTACTTGAGGAGCGGGCTGGTCAGCGGCAGCGGCTCCGTCTTGAAGACGTCGAGCGCGACGCCAAACAAATAGCCGCGGTCGAGCGCCTCGCACAGTGCATCCTCGTCGAGCACCGCCCCACGGGCTGTGTTGATGAGGACCGCTCCCGGCTTCATCCGGGCGAGCGTCTGTCGGTTGATCATGTTCGTGGTTTCGGGCGTCGTCGGCGGATGCAGGCTGACGACATCGGCCGTTTCCAAGAGTTCGCTCAGCGTCATCAGGGTCACGCCCAGGCGATTGGCGAACTCGCGATCAGCGACGGGATCGAAAGCGACCACCTTCATGCCGAGGCCCTGCACCTTCGGCACAACTGCCCGCCCGATCCGTCCCAGGCCGACAATGCCGAAAGTTTTGCCAGCCATGCGCGGCATCGTCTGGCGCGACCAAACACCGGCCCGCACCTCGCGATCGCGGACGACGATGCCGCGAGTCACGCCCAGCATGAGAGCCACCGTATGTTCGGCAACCGATTCCTCCAGCGTCCCCGGTGTGATCGTCACCGCGATGCCGAGATCCGTCGCCGCCGGAATGTCGATCGCGTCGTAACCGACACCCATGCGGGCAATGGCTCGCAGCTTAGACTGTGCGAGCACATCGCGCGACAGCGGCTCGACACTGGCGAGCATCGCGTCCATCCCGCCGAGCACTTGAAGCAAATTCTCGCGCTGCATCGTGTCGAATCCGTCGGGCGGATAGACGACCTCGAACCCGCCGGCAAGCAGGATTTCGGAGTAGTCTCCGGGGATGTTGCGAAGCAGCGTCGGAGTTACCAGAACCTTGGGCATACCAGTCGCGTCCAGCGTGAATGCGGCGCAGCGGCCGCGAAGTTCAGTTAAGCAGAGCGTTGTAGCCGCAGACGCAAGAAAGTGTAATCGACGGTCCGTAATGGACGCTAGCTCGCTACAAACGGTGCTAAGCAAACCTTAGCATGGCTGACAGAAGTACGCGCAGTTTCCGAGAGTGCGATCGTGGAACTGAAACAGCCGGAGGCTCAAATGAGTCGACTCACTTCCCTTCCATCGCCCGCTGCAGATAGTCGATCTGCACACGCACGTCTTCCAGGTCGGGATTGAGCTTCAGTGCCCGGCGGAAGTTTTCCAGGGCGGCAATCGGCTCGTCGAGTTCGAGATAGGCGTGGGCCAGGCCGACCGCGGCGCCAAAATGATAGGCGTTGATCTCGAGCGTCTGGTGGCAGTCGTTGGCAGCGTCCTCGAACCGCCGCTGGGCAAAGTAACCGATGCCGCGCTGGTTCCACGCTTCGGCGAACCAGGGCGCGTCGTCGATGAGCGACGAAGCTTCGATCACCGCGTCGTCGTATTGGCAGCCGTGATTGAGCCGGCAGATGCGGGCGAGCCGCTCGCGGTGAACGAGACTGCCGTCGCGTCGCCACAAGGCCCGAATGCCGTTATCGGCCAAGAGTCGCACGCCGCGGTCGCGGTCGAGCAGGGCCTGGCCAAGCACGACATTGTGCCGGTAGTCGCCGAGAAAGCCGAGGGCCATGATCGACGCCCGCCGCGCGACGTGATCGCCGCCGCTGGCCAGCCGCTCGAGCGTGCTCGTCAGGTAGTGCCGAGCAACGGCTGCCACGAACGCCGCCGAATTCTCGTCCTCGAGATAACGGTGATAGAGCCGGTCGAGCAGTGGTCGTGGTTGCGATGACACGCGGTCGAGCCCCAATTCGCGGTGCCGGGCGGCGTTGATGCGTCCCCAGCCGGTTTTCCTAGCGACAATCTGAGTCTAATTGCGATGCCTCGCATTCACAACGAGCGGCGCGGCGTCTGACGGTGTTTTTTCGCTTCTCAATCGGCCGCTGCGCGGCAACAATGGCAAGCAGGGAACAACGCGAGGAACCCTTCAGGTGGCCGCTATCGACACGGTGCTGGGCAATCGACAAGGCTTACGCAACTGGCCTACGCGGCTGGCTCGTGCGTTGTTCTGCAAAGCTTGCTGTGCATGGATCATCGCGACGATTGCTAGCGATGCTGTCGCCCAGGAAGTCACGTGGAAGACTGGCCCGGCTGTTCGCAAAGAGCTCGAAACGCCTCTGGGACTCACGTGGAGCGAACGGAATGCCCGCGAGGGCTTGTCGAATCTGGCCAAGAGCACGGGCGTGGCGATCTGGCTCGACCGGCGGATCGATCCGGATCGTAAGCTGACGCTCAAAGTCGCCGAAGAGCCGCTGAATCTCGTGCTGCTGCGTGTCGCCGAGCAACTTGGCGGCGGCGTCACGATCGTCGGGTCGGTCGTCTATATCGGGCCTAAGGAGACGACGGCCGTAATCGCAACTCTGGCGACGCTGCGTCGGCAGGACGTGCAAAAGCTGGAGGCTAGCGCAAGGGCCAAGCTGGTGCGGAGCGAAGCTTGGCACTGGGAGGAACTGGCCGAGCCGCGAGAACTGCTGAAAACACTGGCGGAGCGGGGCGGCGTGACGGTGCAAAACGGCGATCTCTTGCCGCACGATCTCTGGCCGGCTGGCGACTTTCCCGCCATGCCCTGGACCGAGCGAATGACGTTGCTCTTGGCGGGATTTGGCTTGTCGTATGAGTTCGCCGACCGGGGCACGGCCATTCGCCTCGTCCCGCTGCCCAAGGAAGTGACCTATGAGAAGGCTTATACGCCCCGCGGCGACGCTCGCGATGCCGCGGCTCAGCTCGAGCGGCTGATGCCGCATGCCAAGATCGAGGTCGAAGGTTCGCGGCTGCTTGTGGAAGCGTCGGCCGAGGATCACGACAAGATTGATCGGCTGCTGAAGGGGGAGCGAGTGAAGACGGCGGTGGCCACCGCCGGAGAGCAGCGTTACTCGCTGGCGGTCGAGAATCAGCCGGCGGGGGCAGTCGTCAAAACGGTGGCAACGCAGCTCAAGCGGGAACTGAAATACTCACCGGAGATACGCGAGAAGCTGGCGATGAATGTTTCTTTCGTGGCGAAGGATGTGCCGCTGGATGAACTGCTGAAAAAGGCCATCGGGCCGCTCGGCCTCTCGTACAAGCTTGACGAGATGACGCTGGAAATCATTGTCGAGCCGTAATCAGCCAACTACAGCCGGCGGTAACGAATCGACAGATTGTGCCATAGAAAGGTGCTTGGCTGCGGCTAAGCAAGTTGCAGCGCGAATGAAACAATGGCGGCTTGTTTTCCATTAGCGGCTGGCAGGTTTTTGCCTTCACCGATCAACAAATGGTAATGTTTGCTTGCATTTGTTTTTCGCACGCGTGATAATCGGCATTTGACCCACCTATCGGTACTTGACCTCCCAAAGGTCGCTAGCCCTCCCCGGCTCGCAAAAGTGCCGCCCGCCGAATGGAATCCCACCGCTTGGAGTCTCGCCTGAAGGAATCCGCTATGCGAAGAGTGCTTTCTGCTATCGTCTCGCTGGCCTTGCTCGTTCCCACCACCGTCTGGGCCGCGGATGCCGCTCCCGCGAAGCCGAAGGCACCAGGTCTAGGTGATCCCGGTAAGCTGACCGCGGTGGCCGTTGAATCGGGCCGCCTGAAGGATGGTATCGTGACCATTTCTGGCCGCGATTCGGGCCAACAGCTCGTCGTGACTGGTCAGTACGACAGCGGCCAAAGCCGCGACCTGACCCGCAAAAGCACTTACGAAGCGTCGCCTGCCGGCATTGTGAACGTCGATGCGACGGGCCTCGTCACGCCGATCGCTGAAGGCGAAGCAACGATTCACGTTGTCGCTGCTCCCGGCATCGACGCGAACCTGAAGATCAAGGTCGCCAACCTCGTGCAGGACCTGCCGATCAACTTCGCGAACCAAATCACGCCGGTCTTCACGAAGTACAGTTGCAACGGCGGCGGCTGTCACGGCAAGTCGGGCGGTCAAAACGGTTTCCGGCTCTCGCTGCTCGGTTTTGAGCCGAAAGAAGACTTTGAATATCTCGTGAAAGAAGGTCGTGGCCGCCGGCTCTTTCCCGCCGCTCCCGATCAGAGCCTCTTGCTCCTGAAGGCGACCGCCCGCTTGCCACACGGTGGCGGCCAGCGGGTCGAGTTCGATTCGCCCGCGTATCGCCTGATGAAGCGGTGGATTGAACAGGGGATGCCCTACGGCAGTCCTTCCGATCCGGTCGTGACGCATATCGAGGTGCTTCCCGCCGAGCGACTCATGGAGCGCGAAAACGCCCAGCAGATCGTCGTCGTCGCCCACTACAGCGACGGATCAAGTGAGGACGTGACCCGCACGACGACGTTTGACAGCAACGATACCGAAATGGCTGAAGTGAGCGCGAGCGGCCAGGTTACGACCGGCCAACTCACCGGCAGCGTGGCGGTGATGGCCCGTTATCAGGGGCACGTCGGTGTCTTCCGGGCGACGATTCCCCTCGGCGTGGAAACGAACAACCTGCCAGCCGGACGGAACTTCATCGACGAGCTGGTGCATAAGAAGCTGAAGGCCCTCGGCCTCCCGTCGTCGCAAGTCGCCGACGACGCCTCGTTCCTCCGCCGCGTGACCGTCGATCTGGCGGGTCGCTTGCCAACGCTTGAGGAGTCGGAGGCATTTCTGGCCGATCAGTCGCCGACGAAGCGCGAGGGGGCGATCAACCGCCTCCTCGACAGCACCGACTATGCTGATTACTTCGCCAACAAGTGGAGTGCGATCCTTCGCAACAAGCGGCGGCAGGATTTTGAGAAGAACGCGACATTCTCGTTCCACGAATGGATTCGTCAAAACCTGAACGAGAACAAGCCTTACGATCAATTCGTCCGCGAGATTCTCACCGCGACCGGCCAGCCGGGAACGAACCCGCCAGCTGCCTGGTATCGCGAGGTGAAGGACCAATCGGCACAAGTCGAGGACACGGCCCAGTTGTTCCTCGGCCTGCGAATTCAGTGTGCCCGCTGCCACCATCATCCGTTTGAAAAGTGGAGCCAGCAGGATTACTACGGCGTGGCCGCGTTCTTCTCGCAGGTCGGCCGCAAGCGAGGCGAAGTGCAGGATGCCGATCGCATCTATCACCGCCGCGGCGTAGCCCAGGCTCAGAATCCCAAGACCGGCCAAGGCGTAAAGCCAACCGGCCTCGGCGCACCGGCACTCGACTTGCCTGCCGATGCCGACCCGCGCCACGCGCTGGCCGATTGGATGTCGGCCAAGGACAACCCGTTCTTTGCGAAGTCGCTCGTCAACCGCTACTGGAAGCACTTCTTTGGCCGCGGTCTGGTTGATCCCGAAGACGACATGCGAGTGACCAACCCCGCGAGCAACCCGGAACTGCTCGACGCCTTGGCCAAGGACTTCATCGACCACGGCTTTGATCTCAAGCACCTCTGTCGCACGATCGCCGGCTCGACGACGTATCAACTGGCTGCCGAGCCAAACGAGTGGAACCAGGACGACAAGCAGAACTTCTCGCGCTACTATCCCAAGCGGCTGAATGCGGAAGTGCTGCTGGATGCGATCGACCAGGTGACCGGCACGCAGACGAACTTCGGCGGCATTCCGATGGGAACGCGGGCCGTGCAATTGCCCGACAACGGTTTCAACTCGTATTTCCTCACGGTCTTTGGCCGGCCAGAATCGTCGAGCGCTTGCGAGTGCGAGCGGTCGAGCGAAGCGAACCTCGCCCAGAGCCTGCACTTGCTTAACTCTGGCGAAATTCAAGGCAAACTGACCGCCGGCAATGGCAATGCACAGGTTCTGGCCAACGACAAGGAACGTCCGCACGAGTTGAAGATTCGCGAGCTCTACCTGCTCGCGTTCTCCCGCCCGCCGCTGCCGGAAGAAATGACGATCGCCATCGCCCACATCAACAAGAACGAAATGGACCCTAAGCGGGCCTATGAGGACATTGTGTGGGCGCTGATTAATACGAAGGAGTTTTTGTTCAACCACTAGTGGTCTCAAATGACCAATGACCAAGTACCAATGACCAATCCCGCGTCTGTCAATGGTCATTGGGATTTGGACTTTGGTCATTCGCTGGTTTGCTTCCCCATCGCGGCCCAATCAGACTGAAAGATCGTCCGACCGGCCGCGATCCCGCCTTGATTCCTCCCCTCGCCCGAAATCCGCTGACCATCCTCCCAGGAGCGGCTCCGATGAAACATGGCCGTTTTCTTCGATTTGTAGCCTGCGCGCTGGCCCTTGCGGCTGGCTTTGCTCCTCTCGCGCTCGCACAGCTTCCGGTAACACAGCTCACCAGCCTTTTCCCCCCCGGCGGCAAGCCCGGCTCGACGGTGGAAATGACCGTCGGCGGCAACGATCTGGAAGAAGCCGACAAGCTCCTCTTCAGCCATCCCGGCATTACGGCGGTTGCGAAGATGAGCACGCCGACGGAGCTGGAGCCGACCGCCAAGCCGGTTCCTGGTCAGTTCACGGTGACGATCGCCGGTGACGTTCCGCCGGGAATCTACGAAGCGACCGTGATCGGCCGCTTCGGCATGAGCAACCCGCGGCAGTTCGCGGTCGGCACGCTCAATGAATTGCTCGATCAGGGCGGAAACAACGAAGCCGGCAAGGCACTCGACGTTCCCGTCGGCACGACGGTGAGCGGCCGCGTTGACCAGAATAACTACGACTTTCTCAAGTTGAACCTGAAACAGGGGGAGCGGGTCATCATCGACTGCGCGGCAGAGCGTCTCGACTCGCGGCTCGACGCGACACTCGTACTCATGAATCCGCAGGGGCGCGAAGTGGCCCGTGCCCGCGACGTCGTCGGCCAGGATCCGGTACTCGACTTCACCGCGCCGGCCGAGGGGGCTTATCTGCTGAAGCTGTACGACGCGGTCTATGGCGGTGGCCCGGAGTATGTCTATCGACTCACCGTCAGTGCAACGCCGTTCGTCGATTTCGTCTTCCCGCCGAGCGGCCCGGCCGGTTCCAACAACCAGTACACGGTGTATGGCCGCAATTTGCCTGGTGGTCAGCCGGCCGATGGCCTGACCCTCGGCGGCGCTCCGCTGCAGAAGGTGCAGGCGAACATCGCGATTCCGGCCGACGATGCGGGGCGAACGCAGCTGGCTTTGTGCGGCCCCGTCGATCCGCGGCGAGCGTGGCAGGATGCCGTCGAGTTCCGCCTCCCCACGCCGCAAGGCCCGGCGAATCCGGTCTCGGTTTATGTCGCCCGCGCGGCGAACCTCGTCACCGAGCAGGAGCCGAACAACGATGCCGCCACCGCGACGAAGGTGACGCTCCCGTGTGAACTGGCCGGCCAGTTCTATCCGCAGCGCGACATCGACTGGGTGCAGTTCGACGCGAAGAAAGGGGAGGCGTACTGGATCGAGGTGACTTCGCACCAGTTGGGCCTTGAAAGCGACCCCGCCTTCACCCTCTTCCGCGTGACGAAGAACGACAAGGGAGAAGAGCAGGCGAGTGAAGTCGCACAGACCGACGATTCGCAAGAGCGCCAGGGGCGTCAACCGCGGGATTTCGACACGAGCAACGACGACCCCGCACTGAAGTTCACGATTCCCGAGGACGGCACGTACCGACTGATGGTCCGCGATCAGTTCGGCGACGGCCGCAAAGACCCATCGTACGTTTATCGCCTCGCGATCCGCCCGGCAGAGCCCGATTTTCGCCTGCTGGCGTATCCCGACAAGCCGGCGCAGGGGCAGCGGGATCAGAATCAGACGCGACTCGAATCGCTGACCGTCCGCAAGGGTGGAGCGACTTCGATGACGGTGCTCGTGAACCGCCGCGACGACTTCGACGGCGAAATCACGGTCACAGTAGAGGGGCTTCCCGGCGGCGTCACTTGCCCCGGCGCGGTGATCGGCGGCGATGTGAAACAGGCGGCGCTCGTGATTTCGGCCGCGGAAGGGGTCGGTCCGTGGAGTGGACCGATCAAGGTTGTCGGCCGGGCGAAGGCGGGGGATCGCGAACTCGTTCGCGAGGCCCGCTACGCCGTCGTCGTCTGGGGAACGCAGAACCGGCAGAACGATCCGCCGGATTTTAAGCTGACCCGTTCGATGCACCTTGGCATCGTCGATAAGGACCTGGAGCCCGCCGTCGTGCAAATCGGCGAGGACAAGGTGTACGACACGTCGCTCGGCGGCAACGTGGAGATTCCGATCACCGTGACCCGCCGCGGCGATTACAAGGAGAACGTCAAACTCGTCGCCGACGGCCTCCCCGACCAGATTCGCCCGAAAGAGGTGAATCTCGACGGCAACACGGCCGCCGGCAAGTTCGAGCTGCAGCTCAATCAGCAGAACATCCGCCCCGGCACGTACACGTTCTTCATGCGCGGGGAGACGAAGCGGAAGTACGTCCGCAATCCTGACGCGATCCCCGCCGCCGAAGCCGAGCAGAAAGCGACCGAGGCTCTCATCGCGCAGATGAACGAAGGGGTGAAGACCGCCACGGCGACCAAGGACGCAGCGACGAAGACGGCTCAGGAGATGGCCAACAACGCCAAGACCGCCGAGCAGAAAAAGGCGGAAGCGACGAACAACGTCAAAGCGAAGACCGACGCCGCCAAGCAAGCAGCCGACAAGCTGACTCAGGCCAAGGAAGCCGCCGCGAAGGATACGGCCAATCAGGGGCTGGCCGATGCGGCAAAGGCTGCGGAAACAGCAGCCAATGAAGCCGCGGCTGCACAGAAGAAGGCCGAGGAGGAACTGGCCACGGCCGACAAGGCTCTGGTCGATGCCCAGGCGGCGGCGAAGACCGCCGAAGAGGCCCGCGTCGCGTCCGAAGCGGCACTGAAGGCGGCTCAGGACAAGGTGACTCAAGCCAACCAGTTCAAGCAGCAACTCGACCAGCGGGTGAACCAGATCAAGCAGGCAAACCAGCCGAAGGACGTGAATTTCGCCCTCGTTTCGACGCCAATCAAGCTCCGCATCCATCCGCACCCGTTCAACTTCACGGCCAGCGCACCAGCCGCTGCGATCAAGCAAGGCGAGAAGGGGGAACTGCCGGTGAAGGTCGAGCGGCTGTTCGGCTTTGCCGACAACGTGGAAATCATGTTTGAGCCGCCTACGCAGGGAGTGAAAGGGCTGCCTGCTCAGCGAGCGACTTGGAATAAGGATCAGAGTGAAGGGAAGCTTGAAGTAACCGCCGCGGTGGATGCCACCCCCGGTCAGCACCCCTGCACCATCCGTTGCCGCGGCCGGTTCAACAATGTTCAAGTGGAAACAACCGCCACCGTGATGGTGACTGTCGAGGCTAAGCCGCAGTAAGTAGAGCCACGCTCTGTGTGGGACAATTGCCGAAAACGGATTTCAGATTGCCGACGATTCCTCGAAGGATTTCCGATATGACGCTCCGCATTTCAATTCTCGCGATCAGCACCGTCGCGCTATGCCTAGCGGGCCTTGCTTTCCCGCGTCGTGCCGCGGCTGATCCCATCGCCATCGCCGACGTGAAGCACGAGGGAGACGTCGATTTCGAGAAGGAAATCCTGCCGATCTTTCGGCGGAACTGCCTCGCCTGCCACAGCGCGACCGAAGCAGAGAGCGACCTCGTGCTGGAAACGCCGCAGACGATTCTGAAAGGTGGCAGCGAGGGTCCGTCGGTCGTCGCGGGGAATAGTGCCGGCAGTCTGCTGCTCATGTTGGCGGCCAAGCAAAAAGAGCCACACATGCCCCCGCCGGACAACGACGTGAAGGCCAAGCCGCTCACGTCCGAGGAACTGGGCCTCATCAAGCTCTGGATCGATCAGGGAGCGAAGGGAGAGGTGAAGTCCGCCTCGTCAATGATTACCTGGCAGCCGCTCCCGCCAGGGATCAACCCGATCTATGCCGTCGCGATCACACCCGATGGGCAGTACGCCGCCGCTGGGCGGGCCAATCAGATTTTCCTGTATCACGTGCCGAGCAAACGCGAACTCGGCCGGCTGACCGATCCGTCGCTGCTCGAAAAGGGCGTCTATAAGCAGCCGGGCGTGGCCGATCTCGATCTGATTCAGGCCCTCAAGTTCAGTCCCGATGGGCAGTGGCTCGCCTCCGGCGGCTTTCGGACGGTGAAACTCTGGCAAAAGCCGGCAGGTGGAAAGCGACTCGATCTGGCCGGCCTGGAGGGTCCGCCCCGATCGATCGCTGTCAGCCCCGATGGCAAGCAGGCGGCCATCGGTGAAGAAACGGGGAAGGTCAAGATCTTTGACCTCACCAATGGGCAGGTTGCGAAGACGCTACAGGGTCATGGCGCTGCGGTCACGGGCGTTGCCTTCACGGCTGACGGCAGCAAGCTCGTTACGAGCTCGCTCGACAAGACATTCCGTGTCTTCAATCTGGCCGATAGTCAGCAAATTGCTTCGATCGAGACGGCCGCGCCGATCAACGCGGTGGCAATCGTCGGTGAGGGGAAGCTCGTCGCCACGGCTGGTGCCGACAACATGCTCCGGACGTGGGATCTCCCCGCGGCGCAGCCGGCCGAAGCGCCCAAGCCTGTGAAGGAGATCGGGGGCCACGGCGGCCCGATCAACAGCATCGCCCTGTTCACGGCTAACGGTGTGAAGATTCTGACCGGTTGCCAGGACGGCGGCATTCGCGTCGTCGATGTGAACAGCGGCGGGGTCGAGAAGCAGGTCAACTTCGGCGCTCCCGTGGTCGCCGCTGCTTCCCGTGCCGACGGCAAACGGATCGCGGCGATCGGCTCGAACAATCAGGCCAAGCTGTGGGACGCCGACAACGGCCAGGAGCTTTCGCAGCAGAAGGGGGATTTCCGGGCGAGTCTGAAGCTGGCCGAAACGCAGCGGATCGCCGCCCTCGCCAAGCGGCACGTGGAACTGGCCAAGAACGACCTCAAGGAAGCCGACGACCGCAAGAAGGCGGAGGAAGAGAATCAGAAGAAGTCGATGGAGGCGATGACGAAGGCGGACGGCGAGTTCAAGCAGAAGGACGAAGCCCTCAAGGCCCCCAAGGCCGAGAAGGAAGCCGCCGACAAGGCCCTCGTCGATGCGACTGCGGCGAAGACCAAGGCCGACGAGGATAAGAAGGTGATGGACGAGGCCTTCGCCAAGGCCGATGAGGCGCAGAAGAAGGCGAAGACCGAGCAGGATGCCGCGAACAAGGTTGCCACTGATGCGGCCACCGCCAAGACGAAAGCGGACGAAGCGAAGAAGGTGACCGACGACGCCTTCGCGAAGGCCGACGCGGCACTGACCAAGGCCAAGGCCGATGCGGAAGCGGCGACGAAGGTCGCCACCGACGCGGCGACGGCCAAGACCAAGGCCGACGAAGCGAAGAAGGTGACCGACGATGTCTTCACCAAGGCGGACGAGGCCCTGAAGAAGGCCAAGACCGATCAGGACAATGCTGCGAAGGTTGCCACCGATGCCGCAGCCGTGGCGAAAGCTGCTGCTGATAAACTCGCGGCTGCCAAGGATGCCCTGTCAAAGGACACGGAGAATCAAGGATTGAAAGACGCTGTCGCCGCGGCTGAGAAGGAAGTGGCCGACGCCGACGCGAAGAAGAAGGTCGCCGATGACGCGAAAGTCGCCGCCGACAAGGTCTTCACCGATTCGGAAGCCGCTCGCAAAGTCGCTGAAACGAACAAAGCTGCCGCCGACAAGGTCGCAACCGACGCCGAGGCCGCGATGAAGACGGCCGATGCAGCGAAGATTGCCGCCGACAAGGTGGTGACTGACGCTGACGCAGCCCGCAAGGTTGCCGAGACGAACAAAGTCGCGGCTGATAAGGTCGTCGTCGATGCCGAGGCGGCTAAGGTCAAGGCGGACGAAGGAAAGGTCGCTGCCGACAAGGTCTTCACCGACGCCGACACCATCCGCAAAACGGCGGAAACCAACAAGCAGACTGCCGACAAGGCGGTGCAGGATACGACGAACGCCATGAACCAGGCGGATCAGAAGGTGAAGCAGGTCACGCCGAACTTCACGAAGGCAACCGACGAGCGAGCCGCTGCCGAGCGGGCCCTGCAAACGGCCCAGCGGGGCGTCGAGCGGGCGGCCGAAGCGGTGAAGAAGGCGACCGATGCGGTCCCTGGCTTTGATGCCATCGTTAAGCAGCACGAAGCGACCGCTACTCAGCGCGATCAGGAAGTGCAGACCGCCACCGCCGCGCTGCCGCAAACGGAAAAGCCGTTCAAGGCGATGGCCTTCGCTCCCGACGGAGCGACGTTTGCCGTAGTCGGTGACGATCAGCTGTTGCACACTTACTCCTCCGAAACGGGCCAGCCGGTAGAGGTTTATGGAGTCGGTGGAGCGCCGCTCAATGTCGTCGCCTTTGCCCCCGATGGTAGCGCGATTGCCGCTTCGGCGAACAACACCGGTGTGATTTGGGACTTCGCCACCGAGTGGAAGCTCGTCCGCACGATCGGCACGCCCGACATGCCGGTGGAACTGGTCGATCGGGTGACCGCCCTCGATTTCAGCCCGGACGGTAAGCTGCTCGCGGTCGGCGGCGGCGAACCTTCCCGCAGCGGCGAAGTCCGCATTTACAACGTCGAGAACGGCCAGCTTGTCCTGGCCATCAAGGAGCCGCACAGCGATACGGTCAACTCGCTTGACTTCTCGCCCGATGGCCAGCAGCTCGCCAGCTGTGCGGCCGACCGGTTCGTGAAAGTGTGGAACGTAGCCGACGGCAAGTTCATTCGCTCCTTTGAAGGGCACACGCATCACGTTCTCGGCGTCGCCTGGCGGGCCGACGGGCGGATGCTCGTTTCGAGCGGCGCCGACATGGTCGTGAAGGTGTGGGATACCCGCACCGGCGACCAGCTCCGCACGATCCAGAACCAGTTCAACAAGGAAGTCACGAGCGTCGGCTTTGCGGGAGACGGCGACGTGTTCGTTGCGACAGCCGGCGATTCGCGGGTTCGCTTCATGAATGCCGCCAACGGCAACGTGCAGCGCGACTTTCCCGGCACCGGCGACTATATGTATGCCGGCGCAGCGAGCGTGGACGGTAAGACGGTCGTGGCTGGCGGTCTCGACAGCGTCCTCCGCGTCTGGAACGACCAGGGGCAGGAACTTGGCAAGTTCGCCGCCCCCGCCCCGCAGCCGCAAACCGCGGCGAAATAGCGCAATAGAAACTACAGAGTCGCAGAGCACACAGAGAGAAGATAGGAGTTGCAATACACCAACCTAGATGTTGAGACGGTTTTGGATCGTCTTTCTCGGTGCTCTCTGTGACTCTGTGTTTTCATCTCTTTGCAGCGATTTTGCACGCGCTCGGTTTTCAAAGAGTGAGGGAACCTAGGATTTTCCGAGCAGATGCAGCCGCAACAGGTTGAGCGCCTGCTTGGCAGCGCGGGGGCGCAGAATTTCCGGGTGGCCTGTGAATGGGAAATCCTTGCGAAAGTTTTTACCGCCGTGAACCAATGTGATGACTACGTTGGTGGACGAACTTAAATCTGGTGTAGTGGCTGGACCTACCAACAGTTCGTAGTCTGCACCCTGGATGCTCCAGCCCCCTTCGTCGCGCCACCACTCCGTGTTTGTGACAACATGACCGAATCTGAATACATCATGCGAACCGCATTCGGCAAGCCATTGCGAGATTAGTCCACACGTCGCCCACTCCGTAACAACTAATGTTCGTTGCTTTTTGCGGAGCAGATTCACCACGATATCCTGCAACTCATCATCCTCGTACCCAAAAATCAGATCCCCCAAACATTCGTGGATCGTGTCGATCGTCGGCTGCATGGCGGCGCGAGCGGCAGCGACGGTTTCCCCTTCGGCGGTGATGCGAAGCGTGATCGTTGCCTGATGGACGGTGATGCCCACGAGCGGATAACGCTGGCGCGCGATCAGGTCGGGGAGCATCGCCTCGAGGTCGCTTTCGCCGACGCCGAAGCACTTGATCCGGTAGTGGGCGATGACTCGCTTCACACCGAGCAGATCGCTAATCGCCGGCGCGACGGTCACTCCCCACATCTCCTTCATCTCCGCCGGCACGCCTGGCAGGGCAAAAATGCGGGCCGGCTTGCCGACTGCACGAGGAATTTCGATGTCGATTCCCGGCGCGGTGCCGTGCGGGTTGGCGATCGGTCGGCTCCCCTGCGGGAACAGCGCCTGCACGAGGTTCGTCGCCGGCATTTCGCGTTTGCGTCGGGCAAAGAGGGCCTTGATGTGTGCCAGCGACGCATCATCCTGCACGAGCGGCACTCCCGCGACGGTCGCGAGCGCCTGCCGCGTAAGATCATCCGCCGTCGGTCCCAGGCCGCCGGTCGCCACGACGATGTCGGCCCGCTCGGCGGCCTGGCGAAAGACGAGCAAGTTATCGGCCAGCGTATCGCCGACCGTCGTGTGAAAGGCGACCGGCACGCCGATCTCCAGCAGCCGCTCGGCCAGCCACTGGCTGTTGGTATCCAGCCGCTGGCCGGTGGTCAGTTCGTCGCCGATGGCAATAATCTCTGCTCGCATGTCGCCGCCTATAATTGCAGGAAATGGCTGAGGTCATTCTAGACATTGAGGGAATGCACTGTGCGAGCTGCGTGGCTCGCGTGGAGGGGGCGCTCGTGAAGGTGCCGGGGGTGCAGTCCGCCCACGTCAATCTCGCCACGAATCAGGGCAGAGTAGCATACGATGCCGGCAAGGCTTCGCTCGCGGCGATGTCCGCTGCCGTGACCGCCGCGGGATACGCCGCTCACCCCGCTGCCACGGGCTCGTCCGCTGCTGAAAGCATCAACAGCCGCTCGGCGGACGAACTGTCCACGTGGAAATGGCGGCTGATTATCGCTGTTGCCCTGCTCGTGCCGCTCGTGGCGCTGCACCTGATTCCGGGCATTCCGCATCTGGTTGCCGCCTGGGGGCAATTCGCGCTGGCCGCAGCGATGCAGGCCATCGTCGGCTGGCCGTTCCTCGCGGGGGCGATCAAGCAGCTGCGACACGGCGCGGCGAACATGGACACGCTCATCGCCCTGGGCACGATGGCCGCCTTCGGTGCTGGCGTCGCCGATCTCACGCTTGGCCACCATTCCATGAACTTCATGGACGGAGGGATGATCCTGGCGTTCATCACGCTCGGCAAGTATCTGGAAGCCCGCGCGAAGGGACGAGCTTCGCAAGCGATCCTGAAGCTGCTCGCTCTCGCGCCGCCGGTGGCCCGCATCGAGCGCAATCTGAATGTCGTCGAAATCCCGCTTGAGAAGGTTACCCTGGGGGAGACGCTCGTCATTCGACCTGGTGATAAGGTGCCGCTCGATGCCGTCGTGTTCACCGGCACGAGCGATGTGAACGAGGCCTGGCTCACCGGCGAGCCGCTGCCGGTCGCGAAGCGAACGGGTGACTCGATCTTCGCGGGTACGACGAACGGCAACGGTTCGCTGCGGGCCCGCGTAACGCATCTGGCGGCGGATACGTGGCTGGCACAAACCGTGGAGCTCGTTCGCAAAGCGCAGGAATCGAAGGCCGGAGTGCAGCGACTCGCGGATCGCGTGGTGGCCTGGTTTGTGCCGGCGGTGCTGGCGATCGCGGCAGTCACGCTGGTTGCATGGGGAATGGCAAGTGACTGGACAATAGGCGTCTCGTGCGCCGTGGCAGTGCTCGTCGTTGCGTGCCCGTGTGCCTTGGGCCTCGCGACACCCGCCGCCGTGCTCGTTGGTTCCGGTCGCGGAGCCGAAAGTGGCATCCTGATCAAGGACGCCGAGGCGCTAGAAACGGCGGGACGGCTGACGGCCGTTGTCTTCGACAAAACGGGAACGATCACGCTCGGCCAGCCGGAAGTGATCAGCATCTCCAGCGCCGATGGCGCTTCCCAAGAGCAAGTGCTGGCCATTGCCGCCGCAGCCGAGCGCCAGAGCAGTCATCCACTGGCTCGTGCGATTGTGACGCGAGCTTCGCAAGTTGTCGCCGAGCTTCCCGTTGCCGAGCGGGTGACGGTCATTCCGGGCCAAGGGATTGAGGCAATGGTCGATGGACAGTGCGTGCTGCTCGGCAACCGGGAGTTGATGCAGTCGCGGCTGGGATCGAATCAGGCCTTACCACAGGTCGATCTGCCCGGTCAAATGCCGATGTACGTTGCGCAGGGTGGCAAGCTTCTGGGCACGATCGTCCTTGCCGACCGGATCGCAGACTCAAGCCGTGCGGCAATCGTCGAACTGAAGCGGCTGGGCCTGACTCCGATGATGCTCTCCGGCGACCGACGTGAAACGGCAGAAGCAGTCGCGCGCGACGTGGGCATCGACCGCGTGATCGCCGAAGTGAAGCCGGACCAGAAGCTCGCGGCGATTCGCGATCTGCAACAAGCCGGCGAGGTCGTGGCGATGGTCGGCGACGGGATCAACGACGCACCGGCACTCGCGGCAGCGGACCTGGGGATCGCGATTGGCCTGGGCGCGGACGTGGCGATCGAATCGGCGGACATCGTCCTCGCACGGCACGATCTGGCTCTCGTGCCGAAGGCGGTTCGGCTGTCGCGTTCGGTGCTGGCGGTGATCTGGCAAAATCTCGGTTGGGCGACGATCTACAACATCGTCCTCATTCCGCTGGCTGCTGGCGTCTTCGTGCCGTTCTTGCACCTCCGCCTGCCGCCGGCCCTGGCCGCCGCGGCGATGGCGGCCAGCAGCGTCTCGGTCGTACTCAATAGCCTGCGTTTACGGCGAATTCCGATCCACTAGAGCCTGTCTTGCCTACGGTCCATCCAGCGGCCGATTCATCGGCGGCGGGGGTGGCTGCTTCCAGATGTGCGTCGGTTGATAGCGAAGATCGAGATGCGGCGTCTCGACCGGCTTTCCGCCTCCCGCTTTCGAGACCAGTAAAGCGTCGAGAGCGGCACTGGTGAAGAGCGTGCGTTCCGGTGGCCACGACGGTTGGCCGGTGTGGATCATCTGCTCGACCCCTTTCAGCAAAATCGCAAAGTGCTGAAAGGGACGAGCTTCCTGCGTCCAGAAGCACGTTGAGGAAGTGGTGCCATCGCCGTAGCGCCACGCGACCGTCCATTCACCCACGGCTCCATTCAGCGTGAGGATGCTCGCCCGCAGGCCGTCGCGATAGTCGATCACGAACAGGGCCGGCTCCTTAACAAGTTCCGGCAGCGACTTGCCTGGCGCCAGCGGCCGCTCTTTGAGTCGCGTGAGCGCTTCATCGAGCAGCTTCGCGTCGTACACGCCTTCCTTGCCGGCTTGCCAGACTGCATCGCCCGTGAGACAGCGAACCGCGAGAATGCCCGTTTCGCCCCCTTTCCGCCGCTCGGCCAGACACTGCACCATCTCCAGGGCGTGAAAGCCGTAGGTGTCGAGACGGTGATACGAGACGGCAACGATCTCCTTCAGCGGGCGGCCGAGCTCGACGTCGGCCTCCGGATATCGCCACAGCGTCGGCAGCGACGAGCCGGCCATCAGTGGAATCTTTAGCCGCTCCTTCTCTTTCCAGAACCACTCGATGTCGGCCCGGTCGTCTTCGAGGTGCTTGTCGCTGAAAACCGGCGCCACGCGGCCGCTGGCCTCGAAGACCTTGACGATCTCGCCAAACAGCCGTCGCTTGGGATACTCGATGCTGCCGGCCGGACTTTCGGGATACTCGCCGTGCTCGGCAATCAGCAGCACGCCATCGACCGCCAGCTTGTCGCCTTCTAGCGTCAGCGCTCTGGCAACCGAATCGTAGATCGGGATGCCGTGCTTTTTGGCCAACTCGCGACTTTTGTCGCGCTCGGGGAACTGATCGACGTAAAGCGAGGCGAGCCTTAGCTTAGGAAACTCTCCCTGGCCGTCGAGCGTGTACCCTTCCAGCAGCCGGCCGGCGATCACATCCGCGTGGGAATTCTGGTACCAGACTGTTGTGACCACGGCGACGCGAGGGATCTTGTCATCTGCGATCAATGTCGAGCATGCCAATGCCGCGATTGCTGAAAAGATCGAGAGTGGTACGACTCGCGCACGCATGGAGTGAATTCCAGAGAAGCTCGATGAAACTAGCAATCAGATGCGCTTTATCCGAACAGCTCCATCACCGGCTGGCCTCCATTCACAATGCTCACGGGCCGGCCGGTCGCGTCGGGCAGTTGCAGGTGGTGGTTGATCCCCAGGGCGTGATAGATCGTCGCCGCGAGATCCTCGGGACTGGTCGGGCGATCGATGGGATAGGCCGCGTCCTTGTCGCTGCCACCATAGGCCGCACCGCCGCGGACGCCGCCGCCGGCCAGCACCGCAGGAAAGAGCGTGCTCCAGTGATTGCGCCCCCAGCGGTCGTTGGCTTGAGGTGTCCGGCCCATCTCGCCCAGGCACACGACCAGCGTTTCGTCGAGCAAGCCGCGGGCGGACAGGTCTTCGAGCAGCGATGCCAGGGCATTATCGAGCGCCGGCAGCAGGTGCTTCTTCACATCGTCGCTATGGGTGTGCGAATCCCAGCTATAGCCATCGACCGCTTCGAAGTGGACCGTCACATAGCGCACCCCTGCCTCGACGAGGCGACGAGCGAGCAGCACCGACTGGCCGAAGAGGTTCCGTCCGTACTTGTCACGCAGGTCGGCAGGCTCTTGGCGGATATCGAGAGCCTGCTTTGTGGCGGTCGATGTCGCGAGCGTGAAGGCCCGTGATTGAAAGTTGTCGAGCGCGGCGAGCGAGGGACTCTTGTCGAGCGAGCGGAGCTGCTCGTCGAGTTGCTGCTCGAGCGTCTGCCGCCGCGCCACGCGGTCGAGCGTCAGTTCGGCCGGCAAGGCCAATCCCTGAATCTGATAGTTGAGCTCCTCGTCGGTGCAATTGCGGAAGTAGGGATTGTCCTTCTTGTCGCGCTTGTCGATCGTCGTCGTCAGCGGATCGTAGCCGCGGCCCAGCCAGCCAGCATATTCGCCGGGGCGGCGAAGCTGAATCGAATACTCTTCCAGCCGACCGAGAAAGTTCGGAGTCACGACATAGGCGGGCAAATTCGCCTGCGAAGCCCGTTCGGCAAAAACTTCTGGCTGGCGCTGGCTCAGGTATTCGACGACGGCGCCGATGCTGGGCCAATCTCGTGGGGTCGCATTGAATCCACCCCCGATCGGGATATGCCACGGATGTCCGGTTTGCACATAGTGCCCGGCCGTGCTGTGATCGTTATAGGTATGCGTCATCGACCGCAAGACGCAGAACTTATCGCTGCACGCGGCCAATCGAGGGAGCTGATCGCTGATCAGGAGCCCAGGCGTTTTGCACGGCGTGGGGCTGTACGGCCCCCGAATCTTGCTCGGCGCGTTGGGCTTCAGGTCGAAGGTTTCGAGCTGGCTCGGCCCGCCAAAGAGCAGCAGGAAGATGACGGACTTGGCCCGTGCAGGGTGCGACTTCACTCCCGCTTCGGCCGCCAGAAGACGCGGTAACGAGAGCCCAAAGAGCCCTACGCCGGCCGCTTCGAGAAGCGAGCGGCGAGAGAGTGCATCGTGCTTGAGTCGCAGCATGGATTCGTCCCTGGAGCTGTGGTTGCACCAGGGACGAACGTATCAGCGCGGGCTGATTTGTGCAATCGTTTCCCGCGATCCGTCAGTTCCGCGATTCAATTAGCGGCGCAGCGGATTCACTGGAATGGAGACCTCTTCTAAGGCAACTTCCGCCGAGGCGCGACGAACGGTCGTCGGCAGCAGATTCGGCGGAGCAGGAGCGGCTTCGGTTTGGACCGAGGCGTGGCGAACGGTGGTCGTTTCCGCGGTCTTCGTGGGGACCGCGCGGCTACGAGAATGACCGGCATACTTGTCGGGTGCGGTCGATTTGACGGGCGCGGACTTCATGGCGGGTGCTGCGGCGCGAGTGCCAGTCGTCACTTTGTAAGGGGACGACTTCGGGGCGGCATATGTCTGAATCGGCGCGGGATAGGTCTGCACACCGTGTGCCGGATCGACCATCGGCTTCGGCGGAAGTGGATCGTCTTGGAACGGATCGGAGAGCATTGGCTGGCCGATCGGCGAGCTGCACGAATCGCAGCTCGATGTGCAACTGTTGCAACCGAATTTCTTACAGCCACCGCATCCGCCGAAGCAATGTCCTCCGGTAAAGAGATGCGGCTTGCAGTGTCCAAACAGGCAGAGAGGCTCGCTCGTGCAGCATTTGTTGCAAGGGAGGAGGCAGTCGAGCATCCGGGCAATTCGTTTAAGACAACAGAACGGGCCGCGATGTGGACAGCAGTTGTCGTACCCCACGCAAACGCTCGTGCAGCCGATCGGCTTGTCGCAGCAGCTATAGTCGCCAACGACCTTGCCGCCGGTGTAGCCGGCGCTCGCATAGCTGGAACTGGCGTAGCCGGCCCATTCGACCTGATCGGCGGGCTTGAGGATCGAGCGCGTGGCACTGGCCGGCGCGCGGCCCGGTGCGGGCGAGTATTGGCCAACTGCGACCGCGGGTACAAGCAGCGCCGCGAAGCAGACGAAGCGAGTAAGCGTTTTCATTCCCCCCTCCATGACGAACGGTCCGGCACATCCGGCATGACCGGAGCCTTCGCTACGGTCGTCATTGGTCATCGAACCGATAGGCGCGGAGCGGCGAGAAGTTTCGCTAAAAGCGGCAAAGTCGTCGCGATCGGCAGTGTTGATGCAATTTGCCCAGGTTGACGACCGCGATTTTTCGGCCAAGCCCGGCAAGATTGCCAGCTCATTGGCGAACTACTGCTATCCAGCCGGCGCAAGTGAGTTTGTTGCGTCGCGCTGAGAACTATCCCAGGGAAACTCGCAAGTCTCGTTCTAGCAAGGAGTTGTGTCATGTTCGGCAAGCCAACCTGGTTCCGGGCCAAGGCGATCGGCTGGGGAGTCACGCCCACTTCGTGGCAAGGCTGGGCTTACACAACTCTCTGGGCCGCAGCGATTGCCGGGCCTTTTGTGCTTCTCCTCGGTCGTGGCCAGCCGATCGAAGCCCTCGCCTGGGCCGGGCTGGGCATCGGTGCATTGGCTTACGACGTGCGGCAGATTTTGCTCGCGATGAACCCGCCCAAGGCCGCTCCTGAAACGGTCGCAACTCCTGTTCGCGAAGACAACGTCCTCTACATCATGGACGATGAGCAGACGCACCCGCGCGTGGCGACACGGGGCTTCAATCTGCAAACGCGGTAGATCAGGTTCGATAGCTCAGAGGCTTGATTTCAGTATTCGATTGGCCAGCGCGCTGGTCGCGTCGTCATCGTTCGACCAGAGGTCGGTCATCGCTCGCCGAATTCGCCGGCCTGCCGTGAGCAAGTAATACCGGCCCGATTCCAGATCGAGCCGATGCTCCGCGCCGTTGCCTCCATGCTCGCGCAAGAGTGCGTCGAGCCGATTGAGCACGCAAGCGCTCACGTAAAGTTCCGTCGCGGCATCGGCGACGCGGCCCAGTTGATACTGCCGATCAACGATGCCGAGCTGATACGTGCGCAAGAGCCGCTCGACATTCTGCCCCACGAGCGACACCAGCTTGCCGAGCTTTGCCGCGTCGGGCTCTAGCTCGGACGAGCGGACGCTGACCGTTGGCGACACCAACAGCGAGCCGAGCTTTCGTCCGGCGAAGCGGCCGATGCGCGACAGGTTGCCGATCGGATAGTAGATCGCGTCGAGGATCGCCTTGAGTTCCAGCCCCACATCACGCATGCCTACGAGGGCCGAGAACGCCCGCAGCACGTCGTTGGCCCCTTCACCGATCGTATTGATCCGGGCGTCACGCACCATCCGCTCGAACGGCTGGTCAGTGAAGTACGCCGTACCGCCATGCAATTGGAACGTGTCGTTCAGAATCTTCCAGAGCGTTTCCGTGGCGAAAACTTTGAGCATGGCCGTTTCGAGCATGAAGTCCCCTTCGCCCGAGTCGATCAGTGCGGCTGTTTGGTAGGTACAGGCCTCCATCGCAAATGCTCCGGCATGCATGTAGGCGAGCTTTTCCTTCACGAGCTCGAAGCTCCCCAGCGTTTGCCCAAATTGCACGCGTCGATTGGCGTGTTCGACGGCCCGTGCGACGCAATACTTGGCCGCGCCGGTGCAACTGGCCCCGAAAGTTGTCCGGCCAAAGTCGAGGACAGTCAACGCGACCTTGAGCCCCTTGCCGAGTTGTCCCAGCACGTTTTCGCGCGGGACGAACATGTCGCGAAACGCGAGCCGGCCGGTCGCGGTGCCACGCACTCCCATCTTTTCCATCCGCTTCTCAACGACCTCAAAGCCGGGCATGTCGGGCGTGACGAGAAAGGCGGTGATCTTGCTATCGCGGCCGTCAGGTGTTGGCGTGCGGGCCATAACGGTGAGTACCTGGGCGATGCCGCCGTTGGTGATCCACCGTTTCTGTCCGTTCAGCACAAAGCCGCTGCCGTCTGGTTTGGGGGTCGCCGTCGTTTGCACGTTGGCCGCATCGCTGCCGGCCTCCGGCTCGGTCAGGGCGAACGCGCTGATCCACTCGCCGCTGGCCAGCTTGGGTAGCCAGCGGGTCTTTTGCTCCTCGGTGCCAAACAGCACCAGTGCCCGCGGACCAATCGAATGATGGGCGTTGACGAACAGTGCCGTGCTGCCGCAATGGGCGCCGAGCACCTCCAGCACTTGGCAATACGACACTTGCGACATCGCCAGCCCGCCGCACGAGGTCGGCAGGCATGCTCCCAGCACGCCGAGCTTCCCCAGGCCGTGGACGACGCTGTCGGGAATGATCGCTTGTCGGTCGATCGCCACCGGATCGACTTCGCGGGCACAGAAGTCGCGTAGTCGCTGCACCAGTTCGCCGGTTCGCTCATCGGCCTCCAAGTGCGGATACGACAGCAAGCGGTCCCCCAGGTATTGTCCGAAAAACAACCCCTTCGCAAAGCCGATGTCCGCCAGTCGGTCCCCCAGAATCTCCTCAGCTTGCTGGATCTGCTGCTCGCGCTGCGATGTCGCCATGGTGGTTGCTGTCAAGTTGGAGAGGTTGAGAGGGCGGACGATGGTCGCCCATAAGTGAATCTTATGCGCGCCAGCAGGACTTGTCGTAGGGCAGAATCCCAATTGCTTTGTCTGGGTGGCTGTGGTTTACGCTGCAAACCACGGACGAACCGCCTCGGACAGTTTGGAGGGTACATGTACAGACGCCGGCAAGCCTGCCCGACCACCCGCCTGCGGTGTATAATCGTGTCGTAACTGACCGCGATTTCCGTCTGCTGCAAGCCCGCAATCAGGACCGCCCGCGCGGTCATCCGATGGCACGTAAAGAGAACATCGACCGCATCCTCCGCGACTGGCCCTACGATCCGCAAGGGATCAGCGTACGGAAGAAAAAGGGGGACGACGGCCGGGACGTGCTGCAAATGCGGCTGGATTTGGGGCTGCTCCAACTTGAAGCGACGGGCCGCCCCGACGGTCAGCGTCCCGAGGGGGCCGACACGTATTTCGATTACCTCGTCGGCCGCACGGTCAAAGAGGGGAACGAGTACGTGATGACGGAGGACGAGTGCGAGGAGGCGGACCGCGAATTCGTGCAGTTCTATCACCGCCGCATCTGCTGGCTGGCCCTTCGCGAATTTCACAATGCGGTGGCCGATGCCGACCACACGCTGCACATGATGGACTTCTGCCGCGACCATTCGCCCGACGAGCAATGGACGCTATCGCACGAGCAATACCGGCCGTTCGTCCTGTTCCATCGCACGCAAGCCGCCGCCCTCGCCGCTCTGGGTGACAAGGGTGCGGAAGTCGCCGTCGAGGAGCTGAATGCGGGCTTGGATAAGATGCGGAGCGTCTTTGTCCAGTACGAGGCCGAGGAAGAATTCGACGAGGACGAACTAGTCCAGCGGCTCATCGAGCTCCGCGAATCGCTCCGGCAGCACTTCCGCGTCGGCCGCACCTTGCAGGAACAGCTCGAAGAAGCAGTGGCCAACGAAAAGTACGAACTGGCCGCCGAAATCCGCGACGAGCTCAACCGGCGCAACTCGCGAGCGCGGTGAACTCGCGGGGCTGGGAAAAATGCCCGCTGAAGAAGACCATGGCGGGAGCATAGCAAAGCGCTGTTGACTCGACATAAATTAGCGATTCCTGCTCATCCTTTTTGAGAGCCGCAAGAATGAAGCCGAGCATGCTTTTTGTTGCCGTTAATTTTTGGGTATTCGCCGCCGCAGTGGCACACGCCGCTGAACCAGAGAAGCCAGCAGAATTGAAGGTGCTGGATCGCCTTGTCGGCAAGTGGGATTCCGAATCGGTGAGCAAGGTTGCCGAGTGGACACCCAAAGAAGGCCGTGCGAAGGGCGTTTTGACCCGAGAGTGGGTGCTGGATGGGCGTTACGTTCAAGAGACGAGTAAGCAGTCTGATGGCGACGCCATGGTGATGTTCACGTACGATACCTCGAAGCGAGCCTACCGTTGGTGGATGTTCAATTCCCACGGCAATAACATCGACATGGCAGGGCAATGGAACGAGAAAACCCAAACGCTTACCTGCACGTCCGAATTGGGAAATGGTCTGACGAATATTTCGACTATCCATTTTCTCGACGCCGACACGCACAAGTGGACAGCCATCGTAAAAGACGGGCAGGGCAAAGTTTTCTTTGACGCCGGTGGCACTTGTACTCGGCGGAAGTAGTCCCGCAGATCGAGTTGCACACCCTACGGGGTAGGATGCTGCTACTGGATTGGCCAGCAGCGCCGAAAATCCCGCTGTGCTGTTTCGCACATTTGGCGTGACGGAATGCCCCAGGCTTCACGCGGCACGTTGTCATCAGCCTGAAAGAATCGTCCAAACGCCTGATCGCGTCGCAAAGATGACTACGTTGGCACGCTTTTTGCCAACTCACCCCGCCAACCTTCACGCAAGGAGTGTAACCAGTGAGGAGTCGCACAACGTCACTTGTCGCTGTATTAGGGATGGTGTTCTTAGTCTTGGCGAATGACCTCGCCGCCTGCACGGGAGTGACGCTGGAAGCAAGGGATGGCGCCGTCGTGTACGGCCGCACGATGGAATGGGGTTCGTTCGACCTGAACTCGCAAGTGGTCATCATCCCTCGCGGCTACAAGTTTCTCGCCCACACGCCAGACAAAAAACCCGGTGTGACGTGGCAAGGGAAGTATGGTTTCATCGGCCTAGATGGACTCGACGCCGAGGTCACTTTGGACGGCATGAACGAAAAGGGGCTCGCCGTCGGTGGGTTTTATCATCCAGGCTTCGCCGAATATCAAAAGTACGACCCGGCCAAGGCGAGCGAGTGCATGGGGCCTGCGGATGTCATCGCCTATCTCCTCTCGACCTGTGCGACGGTGGACGAGGCCAAGGCCGCAATCGCCAAGGTTCGCGTCACGCCAGTGATCGCACCGCCCATCGGCATGGCCCCGCCCGCGCATTATCTCGTTACCGAGCCCAGTGGTAAGGCTGTCGTAATCGAGTACCTCAAGGGAGAATTGAAGCTCTTCGATGCACCGCTCGGTGTGATCACCAACGCTCCAACCTATGACTGGCACGAGACCAACCTGCGGAACTTCATCAACCTGTCCCCGGTCGCGCTGCCGGGAAAGAAGATCGAGGAGTTGGATTTTAGACCGCTGGGCGGTGGAAGCGGCATGATTGGGTTGCCGGGTGATTTCACGCCTCCCTCCCGATTCGTGCGGGCCGTGGCATTCTCGAAGACCGCGCGCCCCACGCCCACAGGCGAGGAAACGGTGTACGAGATTCTCCGTATCCTCGACAATTTCAACGTGCCGCTCGGTGCAGCCGAAGGCGAAGGAGAGGCCAAGACGAAAGGCATGCGCAGCTCCACCATCTGGACAACCGTTTGAGACACGAAGAACCGGGTGTTGTACTACCACACTCAGAACAACCGGCGGGTTCGTAAAGTCGATTTCAGCAAGATCGATTTCGATTCAGCCCGCGAAAAAGTTCGCTTTCCTTTGGATAAGGTGAGATCGCAAGACATCGAGGATGTCACGCCGGTGGCGAAGTAACCTCCCGACCTTTCATCGGTACACGAAAAGGAGACATGGACATGGTGACAAACTACGACTCCCCACTGGCCCAAAAATTTGCGCGCCTCGGCGGACTCAGCCGGTTTGGGTTTCTGGGGTTCCTCGGCTTTGTGGGCTTCCTCGGCTTCATTCCCGGATGCGAGCGTCTTTTTGGCCTCTCAGGCTTGTCAGGTTTTGCGGGTCTCTTTGGCTTCTCCGGCTTTTACGGGCTGGCCTGTTTGGCCGAACGCAACCATCAGCGCAAGGCTGGCCACGCCTAACGGCCTAACCACCTCCTGCATCTGCTTGGATCATTGGGCATCCAGATGGAAAGCTTTGCCGGCGCGCGGTTGTGCAGATCGTGCGCGCTTGAGGCGATTCTCGATAGGACGAGAGGCTGCGTTGCGAAACACCGTCATATCGAGCTGGGAAGCCCTTATGATCCGCCCAACCACATGGTCCGCCGCGTCTGCCTTGGCATTCGCAATCGTCGCTTTGGCAAAATGCGGCAATCTTATGGGGGAAGAAGTAACGCCTTCCGCGACCGAGTGCGAGTCGGCCTACGCCTGCTGCGACGACTGCTGCCGCGAACCGCTGTTGGGCTTCATCCAGCCGACTGATCCGTGCTGGTCAGACTTTATCAGCCCGATGACGAACCCAGTCTTCTTCGAAGATCCGCGGACGCTTACTGAGGCGCGATTGATCTTCGCTCAGCACAACATCCCGTCGCTATTCGGCGGCGACGTTCCGGCCAGCGATATCCAAGTCTTGGCTCTGCAATTGCGAGTCGCGCTCACGGAGAATCTGTCGCTCATTGCTACCAAAGACGGATTCATTTTTACGGGAGCTGACGCACCGCTCGACGACGGCTGGGCGGATGTGGCGCTGGGGCTGAAATACAACGTCTGGAAGGACGTGGATTTGCAACGAATCGTGAGCTTGGGTGCCACGTTTGAATTGCCTGTGGGGACGGCACGGGCGCTGCAAGGAAACGGCGACGGCGAGTTCAACTTGTTTGCGACAGGCGCCGCTCAACTCGGTGATTGGAACCATTTCGTCACCGCCACAGGGATCCGGTTGCCAAGCGACGTCGCTGAAGAAAACCAGGTGCTCTATTGGTCGGCGCACCTCGACAGGCAAATCTTCGGGCGTTGCTGGTACAGCTTTCTCGAATTCAACTGGTATCATTGGCTGCGCGACGGTGACAACGCAGCGTTCGCGGGCTTGGAAGGGCTCGACTTTTTCAATTTGGGTGCCACAGACGTAGCCGGCAGCGATATTGTCACCGGAGCCTTTGGCCTCAAATGGAAGCCGACCACGCTCGGAGAACTTGGCATGGCTTGGGAGGTTCCCCTGACGGAAAACCGAGGGCTCATTGACAATCGGCTGACGGTGGATTGGATCGTGCGTTACTAAGCGGACCGGGATGGCGTCACGCACGAGTTGGAGAGTGACGGTGTGAAGAAAGTGCTCTTGAGGCGAAGACTCCACGATGCCCGTCATCTATCGACTCGATAGCCGCGATTGCTTTCTGGGGATGAACCGGAAGTGGAGCACGTTCGCGGAGGAGAACGGAGCCCCCGAACTTGTTGGCGAGCAACTCCTCGGCGAGCCGCTGTGGCGCTACGTCGAGGGGGCCGACGTCACCCGCATTTACCGGGAGGTGTTTTGGAGAGTACGGGAACAGCGGATCCAGGTTGTCTTCCCCTTCCGTTGCGATTCGCCCGAGGTGCGGCGTGAAATGCTCATGAAGGTGCTGCCCAAAGAGAACAACGATTTGGAGATCCAGTGCATCACCAAGAGCATCGTGCGGCACTCCTTTCCTGATGCAGACGAGTTTCCCGATTTGGACGAGTTTCCCGACGCGGACGACAAGACCGCCCCCTTCGATCCAGCGACGGAATTACTCCGCATCTGCTCGTGGTGCAAAAGCGTGCATCTAGAAGATCGGTGGATCGCCATCGAAGCGGCGATCAAGCGGCTCAATCTGTTCGGCCGACCGAGCGTTCCCCAACTGACCCACAGCGTTTGTCCCGACTGTAGCGAGTATCTGGCCAAACCGAAGTAACGTCGCTTGGTGCAGTTCCAATCGGCGAGTGGTGATACGACCGAGATGAAGATTTGAACGGAGCGATCGCCTTTCGCCCCTGCGGGGCTGATGCTGCCTTTTTTTCCAGCCTGCCGTGGGCTGGCACCACGGACTTATTCGGTCGCCGCTACGCGGCTGCGATTCGGAGCAGCGGCCTGGTGGGCAGAGCCCACCCTACAGATTCGGTAAGGGCGGAACAGGAGCTTCATCACTTAGCGTTACTGACTTGCCAGGTAGTCAATTCAATCAGTTCGGCAATGCGCGCCTTTTCGGCTTCCTCTGCTTCCAACGCTCGCTGACGGGCTTGCTCCGCGCGCCATGCCATCAGCGACCACCAGGCACACGCCAGGAGCAGAGGCCCGACTGCCAGCAAGACCAGAAGCGTGCGAAGGCGGAAACGCACGGTCATTCGCTCCCGCGTGGGTGCCGCCGGCTGACCACGATGGTCACGACCGCGATCCCGACGACCAGCAGGAACAGGGCGAAGCCGACGCCCAGAATCGGAATGGTGAGATCGAGTTGAACGGTATGCGCTGGCTCGGTGGTTTGCATCCGAGCATTTTGACCGGCATGGAGCCCGGGTGGCAACCACAATTTACGAATGCTCCCGGTTGCCGTTTCGCGGCTGAATTCGCCATCTCGCTACGGGGCGGGTAAAGTCCAGATGATTTGCTAAGACAAGGCTCGGCTGGCCGAATAACGCTCAAGGGTATCGCGATGCCAGACAACTGGGGTTACTGGACGCTCGCTGTGGCAATCATTGCCTTGGTCGTGTGGGGGACTTGGATGAAGTGGCGAAACACGGACCCGAGCGACATTTTCGACCTGTGGAGCTGACGCGGTCTTTCAAAGTCCTCGCCGAGGAGAAGCCGACGGCCTGGAAGCTGAAGGCGTACAAGTACTATAGTTCACGGCGTTAGGTTTCGGGCATGAGGACGTTTGCTTCAATCCAAGCCCGCGCCTCCCCGATGGTCCAGCCGCCGGCCGCACGTCCAGCGTCCGTACCGAATGCCAATCCGAGCACGGCAATCGCGGATGCGAACACGGCCAGCAGAGTCCAAGAGCGTTTCATTCCCGCGATTCTACATGCTCCCGAAATCAACCGGCTAGTGCTGTGTCACGGTTTGAATTTAGGGTGGCGGAACTCGTGAGAGTTCCGACTGACACTGCCAGGAAAGGCAAATTTCGAAGTCTCACGACTTCGGCTACTCCAATTCGCAACGTTGACAAAACACTAGCCGCATCTCACGGCAGCAATGGGAGCCGACCTTAGGACTTAGTCGGCGAACTCAGAGCCGCCTTCCTTGACGACCTCCTTGACGACCTCGGCCGGTTGACTGGCGCCGTCCGATTCCAGCTCGATTTTCAGGTCATTGGTTGGCCCGGTGATGGTGACGGTGAGATTGGACGTCGCGGCGTCAGCGTACTTCTCTGGGGCGTGCCATTTCATCGTCTCCGGGGTGAGCGACTCGCCAGCGAGAACAGCAACTGGATGCGTGCCGACGGCACAGCCGTCGTTGGGTTCGGTTGTCGTCAGCGTGAAACGGCCGTCTCCGCCGATGCGACCGGAAGCGGGCCGCCAGCCGGACGGTAATACCTGAACATGGCCGTAGGTCAGCGGCTTTCCGTCGATGAAGACGGCGCCTGAGACAGGGACGATTTTGGGGCCGCCTTCGCCGCAACCGGCGAGGAAGAGGGAAGCGGCCATCAAGGCCACGCTCACGAAGAGGGCGGGGCCAGTTGGGAGAGTGCAGTGCATGGGAGAGGTCGCTCCGCCACAGGGAGTATGAGTGACTAGGGTAGGTTGTTGACTTCGGCACCCTGGATCGTGGAGGCGGAGCGATACGGTACGATGTCGATGGTTTGCGACAGGAAGCGGACGCTGCCGTCGGCCAGGAGGAATTGAGCCCCGCCGGGGTGGCGGCTCATGAATGCACCGTTGCGAAGCTGCGAGCCGTCCGTGTAGGTGATGCCGGTGCCCGGCGGCGTGTTGATCGGGTTTTGGGTCGTCCGCAGGCAGTGCGTGTGTCGTGACCCGACGCTCCAGATGTTTTGGTTGTTGGCCAGGTGTCCGTTGAACACTTCGCCGACGGCCAGCGTGTTGCTGGTGCCATCGACGATCTCCGCCATCCGTTTCGTGAAGCGGTAGAGGAACAAGCCGGTATTGGTGTATTTCACGGTCGCGCTGATCCCCTGGCTCGGACCGTTGGTGCCGGCGACGAAGGCGTAGCTGCCGACGCCGGCGTTGAGCGTGGGCCCTAGGCCAGTATTCGCCACAAACGGCTGCGTTGTGTCCGAAGGGCAAACCAGGACCTTCGGACGTTGTTCGAGGCCCTTGTTGGTCACGCGCCAGATCGTATTATCCGTCGTCGGCCACGGCGCATCCGCAGCCACGGTGCCGAGCGTCTTGTAAAGGGTGTCCTGCTCCATGTACGGCAGGATGGCGACGAAGCCGCTGGCCCCGCTGCGGTCGATGCTCGTCTGCGGCGAGCCCGGGGGGATCGTGCCGTTGCACTCATTGGGGCCGGACCCATCGCAACCGAAGCGACCGGCTGGGAAAAAGAGGCGGACGTCGTGGTGGTTGTGCAGGGCGAGGCCGATTTGCTTGAGGTTGTTCTGGCAACTTGACCGGCGGGCGGCTTCGCGGGCTGCCTGCACGGCGGGCAGAAGCAGCGCGACAAGCACGCCAATGATGGCAATCACGACCAACAGTTCCACGAGCGTGAACGCCGAACGACTGCGGCTGGCGGTGGAAGAAAACATGGACGAACTCCGCGAAAAAATAGATAATTTCCGGAAGAAAAGGCTCGCTTCAGATTTCTAAGCCGGTGGGGGTCTACCTGTCAAGCGCCAGGCCAGGCACCACTGCTGGCTTGCCCAGCAGTGCCGATAGGCAAGTGGACGTTCGGCCGAGAGGAGCCTGAACGAAGCCCTCACCCGGCTTAACAAAGAGCCAGCCGTTGCACCGGTGGAATGGACGGAAGAGAGATTTGCGTAAGATTGTCGCAATAAAATTGTCCACTGGCGCATCATCGTATAGAATGTTGTGCGCGGAATGGGTGGCACAAGGATGTAAGGCAAAACGCTCGCCTGACGCAACGGGTTTCTAATGCAAGTCGATCCCCCGTTAGGGCTGTTTTTGCATATCGTGCATAAGTGCATAAACCGATAAACGACACAAGGTGTTTTCCGCAAAGGAGTTGCGTTTATTTAGCTGCCGGAGAACTTTTCGGCGTTTTGCATGCATAACCCGAAGGTGCGGCGTCGGGCGTATTAATCGGGCAGCTATTATTTACGATTTTTAGTGACGCTTCGGGTTTCAATGATGATCGGCGCGGCCTCGAGTACGCATCGGTTTCCTTGTGGCTGACCCTTACGGCCGTGAGGGTCAACTTTGGGCGAACCAATGCGTGAAGTGCGCGTCTTGTTGGGGTAACACGGCAGCTTGGCGGGAGGCCTCGCCTCCCTCACTGATAGCCTCCACGAGGAATCTCAATAGCCAGCAGCGACTCTTCCCTTCATGGAGCAGACGGACAACAATCAAAGTTTGCAGGTCGAAGTTCAGCGTCACCGGAGGATTCGGAACAAAGTGTACGAAGTCGAACGAGCCGAAGGGGTCGCCCGCGAGAAGGCGATTCTGGTCCGCGTGATCTTGCCCGAGCAAATCGTCGGCGAGGATCCGCTGGAGGAAATCACCGGACTGACCAAGACGGCCGGGGCACGCATCGCCAGCGGCCTCGTGCAGCGGCGCGAGACGCCCGACGTGGCCACGTTCCTCGGCAAGGGGAAGGTTCAGGAGTTGAAGGCCCTGGCCGAGCATCATGATGCTGACGTCGTGATTTTTGACAACGACCTGAACCCCGGCCAGACGCGCAACTTGGAGAAGGCTCTGGGCATCAAGGTGCTCAACCGGACCGAGCTGATCCTCGACATTTTTGCCACCAACGCCCAGACGTATGAATCGCGGCTGGCTGTGGAACTTGCCCAGCTCGAATACTCGCTGCCGCGGCTGAAGCGGATGTGGACGCACCTGTCGCGCATCAAGGCGGGGATCGGCATGCGCGGCCCCGGCGAGAAGCAACTCGAAGAGGACCGCCGAATCGTCGAGAAGCGGATTCACGAGCTCCGCAGCGAACTGCACGGCATCGAACGCCGCAAGGAGCGGCTCGTCGCTTCGCGCAACGATCGGCTGACGGTGTCGCTCGTTGGCTATACGAATGCCGGCAAGAGCACGCTGATGAACGCTCTGACCGGGGCGGGGGTGAAAGCCGAGGACAAGCTGTTCGCCACGCTCGATACGCGGACCCGCCGCTGGCACCTGCCGAGCTGGGGGCCGGTGCTGCTGTCCGACACCGTCGGTTTCATTCGTGATTTGCCGCACGGATTGATCGCGAGCTTCAAGGCGACGCTGGAGGAAGCCCGTCAAGCCGACTTGCTGTTGCATGTGGCCGATGCGTCGAATCCGGCCGTGCTCGAACAGATCAGCGCCGTGTACGACGTGCTCAAGGAACTGAGCATCGAGGAGAAGGACACGCTGCTCGTGCTGAATCAGATCGATCGGCTGGAGGACCGCGGGGCGCTGTTGCCGGTGCTGAAACGGTATCCGAACGCGGTGCCGATCAGCGCGAAGAGCCGCGAGGGGCTCGACACGCTGCACGCCGCGGTGAGCAACGCGCTGAGCCGGTCGTTTGCCGATCTGGACGTGGAAACGAGCGCCGCCAATGGCCGGCTGCTGGCATATCTGGCGGCTCACGGGGAGGTGCTGGGCCGGCAGTATGACAACGACCGCGTGACCGTGCATGTCCGCATTCCGCAGCGGCATCTGGGACCGCTACATCAGGAAGGGACTGCGTTCCGGACGCACGTGTACACGCTCGCGGAGCAAGCGGCTGAAGCGGAAGCGATGGATGGGCACGTCGCCGAGCAAGAAGTGGCCTAGCGAGCGTCTGCCGCAATGACCCGCCGAAACATCGCCGGCTTGCGAACGATCGTCACCGGCGCGACCAGCGGCATTGGGCGGGCCTTGGCGATCGAGCTAGTTCGGCAAGGGGCGTACGTCCTCGCAATGGGTCGCCGCAAAGAACGGCTGCTAGAACTGGAGTCCGTCGTTGCTACAGCCGATCGTTTCGCTTGGCTCGCTGGCGACGTGACGAAGGCAGCCGACCGGGCCGCTGCGATCGACCTGTGCCGCACGCGTTTCGGCGGTCTCGATGCCCTAGTGAATAATGCCGGCATCGGCGCACTGGGGCCATTCGCCGAAGCCGACGAACAGCGACTCCGCCGCGTGATGGAGGTCAACTTGTTCGCGCCGGCTGAGTTCATTCGCGAAGCGCTTCCGCAACTGCGCGCCAGCCGCACGCCGATCGTCATCAACGTCGGCTCGGTCCTCGGCCATCGCGCCGTGCCAGGCAAGAGCGAATACTGTGCGAGCAAATTTGCCTTGCACGGTTTGTCCGACGCATTACGGATCGAACTTGGCCGTGAGGGAATCGACGTGTTGCTCGTCAGTCCCAGCACGACGGAGAGCGAGTTCTTTGAAACCGCCGGCGCTGCAAAGTCGCCGCGTGGCATGTCCGCCGAATCGGTCGCCCGCCGCATCGTTGCCGGGATGCGCCACGGCCGTCGCGAGATCATCCTCTCCGCCGGCGGCAAGGCACTCGTTTGGCTCGACCGTTTGTTTCCTCCGCTCGCCGATTGGATCATCGCCCGCTGGAGATAAACTGAAGTCGCGAACGATTGGAGTCGGCTGGTATCCTTCCGCTCTTCGGGAAACTATCCGAAAGCCCGCTGGTCGCGCAATTCGCTTTGAACTACGTTGAAATTCGCTGGTTGGATGGGTGGCCGAGTGGTTGAAGGCAGCAGTCTTGAAAACTGCCGTAGTCGAAAGGCTACCGTGGGTTCGAATCCCACCCCATCCGCTTGTGGCGTTGGGGCGATGTGAGAATTTCGCGATTCCCGCGAGATTCAAGTGCCGTGGCTGTCTGCCAATAGTCGTCGGAGATGCTCCGCCATCGCGCGCATTGCCCGTGAACGATGGCTCAGGACGGCTTTCACGGCAGGGGCCAATTCGCCGAACGTGCGATGGCACTCGACGACCTCGAAGAGCGGATCGTAGCCAAAGCCGCCGCTGCCGGACCGCTCGAAGAGAATTCGCCCGCGACAGATTCCCTCGCTCGTCGCTCGTACGTTGCCCGCCGGATCGGAAAGTGCTGCCGAACAAACGTAATGGGCGGTTCGCTTCTCCAGCGGCACGTCCGTGAGCTTGGCCAGCAACAACTCGTTGTTTTTCTCGTCGGTTGCCCCGTCGCCGGAAAACCGTGCCGAGTAAATGCCCGGTGCGCCGCCGAGCGCATCGACGACGAGGCCGCTGTCTTCCCCCAACACCCATTGGCCCAAATGTTTGGCCTGCAGCGTCGCTTTGAGGGCGGCATTGGCCGCAAACGAGTCCCCGGTTTCCTCCACTTCGATCGAGTTTGGAAAGTCAGCAAGCGTCTTCAGTTCCAGACCTAGCGGACCGAGCAGATCGACCAGTTCGCCAAGCTTTTTGCGGTTGCGAGTGCCGAGGACGATAGTGCGCTTCATGCGGTTGAATACAGAGTCGTGAGTGAATGAGTGGCTGGCTGCTCCGCCCTCTGTCCCCCGCCCTCACTCCCTCTTCACCGGCGGGAGCAGATCAACGAACGGCGCATCGGTCCGACGCAGCTCGGCCAGCAGGTCCGCACGCAGCTCTGCGAGCCGCTTCGCACCTTCCGGCCGTTCAGCCAAATTTGTTAGCTCCTCCGGGTCGGCCTTGAGGTCATACAACTCCTCGATTTCGCCCGGAGTGAGGTAGCGGACGTATTTGTAGTCCTCTTTGCGAACCGCTACATACCACGGAACATTGCTATGCACCGCGTGCTCCGGCTCGTCCTTCAGCACGTTCGCCGTGTCGCTGCCGTAGTGATGTCCTGTGTGCTCGTAAAGGAGGACGTGCGGCCAGGCAGCATGTTCCTGGTCGGCCAAGAGCGGCGACAGATCGCGCCCGTGCATCTTCCACGGCAGCTCGATTCCCGCTCGCGCGAAGAACGTCCTGACAAGGTCCGGCCCGCCGACCGACTGCGGACAGACCTTCCCTTCCGGCAGCGATCCCGGCTGCGAGATGATGAGGGGCGAGCGGTAGTTCGCGTCGTACGGCGCGAGCTTCGTCCGAAACCCGTGCTCCCCCATCGCGAAGCCTTGATCGGCAGTGAAGACGACGAGCGTGTTTTCGAGCTGGCCGGTTTCCTTCAGTGTGGCGAGCAGTTGCCCTACCCCTTCGTCGAGCGACAGCACGCACTCGTTGACCTGCTGCACCCACTGCTGGTGCGTCTTGGCGTTCTTCGCGCTTTCGTCGCCGAACGCTTCGCCGCTTTTGCCGGTTACAGGAACGTGATTCGGTCCTTCCAGCCACGCCTGCGTTTTGTCGAGGTAGCTCGGCTTCCCGGGCCGCGGAGGAAAAATGTCGGTCGGCGGCTTCACGGATGCGTCTTTGTACGCTCCCTTGTGCCGGGCGGCCGGCGTGGTCGGGCCGTGCACGCCGCCGTAGCAGAGCCACAAATACCAAGGCTTGTCCTTCTGCCGATGTGCGCCGCGGATGTAGTCGCAGGCCCACTGGGTGTAGTTGTCGGTCGAATAGCCACTGACTGGCTCCGGCTGCTCGACTCCGTCGATCGACAGGATTTGCTTGTCGTAGTAGTTGCCAGCATTCTCGGGATGCTTGGGCCGGTTCCAGACGATCTGATGATCCCAGTCGCGTCCAAAGCCCGTGTCGGTCCCCGTGTGCCACTTCCCGATCTGGGCCGTGTGATACCCATGGCGGCGAAACACGGCCGGCCAAAAGGGACACTGCACGGGATCGTACGTGCTGCCGGGATACTCCCCTTCCATGCGCATCGACTCAATCCCGTGCGGCAGGAGACCGGTGAGCAAGCTCGCCCGCGATGGCATACACCACGAGCCGAGATAACAGTGCGTGAAGCGGATGCCCCGTTTTGCCAAGGCGTCGATGTTCGGCGTTCGGACGAATGGGTACGACTCGGGATAGCAACCGAGCGTTTTGTATGAGTGATCGTCGGTGTAGATGAGCAGGATATTCGGTTTGGCAGTCTCGGCGGCAAACGTCGCACCGGCCATGTTGGCAAGTCCGACGATGGAGGCGAGCAATGCGATTCGCAACATGGGAGGCGTCCTTGATCCAATAGAAAGCAGCCGAGCAAATACGTTGACTCTAGTCGCGTTCCTAGCGGCTGCTCACTCTTGCAGTTGAAAGAGCCGCGGAGCGAAGTCGTGCAAGTGCTTTCGCCACACCTGCCATTCGTGTGAGCCGGCCCCTTCGACCCAAACGTGCTCGATCTCGCGATCAGTGAGCTGCTTGTGGATCGCGCGTCCGCCGTCGATCAGGCGGTCTTCCGTACCACAACCCAGCCAGAGTAGACGCAACTGGTGATTGGCCGCGTCGGTATCGCGCAGCGCGCTGCCGTAGGACGTTTCGGCATCAAACTCGCGGAGCGCGCCGCTGAATGAACCGATCCAGGCAAACTGGTCGAGATGCGACAGGCCCGTCCGCATCGCCTGTCCGCCCCCCATCGACAGGCCGGCAATCGCGCGATGCTCGCGGTCCGCCTGGGTGCGAAACTTGCCGTCGATATACGGGACCAGATCCTTCACGACGAGTTCCGTGAAGCGATTGGAGGAATCGCGCGACGCTGGGTCGCTCGGAGCGGAGGCGTAGCCGTTCTCCATCACAACGAGCATCGGCTGAGCGCGACCAGCCGCAATCAGGTTGTCGAGGATCAGGTTCGCCTTCCCTTGCTCGGTCCATGCCCGTTCGCTCTCTCCCGCACCGTGCTGCAGGTACAGCACCGGATAACGCCTCGTGGGATCGTCGTCGTAACCGGGGGGCGTATAGACGAAGACCCGTCGCAGAGTGCCAATGGATTTCGCGTCGTAAGTGCAAATGCGGACGTCGCCGTGGGGCACTTCCTGCCGCTGATAAAAGTCGAGTTGGGGATCGGGCACTTCCAGGCCGCTCGACTCCTGTCCCCAGCCGAAGTAAGTCGTGCTTGCCGGGTCGGTACAAGTCTGGCCGTCGATGAGCAATTGGAAGTAGTGAAAGCCAGGCCGGACCGGCGCGCGAGCCATCCACGCACCGTCGGATTCGCGGCGGAGCGCAATCGGCTGGTCGCCTAGTCCATTCCCGTCGCCACGCGGCTGCACTTGCACGTCCTTGGCCATGGGCGCTCGGACGCGAAACGTCACCGTCCCATCGGCGTGCAGCATCGGATACTGACTGCCGCGAATGGCGGAGGGTGCCGGTCGGTCACCTTCTGCCGCGATGGCAGCGCCGCCAAGCACCACCATGACTGCGATCGAGCAGTGAGCGAATCGAATCATCACGCACTCTCCCCCGCTCGTCGCGGCTCGATTTGTTTCAGCTTCTTTGTTCGCGCCAACTCGTCATAGCAATCCGTCAGGTTCCAGGCCCGCAGCACGTCGGGCACGAAAGCCGAGAGCGGCCACCGATAGGATTCGGTTTCGGCCACTTCGGCATACGATGACAGCGCGTGCTTCAGCGTCACTTGATTCACTCGCGGCGAGAGGACGGCAGCGAACGTCGCCGGCAGCGTCCCCCAGCCGAGCGCGGCGACATGGACGCTTCGGTGGCCGGCGGCAGCCAGGAACTCGAGCACGGCGAGCACGTCGCGTGTCTTCTGCCCCACATAAGGGCGGTCCAGCATCAGCGAATGGACGGCATAGAAATAGTCGCTTCCATAGGGGGATAAGAACTGGTCGCTGCCGCAGGTGTCGGGGCGCGACTCGCCAATGCCGCGAACGTCGCAGGCATAGAATGTCGCGTCCGGAGCCGTTTCGATTAGCTCTTTGACGAGTGGTTCCTCGCGAAGTTCGACATCGGCCGAATGATGCGAAATGTAGAGAATCGCGGACGCTGGTGATTGCGGTGGTCGGGACAGATGAGATTCATCAGCCAGCCGCGTGACGAGGGCGAACACTCCCGGCTCCGACTCGACGGCATAGGTGGTGGCAAATCGCCGCGGATATTTCCGATCACGCAGTGGCCGGAGAATGCGGTACTCGGGCGGCTCGGGCGGTTGTTCTTTAAGGCCGAGCGCGCTGGCGATGTGCTTACGTAGCTCCTCGCCCTGCAGTTTGCTCCGACTCTTGGCCAGTGACTGCGACTTCTCGCGCGTAAACGAAAACACCGATCGCGATTTGAGCCCCGCCACTTGCCCCTGCGGCGTACATTGCAGCGTTTCGTCCTTTTCGATCGTCAGTGCTGGCTCGCGATCCGCGTCGCTGATTCCTGTCGCGCGATTGAACCACTGGTACATCGCTTCGCGGTTCTCTTGCGAGTAGCCGTGGCCGGTGGGGCCGATGTGCAGGCGAATGTTGTCGGGAACGCCGAGCAGCGTGTATAGATTCTTGAGCCGCGCGAACGCTTCCTCCGCTCCGCGAACGTCGAAGTAGTCCCGTTCCTTCGCCAGAATCACGACCGGCTTGGGGGCCATGGCGGCCAGGAAATCGTCATGATCGAGGCCCAAGGCGAGGGCCAGCGGCGGACATTGCTCCGTATCGGCCGGCAGCTCGTTTTCGAGGTTGCGGCGGAACGTCGTGACGAAGCAAGCCGGGGCGGCCATCGTCCAGCGCGGCTCGACGCCGCAGAGCCACGTCGTCATCGTCCCGCCGCCGGAGTTCCCCGTGATGCCGACGTGCTTGGGATCGACTTCCTCGCGGCTAAGAAGGTAGTCGAGCGCCCGGATGCCGTCCCACGCTCGCCATGCGCCGAGGAACTCGCCGACGAGCGTCTGCTGATTGCCGGCCAGCAGATGCTCGCTGACGCCGATTCCGTGCAGCGGCTTCAGATCGTCGCCCACATACTGCAGCCGCTCCCCTTGGCCGATCGGATCGAAGATCAGCACGACGTATCCCTGCCGGGCGAGCCCCTGCGCGAACGACTGGTACGGTTCAGCAGCCTTGCCGTTGGCCGAATGGCCGCAGCTTCCAACCACGCCCGGCAGCGGGAACTTGCGTCCTTTGGGAACGTAGAGATTGGCCGTGACGAGAAAATCAGGACGGCTTTCGAAGATGACCTTCTCGATGTTGTACGTGTCGCGCTTGACGATGCCCGTGGTGCGGGCGTTGAGCGGCGTCCGCTCCGGTTCGGGTCCGAAGCACTGGCGGATCTTGCCTTTAACGTCCTGCACATAAGCTTCCGCATCGGCCTTCGTCTTCAAAGCGGCTTTGGCAGCCAGGCTGCGTTTTTCGGCCGCCCGAACGAGATCAACGAAATGCTCCTGCACCATCCGAGGAAAGCGGTTCAGGGGCTCGAGCTGAGCTGATGATGGGTCTTGAGCGAGAGTCCACAGTGGCAAGTTACTGCCTGCGAGACCCACGGCGGCGCTCGCCTGGGCAATCCAAGCTCGGCGCGAAGGAATTCGGAATACCTCAGAAGTCCACAGCATGGCGATGTTCTCGTTTTCCTTCACCCACTTACCACTCACCTACTCACAAATTTGCCGCCAAAGTGCGGTGCAAGCACCGCGGCGAAATATGAGGCAAATTCGGGACCACTGACAAGTGACCACGGACAAATGACATCGTCACCAACTTGCCAAATCCCACCCCTTCCGATACTCCCGTCGGATGAACTGCGCCGCTTCGGGGCAGTTCTTTGCCGTCAGCGTGGCCGCATCCCACTCGAGCTTCTTTCCTGTCCGATACGCGACGTTCCCCAGGTGGTTCGCCTCGGTCAGCCAGCCGGAATACTCGAAGTCGGCCAGCGCCTTTCCTTCCCCTTTGCAGGCGGCAATCCACTCGGCGTGATGGCTGCTCACGCGCGGGATCGACGGCTCGGGAAGCTTGGCATCCTTAAATTTCTCTTCAGGGAGCAAGACGTACCTGCTGTAGTCGGCCAGCAGCATCCCGCCGTCGCCGACGAACACGCAGCCGCTATCCCACTGCGGAATCCGCTTCTCTTTCCAAATCTCCGGCTTGTTCTCCCCCTGGTGCCAAGTCATCTTCACCGCCGGCATGTCGCCGCGCGGGCCGTATTCATAGGTCGCACTCATCGACGCGGGGGCAATCTCCGCGTGCGGCGGCGGGCCAGACGCTTCGATCGTCAGCGGGGCTTGCAGTTTCAGGGCCCAGAACGGCAGGTCGTTCCAGTGGCTGCCGAGGTCGCTCATCGTCCCGCTGCCGAAATCCCACCAGCGATACCACTTGGGTCCGGGGAAATAGACGTTGTTGAACGGCCGCTCCGGCGCGGGACCGAGCCAGAGATCCCAGTCGAGACCGGGAGGAATTGGCGACGCTTCCTTCGGCCGCTCGGAGACATACACGATGTCGCCGTTCCGCTTGGCCGCTTCCTCGCTCTGCAGGCCCCACGCCCGGGAGACCCAGATGTGCGCCTCGCGGACCGCGCCGATGACGCCCCCCTGAATCAGTTCGACGACGCGGCGGTAGTTGTCGGTCGCGTGAATCTGGATCCCCATCTGCGTCGCAACCTTGGCCTTGGCCGCTTCCTCGCGAATAAGACGGGCCTCCCAAACGTTGTGCGTCAGCGGCTTCTCGCAATAGACGTGCTTGCCGGCTCGCAGGGCGAGGAGCGTCGCAAAGGCGTGCGTGTGCTCGCACGTGCTGACGACGACGGCATCAAACTCACTCGCGTGGTCAAAGAGACGGCGGAAATCGCCGAATCGGCGGGCCTCGGGAAATTTCGCATAAGCCGCCGCGAGATTCTTCTCGTTCACGTCGCACAAGCCGACGATGTTCTCCGAGGCAACGCTCGCGAGGTTACCGCCGCCGCGTCCGCCGGTGGCGACGACAGCGATGTTCAATTTCTCGTTCAGATTGCGTCCGCGAACAATAGCTGGAGCGACAAACGTCGTCGCAGCAGCAACTGCCGTGCGGTGGAACTGGCGGCGGGAGATTTTCATGGTGAGTTTACCTCTTTCGTCGCTGCATTCGTTCGATTCGTGGTCTCACTCGGTTTGCATTTCGGCTACGACCGGCATCATCTCGACCCATCGCGTCTGCACGTCGCGCCCCGTCGGAATCTTCCACGTCGTTTCCTCGCCCGGCACAAACTCGTGCGACGCTGCGTGATGTCCCGCCTCGTCGGTCCAGTCGAACATCACTCGCGTGGCGTCGGAGTTTGTTGTGCGATACACAAGATGCGCCTCGGCACGCGCGATGTTGCGTCGGCCTGTGTTCTGAAAGCGGACACGGAGCGACTTCACATTGTCGCTCGCAATCTTTGCGTTTCCCCAGCAGAGGCTTTGCGACCAGAAGTCCCCCGGTTCGTCGCCCCGGCGTGGGATCGACCAATCGGCGACAATTGGCTGCCACGTCTGGCCGCCGTCGGTCGAAAGATCGATCTGATACTTCACGTCGGGATTGGGCGGATTGCCCGACATGACATGGGCCGCGGCATGGACTTCCAGGACAGCCTCACCGCGGGGAGGAGCGAGTTCCAGCGTCACGCTCGGCGACCCGAACTTCCCATCCACCACGTGCGCCTGAGCTTGCGGCAGGTTCGGACCGGCGGAGACGATGCCACGACCGCTGGTTGCGAACTCAATCTCTGTGCCGCCATCTTTCAGTCGCGGCAGGATGGCCGAATTCGCCTGGCAGACGGTCGTGATTTCCAAATCCGTATCGGCGAGCTGTTTTGCCCCGGTTCCCAGGCGCAACAAATACTGCCGGTGCCCCTTCACGAGATCGGTCAGGTCGAGGCCGTCCTTCAGCGTGCCGCCGTCCTTCCACGTCACTCCTTGATCGACCGAAACCGATACCGGACACGCCACTTTGCCGCGTAGCACAAGGCCGTTCTTGCAGCCGGACTCGTAGATTCCCCACAGACCGTCACCGGCCGGTGTCGCCGCAATGATATAGGGCGAGTAGAACTCCAGCGTCACTTGCGATTCGTCTTCGCTCGCAACCCCTTCGCGGTACGTGCCGTCGGCGAAATTCGGCCGGTAGGTATAGACCGCATTGGCGAAGCGGACCTGCCCCGGTTTATAGCCCGCTCCGGTCGTCGAGCCGCGCATCTTCTCCGGTTGATTGATCCAGGTGTGCGAGCGTTCGGGGCCGGGGATACCGGCCGTGTTGTAGTTGCGGCCCCAATAGACGAATGTTTGGCCGTCGGCCAGGCCCGGCTGCAAGTAACGGCGAAGCGTTTCGCCCCGGCGGAGGTGAACGATCGGCGGCGGGCCGCTGTACCCGGCCATGTACTCCGCGACGTTGTACTCGGCATAAGTGACGCCGTCGCCAGGGCTAAGGCCGCACACGAGCCAGCCGTTTTGCTTGCCGGGCTGATGGTCGCGCGACGAAAGCCGCTCCCAATCGCGCTGCACCTCGGCCATCGAAAGGAGTGCCGTCCCCTTCTCGTTGAAGATGACCGTCGATTGATCGTGATCGAGCAGCACCCACTTGCCGTCGCCATACTCGCCGCCGCGCAGAAAAACCTCGAAAGTGTTGTGCCCTTTCACGCCAACGCCGCGGCCCCGGTTGTGCCCCAGGAGCACATTGATCTCCGGCACCCACTGCGAATGGGTCGTGCCGCACAGGCCAAACCCATGGGCGAAGAGGCCGGTCCAATACTCGCGAGCCCGAACGTCGCCCCCCTTGGTGAACCCCTGCCCCCAGAAATCTTCGACGCCCTCTTCGCCATGGGCGTAGTGTGTATTTCGCCAGAGCCACGAGGCAAGAGCCTTGTCCTGATCGCTCACGGGTTTGTGACCGACAACCCACTCGTACACGTCGGCCTGCGTTGCCTGCAGTCGCTCGAAGGTCGAGCAGGCGAGTTCGCCCGGATACCACGGGTGGTTGGTGCGAATCTGCGGATCGCCGACATCGGCGAGAGCTGAAGAACTACAGAGAATCGAACCTAACAACGCCGTGCAAGTAAATCGCATCATGATGCACCACTAGCAGCTAACGCTGACTGACCGGCTGCCATTTCCGAACAGGGACGCCGTTATAGATCGCTCGCGGGCGGACGATCCGGTTGTTGTCGAGCTGCTCGATCACGTGGGCCGACCAGCCGACGACGCGGGCCACGACAAAGAGTGGCGTGTAGAGATCCTTGGGCAGGCCGAGATAGTGATACAGCCGGGCACACGGCCAATCGACATTCGGCGGAATCTTCTTCTCCGTCCAAACGATCTGCTCGATAATGTCGGCCATCCGCTCAAAATCGTGCTGGCCCGCTTCAGCGGCGACGGCGGCAGTCAGTCGCTTCAGATAGACTGCTCGCGGGTCGCCGTCCTTATAGACGCGGTGGCCGAAGCCCATCACCTTTTCTTTCTTGGCGAGCATGCCGCGGACCCACGCTTCGGCTCGGTCGGGTGAACCGACTTCTTCTAGCACGCTGAGTGCGGCTTCGTTGGCGCCGCCGTGCAGCGGCCCCTTCAGAGCGCCGATCGCGGCGGTGATGCCGGAATGCAGGTCGGAGAGCGTCGAAACCACACAGCGAGCTGAAAAGGTGCTGGCATTGAACTCGTGCTCAGCATAAAGAATGAAAGACGTGTCGAGCGCCTGCACCTGCTTGTCGCTCGGCTTCTGGCCGCGGAGCATCCAGAGGAAATTGGCGGGGAGCGTGAGCGACGGATCGGCGGCAACTGGTTCCTGACCCGACTTCAGCCGCTGGCGGGCAGCGACCACGACGGGGAGCTTCGCCATCAGTCGCTCGGTCTTGCGGACGTTGGCCACGTGCGAGCCGTCGGCGACTTCCGGCTCCCAGTGGGCAAGCATGCTCGTCGCCGTGCGGAGGACGTCCATCGTCGGAGCCGATCCGGGGATGCTGCGGATCGTGGCGATCACTTCCGGCGGAACAAAGGCCGCTTCGCCCAGACGCTTACGAAACGCAGCCGCCTGCTCGGCCGTCGGCAGCTCGCCGTGCAAAACGTTGTAGGCGACTTCCTCGTAGTTCGAGTTGGCGGCAAGGTCCTCGATCGTGTAACCGCGATAGGTCAGCCCCGTTTCGACGGTACTGATCGCCGTTTCACCCGCCACGACACCGGCCAGACCAGGAGAGTAGGTCTCACTCATGGATTCTTGTTGGTTCCGAGATGCGCCCGATCCCGCTCCTCGAAGAAGCGATAGTCGAGCAGGTCGTACAATTCCTCGCGCGTTTGCATCAGGTCGAGAATGTCTTGCTGCGTGCCGTCGGCAGCAATCAAGTTCAGAGCCGCTTCGCTTGCTTTCAATGCCACGCGCAGCAGCGTCACCGGATAAAGCACGGCGGAGTAGCCCAGTTCGGCCAGTTCCTCCAGCGTCAAAAGCGGGCTTTTGCCGAACTCCGTCATGTTGGCCACGAGCGGCGCTTCGATCGCGCGGGCGAATTGCTCGAACTCTTCTTTCGATTCGAGCGCTTCGGGGAAGATCCAGTCGGCTCCAGCGTCCAAATACTGCTTGGCCCGGTCGATTGCGTCGGCCATGCCGGTCACGCCGCGGGCGTCGGTCCGGGCGATGATCACCAGGGACGGATCACTCTTGGCGGCGACGGCGGCCCGCAGCTTGGCGCACATCGTCGCGGGCTCAACGAGCGACTTCCCCGACAAGTGGCCGCACCGTTTGGGAAGTTGTTGATCTTCCAGCTGAATCGCCGCCGCTCCGGCCGCTTCCAGTTCGATCACCGTTCGCTCAACGTTCAGCGCCTCGCCGAAGCCCGTATCGGCATCGACGATCAGCGGCAGGCCGCAGGTCCGCGTGAGCCGCGTCGTTTGCTCGGCCAGTTCGCTGAGCGTGAAGAGGCCCACATCAGGCAGTCCCAGCACGCCAGCCGAAAATGCTGCCCCCGAGAGGTACATGGCATCGTAGCCGCACCGTTCGATCAAGCGGGCGATGAGGGCACTCGGCGCGCCGGGAACCTGAATAGTCGCGTCCGCAACGAGTTGGCGAAGTTCTTGTCCGGGAGTCATTGCCCGCATGATAGGTCGCCGATGAGCGCGGGCCAAGTAGCGGCGCAGGGCGAATGACCAAGAACTGTAGTTTCCACTACGGCTCAATCATCGAAGTTGACAAAAGATATGGAGATGTCGTGAAGTAGGGCGACCACGTTGCCAGCGATCCAATCGACGAGGCGCTGGCAGCGGAGTCTTTCAAGGTGGAGGGTGAGGCATTCGCAGCGACCCTCGGCCAGGAGTGTTTCGTGAACCCAGCTCTAAGCCCCCGCTGCCGCCCTTCGCCGCTCTTCCAACCGTTCCTGCCGTGCCATCTTTTCCGACGAGTACCACATCAGCCGCCCCAGCACGCGGCAGTAGAGCACGCTGGTCACGACGAGGCCGATGCAGCCGAGACACCACGGGATGAACAGATTGAGCGCCTCGCCGTGCCATCCGGCCAGTGCCAGCGAAAAAGTCCCCAGCATGCCGAGCAGAATCGCATACATATAGAAGAAGACCCAACCCTCGCTCGCCTGCTGCATGCTCTTGTACGTTGCCGCCGAATACGGCGCGAGGACCGATCCTTCGGCGAGCATCGAATAGAGCACCAGCGGAAAAAGAGCGATCCAACTCAGTACGAGCGGCGCCCCGGCCGCGAACGCACCATAAGTCGGATCGAGGCCGATGGTGATCATCGCTACCGTCAAGATCGAACCGGGCAATCCCGCGACGAATGCCGCAGCTGGAAAATAGAAACTGGTCGCAATCCAATCCACAATGTTCCAATCGGGATAGCTCGTCACATCGTCCTGGCCATTGGCCGTGTCCTGCACGATCGACAGGCAGATTGCGGCAAACGAAGTGACCCAAAAGCCGAGCGAAACCACCGACAGCCCGCTAAAGAAAATGGCTCCGACCTTCTCGGACACGTCCTCGCTGCTGCTGAAACTAATCGCCGTGTGCGAAATGGTAATCGCAAGGATGAGCCCGATCACGTACATCACCAGTCGCGGGAGCGTGCTCGTATAGAACAAGAAGCCCAAGATGCCGATGACGAGCGGCGCCTTCTTCCAGGCGTTCGGCTGCGTGCGATCGACCTTGTCGCCGATCAGGCCGTCGTCGAATTTGCCGTCGTACAGATCATCTTCGGGGTCCGGGGGCGGGAGCGGCTTGATCTCGGGCTTCAGCTCGATTCGTTCGACGGGCGCGGCGATCTTGATTTCGACGTGATCGTCATCGTCGTCATCGTCGGCCGCGGCAACAGCAGGAGCGGCACTGCCGGGCTGGCTCCAACCGGCTGGCCGCTGCGCAGGATCGAACTCGGCGAGGACGGCATAATCGCCGCGCGGATCGACAATGGGGCGATACGCCGGACGGTCGCCAGGATCGTTTAACCCAAAATCAGGTGCATCGTCGAGCGTCGGTCCGGTCCTTTTCTTCTCCGGGGGAGCAGGGGGCGCTCTCACCTCGTTCACTGTGTGGCAATCGGGGCATTTGATCGTTTGCCCGATTTGCGCGATCGGAGCATACATTCGCGTTTTGCAGAGGTAGCAAACAACCGCGACTTCGTCGTTCTTCACCTTGGGCTTGGGGAGCGGCTGCGGTCCGAGCATGAGCGGGTCGATCGTGTCCGGCTTGGCCGGCGTGTGCTTGCCAGAAGCTTGATGGGCTGGCGCGGTTGCCGCAGCCGCAGTGGCCGCATCGTTGGGAACGAGATCGCCAGCCGACACCGTCTCCGTCGGCTGATGCACTGTGCCGTCTGGCGGCGTGATGACACCACGCGTGCCGCTGTGAGCACGAGGCAAGGTTGCCTTAGAAGGTGGTGAGGCCAATCCTGGGGAATCGACTCCCTTTCTGTCTCCTGTTCCCTGTCCTCTGTCCTCTGTCCTCTGTCCCCTGACTCCTGATTCCTGACTCCTGACTTCTGTCCTCTGCCCTCTACCCTCTACCCTCTGCTTCTCTCCCTCTCCCTCTCCCTTCTGCCCACTGCTTTCTCCCCCCAACGCAAATCCCTTCCCGCACTTGGGGCAATTCACCAGCGAGCCCGGCGGCAACGCGGGGGCTTTGATTTGACCCTGGCAGTGCGGGCAGGCGATTTTCGGTGGCGGGGCGGCGGTGGACATTGCATTCCTATTCTAACGCGGTCATCAGACAGAAACGAGTTTGACCGACAACCGAACCAGGGTGCTACGTGAATCGGTCAACTCGCAATCTCGCCACCATTGATACCTAATGCCGAAGCGTCCCCAATTTCCTTGCCCATCGCTCCAGATTCTGTAGTTGCCCCCCTCGCAAGCGGCTACAATCGAAACATCAAGCCTTACTTTCCCGCCATGTTCCCTTCCTCACTCATTCGTTCTCGCCGCTCGTTCCTCGCCCAAGCGGGCGGAGGCTTCGGAGCCATTGCGCTCGCTTCGCTGTTGGCGGGAGAGCGGCGGGCCGTTGCGGCTGGTAAATCCTCGACATCTTCCGACGGACCGCGGCTGCCGCACTTCGAGCCGCGCGTGAAGCGCGTGATTTGGCTCTTCATGCATGGTGGGCCAAGCCATGTCGATCTGTTCGATCCGAAGCCCGACCTCCTGAAATACGCGGGCAAGCCGCTGCCGGATAGCTTCGGCATGGTGATGACGCGTCGCAAAGTCGCCGAGAATCCGCTGCTTGGCCCGGTCAAACCGCTCCGGCCGCGCGGCGAGTCGGGCCTCGTGGTGAGCGACTTCCTTCCCGAGATCGCCAGGCACGCCGATGAGCTGTGCGTGATTCGCAGCCTGCACGGCGACAGCGTCAATCATCCGCAGTCGGTCTATCAGATGAACACAGGGAGCATCCTGATGGGCCGGCCGAGCGTCGGCAGTTGGGTTGCCTATGGCCTGGGAAGCGAAAACCGTGACCTGCCCGCGTTCGTCGTCCTGCCCGATCCAGGTGGCGGACTCAAGGGTGGACCGCCAGCCTGGGGGAGCGGCTATCTGCCCGCGACGTATCAGGGGGTGACGATGCGCCCCGGTCCGCAGCCGATTTTGCACCTGGCCCCGCAGCCGCAGATCAGCTCAACGCAGCAGCGGGCAACGCTCGATCTCGTACTAAGGCTCAACCGCGAGCATCTGGCCGAGCGCGACAACGACGACGAGCTATCGGCCCGGATCAAGGCATATGAACTCGCCTTCCGGATGCAAGCCGCTGCACCGGACCTTGTGAATCTGAAAGACGAAACGGCCGAGACACTTTCGCTCTACGGTCTCGACCAGAAGCCAACTCGCGAATTCGGCCAGCGCTGTTTGCTCGCTCGCCGGATGATCGAGCGCGGAGTCCGCTTTGTGCAGGTTTATTCCGGCGACACCAACGGCTGGGACGCTCACAACGACGTGCTGAAGAATCACGGTCAATACTGCGAGGCGACCGACCTCCCCGTGGCCGGCCTGCTGACCGATCTGAAACGCCGCGGTCTATGGAACGACACGCTCGTGATCTGGGGTGGCGAATTCGGCCGCATGCCGATGAGCGAGCAGGGAACCGGCCGCGACCACAATCCGTGGGGATACACGGTGTGGCTGGCCGGCGGTGGTGTAAAGCCCGGCATTGCCTATGGCGCGACTGACGCAGTCGGCCTGCGTGCCGCCGAACAGCCCGTTCACATCCGCAACTTCCACGCGACGCTCTTGCACCTCTTGGGCCTCGACCACGAAGGGCTCAGCTTCTTCCACAACGGCCTGGACGAGCGACTGATCGGACCGACGGATGACGTGGAAGTCGTGCGAGAAATACTGGCGTAAGAGCGTTCCGCCACCTTCCCACGCCACTCACTGCAGCAGCTTTTCCAGCTCCTGCCGAATCTGCTGCTCGATACGCCCGCGAAAAAACATCGCCGCGAGCGGGAGCGGGCCGGAGACATGGACGGCGTGGTCCTCGACGAGCAGCGTCCCACGCACCGCGAGGCCCCGGGCCGCGAAGCCGAAGTCGAGGCGGTGCTCGTTCCACTGGCCGCTCACATCACTTACGTCGTCGCCGTAGTTATGTCGCACCTGATCGAGAAAGGTCTGCACGCGAGCCAGCGCCGCCTCACGTCCCAGGCGGTGAGGCACCGACACGTTGTATCCCGACATCGCTCCCTCCATGGGCTGCCCAAATTCGCTGCGTGGGCCGCGCCCAGAATCAGTGGTTGCCGTCCTCGTCGTCGTAGCTCATTCTGTCGCGCGGATGCCACAGCGGCAACCCGCGCCGCAGCCGCTCGGCCAGCACGTCGAGCTTTTCCTCCGTACCGGGCATTGCGGCGGTCGCCTGTACCTGGCCGGCTGTTTCCACGGCCGGCTCATAGTTCCATTCACCTAGTTTGATGGCTTCCAGGACGGAACGCGACACGGCAAGCCTCCTCGGAGCGTGGGAGAGTGCCATCGACGAAACGCTCGGCGATGTGCGGCGGCAGCTTGTGAATCCAAGTTGATGAGTCGTTGGCCGACCGCTGCGAGGTAGTATCCGGCGTGAAAAACGCGTGTCAAGCAATAAAACCGCAGCCGTCACACCCCGGTGCGAACAAGTGCCACTAGCTGCTTGACACGCGCCGCGTCAATCGCTTGCGTCCGCCCCCCCGCGCAGGCCGCGCCGCGGACCGCGATCAGCGCCGGCGCGAGCGGGAGCAGCGTCTTGATCGCAGCGCTATCGAGCGAGCCGGCAAGGACGAGGCGAATTTGCTGCTCGGCGGCTCGCGCGGATAGATCGGCGAGTTCGGCAAGCGACACGTGCGCGAGCAAGTTGCCGTGCGACTTGTCGAAAGTGTCGATCAGCAGATAGGGGGCGCTCGCTTGTGCGGCCGCGGCCAACACCTTCGCCGGAGCAGGTGCAGCGGCGCGCTGCCAGTCGGCATAAGCGACGGCGACAGGTCGAGTGGTCTCTGGCAGCGATTGCATGGCCGCGAGCCAGCGCGACTGCCAGTTGCTGGTAGATACCATGTTCGCCAGGCCGAGCTTGGCATAAGTAGGTCCCGCCTGCCGGGCGGGACCTGGATCGGCGTCAGCGGTCGGAAGTCGGAAGTCGGACAGCTCGCCTAGTGCCACGCTTACCGGAACCTTCCCACCGACAAATGCGATGATTTGCTGCTGAATAACAAAATCCGCCGCACCCAGTGATCCGCGGCTGGGCTCCTTCACGTCGATCAGATCGACGCCGCACTGGAGCGCCATGGCCGCTTCTGCAACGCTGCGGACGCTGACGAGAAGGCCCGTCGTTGTAGTAGGCACACTCCGTGTGCCGTTGACGGCGGACGGCACATGGAGTGTGCCAGTTACTTGTGTCATCGCGCGCCCTCCGCGGCTGCCGCTTTCCGTTCGCGTTGCACCTCGGCCAGCCGGCGGTTGAGCTGCTGCATCACGTCGCGAGTGATCGGCTCGCACCACGAGCCGCGAAGCGTGATGTACCCTTCGCACCAGTGGCCAATCGCGGGGCGCACATCGCGGTGCTTCCACTCCGTGGCCGATTCCGCAATCCGAACAATGACGTTCTGCGTTTCCGGCTCCCGGCCGGCGAGCTTGGGGAGCTCGCTCGGTCCTTGCCCCAGGAAGAAGACCTCGACGACGTCGATCGGCAGGCGGGCCGGCTGCGATAGATCGAAATAGACGAGCAATTCCCCCTGCTCGTAAGCCAGCCGGGGAATCGTCATCGCGAACGCCAGCCCGCCGAGCATCCAGAGCGGTGGCAAGGCAATCGCGACGGCCAGCGCGATGAGCAGCCACGATTGTCCGGTTGCTGCGGCGACGACTGCCGCGGCCAGCGCAATCACCAGCCAGAGTCCCGGCAGGATCATGCCGACGAGCAGGGCACGGCGATTGCTGCGAAGCCAGACTTCAGGCATGCCTGGGTTGTAGCAAATTGGGCCGCGCCAGCTAAGGGGCAGCCTCCGGTCCCTTCACCGGCCCCTTTAGTTTCCATTCCTCGTCAAAGAACCCCGCGTCGTGAATCTTCCCCGGTGCAAACGCATCCGGCGGCTGGGTCATGTCGATAATCGCCCAGTCCGGCAGCTTCGGATTCTGCAGCGAATTGGTCCGATCGTGCCCCTCGCGGAACGTGAGGCCGGAGTTGAGGACGACATAGCTACGATATTCCCCCTTAGCGTTCTTACGTGGAAAAATCATCGCGGGGACGTAGCGGTTGCCGTCGAACTCGGTTGAACCAAGCTTCCACGCACCCTTCGAAAATGAGACGGGCAAATCGGCCATCAGTTTGGCCATGACTTGGTTGGAATCAGGGTCACCCCAAACGACTAGATTCTGGTGACCGTTCCAATCCGATGGGGTAAGTTCGGTGTCGCGTTTCACACGGGCTTCGCCCCGCATCAGCGCCCGCCACCGAGCAAGAAAGTGAGCGAGCTCGAAGTCCTGCCAGGCTTGGAAGGCGGGGTTCTTCGACTTGCCGGAAGGGACTACCACTAGAAAAGATCGGTCCAGGTCGTAGCCACTAAACGCATCGTCAATTGGCCCCGTGAATCCAGGCCGCTTCGAGAGCTGCTTCGCGTCCACCACATCCTCTCCCCACTTCCACCGCGACATGTCCCATTCCCACTTGCCGTCCTTTTTGGCGAGCACGACGGGAATCTTGGAGCCGATATGTAGCTCGGTGCCGTCGATCTTGACGCGGCCGAAATCGAGGTTAATTCCGGGCCCCAGCGCGAGCGCAGCGACGTTTTTTGTCGTGATGCGATATTGCTTCTCTCCTGTAATTTCGGCATCGACTCGAGAATCCTTCCAATGCTCCTCCAGTTGCAAAATCTCGATCCACCCGAGCCGCGAATAGCGGAGCGTTCGCGTTTGCAGATGAATCTGCTTTAGCGGGCGTTCCGGTTCAACGGCTGCGGCGTCGGCGAGTTTTGTAAGTAATGATTCCAAAGTCTTTGGTTCGTACTTGTGTTCAACTCCCGGGCCGATCAAGTGAGTAAGTTGGCGGCCCTCGGCTGCGTACGCTTCTTCCATGACTCGTGCTGCCTGAATCTGTTTGTCGAGTTCGCCGCTATAGGCGATCACCTCAAGGTTGAGCAGATTGCGGACGTAGTTAGGAACGTCGTACTGTCCCCACAGCCGCTGCTCGTAATCTGGCGGATACTTGTCTGGAGTTAGCCGCTGGTAGCGTGCCGTTTCGGCAAAGCCTGCGCCCGGTGAGACCGCTCGCCAAATCCAAGGGTAATGAGCACCCAAATGCCACGCGCCCGCTCCGCCCATCGAGAATCCGACAAGCACATTGCGATCGACTTTGAGTTGATCTCGTTTGCGAACGCTGGCGATGGCCTCGATGACATCGAATTCGCCAGCATTCTTGTAGCCCACGCAGTGCCGCCCAAAGGGATGCAAAACGATTGCGCCGGGGGGCGCGATCTGGCCGACCTTCGTGGCGCGCTCTTGCAGGAAGTGCAGGTCCGTGTTCTTGTCGCCGCGGCCGTGCAGCCAGACATAGAGCGGGCAGGGCTTGCTGAAATCGTGATCCTTGGGAATCACAAGGCCGTACGGCTGAACTGAGCCGTCGATGCTCGATCGATAGCCGCGGACGACGAGGCCGGTTGCTTTTGTCCAAGGAGTCTGGCCTTTGCTCAGTCCATCCAATCGCTCATTGGCTTGGTCGAGCGCCCAATCAGCTTTGGCAAAGTCTTTCGGGACGTAGAACTCGCGGTGAAGGAGAGCCAATTCCACTGCCTTGGTAAAAATCTCCACATCGGGCAACAGCGGCTCTAAATGCTGCATCCCCTCTATCCGCTTATTCGTCGCGGCCAACCGTGTTTCCAGCCGCTCGCGCACGTCGGCGGGGATTTCGAGCCCTTCGGGGGGCAGGAGGCGCTTGATCGGCGCGATCTCGGTTGCGCCGGCTGGGATAGAGAACGCTGCTAAGGCGAGCAGCGACGTGAGAATCGTGAGGTGTCTCATGCCGGTCACTATAACGCCCGTTGCTGCCGCTCTCCACGCGCCCCGCATTTCCCAACCGCGCGATTCCGAGTAGCTTGGTCGCATGAAGACCATCAATCAGCAGCGGCTTTTGGGGCGGTTCTTGCGGTACGTGCAAATCGACACGACGGCGGGGGAGCCGGGCGGGAAATATCCGAGTTCGCCGGGGCAGCTGGTGCTCGGCAAACTGCTGGCCGATGAGCTCCGCGAGATGGGGCTGAAGGACGTCGAACACGACAAGAACGGCCTCGTTTGGGCGACGGTGCCGGCCACGATCAAGCCACCGGGGAACGAGCCGCTCCCCGTCGTCGCCTTCAATGCCCACGTCGATACTTCGCCCGAAACGACTGGCAAGAACGTGAAGCCGCACGTCATCAATCATTACAGAGGGGGCGATATCACGCTGGGCCACACGGCAAAGGTCATCCGCGTCGCCGACAACCCGGAACTCGCCAAACTGATCGACAAGACGATCATCACGACCGACGGTACGACGCTCCTCGGTTCCGACGACAAGTCGGGCATGGCAGTGATCATGGAACTATCCCATCACCTGATCGAGCATCCGCAGATTCCGCACGGGCCAATCCGCATCCTCTTCACCTGCGACGAAGAAGTGGGCCACGGGATCGACCACGTCGATCTGGCGAAGCTCGGCGCGACGGTCTGCTACACGCTCGACGGGAGCGGACACGACGAGATCGACACCGAGACGTTCTCGGCAGACCTCGCGACCGTCACCGTTCGCGGCATCAACATTCACCCGTCGATCGGCAAGGGGCGGATGCTGAACGCGCTGCGTGTTGCCTCGGCTCTGATCGACCGGCTGCCGAAGTCCGAACTTTCGCCTGAAACGACCGATGGCCGGGACGGCTTTTTGCATCCCTATGCGATCGAAGGAGGTGTCGCCGAGGTCAAGATCAAGATCCTGCTACGCGACTTCGACACGGCGGGTTTGGCGACGAAGGCCGAGTTGATTCGGACGGCGGCCCGTGAGGTGATGGCGGAGTTTCCGAAGAGCGAGATCGATGTGGTCGTGATCAAGCAGTATCGCAACTTGGGCGATGGACTGGCCCGCGAGCCGCGAGCGGTGGCTTATGCCCAGGAAGCTCATCGCCGCCTGGGCCGCGAAGCGAAGCTGACGATCATTCGCGGTGGCACCGACGGCTCGCAGCTCACCGAGAAAGGGCTGCCGACGCCGAACCTCTCGACTGGCGAGCACAATCCGCATTCACCGCTGGAGTGGACTTGCCTGGAGGAGATGGTGATGGCGACGGAGGTGCTGGTGGAACTGGTGCAGGTGTGGGCCAGCGGGCGGGTTTCAAGTTGATGCGACCAACCTGAAACTTGAAACCTGGAACCTGAAACTCGGTTACTGCCGCAGCATGTCGGCGAGCGATTGCTGCACGCCGCTGGGGTTTTGGGAGAGGAGAAGCGTGATCAGGATCGCCATGAGCAGCCCGAGCATCGGCAAGATCGCGGCGAATGGGCTGGGTACGCTGCGAACGCTCTTCAGCGACTGAGCAAGTTCCAACTCCAGCTTTCGCCAGCCGGCGAGGCTTTGCATCGGCCCGGCAGCGACGAGTTGCACGTTTTTGACCATTGCCTGCGATTCAACGCTGAACTGCACGCCGAGTTCCTGCGAGACCATCGTGTTGCCGGTCGTGCGGACCTGCTTGTCGAGCCGAGCGATCGTTTCCTCAAGCACCGGCAGCAGTTGTTCGGCCGTGATGTTGTAGATCACGAGCCGCGGCCGGAGCATGAGCGCGACAAACAGCACGAACAGAGCATAGCAACTGAGCATCATGGCCCAGACCCAGCCGCCGTAGAGCGTCGCAGCCGATTCGGGGAGAAACAGCTCCATCGGCCCGACAATCACGCAGCCGCTGATGGCGATCCCCAGCGCGAGCGTGTCGCGGACGCCCGTGGTCAGGACCGGCCGAGACGAGAGGTTGATCGCCCCCAAGGCCAGCAGGTACATCGCCAGCGGAAAGAGGGCAATCGTGATGTGCAGCGGATCGACGGCGACCATGAACTCAGATGCAACTGGGGCTGGGACGTAGAGGGACAACGACGTGAAAGCGACAACTCCATCATACGGACTTGCCGCGCACTATCGAAGTCGCCAGACTGCGGATCACCGCGAGTACGTCCCGTCGGCTCGGCGGGACTGACGCACGCCGAGTCCCGCCCGGCGGGCAGGACCTACGCTACGACCGGCAAGTCCGGCATACAAGTTGCCTCACCCTCGGAAAGTCGCTATACACTGCGGCGGACGGTGTGTGGTTGCCTGGCATCCGCCCGCCGATGCTTAAATGTTGGGCATCGGCTCGCTCTGGCAGGGTGGACCATGGATTTACAAGCCTATCAAACGGACGGGTTTTACGACGAATTGTTTGCCCCGGACGGCAGCCCCCGTCCCCGCGGCGAACCCCTCGTCCGTCGCTTACAGTCGCTGCCGGTCGATGAATTGCAGCGTAGGCAGAAAGCTGCCGAGCTGGCCCTCCTCAACATGGGGATCACGTTCGCAGTGTATGGGCACGAGGCGGGAACGGAAAAAATCTGGCCCTTCGACATCGTGCCGCGAATCATCGACGGGCAGGAATGGGACCACATCGAACGGGGCCTCAAGCAGCGGATTCACGCGCTGAACCTGTTCATCGACGACCTCTATCACGATCGGAAGATCGTTCGCGACGGCGGCGTTCCGGAGTGGCTGATCGCTTCGGCCAAAAACTATCTGAAGCAGTGCCAGGGGATGAATCCAACCCGCGGCACTTGGTGCCACATTACCGGCACCGATCTCGTGCGTGACGGCGACGGGCAGATTTACGTCCTCGAAGACAATCTCCGCTGCCCGAGCGGCGTCTCGTATGTTCTGGAAAATCGCGAGATCATGAAGCGGACGTTTCCGCAAAGCTTCGACGGCTTCTCGATCCTGCCGGTCGAGGACTATCCCGAGAAGCTCTTGGAAATGCTGATGCACATCGCGCCCGAGGGGGTGAAAGATCCAAATGTTGTCGTGCTCACGCCGGGCATCTATAACTCGGCCTATTTCGAACACTGCTTCCTGGCCCAGCGGATGGGCGTCGAACTGGTGCAAGGCTCCGACCTTGTCGTCGATGGCGGCTACCTCTGGATGCGGACAACGAAGGGGCTCGAACGGGTCGATGTGATCTATCGCCGGATCGACGACGACTTCCTCGACCCGGCGACATTCCGCGAGGATTCGTCGCTCGGCGTGAAGGGGCTGATGGACGTATATCGAGCCGGCCGAGTCGCGCTGGCCAATGCACCTGGAACCGGCGTGGCCGACGACAAGGCGGTCTATGCCTTCGTACCGCAGATCATTAAGTATTATCTCGGCGAGGAGATCATCCTGCCGAACGTGCCGTCGTATGTCTGCGGCGACGAAACCCAGTGCGATCACGTGCTGGCCAACATGGAAAAGCTGGTGATCAAGCCGGCGAACGAATCGGGCGGCTACGGAATTCTGCTCGGGCCGAAGGCGTCTCATGCCGAGCGCGAGCGATACAAAGAACTGATCCGGGCCAACCCGCGGAACTACATCGCCCAGCCGATGCTCGCCCTGTCGCGCGTGCCGACGATCGTCGAGGACCATTTTGAGGGGCGGCATGTCGATCTGCGGCCGTACATTCTGTACGGCAAAGAGATCTACGTGCTGCCGGGCGGACTGACACGCGTCGCGCTGCGGAAGGGTTCGCTCGTCGTGAACTCCTCGCAGGGGGGCGGCAGCAAGGACACATGGGTCCTTCGCGCCAACCATCGGCAAAACGGACATCACCAACGGCAAGCGGTATGATTCTAGGTCGCAGGCGGATCTTCACGACGAAGTTGACTTGAAATGCTGAGCCGCGTTGCCGATTCGATCTTCTGGATGAGCCGCTATATCGAGCGGGCGGAGAACGTCGCGCGATTCATTCACGTCAACTTAAAACTGTCGATCGATCTGGGACCTGGAACCGGCGGCCAGTGGGCGCCACTGGTCTATACGACCGGCGACCAGGACAACTTCAAGGAGCGGCACGGCGAACCGGACCAGCGGTCGGTCATCGACTTCCTCGCGTTCGACGGTGAAAACCCGAACTCGATCCTCTCGTGCCTCCGGGGTGCTCGCGAAAACGCCCGCACGGTGCGCGAGATGATCTCGACCCAGATGTGGGAAGAGCTCAACAAGTTCTTTCTAAACGTCCGTTCGGCAGCGAACAATCGGCATGTGCTCGACAATCCGTTCGATTTCTTCCACCAGGTGATTCTGAACAGCCACCTGATGGACGGCATTACGAGCGCGACGATGTCGCACAACGAGGCGTGGCACTTCGCCCAAGTGGGCCGCTTGCTCGAACGGGCCGACAAGACGTCGCGCATCCTCGACGTTAAATACTTCCTGCTTCTGCCGAGCGTCGCCGATGTGGGAACGGCTGTCGATACGATCCAGTGGTCCGCCCTGCTCGAATCGGCCAGCGCCCTCGAAATGTATCGCAAGCGGTTCGGGCGGATCACGCCATCGGACGTGGCGGACTTTTTGATTCTCGACCGCGAGTTTCCCCGGGCGATGCACTTCTGCCTGATCGAGGCGGAGGAATCGCTGTCGGCGATCACCGGCAATCGGGGCGGGCGGATTTATACCACGGCGGAGCAGAAACTCGGCCGGCTGCGTTCGGAACTCAACTATTCCCGCATCGATGAGATCATGCATCAAGGCCTGCACGAGTTTATCGATCAGTATCAGATCCGGCTGAACGAGGTGGGCGAGGCGATGCACGAGTCGTTTTTTGCTCCGCAGTCGCTCGGTCCTGCCCTGATGACCCAATCGCAAACTTCGGCATAACCCACCTGCGCTGCCCGTAGGGTGCATGAGTGCAACGAAATGCACGGGATCGCGGTCTGCGGACAGGTGCATTGCCATGCACCCTACTTCGCTAGCGGGTATGCTTGAAGACGGCACGGCCGCTCTCGGTTTCCCTTCGGCCCGCCCCTCCCACCTATGAGTCTGGCTCTCTCTGCTGCCGAAACGCCGACGCACTCGAGCCACCTGCTGGCGGATTATCAGCCGCCGGCAGGGGGCTACGACGAGATGCTCGACCGTTCGGGGGGAATCCGGCCAGCATGGCGAACGCTCGTCGAATCGCTCAGCGACATCGACCGGCCGGCCCTCTCGGCCCGTTGGGAGCAGGCTCGGCGAGTCATTCGTGAAAATGGCGTCACCTACAACGTTCACGGCGACCCGGCCGGCATGTCGCGGCCCTGGGAACTCGACCCGCTGCCGATGCTCATTTCGGCAGCCGAGTGGACACGCCTCTCGGCAGGCTTGGCCCAGCGGGCGACGCTGCTAAACCTGATCCTCGCCGATCTGTACGGTCCGCAGCGGCTCTTGGCCGAAGGGCTTTTGCCGCCGGAGCTGGTCTTTTTGAATCCGGGCTTTTTGCGGCCCTGCCACGGCCTTTCGGTGCCGCGGGGGCGATACCTGTACCTCTATGCCGGCCACTTGGCCCGCGATACCGGCGGCAACTGGCTCGTGGTCGCGGACAAGACGCGCGGCCCATCCGGTGCGGGATATGCGATCGAGAACCGGATCGTTGTCTCGAGGATGCTCCCCGATGTGTTCCGTGATTGCCAGGTACAGCGGCTCGCGCAGTTCTTCCTGACGGTTCGCGACTCGCTGCACGAACTGGCGACCACTCGCGGCATGCCGCGGATCGTGCTGCTCAGTCCTGGCCCGACGAGTCCGACGTACTTCGAGGACGCGTACCTCGCTCGCTATCTCGGCTTTTCGCTCGTCGAAGGTGGCGACCTGACCGTCCGCGACAATCAGGTCTTCCTAAAAACGCTTGGCGGTCTGTTACGGGTCGATGTGATCCTGCGGCGTCTGCGCGACGAGGATTGCGACTCGCTCGAACTGCGTGGCGATTCGCCCCAAGGAGTGCCCGGCCTCACGCATGCGGCCCGCAGCGGCAACGTCGTCCTGGTGAACGCCCTCGGCTGCAGCCTCCTCGAATCGCACGCCCTCATTCCGTTCCTGCCGACGCTTGTCCGCTACTTCCTCCGCGAAGACCTCATCCTGCCGTCGGTGCCGACGTGGTGGTGCGGCGACGACGAGGCCCGCGGGCATGTGCTCGACAATCTCGCCCGCCTCGTCATCAAGCCGGCGTTTCCGCAGCCGGGACAGAATCCCGTGTACGGTGCCCGGCTTTCGACACAAGAACGCGAGGCGTGCCGACAGCGGATTCTGGCGGCACCGCAGAATTACGTCGCGCAGGAACTCGTCTCCGGCTCGACCGCGCCGGCGTGGTACGGCGGGGAACTGCGGCCCAGCCACGTCGCGCTCCGCACGTTCGCCTTTGCAGCGGGCGATGATTACACGGTAATGCCCGGCGGCCTTGCCCGCGTTTCGGCCACAGCCGATTCGCTCGGGGAGTCGGCCCTGGGCGGTAACGGCAGCAAAGACGCCTGGGTGCTTTCGGATTCGCCCGTGTCGTCGGTCACGCTCCTGCACCCGCCGGGAACGCCCGTCGGCCTGCAGCGGAGCACGACCGACCTTCCCAGCCGCGTGGCGGACCATCTGTATTGGCTGGGCCGGCACGCCGAGCGGACGGAAGGGGCCGCCCGCCTGGTGCGGAGCATCGTCTCGCGACTGACGAGCGAAACCAGCTTCAGCAGTCCGCAGAGCCTGAAAGCTCTGCTCGCCGCCTTAGCAACCATTGGCCAGGTTCGGCCCGAATTCGTCGTTCACTTTGCCGGCGAGCAGATCGCCCAACTCGAAAGCGAACTTCTCGCGTTCGTCTTCGATCGGACCCGCGCCGGCAGCCTCGCGATGATGCTGCAGTCGCTGCACGGCGCTGCGGCCGTCGTACGCGATCGCATTTCGATCGACAGCTGGCGGATTCTGCACAACCTGCGGCTGGAGCTCGCTCCTCCGGCCGCGCCTGAAGCCGAAGTGCCGCTGTCCGAAGTGCTGTGGGCGCTCAACCGCCTCGTGCTTGACCTGTCCGCCTTTGCCGGTATGGGAACGGAGAGTATGACCCGCGGTCCCGGCTGGCGATTCCTCGACATGGGGCGGCGTCTGGAGCGAGCCGTTCACGCGTTCGCCCTCTTGCGCGCCACGCTCGTCACGCCAGCCGCCGACGAAGACCCGGTCTTTGAGGCCCTGCTCGAAGTGTTCGACAGCTCGATGACCTACCGCAATCGCTACCTGACGAACCTGCAGCTACCGCCGCTGCTCGATCTGCTAATGACCGACGAGACGAATCCGCGGTCAGCGGCTTATCAGGTGGCAGCACTGAACGACCACGTCGAAGCGCTGCCGCGTGGTGCGTCGCAATTGCTCCTGGCCAGCGAGCAGCGAATCGCACTCGCCTGCCTGACCGACCTGCGGCTGGCCGACGTGTACGCCCTGTCGCAGGTGGATAGCACCGGCGAACGCGAGAAGCTCGATCAGTTCCTCGGCCGCGTGAGCGATCAGTTGCGAGCCCTATCGGACGATGTAACCAAGCACTACCTGATTCACGCCGGCCCGTCGCGGCAGATCGGCGAGATTCGACCAGGATGACAAAGTCAGTTTCAGGTTCCAAGTTTCAGGTCGGCCAACTTGAAACCTGGAACATGAAACCCTTGCTTGCCATGAAATACAGGTCACTCACACCACGATCTACAATTACAGCGAACAGGTGCCCATCTGTCACAACGAGGTGCATCTGACGCCGCGGGATCATCGCAGACAGACGTGCCTATCGCACCGGCTCCGGATTCGGCCGGAGCCCGCCCGCATCGACACGCGGGTCGATTACTTCGGCAACTACGCCGGAGCTTTTTCAATTCAAGAGGAGCACGGACGGCTGTCGGTGACGGCGCATAGCCACGTCGAAGTGGCCGCGCCCGACATTCCCGATCCGGCGGCGACACCCGCCTGGGAAGAAGTCCGCGACCGCTTCGATCTCGGTCAGCCGCCGTGGTGGCTTGAAGCAAGGCAGTTCGTCTATGCGTCTCCGCACGTGCCAATCCTCAACGAACTGCGGACTTATGCTCAGCCGTCGTTTTCACCCGCCCGCCCGTGGTTGGTCGCGGTGCAGGACCTGACGAAACGGATCTTTGCCGAGTTCAAATACGACCCCGCTGCGACGACGGTGAACACGCCGGTCGCGCAAGTGCTTCGGCAGCGGCGCGGCGTCTGCCAGGATTTCGCCCACCTCCAAATTGCTTGTCTACGCTCGCTCGGCCTTCCTGCCCGATACGTCAGCGGCTACTTGCTCACGACGCCCCCTGCGGGCCATCAGCGGCTGGTTGGGGCCGACGCCTCGCACGCCTGGGTTTCAGCATTCTGCCCGGAGGTCGGCTGGATTGACTTTGACCCGACGAACAACCAGATTCCAACGACGAAGCACATCACGCTCGCCTGGGGGCGCGACTACAGCGATGTTTGCCCGATCAAGGGTGTCCTAGTCGGTGGGGGCCAGCACCGGATGCGAGTGGCAGTCGATGTGGTGCCATTCGAGGAGTGACGCCAGGCTTCGGCAGCGAAACACATAGCGATGCACCGGGGTTTATGGAGTGGCGACGCGGGAAGCCGCAGGGCTTGGGACGCCATCGGTAACGCTTAAGTTGCATATCTTGCATACGTGCATAAACTGCGGTTTGTCGTAAGTGGCTGTGGTTGAATGGCTTGCGTCACATGTTGTGCTGCGGGCTTTTGTTTGGACTTGCGTGCATATGAGGTGCGGCGATGGGAAGACGCTGGAAAATCATCGCTCTGACATGGGGATTCGCGGCCGTTTGGTCAGTATCAGCTGTAGCAGCTGCTGAGCCGGCGGAGGTGGCGGCCCGTGTCGATGCGTCGCTGCGGGCCGAAGTGCCGTTTGCCAATGCGGCGAAGGCCTCGCCTGGCAAGGTCGGCGATGAGGTGTTCCTCCGCCGCGTGAGCCTTGATCTCGTCGGCAGAATTCCGACGCCGCAAGAGATCACCGCGTTTGTGCTCGACCCGGCAGACGACAAACGCGAGCGGATCGTGCAGAAGCTGCTCGCTGACAGCCGCTATGGGGAGAACTGGGGCCGGTACTGGCGGGACGTGATCCTGTACCGCAAGACCGAGGACCGGGCGGGGATCATCACGCGGCCGCTCGAAGAGTACCTGAATACGAGTTTCAACGAGAACAAGCCGTGGAGTCAGATCGCGACGGAGATGATGACCGCCGTCGGCGATGGCCTCGAAAATGGCGCGTGCGGCCTGATCATCGCCCAGCAGGGGCAACCTGAGGAAGTGACCGCCGAGGTGAGCCGCATTTTTCTCGGCGTGCAGATTCAGTGTGCCCAGTGCCACGACCATCCGACCGACCGCTGGAAGCGCGAGCAGTTCCACGAGTTGACGGCGTTCTTCCCGCGCGTGTCGAGCTTCATCCGATTCAATCAGGAAACGGGGCCGCAGGTATCGGTCACGGCGACAGACATGGCGCTGATGGGCCGTCCCCGAACGCCGATGATGATCCGTTTTCGCGGCACGCCCGAGCATTACATGAGCGACCTCGACGATCCGCAGGCTCGCGGGACGCTGATGACGCCAGTGTTCTTCGCGACCGGCGAGAAGCTGCCGCTCGGGACGAAAGACGCCGACCGCCGCGGGATGCTCGCCAAGTGGATGACCGACCCGGCCAATCCGTACTTCGCCCAGGCCTTTGTCAATCGCATGTGGTCAGAACTGTGCGGCGAAGGCTTTTATGAGCCGGTCGATGACATGGGTCCCGACCGTGTGGCCACCGCGCCGCAGACGCTGGAATTGCTCGCCAAGGAGTTCGCCACGACAGGCTACGACGTGCAGTGGCTCTTCCGCACGATCATGGCGACCGAAATGTACCAGCTTCCTTCAGCCCCGCGCCGCGGCCCCGAGGAGCCAGCCTTTCAGACCAACGTCGCCCAGCGGCTGCGGGCAGATCAATTGTTCGACAACTTGCTGCACGTGCTGGAGGCGAGCGAGCCAACCGGGCCGGCGATGGGGAACCGACCGGGAGCGGGGCTCTATCGCGGGTTCGGCGGACCGCGGACCACGTTCACGACCGCCTTCGGCTACGACCCCAGTCAGCGGCGCGATGAAATTGCCGGGAGCATTCCACAGGCCCTCGTGATGATGAACGCTCCCATCGTGAACGCAGCCTTGCGCGGCAACGGCCGGACAATGCTGGCCCGATTGCTCGGCGAGATCAAGGACGACTCGGCCCTTGTCCAAGAGCTGTATCTCAAGACGCTGGCCCGCGAACCGAGCCAGAGCGAGCTGACCACCTGTTTGTTATTCATCAAGGAAGTTGGCAACCGGACGGAAGCGTTCGAGGACGTGCTGTGGAGTTTGGTGAATTCGACGGAGTTTCTGCATAGGGGTTAGGGGCTGGTGGCTAGGGAAGTCGGGGGTCAGAGGTCGGAAGTCAGGGGTTCGTCGAACGCCGACCTCCGATTTCCGACATTCGATCTCGTCATCGCGGAGAATTACGATGTCGCACACACTTCACTTGCAATCGAACGTCTCTATTCGCCGCGGCATCGTTCGCCGGCGTGATTTTCTGAAGGTCATTCCGGCAGCGGCTCTCGCGGCTGGGGCGGTGAGCTGGCAGGACGCGATGATCGCCAGTGCGGACGATTTGCGGCGGTCGGGCAAAGCGTGCATCTTGCTTTGGATGCAAGGTGGCCCGAGCCAGTTTGAGACCTTTTCGCCGCTGCCGGGACATGCCAACGGGGGCGAGACCAAGGCGATTGCGACGGCAACGAGCGGCATCGAGATTTCCGAGAACTTGCCTGAAACGGCGAAGGCGATGAACGACATCTGCCTCATCCGCTCAATGACGAGTAAGGAAGGAAGCCACCCTCGGGCCTCGTACCTGATGCACACCGGCTATCTCCCAACGGCAAGTGTGAAGTATCCGACGCTTGGCTCGATCGTGTCGCACGAGATCGGCGATCACACCAGCGAGCTGCCGAGCTTCGTGCGGATCGGAAACGCCCGGTTTGGCGACGGTGGCGGACTGCTCGGCGTGGCGTACGATCCGTTTGTCATGCAGGCGGCCGGTCGCCCGCCCGAGAACACGACGCTTCCCACAAGCACCGTTCGCTATGCCCGCCGGCTGAATCTGCTGTCGAAGCTGGAGGCCGACTTTGCCGCGGCTGGCGGCAAGCAGGAAGTCCCCGATCATCAGAACGTGTATGCCCAAGCGGCCAAGATGATCACCAGCCCCAAGATGGCCACGTTCGATCTGTCCAAGGAGTCGCAGAAAGCTCGCGACGCCTACGGCAGCAGTCCGTTCGGCCAAGGCTGCTTGCTCGCTCGGCGACTCGTCGAAGCGGGCGTGACGTTCGTCGAAGTCAACCTCGGCAACTGGGACACGCACGACAACAACTTCGAGCGATCGAAGACGCTCTGCGGCCAACTCGATCAGCCGTATGCGGCGTTGCTGTCGGATCTGAAAGACCGCGGCCTCCTCGATAGCACGCTCGTTGTTTGGACGGGAGAGTTCGGACGGACTCCGCGGATCAATCCGCGCGGCGGTCGCGACCATTATCCGCGGGCGTTCAGCGCGACCTTGGCTGGCGACGGCGTGAAAGGTGGCCAGATCATCGGCAAGCTCGACGGCGGCGGCGAATCGGTGAAAGACCGGCCCGTGGGTGTGGCCGATCTCTTCCGCACGATCTGCCATGGCCTGGCAATCGACGCGAACAAAGAAAACATGAGCAGTATCGGTCGGCCGATTCGGATTGTGGATGGGGGCACGGTGGTGGAGGAGTGTTTTGGGTAGGAGTGGTGAGTCGTGTGGTGGATTGCTAGGCTGCCTGCATGGAAACTCCGCAGCCGGAAGCTGAACACCGCTCCATTCGCCGGCGATTGCTCGTCGTGGTCGCCAGCTGCTTTGGCCTCGGCTACTCGCCGATCATGCCCGGCACGTGCGGGGCGCTGCTCGGTCCTCTGATTTATATCCCGCTGGCGCTGGCCGTTCCGAGTGACCAGTGGCCAATGCCGTGGCAGACAATCCTCATTGCGGCGAGCCTGCTCTTCTGGTGCTGGCTGACGGTCGCCCTGGGAGTCTGGGCCGAGAAGTACTACCTGACCAAGGACAGCCAGATCTTCGTGACCGACGAAGTGGCCGGCTTCCTGATGACGGTGCTCCTGTTTCATTTGCCGGACCAGCCGGTGCTGACCACGCTCTGGGCGTTTCCGGTAACGCGGGTGATCGACATCCTTAAAGTGCCGCCTGCCAAGAGGTTAGAGCGATTGCCGGCGGGGTGGGGCGTGCTGGCCGACGATTTGCTCGGTTCGGTCTATGCGGCCGGGGTGTTGTGGGCGATCTGGTTTGCGGCCCCCCAGTGGTTTACGAAGGCGATTTAAGCCGGTCAGTCGTCTATACTTAGGGAACGGGCGGCGGGGTTCGGGACTCGGGATTCGGGGAACTGCAATGGAATCCAACGGCGTGCAGTTTGTCGTGGACAGCCAAGGGAACCGCACGTCGGTGTTGCTCGACCTGCAGCACTACGAACAACTTCTGGAGGCCTGCGAAGAATTGGAGTGCCTTCGCGAGTTCAACGCCGCCAAGAAGTCCGGAGAGACCCCAATTCCGTTGGAGGTCGCGCTGCACGAGATTGAGTCGTCCTAACGACATTTACGACCACTTCACTCCTGGGCCATTCACCGCACAGATCATCGAATCATGGCCACCGGAACCGTACCAACCTCCGTCGTCCCGCCGCCGGCGCCCACCAGTGACTTGGCCCGCGAGCATGAGCGGATCATTCACCGGCAGCTGGGCCGCACGAGCTTTCATGTGCGGCTCGTCGATCTGGCCAGCAGTCTCGCCTTGCTCGTCGTCGGAGTGCTCGGCTTTTTCCTGCTGGCAGCATTTGTCGATCACTGGGTGGTTGGGTTGGGCGTGGTCGGCCGCATGCTTCTTCTGCTCACACTCGTCGGCGGCGTCGGCTGGTATCTAGTCGCCCGAATCGGTCCGCTGCTCATCAAGTCGATCAACCCGGCCTATGCCGCACGGACCATCGAAGAGGCGACGCCCTCGCTGAAAAACAGTCTGATCAACTTCCTGCTCCTGCGCGATCAGCGGAGCGGCGTCCGCGAAGTGATCTTCGAAGCGGTCGAGGCGAAGGCGGCCTCCGACATCAGCAGCGTTCCGGTCGAAGCGACGGTCGATCGGAGTCGGCTCATTCGCGCGGGATACGTGCTGTGTGGCGTGATGGCCGTATTTGCCGCGTACAAAATTCTCTCGCCCAAGGACCCTTTCCGCACGATTGCCCGCGTCGCACTGCCGTGGGCACAGATCACGCGGCCCTCGCGCGTCGAAATCAGCGAAGTGACGCCCGGCAATGCCGAGGTCTATCACGGGCAGATCGTCACGGTGACCGCTCAGGTTCACGGTGTGCGCAGTGGCGAAAGCGTGACGCTCGTCTATGACTCGGCCGACGGACAGACGGTGGGCCGTGAAGTTCCGATGGCAGCGTCGGCAGGCGGGCTGAAGTTCGAGTGCGTGCTTCCTGATTCTCAGGGGGCTCACGCCCCCCGCTCGCCAGATGGCATGCAACAAGACCTCACCTACCGCATTTTCGCCGGCGACGCCGAAACGGTCCTGTACCAGCTCAAGGTCGTTGCCGCCCCGACGATCATCGTCGAGCGGCTGGAGTATCAGTATCCAGCCTATACGAAGAAGCCGCCGCAGTCCGTGCCGCAGCAGGGAGACTTGCTAGGGCTGGAAGGGACGAAGGTCACGATTCACGCGGCGGCCAATCAGCCAATCAAGTCGGCGTGGCTCGAACTCGATCCGGGCCTGAAGGATCGGCCGCCGGAGATGGTGCAACTTGCCGTAGAGGGCACAAGGGCCTGGGGCTCGGTCGTGCTGCAACTCAAATCCGATCGGCAAACGCCGTGGCACACGAGCTATCAGGTCCGGTTCTATAACGAGCGCGGGCAGGAGAATCGCGAACCGATCCTGCACAAGATCGAAGTGATCCGCGACCTTGCGCCCGAGGTGCAGCTTCTGCAGCCGAAGCAACCGCGGATCGAAGTGCCCGAGGACGGCGAGGCGAAGCTCGAAGTCCGCGGCGTCGATCCCGATTTTGGTCTGTCGCGGCTGTGGATCGACGGGGGCACGGCCGATGGCCGGCGCGTGGCGATCGACTTGTTGCCGCCAGGGACAGAGCAACCGCCGCAAGCGACGGTGCCGCATGTCTTTCGCCCGCGCGAGCACAAGTTGAAGGCTGGTGACGAACTGCAATTCGCCGCCGTGGCCGAGGATAATCGCACCGCGCCGCTGACCGGCCAGCCAGAGCCGAACGTCACGCGGACGAGCGAGTACACACTAGTTGTGGTCGCGCCTCAAAAGCCGAACGAAGGGGGCGAGGGGCAGGTGAACCAGAACCCGATGGCGGGTGAAGGGAACCCGCCGCCCATGCAGGGTGAAAAGCCGATGCAGGGTGAAAAGCCGATGCAGGGGGAGAAGCCGATGCCCGGTGAGAACCCCATGCAAGTCGAAAAACCTATGCAGGGCTCCGGCGAGAAGCCAATGGAAGGTGGCGAGCCGATGCAGGGCGGCCAGCCGATGCAGGGTGGCCAGCCGATGCAGGGTGGCCAGCCGATGCAGGGTGG
>CAYLLN010000012.1:94363-111714 GCA_964384375.1 uncultured Pirellulaceae bacterium
CGATGCAGGGTGGCCAGCCGATGCAGGGTGGCCAGCCGATGCAGGGTGGTCAGCCAAGCGACGGCACAGGTGGCGATCCTATGGGTGGTGCTTCGGGCCAGCAATCCGGAAACGAGCCTCGCCAGGGCAAGGCGCATGAAGGGGAGGCGATCGAAGAGATCGTCAATCGCTTGCGGCAGGAAGGGAAGGAACCGAACGCATCGCAGGGGGGCAAGCCTCAAGAGGGCGCGACTCCTGAGGGACAACAAGGAACAGGAGAGCAGAATCCACAGCCGGGCGAGAATCAGGCCCAGAACGATCAGCAAACGGGACAGCCTGGCGCAAACCCCATGCAAGGCACGTCCGGGGCTGGCCGTCCTATGCCGATGCAAGGTGAGCAGCCGATGGGAACGGGCCAGTCCCCCATGCCAGGTGAGCAGCAGAATCCGGGTGAGAACGCTGGCGAGGGCGATCCACCGGACCCCATGAACCGCCTCCCCGGCGACAAGCAGGGCGAGAATCCGACGCAGCAGAAGAGCGGCGGCAATGCAGGCGGACAGCCGATGGGTCCGAACAAGACCGACATGGGCGAGATGTCGAAGACTGGCGAAGGCCAGGAGAAGAAGCCGGGCGAAGGGACCAACGGCGATGCGGGTGCGGGAACCAAGAGCCAGGACAAGACCGGCTCGGGCGCGCCGCAGGAGCAGAATCGCGATCGCCCGAAGGAGCAGGACTCCGGGGGCGGCAAAGCGTCCGAAAGCAATCCGTCGAGCCCGAGCACCAGCAAGAAGCAGTCGAATTCCAAGGGAGGTTCCGAGGGGGACAGGAGCGGCGGTGGCAAGAAGGGTGGCGGCCAGTCGGGCGGTCAGGAAGGGAACGACAGTGCCGGCAGCCACAGTGAGGCCGATCAAGGTGCCGGCAAAGCGAGCGAGCGCGGCATGGGCGAAACCGGCGACAAGTCCGGTACACAGCAAGAAGCCGCCGGCAAAACGGGCCAAAGCGGCAGCAAGGCTGGCGAGGGGAGCAAAACCGGCGAGCAAACGGGCAAGTCCGAACCTGGCGAGCCGATGGGCGATCTGCCTCCGATGAAGCCGATGGGGGATGAAAAACAAGAAGGCGATCCCTCGGACCAGCCCGGTGAGCGACCAGGCGGCAAGGTCGTTCGCGGCGGCGGCACTGGCGATCGACCGGAAATCGACTACGGTCCCAATCCCGAAGCAGCCGCTGGTGACGCTGCCAACCTCGAATACGCCCGCAAGGCGACGGAGCTGGCGCTTCAAAAGCTAAAGGATCAGGAGCACGATCCCGATCCGGAGTTGCTCGACAAGCTCGGCTGGACGAAGGAGGACCTCGCTGAATTCCTTAATCGCTGGGAAGCCTTGCAGAAAGCAGCAAAGCAAAATCCCGACGGCAAGCGCGAACTCGACGAGGCGCTTCGCAGCCTCGGTCTCCGCGATCCGGCCAGCCGCAAGCGTGCCGGCGGCGCGACGAGCGACAACCAGCGCGACCTCTTGGATAGCGGCAGCCGCAGCTCGCCGCCGCCGAAGTATCGCGACCTGTTCGATGCCTTCCGCAAAGGGGCGGCCCGGTCGCCCTAATGTTATAGTGGCAGCGTATTGCTCCGCGTTCCGACTTCCGCACGCTGCTACCGACGATGTCCCTCCTCACGCCCCGCTACCTCGTACCGTTCAGCCCACGCGAGCTGCCGCACTATTTCGCCGATGTGCTGGTGATCGGTGGCGGTCTGGCGGGTTTGCGGGCGGCGAACGCGATTGATCCGTCGCTGCGGGTGCTCGTCGTCACCAAGGACGCGATCCAGCAGTCGAACAGCAGCTACGCGCAAGGGGGCATTGCAGGCGTGCTCGATCCCGATGATCGGTTCGAGGAGCACGTCAACGACACGCTCGTGGCCGGCGGCACGCTGTGCGACGAGTCGGTCGTCGATATGGTCATTCGCGAAGCCCCGCGGCGAATTCAGGAACTGATCGACTGGGGGACGCATTTCGACGAACACGCCGGCCGCATCACGCTCGGCCGCGAAGGGGGGCACAGCAAAAGCCGCATCGTGCATGCCCTGGGCGACATGACCGGCAAGGAAGTAATGCGCGCGGTCATCGAGCACACGCAGCGGCTGCCGAATGTGCGTATCTGGGAAAACACGTTCACGCTTGATTTGCTCACACACGAAGGGATCTGTCGCGGGGCGATTGTCGCGACCGCTCACGGCGAGAAGATGCTCGTCTGGGCACGGCAGACGATCTTGGCGACCGGCGGCTGCGGGCAGATTTATCGCGAATCGACCAACCCGCTGGTGGCGACGGGGGACGGGCACGCGATGGCCTATCGCGCCGGGGCGCAGCTTCGCGACATGGAGTTCGTACAGTTCCACCCGACCGTCCTCTATATCGCGGGCGGCAGCCGCAGCCTTATCACCGAGGCGGTGCGCGGCGAAGGAGGCTGGCTCGTCGATAAGGATGGCGAACGGTTCATGCCCAAGTACGACGTACGTGCGGAACTTGCCCCGCGCGACATCGTCTCGCAAGCGATCGTCAGCCAAATGGAGAAGACCCGACACTCGTGCGTCTATCTCGACGTGACGCACCTCGACGCGGCCTTTGTCCTCAAGCGATTCCCGGGCATCGCCGCCGCCTGCCGGCAGTTCGGCATCGACATTACCCGCGACAAGATTCCCGTCCGGCCGGGAGCGCATTACATGATCGGCGGCGTCACGGTCGATCAGACCGGTCGCACGACGATCGACGGCCTCTGGGCCGCCGGCGAGGTAAGTTCTAGTGGACTGCACGGCGCCAATCGGCTGGCGAGCAACAGTTTGCTGGAGGGGTTGGTCTATGGCGCCCACGCCGGAATCGCGGCCTCCCAGGCGGCATTGGCGGTCGCTGGCGATTTCCGCGTCTATCCTCTGGAAAATCCAGTCGTCGCCTTGCCGGCCGAGCCGCTCGACCTGGCCGACATTCGCAACTCGCTCAAAAGCGTGATGTGGCGGGCCTGCGGTGTACGCCGCAGCGGCGAAGCGTTGGCCGAGGCGCTCGAATCGGTCGATCAGTGGCGACGTTACGTTCTCTTGCGGCAGTTCGATGACATCAAAGGCTGGGAACTCCAAAACATGCTGACGCTGGCCCGTGTGATGATCCAGGCGGCCCTCGTTCGCGAAGAGTCGCGCGGCGTCCACCTGCGAACCGATTTCCCCTCGCTCGACGACACGCGATGGAACAAGCACCTCTGGTTCGAGCGAATTGAGGGGCCGGCGCACGAGCGATGGGGAGCGGCCTGATTACCTTCCTATTTCGCCGCGTCGCTTGCGGCGCGTGCCCCGGCGTGGCATCGTAAGGGAATGCGAATGCGAGTCACTGCGGCACTGCTAACGCTGATCGTTTGCTGTTTCAAGCCAGCAAATGCCGACGACGACGCGAAAGTCATTGCGATCTTCGAGCGTCGCTGCGTCAGTTGCCATAGCGCGAGCGAGAAGAAGGGTGGTCTTTCACTCTCAACACTAAAGGACTTGCAGGCAGGCGGCGATAGCGGCGAGGTTGTTGCGTCAGGCAAGCCCGCGGAAAGCTTGCTGCTTGATTACATCACGGGCGACAAACCCGAAATGCCCAAGAGTGGCCCGCCGCTATCGGCAGATGAAGTTGTAGCGATTCGTGGCTGGATCTCCACCGGCGCGAAGTGGCCGGCTGACTTAGTGCTGCAAGATCGAAGCCTTGCCGACACGAACTGGTGGTCGCTAAAACCGCTCGTCCGCCCCGAGGTGCCGGAACTCCGCGCTCCACGATTCGCGATCCGCAATCCGATTGACGTATTCATCGCCCAAAAGCTGCAAGAAAAGAGTCTGCCTCAATCGCCCGAGGCCGATCGCCGTACGCTGATCCGCCGACTCTATTTCGACCTGATCGGTCTGCCGCCGACCCCGGAAGCGCTCGAGGCTTTCGTCAATAGCTCCGAGCCGCATGCTTACGAGAAGCTCGTTGACGAACTCCTTGCCTCCACCTACTACGGCGAGCGCTGGGCCCGACATTGGCTCGACGTCGTCCATTTCGGGGAGACGCACGGCTACGACAAAGACAAGCTGCGGCCCAATGCCTGGCCGTATCGCGACTATGTCATTCGGGCGTTGAACAGCGACAAGCCCTATGGCCGCTTTGTCGAGGAACAAGTCGCGGGGGACGTGCTCTATCCGAACACGGTCGATGGGATCGAGGCCCTCGGCTTCATCGCTGCCGGGCCGTGGGACTTCATCGGCCATGCGGAGCTGCCCGAGACGAAGATCGACGGCAAAGTCGCCCGTCACCTCGATCGCGACGACATGGTGCAGAACGTCACCGGGTCGTTTCTCAGCCTGACCGTTGGCTGTGCCCAGTGCCACAACCACAAGTTCGATCCGATCACGCAACGCGAGTACTACCAGTTGCAGGCGGTGTTTGCCGCTCTCGACCGGAATGACAAGCCGTACGATCGCGATCCGCAGGCAGCAAAGCGGCGAGCGGAACTCATTGCGTCGCTAGCGAGCTTCGCAGAGCAACGGACTTTGATCGACATCGAGGTCGCGAAACGTGGCGGAGAGGAGCTGGCCAAACTCAATGACCAACTGGCCTCGCTTGCGAAGTCCGCTGTCGGCAAAGAGCGGCCGGAATTTGGCTATCACAGCCAGATTGAATCGCGGCAGGAAGAAATCAAGTGGGCGCAAGTCGATTTGGAAAGCTCACAAGCAATTAGGCGGATCGAGTACGTCGCCTGCCACGATGATTTTGGCGGCATCGGAGCGGGATTCGGCTTTCCGCTGCGTTACAAGATCGAAGCCAGCGACGACGCAGAGTTCAAGACGAACGTTGTGCTGCTCCTGGACAAGACTGCCGCTGATGTAGCAAACCCAGGCGTCGTTTCGCAGACTCTTGATGTGAAGGATGTCGTTGCCCGCTATGTCCGCGTGACGGCGACGAAGCTCGCGCCCCGTTTGCCAACGGACTTTATCTTTGCACTCGGTGAATTGTCGGCCTTCGACTCAAGCGGCAGGAACCTGGCCGCCGGCAAGCCCGTGTCCTCGCTTGACTCGATCGAGGCCCCGGTCCGCTGGCAGCGCGCGAACTTGGTCGATGGCTACTATTTCGGTAGAGCGAGTGGATCGGCCGAGAAGATCGTGGCTCTTAGTCGCGAGCGAGAAGCACTGCTTGTAAAACTACTTGATGCTGCGACGAAGCAGAAACTCGATGAACTGACGGCAGCGACCGCCAAGGCGGAGCAGGATTTCAAGTCGCTGCCGCCGCAGCAACTCGTCTATGCCGGCACGTCGTTCCGCGGCGAGGGGAATTTTGTCGGCACGGGAGGCAAACCACGGCTGATCTTCCTGCTGAATCGTGGCAACGTCACGCAGCCGGGCGAGGAGGTCGGGCCCGGTGTGCTGGCGTGCGTTTCATTGCCTTTAGCCGGAACCAAACCAAGTCCCGGTTCTCCGGGAGCAGGTTTGCTCCCGGCTGAGAACATCGACAACGAAGGCGCTCGTCGCGCCGCGCTCGCCAAATGGCTCAGCGATCCGGCCAATCCGCTCACCTGGCGGAGTATTGCCAACCGCGTCTGGCAGTATCACTTCGGCCGCGGGATCGTCGATACTCCCAACGACTTCGGCAGGATGGGAGCGTTACCGACGCATCCGGAGCTGCTTGATTGGCTGGCGGTGGAGCTGCGCGACAATGGCCAGTCGCTGAAGAAGTTGCACAAGCTGATCGTAATGTCACATACGTACCGCCAGTCCTCAACGATCCTCGAAAGCCCCGAGCCCCGTGCCCCGAACCCCTCATCGCTTGACGCCGACAATCGCTACCTCTGGCGTTCCAATCGCCGCCGCTTGGAGGCCGAGTCGCTCCGCGATGCGGTGCTCGCCGTCTCCGGCAAGCTCGATCGGACACTGGGCGGCCCAAGCTTTCAGGACTTTGTGATCGAGCATCCCGAACACTCGCCACATTTCGAGTATCACTTGCACGATCCGGACGATCCCCGGTCGCATCGCCGGAGCATCTATCGGTTCATTGTCCGCTCGCAGCCGCAGCCGTTCATGACCACGCTCGACTGCGCCGACCCCTCGCAGCGGGTCGATAAGCGGAACGAGTCCCTTTCGGCCCTCCAGGCACTGGCGACACTCAACAACGGCTTCATGGTGACGATGAGCAAGCACTGGGCGGAGCGGGTTTCGCTTGAAGCCAAGGACATTGACCGACAGGTAACGCTCCTGTTCCGCCAGGGGTTGGGCCGGGATCCGACTGCTGAGGAGAAGGCCGCGCTACACGCTTACATTGCCGAGCACGGTCTGCCCAACGCCTGCCGGCTGGTGCTGAATCTGAATGAGTTTGCGTTTGTGGATTGATGGGAACTCGATCATGCCAAACATTCCAGTTTCTCAGTCCCTCTCCCGCCGCGAACTGCTCGCCTCCATTGGCCAAGGCTTCGGCGCGCTCGCTTTGGCGGCAATGCTGGGCGACGATCTTGCTGCCGCGCCGACTTCCGACCACCGACCTCCGGCGTCCACCCTGCACCACCCTCCCCGCGGCAAACGGGTCATCCAGCTCTTCATGGCCGGGGCGGCCAGTCACATCGACCTGTTCGATTTCAAGCCGGAACTCGTTAAGCGGCACGGCCAGCCGAGCGACTTCGGCGAGCCGGTCGAGGCGTTTCAGAACGGCCTGGGACCGTGGCTTGCGCCGCTGTGGGAGTTCAAGCCGTATGGCAACTGCGGCAAGCTGCTGGGGGAGCCTGTAGCTGAGCTGGGCAAAGTGGCCGACGAATTGGCTTTCGTTCACAACGTCGTCGGAAAGACAGGGGTCCATAGTCAAGCAACGCTCCTGCACACCACCGGCTTTCAACTGCCCGGCTTTCCGGGCATGGGCTCGTGGGTAAGCTACGGCCTGGGAAGCATGAACGACAACCTGCCGACGTTCGTCGTTCTGCCCGATCACCGCGGCCTGGCCAGCAACGGCACCAAGAACTGGGATTCGGCGTTCCTGCCGGCCCAGCACAGCGGCACGGTCATCTATCCCGGCACGCCGACGCCGATCGCCGACCTTTTTCCGCACGCCAAAGGGGACTATATCACCGCGGGAAGCGAAGCAGCCGCTCATGAGATTCTCGCCAAGCTCAATCGCGATCACGCGACCGAACGCGCGGACGATTCGCGGCTGGAGGCCCGCATCCGCTCCTACGAACTGGCCGCGAAGATGCAGCTTGCCGCCCCGGAGGCATTGAACCTTGCCGACGAACCGGAGCACATCCTGCGGCTTTACGGCCTCGATCAGATTCCAGCCACATTCGACAAAGAGATCAACGCCCGCGAGGAGACAGTGCATTTCTCGCGGAAGTGCCTCGTCGCTCGCCGGCTTCTTGAGCGAGGCGTCCGGTTCGTGCAAATCTGGTCGGGAAACGACAACGGCTTTCCGCGGCGCAACTGGGACTCGCACGAGGACGTGCATCGCGACCATGGCCCGCTTGCCGCCGGCATGGCCCGCGGGGCGGCGGCCCTGATTCAGGATCTCAAGCAGCGGGGCCTGCTCGACGACACGATCATCCTTTGGACGACCGAATTCGGCCGAATGCCCAGCTCGCAGGGGGGCAAGGGGCGCGACCACAACCCGTATTGCTTCACCAACTGGCTCTGCGGCGGCGGCATCAAGGGGGGCACGTCCTATGGCCCCAGCGACGAGTGGGGGTACAAGCCGGCGGATCGCGAGCACCCGACGCAGGTTTATGACATTCACGCCACGATCCTGCATCTTCTCGGTATCGATCACACGAAGCTGACGGTGCGGCACAACGGCATCGACCGCCGCCTGACCGACGTGCATGGGCACGTGATTCGGGAATTGCTGGCGTAGGCTACGGACACTATCGCCGTGGTTCGCTAACGCGACCCACAGCCACCCGCCGCACTTGGGTGTGCTACACGAGGGGGATCAGCACGAGCGGCGTCAAGAGCGCAAAATCCGCCAGCGCTCGCACGGCATCGCCGCTCAGTCGGCCGGCAACCAGATGCAGCAACGTGAGCAAGGTCAATGCGGCGGCAGCGCTGACGAAGAAGGCCGGCTGTCGCCATACGGCGGCAGCGACAATGGCGGCGAGAGTCAGCACGACTCCGATCCATACGAGGTCGCGGTCGATCGTCGGCCACCAGTGCGACGCGCCCCCCGGATCGTTCGCGCGGTCGCTGGCTGCGTCGCGGGCGGCAATGACGAGGCAGTTGAAGGCCACCACGGAGGCAATTGAAACGAGCAGCGGCAGCAAGGTGGGTGTTACGCCCAAAGACGCCGCGGCTCCGAGCGCAAAGAACAACCCCACGCCGAACTCTTTGCCGGGCAACTTCGACCGCCGGAAGGCCGGCATGACGAATAGCAGAAAGTGCAGCCCAACACCGAGCGCCACGAAGCCCGCTCGAATGATGACCGCCGCGGGAAGGCCGATCGTCAGCACCGTCGCGATGCCGGCCAGGCAGAGAACCAGGCAGGCGATGAACAACCATCGCCAGTCGCGTCCAAAGCGCAGCCGGCCGGTCGCTTCCGTCCAATCGTGGCAGCGGGCGACGTCGATCAACCGATCCCCGAGGTAGATCGTCCAGACGACGAGGAACAAAGCTATGGTGGGGAAAATCTGCAGGGGAACATTGCTCGCCCGGCTGGCGGCCCAGGTCCAGGTGAGCACCACGCATGGCGCGTCGAGGCCGAGCCAACTGGGAAGGAACCACCAACGGAAAGGAGCGTCAGGCATGGTTCACCACCCTGCCGCCACCCAAAGCTTGGGACCAAACACGATTCCGCCCACTACAGCCGCGGTGATCGCCAACACGAGGACGGCTGCCGAGCCACAGTCCTTGGCCTGCTTGATGAGCGGATCGTGCTCGCGCGAGACGCGGTCGGCCAGACGCTCAAGAGCTGTGTTCACGCACTCGGCGGAAATGACCAATCCGATGGAGAGAACGACCGCCACCCATTCCCAAGCTGCGAGTTTCAGCCAGAAGCCGCAGGCGATCACTACCACAGCCGCCACGCAGTGCAGCCGCATGTTCTGCTCGGTCCAAAAGGCGTGCATGAAGCCGACGGAGCCAATCACAAAACTGCGGAGGAATTTAGAGAGGTTCATTCCTGGCCAGTTTGCGTTACGACTTTCCCACATGCCAGCAGACGCCGGCCAGATCGATGAAATGGACCTCGCGCCCCCAGGGGAAGTCCTTGGGCGGATTGATCCGAAATCCGGAAAACGCGTCGGGCAGGTTCTTCGCCGCAATTTCTGCCCACCAGGCATCAAGATCGGGGACATCGAGCCGCACCATCAAGTTGCTGGCAAACGCCGGCTCGTTATAGTCCTGCAGAATGAACTTCGCCGCACCCCAGAGAAAGCCGACACAGCCTCCCCCTTCCCACATTTGTTCGCAGCCGAGTTCGGCAAACAAACGCCGGCTGGCGGCAAAGTCGCTGCCGCCAGGAATGAACGGGAGGAGTGCGGTGGGCTCTGTCATGACGGGTATTGTAATCACTTCGCGTCGCTCGGCCTGAAGCCTTACGGAGTTCGAACGACTGCACCCGTCATTTTGGACCTCAAGTGGTACTATACTGTTCCGCATGTCTTCCGGCACTTCCGTCGGCGATCCGCAGTTTCATACAACGCAGTGGAGCCTTGTCGTTGCCGCTTCGGGAGGCGAGGGAGAAGCGACGCGGGCGGCGCTGTCGGAGTTGTGCGGCGCGTACTGGTATCCGATCTACGCCTTCATTCGCCGCCGCGGGCACTCGGCTGAAGATGCTCGCGACTTGACGCAAGCATTCTTCGCAACGCTGCTCGAAAAGGGATACCTTACCGCTGCCGATCCCGATCGCGGGCGGTTTCGCGCGTTCCTGCTAACGGCCGTTTCGCGATTTGTCGGCAAAGAGCACGACAAAGCCGCGGCACAGAAGCGGGGGGGCGATGTTTCGCTCGTGTCGATCGACTTGAGTGAGGGGGAGTCGCGATACCAGCGCGAGCCTTCGCACACCTGGACACCCGAACGGATCTTTGCCCGCCGCTGGGCGCTGACGCTCCTCGACCGCACGCTCTGTGGTCTGCGAAGCGATCACGAAACGGCCGGCAAGCTGCCGCTGTTTGAATCGCTGAAGGTCTTTCTGACCGGCGAGTCAGGCACGCCGCCGCTTCGGCAGGTGGCGTCGGAGTTGGGTCTGACTGAAGGGGCGGTGAAGGTCGCCGTGCATCGCCTGCGGCAAAAGTACCGCGAAGCCCTACGAGCCGAAATCGCGCAAACCGTTGCGGCACAAGAGGATATCGACGACGAATTGCAGACCCTGCTGGCGGCTTTGCGGGGCGAGTAGCCAATCGCTGTAACCTTGCGGCACGTTTCCGTAAGTAGTGAGTGTCGGCAATTCGATCCTTTCGCGGAGGCGGCACATGAATCTCACGACTCTACTTACGACTTACGGGGGCGCGATTCTCGGTTCGCTCGTCGGTGTCCTCGGCGGCGTGCTCGGCACTTGGGCATCGATTCGCAACACGCGGACGCCTTCTGAACGCAGCTTTATGATTCGATGCGCACTGGCTATCTGGGTCGGAGTGGTTTTGTTCTTGGTGGCGTTGTTGCTGATTCCGCAGCCCTACAACTATCTGCTGTGGGTTCCCTACGTGCTACTGCTTGTGTTCGGGATTAGTTGGATCAACAAGCGGCAAGCGAGTTTGCGCGGGATAGAAAGCAAGAGTCCTTAGCGGCATCTGCGAACGACGAATTCACCACGAAAATAGGGCGGAAGCCATGATCGGACTTGGTTGGGTCGAAATTCTCTTGCTGCTTGCTTGCGGGGGGACGTACCTCGGCGTGGTAGCAGCGGTGGTGTTTGCTCTGCTTGCCGGGCGCAATCGGGACGCTACCGCGCATCCGCCCCATGCACGGCCAGGCGCTTTACCTCCCGCGTCTGTGACGCCGCCGGCCGATCCCGCGGCGACATCGCTCGATCTTGTCGCCCGGCTTACGCAGCGTTTTTGCCCACAATGCCGCTCGCCACTCGCGGCCGATGCTCCTGAAGGGCTCTGTCCCGCGTGCCTCATGGCGGGCGCGCTAAGGAGCAGCAACGATTTGCCGGAGCCAGGCATGGCGGCCACGACTCCTCCATCCGGTTCGCAGCCACCGGCGACTGGCGAATGGTCCGATCTGGCCGCTCGCTTTCCTCAGCTTGAGATTTCGGAACTCCTCGGCCGCGGCGGCATGGGAACGGTCTATAAGGCCCGCCAGAGGACTCTCGATCGGATCATCGCACTGAAGGTCATTCCGCCCGATGCGGCTGCTGACCCGGCCTTTGCCGAGCGATTCGCTCGCGAAGCCCGTGCGATGGCCCGGCTCAATCATCCGAACATCGTCACCGTGTACGACTTCGGCCACGACGGCAATCTGTACTGGCTGATGATGGAGTACGTCGATGGCGTGAACCTGCGGCACACGCTGCGAGCTAGCCATTTACAGCCGCGCGAGGCCCTCGCGATCGTGCCGCAAGTCTGCGACGCACTGCAATACGCCCACGATCAAGGGGTTGTGCATCGGGACATCAAGCCCGAGAACGTGCTGCTCGACCGCTCGGGCCGTGTGAAGATTGCTGATTTCGGTCTGGCGAAGCTACTCGGCAAAGGGCCGGATGATTTCACGCTCACCCGCACGCAGCAGGTGATGGGGACTCCACGGTACATGGCCCCGGAGCAGATCGAGCGGCCGACCGCGGTCGATCATCGGGCCGACATCTATTCGCTCGGTGTTGTGCTGTACGAAATGCTGACCGGCGAGTTGCCGCTGGGACGATTCGATCCGCCGTCGCACAAGGTGCAGCTCGATGTGCGAATCGATCAGGTTGTGCTGAGGGCACTCGAAAAAGCGCCAGAACGGCGATACCAGCGAGCCAGCGAAATCAAGACCGACCTTGCTTCGTCAGTGAATTGGGCTGTCCCCGCCGTCACTCCTGCTGCGGGGGCCACGCCTGAAACTCGCAGTGTGCCGACACCGCCGACCTGGCATACGCCAACTCCCGCCAGCAAGGATGCGCCGACCGGGTACCCCAGCTTTGCCGGCGGAGTGCCGCTGACGCAAGTGCTGATGGTCGCGTTTGGCATCGTCATGGGCGTGCTGATGATGACCGGCGGACTCGCTGCAATCATCTACGGTTTTGTCTATTCGTTCGGGGCTGCCGTTGAATCAGCCATTGTTTTTAGCTGGTGGGGCGCGGGATTCGGCTGCCTTGTCGGCGGATTTGGCTCAGCAGCCGGGAGCTACAACACTTATCGCCAAATGGCCGGCGCCGAGGACCTGCTTCGTTCGAAGCGGGTGACCTGGTTCGACTGGACGATGCATGGCTACCTGACCTTTGGTTTGGCTTTGCTGGTGATTGGGGGCCTTTGCACGATGGAGGGCGCGACGCGTGGGTTCTCGTTGCCAATGCTGCTCATCGGCGGTATCGCCACGTTCCAGGCGGCCCTCTTCGTACTGTGGCGGACGAGCGTGCGGCTGTCGGGTTCCCCTGTCGAAAGCACCCGGGCCGTGCCGAAGATCGATCCGGTCCGAGAACGGCTCCGCGCCAAAGTGACCGGTCCGGCGATTGGGCTCATCGTGGCAGGCATTCTCGGTTTGACTCCGTTCTGCGTCGTATTGCTTGCGATTCCCGCTTGGACGCTCCACCCCATGCAAGGACAGCCCTATCGGGAGCCGTTTGAGTCCGTCGATCAATACGTTCTGCCCCCGCCGAGTTTTCTCCCGCTCGTGGCGACGCAGTCACCAGCGGCGGCAATCGCCTTGCAAAGTGCGTCTTTTCTTCCGCCGCTGATTCTCGCACAGACCAGCGAGCCGCAGCGGGCCTTCACCATGTTCTGGCTGCCGGTCGCGGTGATCGTGTCGATCTTGACCCTCGCTCAGTCCGCGACACTCATCATCGGCGGCTGGCAGATGCGAAAGCTCCGTTCCTATGGACTCGCGTTCGTTGCCTCGGTGTTGGCCGTGCTCCCCTGCACGTTCGCCTGGGTCATCGGCCTGCCGATGGGGATTTGGGCACTCATGGTGCTGATGGACCCGGAGGTGAAGGCGGGGTTTGAGGCCTGAATGGCGTGGTCAACAAAGCCCTGACCACTGGTCAGGGTGCGCCGCCGTTCGATTCCCAATCGTCGATCACCCCGACCGATGGTCGGGGCTTTGAGTTCACCGATAGTCATCCCGCACTGGATGAAACACATCGAGCGCCTTCGCGCCATTCTTGCCTGCCACGCAGCCATGCGTGATGCCGCCGGGGATGCGCCACATCTCGCCCGGCGCGAGCACCTTGGTCTCGCCGTCGATCGTGAACCTCAGCTCCCCTTCGAGGAGCATCCCCATTTGCTCATGCGGATGGCTGTGCGGCAACACTTCGGAGCCCGGCTGCAGTTCGACAACGGAGAGCATCATCCTCTCGCCGGCGCACGTGAAGATGTGTACGCCGGGGAAGATTTCATGGTGGGAAGTTTCGGGACGGGAAACGTAATAAGAAGACATTGCGGAGTGTGGATTTCGGAGTGCGGAATGGGGAGGGCGAGGCTCCTGCCGAGCCGCTAAAGTTCTTCAGCGATTCGGAGCAGCCGATTGTACTTCGCCAGCCGCTCGCTCCGGGCGACGCCACCGATTTTGATGTAGTCGGCTGCGGTTCCCACGGCCAAATCAGCGAGAAAATCGTCCTCGGTCTCGCCGCTGCGAGCGGAGACAATGCACTTGTAGCCGTGCTGCCGGGCCAGTCGCATCGTCTGCAGAGTTTCGGTCAGCGTGCCGATTTGATTCACCTTGATAAGCACGGCGTTTGCGACCTTCTCGTCGATCCCGCGCTGCAGCAGCTTCTCATTCGTGGCAAACAGATCGTCGCCGACAAGTGTCACACGGCTGCCCAAGCGCGACGTCAACTTGCGCCAGCCATCCCAATCGCTCTCGGCCAGGCCGTCTTCGATGCTCGCGATGGGGAACTCACCGACCCACGCTTCGAGCCGGTCGATCATTTCGGTCGCCGTAAACCGCTGCCCTCGTTCCGTCCGGAAGTGATACTCACCGTCCTTCGCGAAGTGCGTCGCCGCCACGTCGATGGCAATCGACACGTCCGGTCCCGGTCGCAGTCCGGACGCTTCAATGGCTCGAACGACCGATTCAACTGCCGCCCGATTCGAGCCGAGCTTTGGCGCGAAGCCCCCTTCGTCGCCCACGAGGTAGCCTTCATGCCCGCCATCTCGCAGCAGCTTGCCGAGCCGCCGATAAACACGCACGATCCATTCAAGCTGCGTCGGATACTTTGCTGCTCCATTGGGAATGATCAGCACGTCCTGAATGTCGAGATTTCCTCCTGCATGCAGCGCACCGGAGATCATGTTCGTCATCGGTAGCGGCATCCGCGGCGTGACACCTGCCAATCGGCCGAGATAGCGATATAGCGGAGTTCCTTGTGAAAGAGCTGCTGCTTGGGCCGAAGCGAGCGACACGGCGAGCACCGCGTTGGCGCCCAGTCGTGACTTCGTCGGCGTACCGTCCAGTTCAATCATCCGCCGATCGATCACGGCCTGATCCGCGGCGTCTTGTCCAACCAAAAGCGGTCCGATCTCACGGATGGCGCGTTCCACGGCCCGCCTAACGCCCAACCCGTCGTACCACGGGTCCTCGCTATCCCGCAGCTCACACGCTTCGGCCGCGCCAGTGCTCGCCCCGCTGGGCACGCTCGCCCGGCCAATCGTGCCGTCGTCCAGATGCACCTCGGCCTCAACCGTCGGTTTGCCGCGGCTGTCCAGGATTTCGCGGGCGTGGATGCGAGTGATTGTCGGCATCACGTTAGCCGGAACCAAACTGGTTCCGCAGGTTGTTTTTGCCGTTTTCGCGGTAATAGAGGCTGTAGTTTTTCCCGCGATGATACATCGTGACGCTGCCGATTCGCTTTATCTTGACGTCACGCCTGTTGCCACTTGAGGTACGGCCGGAGTGGCGAACCGGCCCACATCCGCGATTGGACTCCAACAGGCTGCGAACGCCACCCGCGGGCGGTTTTCACAACTGCTCTGCTGGAATCCTGCGCCACTTTCCTCAAACAGTTTGCGGAAAGGCACCTAACAAAGTCGCTGCATGCACGTCGCTCGAGTCCGTCCGGTTCCCGCAATCCTGGTGCATGCGTCCCACCCATGCACCAACCATGCACCACATTTTTAAATCGTATCCGCAGTTGCTCTTCTCTTGGCGCTCGGGACGCCCTGATCCTCTGTGGGCTCAATTCGCTGGCACATGGTATGCCTCAACGCAGCCAATGACAAGCCGCTGTTGTGGTCACAGGGCTTTTGAATTCCCATTGGCAAATCCCAGCTCGGTCGCCCGCCGCCATGAAGAGTGCCGACAGTGGATCGGAAGTTTGGTTCGACGACGTCGTCATCAACGGCAAGCTCATTCGCGAGCGATCCCCGGTGGGACGGCCGCAAGAACCGGCACACGACAGACTCCCGAAATGAGGAGGCGTTGGATAGCGCCCGCTGAACTCTCGGATTCGTTAACCTAGAGGGATGCCAGTGCCCTTGCCACCGAACGATCAAAGGCCGACTCCCAGGATTCTCTACGGAACTGCGTGGAAGGAAGATGATACGCAGCGGCTGACAACCCTGGCTTTGCAGCACGGTTTTCGCGGAATCGATACAGCCAACCAGCGCCGGCACTACTGCGAAGCAGCGGTGGGTGCAGCGATTGCCAGCGTGATCGCGGATGGCCTGCTCAACCGACATGAACTCTTCCTGCAAAGCAAGTTCACGTTCCGGCGGGGGCAAGATCATCGGCTGCCGTATGATCCAGAGGCGCCTATCGCTGTGCAGGTGGAGCAATCGTTTGCCAGCACGCTTGAGCATCTGGGAACGAACTACTTAGATTCCTACCTCCTCCACGGTCCGACCCAGAAAACCGGGTTTGCCACGGACGACCGCGCGGCCTGGAAGGCAATCGAGGGGGTCCACGATTCTGGCCGAGTGCGCTCGATCGGCGTCAGCAATTTCATGCTCGATCAGTTAGAGCAATTATGCGACGAAGCTCGGATCGCTCCCCGGTTTGTCCAGAACCGCTGTTATGCGTCGGCCGGGTGGGATCGTGACGTGCGTGAGTTCTGCTCCTCCAACAACATCCTGTACCAGGGTTTCTCCCTTTTGACCGCCAATGCCGAAGCGCTACATAGTCCCGTGGTTCTGCGCATTGCCAGGAGAGCAGGAAAGACGCCCGCAGAGGTCATCTTCCGTTTCGCAATAGCCGTCGGCATGATCCCGCTGACGGGAACCAGCGATCCCGCCCACATGCAGGCAGACCTCGAAAGCGCCAGCTTCGACCTCGAATCCACGGAAATCGAGCAGATCGCCAACGTTTCTTGGCGCTGATTGCATTCCCGTGTCGGTTACGACCAAGAAAGTGCAGAAGCTTTGGACGAGGCAATGGCACTTGCACGCAGAAGCTATCAACCAACGACAGTCAAAACGATAAATGACAGAAGTTCCAGAACACTTTGAAGTGATGGCAGACTACTCTTGTTTTCGGCTGCTGGGTCACGGGCCATTGGCCGTGGCAGCCGGTAAGGTGATCGAGGTCATCACCTTCGCCCGTGAACACGGAATCCGCAACTTGCTGATCGATACGACGGGGTGGACAGGACATGCAAGTCCCAGCACCTTCGAGCGATATAGTGTGGCACAGGAATTCGCTCGCGCAGCTCGCTCGGCGGTGAAAGTGGCGATGGTGGTGCGCCCTGAAATGATGGACCCCAACAAATTTGAGGTCACGGTTGCGGAAAACCGACGAATGGCTGGAAATGTCTTCGACTCTGAAAACGATGCGTTAGCATGGCTCGTTGAGCGGCGACACAGTTGATGCCGGTGTCGCCGCTGACGCGGCTGCGAATCCACTCTCGTCGCACTTGCAATCGCTTGGGAACCCGTTACCCAGGGGGCGACGCTACGCTGGCCCTGGTGCGCTGGCCGCAGGTCGGCCTTTCAGGCCGCGAGCAAGCCACCGGTCTACATTTTCCCAGGATTTTTCAAGACTCCAAGTGCTAGCGAGGCAAGGATTTGCGTCGCATCTTGCCTATTTTACGACCTGATCTGTCATGGCGGGTGGTGAAATGTGGGCGGGAAAGTCCGGGCGTTGGGTCCGGACGGAGGGCCTTTCATCGGGGAGATGCTGCCATGAGTGCTGTGGAACAAGTTGCTGAGACGTTGCCGTTTGGTAATCGAAGCGTGAATGCCGTGGGCAGTGGGGTGGCTGTGGTCGGCGCAGCCGCCCACGGCAATGCGGCATCGACCAGCCGGGGTTCGCTGCGCGACCCCCAGCCACCCAGCAGCACGCT
>CAYLLN010000013.1:0-41133 GCA_964384375.1 uncultured Pirellulaceae bacterium
GTGGCGGAATTGGCAGACGCGCTAGATTCAGGTTCTAGTGGCCGAAAGGTCGTGGAGGTTCAAGTCCTCTCATCCGCACTGGAAAGCCGGCGATCGCCGGCTTTTTTTCGTTTCAGGACTTCTCGCGCTCGGTTTCTTCGAGCTGCCGCAGCGTGGCCGGGCTGCGGAACATTCGCCAATCCTGGTAAATCCCGATCTTCGGGGCCGACTTGTGGAGCACCAGCAGTGTGCCGGTCGGATCGCAGGTCACCAGCATCGAGAGCAGGAACGAGGCGCACATGCCGGCGAGCATCAGCTTGCTGACGGCGACGTGAAAAGCGTTCGGCTCACCCGCAGTTTCGCTGGCAAGGTCGGTCCGCGGCCAGATGCGGTCCCAAACTTCGCTTGGAACAAACAACAGCCAGTATGTCTGGACGACGAACGGAATCGTTTCGAGGTTCATCGTCGTGACCAGCCCTAGATGAAAACAGGTCATGAGGGCAAAGATGGCGATGCGGATTTTGCCGAGATTGCGGACGGGGAGGAAGCAAAGCAGCGGGCCAACTACTTCGAGGACGATCGTCGCCACCGACAGGAACTGCAGCACCCACGGCCAGGATAGAAGCGACCGCCCGAGCGGCGAGGCGAAGTGGGTGTGCATCAGGTTCGTGAGGGCGTCGGCCTGCACGACCCATTCCACGTGTGCCTTCGCGGCTCCGCCCGAGAAATAAACGAAGAAGACTTGCACGAGCAGTGCCGCGGTCGCGAACGACAGCACGCGCCGCGGAATTGGAAACTGCTTGTCACTGGCCCCGCCTAACCTGCCCACGGCATCGGACGGAATCAGCAAATTCCAGAACAGGCCAATCAGCATCAGGTAGCGGTGAATCTCGACCCCTGTGTCGTGCCAGTCGAGCATGACATGCCGGAAGAGGACGGGCCAAGCGAGCAAACAGGCCCATTTCGTCCCGCGACCGACAGCGATGAACGGCCCGCAGAACAGCAGTACGAGCCAGTCCAGATCGGCCCAACCGGTCAGCGATGGCTCGGCGGGAAGCGCGAGCTGATGCAGCTTAATGACGGCTTGCGCGGTGATCAGCAGGCCCAGACCGATGCGGAAGGCAGCCAGGGCGCGGACGTCGATCCCGAACAGGTCGTCGAGCGTTTGTCGGGTGGAATTCATCGCCCAAGAAACAAAGTGTATTTCGCTACCGCTCATACACCCTACCTCTGTATTCCAGGTCCGGCCCGGCAGGCCGAACCTACACGCCGTCAGAATTTACGGCCTTTTTCCAGATTTGCTAAAGCCCCGAATTTGACTCCCTACGAAGCTGACCTAGGTTTCACGTGTGCAAGGTAGCGGGCTTCACGGCTGGTTGCCTTGCGCTGGTTGGTGGCTTGTCTTTCGGACTGGGGCTTGGTTCCAAGCCTGTCACTTTTCGATCGCGGCTGTCGGCCATGGGCCTGCCGCCTCAACATCCTCGATAAAGGCTAACCGGCAGCAATGCCGGGGCGCAAAGCCAAGGGCCGCAGTGCATTCGCACTTCGGTAGCCGGCTGCCGAAAGGGTGGATTGCGTGCGGGGAGTCTCACCGGCTCCTCTTCGTGATTGCCTGATCAAACGACGATGCCGAGGCGAGTTTTTTGTTTGGGTCTAATCCTGGCGCAGGGCAGGCCAGCGACGTTGTGCGCGTCGCCGCGCCGGGGGGACCCAGAACTCAGTTCGTGCCCGCAAGTGTGGGCGACGGAGAATCGGCAATGAAGAATTTTGCTCTGAAGGTTAAGCACTTTTTGGCATCGGAAGACGGCCCCACTGCGGTGGAGTACGCCGTGATGCTGGCCCTCATCGTGATCGTGTGCTTGGTTTCGATCCAAGCGATCGGCACGCGGGCCAATGCCACATTCAACAGCATCGCCACGGCGCTGCCGGGCGGTTCGTAGTCGCTTTTTTGCTGTTTCGGCAGCACTGCCCTGTAGCGGTTTGACCGCCGCCGCGGGGATTCAAGCGAGGCCTCCAAACACCTCGCTTTACACGGGTCTGAAAAGCACGTCGTTTGATCAACCGTCCTCACTGCACGCTACAAGGAACATTTCCATGAAGAGCACTCTGCTGAACAAAGTCGCCCATTTTCTGAAGAGCGAAGACGGCCCGACCGCGGTGGAATACGCCGTGATGTTGGCCCTCATCGTCATCGTGTGTCTCGTCTCGATCCAAGCGATCGGCACGCGAGCCAATGCCACGTTCAACAGCATCGCCACGGCGCTGCCCGGCGGTTCCTAATCCGCAAAATCGTTCATGGTCGTCCCAAACGCGACCTAGGTTGGTTATGGCGGCCGGCGCACATCCGGCCGCCGCTCGCTACGCGGGCAAGCACAGAAAGCACGTCGTTTGATCCCATTTTTCACTCTGCACGCTGAAAGGTTCGTAGTATGAAGAGCACCATCCTGAACAAAGTCGTTCGTTTTCTGAAGAGCGAAGATGGCCCGACCGCGGTGGAATACGCCGTGATGTTGGCCCTCATCGTCATCGTCTGCCTCGTCTCGATCCAAGCGATCGGCACGCGGGCCAATGCCACGTTCAACAGCATTGCGACAGCCCTGCCGGCCGGTTCGTAAGCCACCGTTTTTCACGGGCAATCTGGGCGGCCTGTCCCTGCGCGGTGGACAGCCGCCCCTGCCCCGTTCTTGACCGCGCGATTTTGCTTCCTCGTGCTCCGGCCAGGTTTCCGCCATGTATCCGATTCTGCCCTGCGAACTTGTGGCCGGCTCGCTCGAACTTGTGTGCTACGGTTTTACCGTCCTGGCCGCACTCGTCAGTTACGTCCTGATGCTTCGTTAATCGCACTCATTCCTGCTCGCCGCCTTTCAACACGGGGCGACGACGCAGACACCGGGGAGAGAGCAAGCCATGTGGGAAATGATGTCCGCCCTCGCCATCACCATCGCCGAGAACTGGCCCATTTGGGTCGTAACGATCGTGCTGATTGTGGCGGCCGTCATCGACGGCTTTGAGCTGCGGGTTCCCAACCTGATTACCTACCCGTTCATTCTGGCCGGCTGGACCTACAGCTACTTCGCCTTCGGCCTGGAAGGGCTCGGCTGGAGCCTGGCCGGCACGCTGCTAGGGATGAGCGTCCTCATGCTCTTCTACGCGATCGGCGGCATGGGGGCTGGCGACGTGAAGCTGATGGGGGGCGTCGGCGCCTGGATTTACTGGACAAACACCTACTACTGCATCCTCGGCTTTGCTGTCATCGGCGCTGTGCTCGCCGTAGCGATGGTCGTCGTCCGGGGCAAATGGAAACACCACTATCACCAGTTCTGGGTGATCTTCCACGAAATCACTGTGATTCGCGATCCGGAAAAGCTCTCGGCCATCGCGGCCGAGCGGAAGCCGACCATGATGCTGCTGCCGTACGGCATTCCGATCGCGATTGCCACGATTGGTTACTTCCTCTGGACCGGCATGCTCGTCTGATCGAGCCACCCGCTGGAAGGGAATGCTTGTATGAATTTGCATCGAAACCTGGCAGTTGTGACATCTTTCGTCGCCGGAATCTGGCAAGCTGGGAAAGGCGTGACGAGTTTGCGCCCCACCACCGAGAAATTGGAAAAACCTTGCCGGTCGTACCGAAGAAATCGACGGGCAGCGTCCGCGGTTGAATTCGCGCTCATTGCCCCGGTGTTTTTCCTGCTGATCCTGGGCATGGTCGAATACGGCCGGATGGTCATGATCCAGCAGGTGATCACCAACGCCTCGCGCGAGGGTGCTCGCCGGGCGGTGCTCGACGGCGCTACGACGTTGGAGATTCAAGAGCTGGTGGCGGACTACCTGGAACTTGGTCAGGTCGCTTCGGCCAGCGCGGTAGTAACGGTTTCTCCGAATCCGCCCACGGATGCGGAATTTGGCGACCCTATTACTGTTACGGTTGCAATCCCATTTGATGAAGTTAGCTGGCTCCCTTCGCCAATGTACTTGGGGGGACAGACGATGAGAGCAACCACCGTTATGCGCCGTGAGAGCATTGCCCAGTAACTCCGCCCATCCGGCCAAGTGCCGGACCGCGGAACACCCGAATACCTTGGTGCGAGACTCGTTTGGCAAAGGAAACGTACGATGCGCATGAAATCACTGATCCTGATTGTCATCGCCCTGGGCTGCGGCCTGGTGGCGTCGATCGGCATCAGTCAAGTCATGACCAGCGGTGGCGGCAGCGGCAACGTGGAGATGGAAAAGATCCTCGTCGCCCTGAACGACATTGACATTGGCACGAAGCTCGACGCCCAGAACGTCAAGCTCGAAGAATGGCCCAAGGCCAAGGTGCCCGAAGGAGCGGTCCGCCGCTTCGACGACGTGAAGGACAAGTTCGCTAACGCCCGGTTCTACAAGGGCGAGTCCCTCCACGTCAGCAAAATTACCGACAACTCGGATAGCGTCGCAGCAAGCGTGCCCGACGGCTTCCGGGCGATGCCGGTGAAGATCGAAGAAGATACGGTCATGAAGGCGATCTCGCCCGGCGACAAGGTCGATGTGATGGTCTTCCTGAAGAAGAACGATGACATCCCGGAGACGGGGGTCTTTACGATTCTGAAGAATGTCCGCGTTTTCGCGGTTAATACCAACACCGAACGAAGCGGCAACGAGCCGAGCGGCAAGGGAGAAACCACCAACTTCCGCACGGTCTCTTTGCTCGTGAAGATCGATCAGTCGCGCGATCTCGCCTTGGCGGCTCAGGTGGGCAAGATTCTTCTCACCCTGCGCAATTCAGAAGAGAAGGACGAGGATGTGGGCGAAGATCTGACGCCGATCAGCCAACTCCTGGGCGGCAAAGCCAAGGTCGCCAGCGAATCGCCGGCTCCCGGCTCGACCAAACCGAGCTACGGCAGCGCAGGCGGTTTGCTCGAGACGATTCAGTCTGCCACGACGCCGGCCGTCGGTTCGTCGTCCGTGGCTGCCCCGCAGGCGGAGAAGTCGATGGAACTCTGGACGCCAAACGCCGTCGAGAAATACGACTGGTTCGACGTGAAAAAGATGCCGGTCAAATCGACCGCCTTCGCAGCCGGTGCAGAGGCTCCCTCGGGCCTCAACAACACCCCGGCTCCGACCGCGGAACCGACACAACCGGAAGAACCGACCAGCACGACTCCGCCCGATGGCCCAACCCACGAAGGGACGACCCCCGGGCGTCCTCGTTACTAACCGAACGAAAACGACCAGCAGGAATCTATTCGCACGGATGGAACGATAAGGAAGGTATGTCAGTTCGCTCCGGTTCGCACTTCACACACGCGAACCGGAGCCCATCACCAGGAAGCTGCACCAAGAGAATCAGCGGACGATTTTCACACGGATCGGATACTCGCGTTTACCCAGAACGCAAGGAAGAACACGGATGTCGATTTCATTGCTTACGGCGCGCCGCGCCGTCGTCGCCGGTCTGGCCGCGCTGGCCTGTGCCGTTGCCTGCTCGTCGCAGGCCTACGCTCAGGACGCGCAGCCGCCCGTCCCCGGTGTCAAGTTCCAGGTCAAAGGACCGTCTGAACGCCTGGAAATGACCGTCAACACGAGCAAGGTCGTCGAATTTCCGTTCGACGTGCCTAAGATGCTCGTGAACAACCCGGACCTGGTGCGGGTCATCCCGATCTCGCCCAAGTCGATCCAGCTCTCGGCAATTCGTGCCGGCGTCACCCAGGTGAACGTCTGGGATGCCGACGGGAGCGTCACCTCGCTCGACCTGGTCGTGCTCGGCGATGTGGGCGAGTTGGACATGACCTTGAAGACCCTCTTTCCCGAGGCGTCGCTCAAGCTCCGGCCGCTCAACAGCAGCCTCTACATTTCGGGGTTCGTCCCCAAGGCCGAGATGGTGCAAAGCATCTCGAACGTGGCTCGCGATTACTTCCCGAACATCATCAACGACATGACCGTCGGCGGGGTGCAAAAGATTCTCTTGCACGTGAAGGTGATGGAAGTTTCCCGCACGAAGCTCCGCAACCTGGGCTTTGACTGGGCCCAAATCAGCGGCGGCAGCTACATCACGCAGAGCGCCGCTCGTTTGCTCGAAGCTCCCGGCACGCTGGGCAACTCGCTCAGCCAAGGGGCCACGATCCGCTTCGGCATCGTCGGCGACGGCGGCAGCTTCTACGGTTTCCTCGAAGCACTTCGCGAAAACAACCTCGCCAAGTTGATGGCCGAACCGACCCTGACGACCCTTTCGGGCCGTCCCGCGACGTTCAACGTCGGTGGCGAAATCCCGATTCCGATTCAGCAGTCGCTCGGTGTGACCACCGTTCAGTGGCGTGAATTCGGCACCCGGATCGACTTCGTCCCCATCGTGCTCGGCAACGGCGTGGTGCGGCTGGAAGTGCGGCCCGAAGTGACCGAAATCGACCCCGCCCTGCGTGACAGCGTGACCGGCACCCCCGGCTTCCGCACTCGCCGGGCCGATACGGCCGTCGAAATGAAGGCGGGCCAGACGCTCGCGATCGCCGGCCTCGTCCAGAGCCGTGAAGAAGCCCTGAACCGGGGCGTTCCGGTGCTGGCCGACCTGCCGTGGTTCGGTGCTCCCTTCCGCCGCGTCTCGAACACGCGGAACGAGATCGAACTGCTCATCTTCGTGACGCCGGAATTCTGCGAAGCGATGGACCCGAATGAAGTTCCGCCGTGCGGACCTGGCCAGCTCACGGTCAGCCCGAACGACGCCGAACTGTACGGTCGCGGATACCTGGAGGTGCCGCGGGCCGGTTGTGCCAACGGCAATTGCGGACCAAACGGCCTCCTCGGACCTGGCGGCTCGGGCTATGAAGACCTGCCCGGCGCCGGTTCGGCCCCGCTGGCTCCGCCCGCTCCGATGCCGATGGGTGCCCGCACGCAGGGGAGCCGCGTCGCTCCCGTCGTGACCAGCCAGTCGCCGTCGTACTCCGGCGGCACGGTCGGCACAGGCGTCAATCCCTCGCAAAAAGGCGGAAACGTCAAACTCGCGCAACCCGCCAGCGCCAGCCGCAAACCTTCGTCGGGTTTGCAGCCAACGCTCATCGGGCCGCTGGGATATGACGATCTGAGGTAACGGCTCGCCGCCCCGAAGCGTCAAGCAAATTTTCGGGACAGGAACACAAACCCTGTCCTAGACTTAAGGGGCAGGAGCAAAATTCTGCCCCTCTGTCGTTGGCAGACGCGGCGCTGGCCTACCCCGCCCGCGCCGATCCCAACCGCAGTCCAACGACCCGACCCGAACAACCTGCCCTGCCGCCACCGGAACGATGAGCAACGTCCTTCGTCTGGCCATCGTCGATCCCAGCGACAATTCCCGCAACACGCTTAAAAACATGTTGCTGGGGATGGAGCTCGTTTGGCTCGAAGCCGAGTGCTCGCGCTACGAGTTTTTCGCCGACGTGATCGGCCAAACCAAACCCGACATCGGCCTGATCTCGCTCGATGCGAATCCGGAAAAGGCGATCAAGCTGATCGAGCAGGTCCGCGAAATCGCCCCCGAATGCATGTGCCTCGTCGTGTCGAGCTCGACCGACGGCCAGCTCATTCTCAAAGCGATGCGGGCCGGGGCCAAGGAATTCCTCACGCAGCCGATCAAGGTCGAAGACCTGCTGCATGCTTTGGATCGGATCAGCACGGCCAAGTTTGGCGGCGGCGACGGCCGCGGCCGCTCGTGCCACGTCATTGCCTGCTGCGGCTCGACCGGCGGCGTCGGCAGCACGAGCGTGGCGGTCAACCTGGGCTGCATTCTCTCGGCTGAGCCGAAGAACAGCGTGGTGTTGTGCGACCTGGACCTGTCGCTCGGCGATGCCGACGTGTTCCTCGACACGATTCCCGATTACACGCTGGTCGATGTCGCGCAGAATATCTCGCGGCTCGACTTCACGCTGCTCAAGCGTTCGCTCACGAAGCACGCCTCCGGCCTGTACCTGCTGCCTCGGCCCGTGCAACTGCAAGACACGTCGCTCGTTTCGCCGGAAGACTTGACTCGCGTGCTTGGCTTGCTCAAAGCATCGTTCACGCACATGATCCTCGACCTGTCGAAGAGCTATAACGCTCTCGATATGGTCGCCCTCAAGTCGGCGAAGGATATTCTGCTCGTCACCCAGCTCGATCTACCGTGCCTTCGGAACGTCGTGCGGCTGATGATGTCGTTCAATGAAGTGGAAGGGCTGAAGGAGAAGGTGAAGATCGTCGTCAATCGCGTTGGTCTCGATAGCGGCCAGATCAGCCTGAAGAAAGCCCAAGAGACGATGGGCAAGGAAATCTACTGGCAGCTGCCGAACGACTACAAGACGATGGTCGAGGTCCGCAACAACGGCGTGCCGCTGATCGAGCACTCGCCGCGGGCCAGCATCACGCAGGCGCTGACCACGCTGGTCGATAACCTCGGCAACGCTGATAAGGCTTCCGCGAAGGAGAACGACTCTCCCGCGAGCAAAGCTGCCGCAGGGGGCAACGGCTGGCTCGGCTTCCTCGGCGGCAAGCCGAAGGGGAAGAAGTAAGTCGCAGGCGCACTCCGTGTGCCGTCTCTGCCCAAAGCCACGACCATTGGTCGCGGTGCTTCTTTCAATCACGCCCCGGCTACAATGGCCCGTATGGACGTGAACCCTTACGATCCTCCGCAGGTGGCGAGCCAACCGCCGGCCCAGCCTGGCGAGCGACGATTCTGGGACTACGTCGCCCTGTTCGTCATTCTTGTGACGATCGCAGCCTTGAGCCGAGTTTTGCCGTAGGTCGATCCCTCCCAAGACTCCGGCGACCTTGGTCGGTGGTGAACGCGATTGTGTACTACAGGCTTCGTGCAGAATCATCGCTCCACCGACACGAGGTCGGTGGCGACGTAAAGCCGCCTCATCCACGGATTTACAACTAGCCCACTGCGCCGCTACAATGCGTGGTTTCCATGTTTCCGACCTGGCGTGCTCTGTGCGCCTAAGGTATTGGCGGAACGTGGGTTAAGTCTGATTGGGAACGAGGGTCACGCCCACGCAAGCGTGGGACGTGGCACCCTGAGCCAAAGGCGATGTTCGAATCCCTCCAAAACGGCCTCACTTCGGCGCTGAAGACCTTGCAAGGCAAGTCTCGGCTGACCGAGGGCAATATGCGCGACGGGCTCGCGCTCGTTGAGCAGGCGCTGTTGGAGGCGGATGTCAGCTATTCGGTCGCCCAGGAGTTCATCGAGCACGTTTCGCAGAAGGCCCTGGGGCAAAAGGTGCTGCTCGCGCTCGATCCGGCGCAGCAGCTCATGGCGATCATCTACCAGGAACTGGTCGCCATCTTGGGCCCGGTCGATCCGGCGATTCCGCTCCGCAAGGATGTCACCGTCATTATGATGTGCGGGCTGCAAGGCTCGGGCAAAACGACGACGTGCGGCAAGCTGGCCAAGCTGCTGCAGCAAAACAAGAAGAGCGTGATGCTCGTCGCGGCCGACTTGCAGCGGCCGGCGGCTATCGAACAGTTGCACGTGCTCGGCGGGCAACTCGGCGTCTCCGTCTATTCGGAGCCGGGGCAGCAAGATCCGGTGACCGTCTGCACGAACGCGGTGGCCAAGGCTCGCGCGGAGCAGAAGGCGATCGTCGTGCTCGACACGGCGGGCCGCTTGGCGATCGATCAAGAGTTGATGGATCAACTCGCGAGGATCGACAAGCGGGTGCATCCGGATCAGGTCTATCTCGTCGTCGATGGGATGACGGGGCAGGACGCGGTGAACAGCGCCAAGGCCTTCAATGAGGCCCTGGAGCTCGACGGCGTCATCATGACCAAGCTCGACGGCGACGCTCGCGGCGGCGCCCTCCTCTCGGTCAAGCAAGTCACCGGAGTGCCGATCAAGTTCATCGGCACCGGCGAGCATCTCGACGCCCTCGAACCCTTCCGCCCGGAAGGGATGGTCAGCCGAATTTTGGGACAGGGCGACATCGTAGGCCTGGCCCAGATGGCGAGCCAGGTGATCGATGCCGAGCAGCAGAAGGCGATGGAGGCCAAGCTGCAGTCGGGTGAGTTCACGCTCGACGATTTCAAGACGCAGCTCAAGAGCATCCTGCAGCCGGGCCTGATGCAGAAAATGATGAGCCTGCTGCCGGGGATGGGCGAATTGCAGAAGATGATGGCGGGCGAAGACACCGAAGGAGGGGCGAAGAAGGTCGTCGGCATCATCGACTCGATGACGCCGCACGAGCGCCGCAACCCCAAGGTGATTGATCCGAGCCGACGCAATCGCATCGCTCGGGGGGCGGGCGTGCCAGTCTCGGAGGTGAACGGCCTCTTGAAGCAGTACGACATGATGGCCCCGATCATGAAAGCGATGTCCAACAAGAGCATGTTCGGCCGGATGCAGGCGGTGCAGGACATCCAAAAAAAAATGATGGCCGATCCTGGCGGTAAGATGATGGCCAAGCCGAAGGGGGACACCGGCAAGCGGTTGACGAGCAAGGAAAAGCAGGAGCTGAAGAAGAAACGCGAGAAGGAATTGCGCAAGAAGCTGCGGGAGCAGAAAGAACAGAAACGAGACCGGCGGCAGGATGGAGATCAGAACGACGTGGCGTGATTCGAATGACCAGTGAGCAAGCACCAATGACCAATCGGAAATTGGTCCTTCGTGCTTGGACATTGTTCGTTACTTGAGGGAGGTTTTCGTGTCAGTCAGAATTCGCATGAAGAAGATGGGCCGCAATCACCGGCCGTTCTTCCGGATTTGCGCGATGGACATCAAGCGTCCGCGCGACGGCAAAGTGATTGAAGAGCTCGGTCTGTACGACCCGCTCGTGAAGGACACCGACGCCCGCGCTCTGCTGAAAGGGGAGCGGATCGCGTACTGGCTGTCGGTCGGGGCGATTCCGTCGGACAAGGTCGCCGTGCTGATCAAGAAGTACGGCAAGGACGGCACGCGGTTGTCGGAGCAGCAGGCGGCCCTGGAGCGGATCAAATCGACCCGCCCGCAGGCCCCGGCTCCATATATTCCGCCGCCCAAGCCGCCCGAACCGGAACCGGCTGCGGAAGCGCCGGCTGAAGGAGCGCCGGCTGCCGAAGAGCCTGCCGCGGGATAATAGTAGTCCTCACGCTCCGCGTGAGGAGTGTCGTCTTTCGCTCCGCGAAAGAACGCCCTTTCGCGGAGCGAAAGGCGACATTAGTCATGCGTTTCGACGTGCTCACCCTGTTCCCGGCGATGTTCGACAGTTATGTCGGACAGAGCCTGCTGGCCAAGGCCATCGCGGCAGGGAAGGTGCAAGTCGCCACGTACGACATTCGCGATTGGACAAAAGACAAACACCAAAAGGTCGATGATCGGCCGTTTGGGGGCGGGCCGGGCATGGTGCTGCAGGCTCCGCCGGTGGTTGAGTGTGTGGAGGCGGTGCAATCGCTCGCGGTGGGCGAGGTGAAGCTGCCACCGGGACATTTGATCGTCCTTTCCCCGCGGGGGCGGACGCTCAATCAGTCGGTGGTCGAGGAGTTGGCAACAAAGGAGCGGCTCGTGCTCCTCTGCGGCCGGTACGAGGGGTTCGACGAGCGCGTGTTCGAGATTTTGCAGCCGGACGAGCTTTCGATCGGCGACTACATCTTGAACGGCGGAGAGGTTGCGGCGATGGCGGTCATCGACGCAGTGATCCGCCTGATTCCGGGAGTGCTGGGAGACGAAGAAAGCAGCCAGCGGGACTCGTTCAGCGATGAGCTTGGCTGGCTGGAAGGACCGCAATACACGCGGCCGAGAGAGTATCGGGGCCTCACGGTGCCCGACGTGCTTCTCTCGGGCAATCACGAACAAATCGCCCGCTGGCGGCGGGAACAGAGTTATTTAGCGACACGACGGCGACGGACCGACTTACTAAATCAATCCGAATCAAGCAGCGACGAATCGTAAAGGGACGAATCATGAGCGAACAAATTCTCAAACTGGTCGAGCAGAGCAGCCTGAAGGCTGACTCGCCGAAGTTCGAAGTCGGCGACACGGTCGATGTTCACACCCGCATCCTCGAAGGCGAGGACGAGCGGATCCAGATTTTCAGTGGCACCGTGATCGCCAAGTCCGGCAGTGGCTCGCGCGAGATGTTCTCGGTACGCCGCATCGTCGCGGGCGAAGGGGTGGAGCGGAAGTTCCCCTTGCACTCGCCCAAGATCGCCAAGGTCGAGGTGAAGCGAAGCGGCATCACCCGCCGGGCGAAGCTGTACTACCTGCGCGACCGCGTGGGCAAGGCGGTGAAGCTCCGCGAGAAGAAGGCCGGCGGCAAGGAAGAGACGACGAGCGCCTAGTTGTCACTGATTTGACTTTCGACCTGCGACATTCGACACTGCGCGAATGTCTTGGATCGCAAAGATCACCGAGCGGCTTTGGCTGCGACTCGATCGCCGCCTGCCGCTCGGTCGCCGGGGCGAGAACGCGGCCGCGAGATATTTGCAGCGGCTGGGCTACGTGATCGTCGCCCGCAGCCAGCGCGACGCGATCGGCGAGATTGACTTGGTGGCGGTCGATCGCCGCACGGTGGTATTCGTCGAAGTGAAGACGCGCACCTCGCAAGATGCCGGCCATCCGGCAGATGCTGTGGACGACGCGAAGCAGCGGCGACTGACTCGCCTCGCGCTCTCGTATCTGCAACGGCACGATCTGCTTGAATGCCGCTCTCGATTCGATGTGGTTGCCGTGACGTGGGGCGAAACGGAAAAGGGGCCGCTCATCGAGCACTTTGAGTGTGCGTTCGAGTCAGTTGGCGTCCAGAGTATGTTTTCGTAGGGTGTATGAAATCACCCCTGCGAAGCTGTCAAAAACGAATCTAGCGTCTCACCACGAACACCCAGATTATCCCATCTATAAATTCGCGCAAGAAAACACGGGGCTTCCGAATGGGCCGATTGCTGTTTGCAATCTATTTCAACGAAGTATTCAACAATATGTAACGACTTTCCAGCACCCATGAGGCTAGAAGTCGCATATTCCCGGGGAAAGTCGCGACAACTTCGCAGGGGTGGCTCATGCGCCCTAGATGCTTCGACACATAGTCGGTTGCTACAGCTTCGGCACGGGAATAATCGTGCCCGATGGAGTCGGGTGCGGAATGTCGTAATCCGGCACGAGCTCCACGCCAAAGCCACGGCGGAGCTCGAACTCGGCTCGCGCGGCCCAGGGTGTGCTGGGATGGTTCGCGATCACCGTCTTGAACATCTCCGTCGCACGCTCGACATAAGGCTCTGTTTTTTCCGGGACGCGGAGCGACTGCATCGTGCGGATGTTCCAGTCCACATGCGTCAGGTTGGGCTTGCGAGTCCGAGGGACTGTTTTAGGATTCTTAATAAAGTCTTCCAGACATGCGCCGTACTCGTACATCCGCGCCTGATAGGCGACGAGCTGTGCGTAGAGGAGGTCGTAGTTCGCCTGCCACCGCGGCGATGCCTCTTGCTTTCGTTCGGCTTCCATTTTGCCGACGATCTTTTCCATCGTCCCCAGGTACTGCAAATAGACGATGGCCTTGGCTTGCTCGCGCCGGGCGAACGGGACAAATGCTTCGTACTCGCGGGGAAAATCAACCGCCATCTCGATCTTCGCCCGGACAGCTGCGTTGTACGGATTGAGGTCGTAGATCGTTTTCTCCAGCATCGACCGCATGGGCGAGGCGGCGATCTCGGCTTTGTTCTCCAGCCGCGAACGGAGATCGGGGAAGTAAGGCGCCTCCATGTCGTAGTTCCGCTTCGTGCCATGCACGAGATCCGTCTCCAGGCTGGGGAGCATGAAGAAGATGCCGCTGGTTTCGCGACCCAGCCGCGAACATTCGTACGGACCGAAGCCGCTCGGATGTGCGTCGTACCGCCGGTGAAAGCCGTCGGTCTGCAACTGTTCGACGAACGATGTTTCCGGCCCGCGATCGATCCGAATCCAGTGGACGTGCAGCGTCTGCGGGTGGACCCAGCGGATGTGAGCGTAGGGATAGCCGAAGACCGCCTCGCGACCGAGCACATAGACCTTGCACTTGGCCGCTTTCGCCTCGGCAATGGCCCGTTCGAGCGTGCTGTTGTTGTCGATCTGATCGCCGCTCTCGTCGGTCACGAGGATCAGCGCCATCTGCCGCCGCTGACTTCTGGCGTAGTCGCGATGGACGCGAATCGCTTCGCCCACGGCCGAACACATCATCTCCGTGCCGGACGGATCGACGGGCACTTCGTTGATCGCCGCACGGATTTCGTCGCGGACATGCGTCGGCTTGCGCGTATGCACGGCGAATGCCGAGCCGAAGCTGGTCACCGCCGTTTCCAGCGCGTCCTCGTTGTGCTTACTCACAAGGCCAAGCTGGTTATAGACGTGCTCGATCCGGTCGCGAATCTCCTTCTGGTCGTCTTTCATGCTCTCCGACTGGTCGAAGTTCCAGACGACGAGCACCTTCCCTTTGTCGAGCATCCAGAGGATCTCTTGCGTGATGCGATCGAGAGCCTCCTCATACGATTCGACAACCGCCCGTGCATCACCGACCATGCCGTCGGGCGCTTCGACGATCAGCTTCTTGCTCGAGGGGACTTCGATCGCGATCCCCTCAATATTGACGTTGCTGTTCACAACTTGCTCGAGCAGGGCCTTGTCCATCGTTGGCGCCGAAACTATTCCCTGCGGACCGGACGCTCCTACCGTGCCGATGACCGGTGAACTGCTGAAGACTTGCTCGGTCCGCTCGGTCACTTCTGTGAGTTGATTTTCCAACTCGATCTTCACCAGTTCTTGTTCCGGCGGCACTTCCTCGAGCATAGCCGCCACGACTTCCTGAACCTGCGGCACAATTTTGGGTTCGATCACCAGCATCGCGAGGATGATGACCGCGGCCATATGAACGACGGTCGAGACGATCATCGCGCTGGAATTTCGCAGCCAGTACCTGAAGCGGAAGCGACGCTCCGCATCGACCTCGTTTTGCGACTCTGCAGCGTCGGCTGCTGACTCGTCCGCTCCTGCGACGTCTTCGCTGACCGACTGCGGCGTCGAGCGACGCTGATGGCGGTCTGACGACGCGGCACGTGCCGATTCTGGTGGCGGCAGCGTCTGCGAATCGTGGAGGGAAGTGTCCATGGCGTGGCCCCAAGCGACGAATCAAGCGGCCCTGATTATAGCAGTCCGTGTGGCAAGTCCCGCAACTTTTCTCTTGAATAGACACTTCCGATGATTGGCGGACCGTAGGCGCGAGCTGAGCCTGAAATCGCCGTTTGACCAGCCGTTTATTCCGGGCGTGCGTAAAATAACTAGCTGCATTTGGGTCTTATGCAGAGGAGACTTAGCCACTCCCTCGTTTTGCTGGGATTGTTCCGCAAACTTCTTGCTTGGCGCTACTTGTTTGCACGTATAGACTTGGGTGAGGGTTCCGCCAGCATCGTTTTCCCCGGCTATCGCCTCGGTTCGCCACCGCCACGGACAGCAGAGTTGAGGACGGCTGCATGAGTAGCGCTGAGCCCTTTCGCACCTCGCAGCAGCCGTTTCAGCCGGTCCCCTTGCCCCTCTCGGCGCAGGCCCCGCCTCAGCCAGTGCCTGTTCCCGTGCCTCGTCCGTTGTCAGCTGGAGCGCCGCCCAAGCCCGTTCCGCTCTCGGTACCAGTTCCCGGGCAGCCCGCCAATCGCCCCGTCCCCGTGCCGGTTCCGCAGCCCGGTCAGCCAGCGGGCATGCGTCCCGTTCCCGTCCCGGTTCGTCCCGTCCCCGCCCCAGCTAAGCCCGGCATGCCGGGAATCGTGACCGACGCACCGGTTGTGCACGAAGACGAGGATGCCGCTCCGCCTGATCCGACGCAGAAAGCCGCAAAGGCCGCGCCGCCGTGGTTGGTGAGCATGGTCGTGCACATGGTCCTGATCATCGTGCTCGCCCTGCTGACAATTCCCGCCTTGTTCAACGACAACCAGGTCAATCTGGAAATCGTCTATGCCGAGGAGTTGGGCGAGCAAGTGCTTGACGATCAACTGCAGTCGCCAGAATCGCTCGACATGAACGTCGAAGTGCCGGTCCTGTCGATCGACACGAAGCCTGCCGACGACCCGCTGGCTGCCCCGCCGATCATCGACGTCAATCTGCTCGACGCGACTTCGGCCACCGATAACATTCAGGCCCCCAGCATCGGTATGGCGCTCACGGGGCGCGAAGCGGGCAGCAAGAAGGCGCTGCTCGCGGCTTACGGCGGCAACGCGACGACCGAGGCAGCTGTCCGTGCTGGCCTCGAGTGGCTGAAGAAGCAGCAGATGAAGGACGGCGGCTGGAGCCTCACGGGGCCGTTTCCCGATGGCGCGGGGATCGAGAATCGCTGCTCGGCGACGGCGATGGCGCTCCTTGCGTTTCAAGGGAACGGACACACGCACGTCACCGGAGATTTCAAGGACGTGGTCCGCAAAGGGTGGGACTACCTGCTCAAAACGCAAAATGCCGATGGCCTCTTTGTCCACGAGGCAGCTCACCATCACACGCTGTATGCGCAGGCACAGGCCAGCATTGCGATTTGTGAAATCTACGGCATGACGAAAGACGAGAAGTTCAAGAAGCCCGCGCAGAAGGCGCTGGACTTTGCCCACAAGGCTCAGGCCCCCGAGGGAGGCTGGCGATACGAACCAAAGATCGACTCGGACACGTCCGTCACCGGCTGGTATGTGATGGCTTTGCAGAGCGGGCTGATGGCGGGCCTGGAAGTGCAGAGTCCGAACCTCGATTCGATCAGTCAGTTTCTCGACAAAGCGTCGCAGGAAAACGGCGCTCGCTACGCCTACAAGCCCGGCATGGAAACGACGCTCACGATGACGGCCGAGGGGCTCCTCTGTCGGCAGTACCTGGGCTGGAAGCACGACGACGAGCGGATGCGTCGCGGCATCGATTACGTGCTCGCCAACCCAATCGACTACAGCGACCAGAACGTCTATTACTGGTACTACGCGACGCAGGCGTGCCACCACATGGACGGCTCCGATTGGAACCAGTGGAACGCCGTCATGCGACAGTCGATTCCGTCGAATCAAATCAAAACGGGCAACGACAAAGGAAGCTGGTCCCCCTCCGGCGATCGCTGGGGTCCGCACGGCGGGCGGCTCTATGTGACCTGCCTCTCGATCTACATGCTCGAGGTCTATTACCGCCACCTGCCGATCTATAAGTGGCGGCTGCAGTAGGCGCGCGGTTGCGACGCATGTCGCGAATGTGCCTGACGTGTTTTGTTGATTAATCAACCAATGCTGCGCCCTTCGCTTTTTGACTGAAAAACTCGCTTCTCTCGCGGTTTTTCCCTCTTTCGGCCGCTTGACTCCTCTGTCCCACAGGCGAACAATCGAGCGTTGCCAGGCACAATTGCCGCTCCCAGCGAGCGGGTTCCCCACCGATTGGCCTCCCCGATCCACGCCCGGCAAACCGACCTGAATCGTCGCTCGCGATCCACCAGTTGCCGGGCGGTTGATTCCCTTCAGTTGAGTTCCACTCGCCGATTGTTTTGGCCTACAAGCGCTTTAGCCAACCAGGGTTCGATTATGAGGCCTTTGCCGCGCGTTGCGGTCGGTGCGATTTCCGCGTCTGATGCGAGCAATCTGAGCGAAGCAGAACCGATGTGCTGGGCTCTACTCGCGGCGCTTCAGTCCGTGGGACGCGAGGTAGCCCAGTTCCACTCGGCGTCTTACCTGATGCCGCACGATGCCGCTCGCTCGCTCACCACCTGTGGCAGCCGGCACTTGGACAGTTGGGCGATGAGCCGCACCGCGTGCCTGCGAGCCTTGGGCCGCACGTGCGAGCATGCGGATCTGGCAATCGTCGAAGGCGCCTGGAATTCGACGGAGGAAGCAAGCCGCCTGGAAACATCGAGCCGGCTAGAAACATTGTGCGATTGGCTGCAGCTTCCGCGCATCGGCATCGTCGATTTGCAGAGCCTTGCCGATTGTCGCTTACCCCAGCGGCCAGAGCGGCTCGATGCATTGCTCCTCGATCGTGCCGACGACCCACGTCACGCGGCGCACTGGCAGACGAACTTTGAGGCGATCTGGGGAGTGCCTGTGCTGGGCTGGCTCGATCGGGCCGATTCGCTTCGCACGCTTTGCCGCACGTTGCCAGCCGGCCGCGATCCATCGCCGGCGCTGTGCCAGGCCTTGGGCCGCCGACTGGCGAGCAACTTGCGATTGGACAAGCTGCTTGCCCTGGCCGAACGGGCCCCACTGCCCGCGCTTCCCGCGGACGACGAACTATTCGAGTTGCCGGACGGCCCCATGCGCATCGCCGTCGCCTACGACGAAGACTTCTGCGGCTACTTCCCCGATACGCTCGATCTGCTGGAACTCGCCGGTGCGGAACTGTGCGACTTCTCGCCGCTCCGTGATGGGCAACTCCCCGATGGAACGGATGTGGTCTATATCGGCAGTGGTCATCCCGAGCGGCAACCGGAAGTGCTCGCGGGAAATCATTGCCTGCTGCAATCGCTCCGCGACTTCGCCGCTCGCGGCGGCCGCATCTATGCCGAAGGAACGGGTGTGGCGTATCTGTCTCGCGAGCTCGTCTTTGCGGGCGATTGCAAACAGACCGAGCGCCGCGTACCAATGACCGGACTTCTACCCGCCGTCGCCCATTGGTCACCAGTGGCGACGCAACCGACGCCCGCCGAGATTTGCTTCGCACGCGACTCGTGGATGATCGAAGCGGGCATTTCCATCCGCGGCTATCGCCAAACAACTTGGAACATCGAGCCGGTCGGTCCCGTCATCGACTATGCCGACGACCCGCGTCATACCGGCGAAGTTCTTGGTGCCGAGAATGTCGTCGGCAGCCAGATTACGCTCAACTTGGCGGCTAACGAGCACCTCTTACGACGCTTCGTCGAGCCGGCAATGGCCGCGGTTCCCATCCGGCGACGCCGGTAGATTCCCCAGGGCGTTATTTCCGCACCGGCCCTTCACCACTCGCGGCGGACTTCAGCTCCGGTCCTGCCGCCGCTGGCGTAGGCTTCTTGGTCGCTACAAACCTCAAGCCGTTTACCAGCTCCCGGTCGATCTGCGGGTACTTTTCGACTAGGCTCCCTTCGATCGTGAATACCAGGGCCACACGGTTTCCGGCTGCATCGGAGAGGTGGTAGTACATCCACTGGATTGGCAACTCAGACGCGGTGCCCGAGACGACCACGCGGAGCGAACGCAACTCGCCGAGCGATTCCTGCGACGCCTCGACGATCTGCCCGAAGTTTTTGCCGAGCGTTTTCTTCACGTCGTCCTGAAACACTTCCAGGGCCAGCTGCTCCCCCTGAGCCAGTTGCGGCAGGCGGGAGATGTTGCACTGAGCGACGAGGTCGCCGCGGTCGATGAGCCGCAGGATCGTCACGTCGTGGCGGTCGGCCATCACCCCCCAGCGGCGGTCGTGCGTGAGTTGGTAGCCGGCCGATTCGCCGGTGAAGTCGATCAGCGTCGTTTCGCCCGTTGCCTTGAGCGGCAGGCGGGCGAGGGCCGCATCGGCGAGGTCTTTTGTCGGGGCAATTGGCGAGGCGACCATGCGGACCTTCGTCGCGACGTTGTATCCCGGCTGGGCGTGGCCAATGGCTCGATTCTCAGTGAAGCCGAGGACGAGCCACGTGACGGCCCGCTGCTTGAGGTCGAAGTTGAGTTTGCCCTTCAATTCGATTTCGGAACTGACTCCGCCGACCGCGCCGGCCACTTTGCCGCCGAGGTCGATGGTGGCGACGTTCTCTTTCACTTCGGTCAGTTTGCCGATCAGATCGTGCTGATTGACGGCTTCCAAACCGAGCAACCGGGCCGCGGCCCAATCGGGAATTGGCCACGACTGGTTCACGGGCAAGGCTCGTTGCGGCAATAGTGCGGCAAGGGCCAGCCCGCTGCCGGGAACATCCACGAGGTCGAGTTCATCGCGCGTCAGCGGTCCGAGCGGCGAAAACGTCGTCGCCAGCTTCTCGCCGCTTTCACTTACAAAGATTCGCCGGTCAGCGCGCAAAGAGTTCGTAATTGCCGTCTCGCGGAGCTTGATGTTCGCGGTGGCCTGCGAATAGTTCCGCACAGTTCGAGAGGTGGCGTACGCCGCGCCGGCGGCCAGCGTTCTCTCGCTGTACGCAAGCTCAGCCGTCACCTCCAGCGGCATGTGCTTCACCGCCGAGCCGTCGGGGTTGAGCTTCAGCTCCCCTTTCACTTCGACAACGACCTTCACCTGCTGGTGCCAGCCGGGCACTTGAGCCGGTCGGAGCTGGTAGGTCTCGGCCCGTGCGACGTCGGCCGCAGCGGCGCTCGTAACAAAGGCAAGGAAACCGGCAACCGCCAGGCGTTGAATTGGAGACAAAGTGGCATTCATTTGCGGCATTCCGTGTCTCATCGTGAGACAGTGGTTTCAAAGTGCGCCAGTTCTGCTTTCATCGACGGTTGGGCGGCTGCCACTTCGGCACGTTCGCCACGACCCAGACTGCCGCTAATCCAGGTGGTCTGAGCAAGTTACGAAAAGGCGATGGATTCCGAGATACACAAATGTTACGATTCGCCCAGCGAACACCATAAGGTGCTAGTAACCCTTGACTTACGGCGGCATCGAACGTAGAGGACGACCATATTTCGCTGGCCTCTGGGAACAAACGGGCCAGCCGAGCGCGAACTTGATGCTGGCATTGCGAATCCAATCAAGTGGAATCAGGGTAAATCTGAGGGATGAAGCTGACATTGGAACAAAACGTGCAGCGGTAATTGACTCATCAACAAAATTGCCAAATCGGCTGCCGCCCCCGGCATCCGGCAGAACAGGAGACAACACAGCGTCGTATCAAGATCGGAAGTGTCCTGGGGACAGACGCTTCGGTAGGCATCACGGGAAGTGAGCCGCAAGGAGTTGGTTTCGTCGGGCGGTGGAAATCGCAGGGAACACCGACGAGCCGCATGCCGCAAGGCAACACGAGAAGAGCAAGCCATGAACACCGGATACCTGAGCACGACCATCAAGCAGCTCCGCGACCAGCAGGTGCGCGTGCCGTCGCGCGACAAGAAGCTGGAACACGTCAACCGCGCCGAGAAGCTCCTGGCGGAAATCGACTCCCGTCGCGAGTACCCGTACGAATATCTCTGCTATCGCATTACCGAATATCGCCCCGATTCGGCCGAAGGGGTCGCCGTCTCCGGAAAGGAGCTAGCCCACGACCTGCGGCTGTTCGTCGAGGACGTTTCGGACTCGGCCAATCTGCGCGTGGAGGACGCCGGCGAGCCGGTCCACACGGTCGAAGAGCTGAGCAAAATGTTCAACGTCTCGACCAAGACCATCTCGCGGTGGCGCGAGCAGGGTCTGGTCAGCCGCCGATTTCTCTTCGACGGCAAACGGAAGCGAGTTGGCTTTCTGCGCAGCTCCGTCGAGCGCTTCGTGACGCAGAACGAAGAGAAGGTCCGCCGTGGCGAGCGATTCAGCCAGCTCACCGACGAAGAGCGCCGCGACATGGTCGAGCGGGCTCGCCGGCTTGTTCGTGCGGGCGGTTGCCCGGCCGAAGTCGCCAAGCGGGTCGCCAAGCACATGAACCGGAGCATCGAGACGGTGCGTTATACGCTCAAGCAGTTCGACGAGCAGAATCCGCATCAGGCGGTCTTTCCGGAAACGACCGGGCTGCTCACGGACGACGTGAAGCAAAAGATTTTCCAGCAGCATCGCCGCGGCGAATCGATCGATACGCTCGCTCGCAAGTTCTGCCGCACACGGACCACGATCTACCGCGTGCTGAACGAAATGCGGGCCAAGCGGATTCTCGAATTGCCGCTCGACTACATGTACCACGAGACGTACGACAAGGCCGGGATCGAGAAGTCGATCATGGCCCCGTTGCCGGCCTCCGACGTCCCCGCAAAGAAGATGCGCGGACCGAGCGGCCTGCCGCCGTACCTTTCGGCTCTGTACGAAGTGCCGCTGCTCACTCGTGAGCAGGAATATCACCTGTTCCGCAAGTTCAACTACCTGAAGCACAAGGCGAGCAAGCTCCGTGCGGATCTCGACCCAAGCCATGCCCGCACCAGCGTCATGGACGAGATCGAGCGACTCTACGAAGAAGCCGTGCAGGTGAAGAACCAGATCGTGCAGGCGAACCTGCGGCTCGTCGTGTCGATCGCCAAGCGACACGTCACGGGGACGGAGGATTTCTTCGCCCTGGTGAGCGACGGAAATATGTCGCTGATCCGGGCTGCCGAGAAGTTCGACTTCTCCCGCGGCAACAAGTTCAGCACGTACGCGAGCTGGGCGATCATGAAGAACTACGCCCGGACGATTCCGGACGAGTTCAAGCGGCGCGACCGCTTCCGCACCAGCCAGGAGGAACTGTTCACCGCCACTCAGGACAACCGCGGTGACCAATTGGGCGAGGAAGCGAGCCAGCGTCTCCGCGAGCAGCAAGTCGAGCGGATTTTGTCCCGCCTCGACGAGCGCGAGCGGAAGATCATCGTCAGCCGCTTCGGCCTCGATCACGATCGAGAACCGCTCACCCTGAAGGAAGTGGGGACGGAGATGGGCGTGACGAAGGAGCGGATTCGCCAGATCGAGTCCCGCGCCCTCGACAAGGCCCGCCAGGCCGCCCAGGAAGAGCACATCGAGCTGCCGGACTGAGCGACTGCGACGAGCGATGTCTTTAGCCAGCAGTGAACTGGTTCGCTGCTGGCGTCGCTCGTAAAATCTGTAGAGACAGTCTTCGCGCTCACTCACGCCATCCGCTTGGCGGCGTGGCCGTTTGTCGCCCCAATGCAGAACGGTCGGCTTCAATAAGCAGCAAGACCTGACGGCCAAACCGCACCTACCGGGCTTTCGCGTGCGAGTGGGGGAGTTGTTTGAGTAGCCGATCGTCGAAGCTATGGCTGTCGTTTCTGCGGGTCTCGGTCGGGAAAGAACCTCACCTTTGGTGAACCCCGTTTCTCTCGCGTGGCAGTTGCCCACGCGCTTCTCTTGAGGTCCATTTCGGAAAAGTAGAACAAGGCGATTGCTGCATCATCCGCCGAACACTCCGCAAAAATTCGAATCAAATCTGACTCTTGCGGGGTGTATCCACGATGCGGGATCAGCCGGATACGCAGGGCTAGCCTGACTCCGTCCGTGCGTTTGTCGATTATCCCGTAGTCAAGGAGTTGCCCTTCAGATCGCGGCGCTACAGACGAGGGGGAAGCTAATGCTCCGTCAACATCTTTACTACTTCGAAAGGTAGGCGGTCTAGTCCGAGCTTCGACTCGTGGAGATTCACGAAAAGTGGTTCGTGCCACCGGACGCTCAACAGGCGCGGACGGCTTGGAGTGAAAGTGATACGTGCCTGTTCTACGGTCGTGATGACCACCCTGAGCGTCTGTCCCACCAGGGTGAGCGAAGACCGGCGCGTACTCCGAAACCAGTGCTCCACAAAGGATCATCACGCAAAGCGCGCGGACTCGCAGTGCCATACAGTTACTACGGGTGAATCGCCGACGAAACAACAATTCCCAGAGAGATCACGACACTTGCCAGCACGATGGCCATTGCGAGATTTCCTTGCTTGATGAGATCCCACTCATCAATTTTACGCGTGGAGAGCGAGAACAACTTCAGGGTGATGATAATTCCCAATCCCATCGATACCGAACCGACAATTGCCCAACCGAATGTGATCAAGTAGGCCACGGCGATGTTCGACATAGACATTGCTCTCCACTGGATACAGGGTGGGAAATACTCTCGCGGATCGGTGGTATTGTAGTGGCCTTACGCCGAATTGCGCTTGCCACTGCTCCATTTCGGAACTTGTGCGTCAGCCTCGATCCGCCCGTTGACGCCCTTTTCGCCCTTCGCTAGAATCCGTGGTTTCCCCTTGCTGGAAAGTGCCAGCAGTGCGGCAAAGAGAGCGAAAACCTATCCCTGAAGTGGCGTTTGGCTGGGCGTGACGCCTGGAAACTTGCCGCCGAGGAGTTTGGAATAACGTGGCAGCGGCGAAAGAAGTCATTCGCATCCGGATGGAGGCCTACGACCACGCGATCCTGGACCAAAGTGCCCTGGAGATCGTGGATACGGCCAAGCGGACGCACAGCGAAGTTCACGGTCCGATTCCGCTGCCCACGCGGGTCGAGCGGTACACCGTGCTGTCCGGTCCGACGATCGACAAGAAGGCCCGCCAGCAGTTCGAGATCCGCACGCACAAGCGGCTGATCGACATCGTGCAGGCGACCGCCAAAACGATCGAAGCATTGAACAAGCTCAGCCTGCCGGCAGGCGTGGATATCAAGATCAAGGCGTCGAGCCGGTAATTACTGACATCAACTCGAGGTTTCCTATCGTCTGGAAGCTCGCCGGGTAAGTTCGTCCGCCCTCTACGGAGTGGCGTGGCGACGACTCCCAGTCGGCAGCCGATCACGGGAATAAAGCGATGACCAAGGGAATACTCGGCCGCAAGGTCGGGATGACGCAAATTTATGATGCCGCGGGGAACTGCATCCCTGTGACCGTCGTGCAGGCGGGCCCTTGTCGCGTGCTCCAGGTTCGCACCGAGGAGCGCGATGGTTACGAAGCGGTGCAGCTCGGCTTTCTCGATAAGCCCCGCCGCCTGGCCAGTCGCAGTGAACGTGGTCATGTTGCCAAACTCGAAAGCAAGCGGAGCAAAAAGCTCTCGGCTGCTGGCGTCGCTCTGCCAGAAAAGGCGGATTGCGAGCCGAAGCGATTCATCCGAGAAGTTCGCGGCCCCATTGGCGAAGCGAAGGTCGGCCAGGACGTGACGGTCGGCGTGCTCGACGGGGTCAAGGCGGTTGATGTCACTGGCCTCTCGAAGGGTCGCGGCTTTAGCGGCGCGATGAAGCGGCACAATTTCGCTGGCCAGCGAGCCACGCACGGCGTGAAGAAGGTGCACCGTCACATGGGCGGCACCGGCGCTCTGGCGGCTAACCGCGGTGGCGGCCGTATGAAGAAGGGCAAGAAGATGCCCGGCCAGTACGGCAACGAGCAGATCACGACGCGGAACATCCCCGTCGCCAAGATCGATGCTGAAAACAACCTGCTCATGATTCACGGCTCGGTGCCGGGCCCGAACGGTGCGTATGTCCTGATTCGTGAAACCAATGTCGTGAGGTAAGCGATAGGCCGGCTCCTGTCCCCTGGCTCCTGTCCCCTGACTCCTATGGTTAGCCTTCCCATTTACAACAAGAGCGGCTCCGAGGTCGGCAAGTACGAGATCGACCCGGCTCAGATCGCGCCCAAGATCAGCCAGCAGCTTCTGCACGACGTCGTGGTGATGTACCAAGCGAACAAGCGCCTGGGCACTCACAAGTCGAAGACGCGCGGCGAAGTTCGCGGCACTACGAAGAAGATGTATCGCCAGAAGGGTACGGGTAATGCCCGTGCCGGTTCGCGGCGTTCCCCGATTCGGCGTGGCGGCGGACACACGTTCGCCCTGACGAATCGGGACTATTCGTATCGCCTACCCAAGAAGGCGATGCAGTCAGCCACTCGGATGGCTTTGGCCAAGAAGCTCGAGTCGCAGGACATCGTAGTGATCGACGAGTTGTCGTTCGCCAAGCCTAAGACCAAGGAAATGGCCGGCATCCTGAAGGCGCTCAGTCTGGAGGGCAACAGCACGCTGGTTGCGACTGCTGCCGCTGATGCCAATGTTTACAAAAGTGCCCGCAACATCGAGCGAGTGAGTTGCCTGCCGGTGGCTGAATTGAATGCCTTGGCGGTGCTCACTCCCAAGAAGATCTTGGTGACCAAGGCGGCCCTGGACGCGATTAAGGAGCGGGGCGCGAAGGCGACCGCCAAGCCGGCCTGACCACATAGCCGCGACCAGTGGTCGCGCCGAATCCGGGAGCCGTTGGCTCCCGGCTGAGAACGAGCGAAAGAGTCAATCATGCCCGAAACAGCAACCACACCCGAACAGCCGCGACTGGAAGCGTACCAGGTCATCCTCCGTCCGTTGGTAACGGAAAAGGGGATGCACCGTTCAACGCGAAATAACCAGTACGCGTTCGAGGTGAATCACCAGGCGACCAAGGAAGATGTTCGCCGCGCCGTCGAAGACCTGTTCAACGTGAAGGTGGAAAAGGTTCGCACGCAGACCCGCCGCGGCAAGCATCGCAGGCACAAATTCAAGCAAGGTGAAACGAAGAGCTGGAAGAAGGCGATTGTGACCCTCAACGAGGAACATCGGATCGACTTCTTCTAGTGTTTAGCCGCGAGCCGCAGGTGAGTGGGCTCCCTAAACGAAAGTTGAACTCCTATGGGCATTAAACAATACAAGCCAGTCACTGCCGGTCGCCGCGGGGCGAGCGTCAGCGATTTTGCGGAACTGACGCCCGGCGCAAAGCCGGAAAAGTCGCTGCTGCGTCCCAAAGGCAAAAAGGGTGGCCGCAACAACCAGGGGCGGATCACCGCTCGGCATCGGGGTGGCGGCCACAAGCAGCAATACCGCGTGATCGACTTCACCCGCGACAAGGACGGAGTGCCGGCCAAAGTCGCCTCGATTCAGTACGATCCCAACCGCAATGCCCGCATCGCCCTGCTTCACTATGTGGACGGCGAGAAACGATACATCCTCGCTCCCGACGGCCTCAAAGAAGGACAGCGGATCGAGAACGGTCCCGACGCTCCTCCGAGCGTCGGCAACTGTCTTCCGATGTCCCGCATTCCGGTCGGCGTGCAGATTCACGCCATCGAAATGGCGCCGGGCCGCGGTGCTCGCATTTGCCGCAGTGCCGGCACGAGTGCCACGCTGATGGCTCGCGAAGCCGAGTGGGCGCAAATTGCGATGCCCAGCGGTGAAATTCGCCGTGTGCCGGGCAATTGCCGGGCGACCATCGGCTCAGTCGGCAACTCGGACGACATGAACGTCGTCATCGGCAAGGCGGGCCGCAATCGCTGGAAGGGGATTCGCCCGCACGTCCGCGGCACTGCGATGAACCCGATCGACCATCCGCACGGTGGTGGTGAAGGTCGCACGAAGGGTGGTCGCCATCCGGTCAGCCCGACGGGCGTGCCGGCCAAGGGTGGTCACACGCGCAAGCGGGGTAAGGCATCGAACAAAGCCATCGTCCGTCGCCGGCGCTCGCGCCGGTACGGCGTGCTGAAGCTGAGGTAATGCATGAGCCGGTCCAGCAAAAAAGGTCCGTTCGTCGATTTCAAGGTCTTCAAGAAGGTGCAAGCCTCCCAGCAGACCGGCTCGAAGGAGCCGATCAAGACCTGGGCCCGGGCTTGCACCATTGTGCCGGAATTCGTCGGCCTGACGTTCATGGTTCACAACGGCAAGCAGCACGTGAAAGTGTTTGTGACGGAAGATATGGTCGGCCATCGCCTGGGCGAGTTCGCCCCGACGCGAACCTTCAAGGGTCACGGCGGCAAGGCCAAGAAAGAAGCCCCGGCGAAGTAGTCGCAGCGAAGTAGCGGATAGCAGGAGCAAGCCACATGGCATTTACAGCGACGCATCGACATGCCCGCATCAGCGCCCGCAAGGTGCGTCTGATCGCCGACATGATCCGCGGCAAGTTCGCCGACGAAGCGCTCGACATTTTGAAATATCAGCCGCAGCGCGGCGCCCGGCTGATCGAGAAGGTGCTCAAGAGCGCCCTGGGCAATGCTCAGGACCCCGAGCAGAACAAAGGAAAGCCGGTTCGCAGCGAGCAACTGGTCGTGCAGGACGCGCGGGTCGATGGCGGCCCCATGTTCAAGCGAATTAAGCCGGTGTCGCGCGGCATGGCATACGGCATTAAGCGGCGGACATCGCACATTACCGTGACGCTCGAAGACATGAGCGAGATGTAAACATGGGCCAAAAAGTCAATCCAGTTGGATTCCGAACCGGGATCATGCTGCCGCACAAAAGCCGGTGGTATGCCTCGAAAAAGGAGTTCTCGGCACTGCTGCTCGAGGATTCCAAGATTCGGAATTTCATCAAGAATCATCCGAGCAAGACGCAGTACCGCCAAGCCGGGATCGACCGCATCGAGATCGAGCGGACCCGCGACGAGGTGAAGGTGGTGCTGCACGTCGCTCGTCCCGGTTTGATCATCGGCAAGAAGGGGCAGGAGGTCGAAATCCTGCAGGAAGAGCTGCAAAACCTGACTGGCCGCCGCGTGAACCTCAAGATCGAGGAGCTCGGCCGACCGGAGATCATGGCGCAGCTGGTGGCCGAAGACATCGCCCAACAGCTTGCCAAGCGGTCGAGCTTCCGCCGCACGATGAAGCGGGCGATGGAATCGGTGATGGATGCCGGTGCGAAGGGGATCAAGATTCAACTGGCCGGTCGCCTCGGCGGCTCGGAAATGGCTCGCTGCGAAAAGGCGACAGCCGGTGCGCTGCCGCTGTCCACGCTGCGGGCGAACATCAATTATGGGTTTGCCGAAGCCGCCACGGCTCAGGGCAACATCGGCGTGCAGGTGTGGGTGAACCAGGGAATGTTTGAAGGAGACGCGACCAATGGCGCTGATGCCCAAACGAGTGAAGCACCGAAAAAGCCAAAGAGGACGTATAAAAGGTAAGGCCACGCGTGGCAACCGCGTCGTCTTCGGCGATTTCGGCCTGCAAGCACTGCAAGGCGGCTGGGTGAAGGCCACGACGATCGAGTCGGGCCGCATCGCGGCACAACAATACATCCGCGGCGAAGGGCGGCTTTACATCCGCGTCTTCCCGCACAAGTCGGTCACTTCCCGTCCGCTGGAAACCCGCATGGGTACCGGCAAAGGCGAACCCGATCACTGGGTCGCCGTGGTGAAGGAAGGGACCGTGCTGTTTGAGCTGGGTGGCGTGACCGAGCAACAAGCGAAGCTCTGCTTTGCCCGCTTGGCTCACAAGATGCCGATTCCGGTGCGCATGATTAAGCGGCGCAGTGCTTAGTTAGAGGCAGTGCTTAGTACGAGTTTGCGAGACTGACCATGAAAATCAACGAACTCCGCGAGATGAGTGACGAACAGCTCGGCCTCACGCTCAAGGAGACCGAGACTGGCCTCTTCCGCCTGCGGATGCAGGCTCAAAAGCAGATTCTCGACGCTCCCAGCGAGGTCCGCCGCCATCGGCGCATGATCGCGCAGATCAAAACGATTCAATCCCAGCGGCAGCAAAAGGCCGCGACGGCTTAACGAACAAGACCCGATCCAAGACCCGATCCAAGACGCGGTCCTTACGCAGAAGATTTCCAGCCATGCCCAAGCGAGTTGTCATTGGCGTTGTCACGCGCGACAAAGCGTCCCAGACGCGGCGCGTGGAGATTCCCCGCCTGGTGCGGCACGCGACCTACGGCAAGATCATGCGTCGGCGCACGATCTGCTACGCCCACGATGCCCAGAACGTCTCCAAGATCGGCGACACGGTCGAGATCGAGGAGTCCAAGCCGATCAGCAAGCTGAAGCGGTGGGTCCTCAAGCGCGTCGTCAGCAAGGCGAAGCAGGCGGGAGTCGCGGTCGTGGGTGACGAGGAGGTCGTGGGTGTCGGGGCAGATGGGGCCAAGTCGTAAAGACGCGGCTGCTGACAAACGAAATACACCGGTGCTTCGATGATTCAACAAGAAACACGCATGGCGGTAGCCGACAACACCGGCGCCAAAGAAGTGATGTGCGTCAAGGTGCTGGGCGGCTCGAAGCGTCGCACGGCCGGCCTGGGCGACATCATCATCTGTAGCGTCAAAAGTGTGATCGCCGGCAGCGAAATCAAGAAGAAGGCAGTCGTGCGGGCGGTGGTCGTGCGGACGAAGAGTCCGACGCGTCGCAAGGACGGCAGTTACGTCAAGTTCGACGCCAACGCGGTCGTGATCATTGACGCCGACAACAACCCCCGCGGCACGCGCATCTTCGGAGCAGTCGCCCGCGAGCTCCGCGAACGCAATTTCATGAAGATCGTCAGCCTGGCGAGCGAGGTGGTCTGATGCACATCAAAACCAACGATACCGTGGAAGTGATCGCCGGCGACGACGAAGGGCAGCGCGGCAAGGTGCTGTCGATCGACCGCGAGAAGGGTCGCATCGTCGTCGAAGGAGTCAACCGCGTTTACAAGCATGTCCGCCGCAGCCAGAAGAACCCGCAAGGGGGTCGGCTGTCGAAGGAAATGCCGGTGCAAATCAGCAACGTCCTCTTGTTCTGCAACAAGTGCGGCCAGGGAGTCCGAACCGGTTCCCGCGCGGCAAAGGACGGCAGCAAGGAGCGGTTTTGTCGCAAGTGCGGCGTGTCGCTCGGTCAAATCTCGCCTGCCAAAAAGAAAATAAGCGGTAAGTAAGGAACACGGCCATGGCGAAAGAAGCCAAACCGGAAGCGGGCGACAAGCCTGCCGACCAAGAAAAAGAAAAGAAGAAGGCCGAAGCCTCTTCCAAAGAGAAGGCGCCGCCAAAGGAGAAGGCTGCGCCCAAGGAGAAGGGCGAAGCCAAGGGGAAGGGCAAAGCCAAAGACGCCGAGCCTTCGGTACCAGCTCCGACTCCGCGCCTGCAGATCAAGTATCAGAAAGAGGTTTTGCCGACCCTGGCCGACAAAACCGGCCGCAAAAATCCCCACGCTTTGCCGCGCCTCGAAAAGATCGTGGTGAACATGGGCGTCGGCGCCGCCACCCAGGATAAGAAGTTCCTCGAGACGGCTGCCGAGGCGATGGGCCAGATCACCGGCCAGAAGCCGATCATCACGAAGGCTCGACAGGCCATTTCGGCGTTCAAGCTCCGCGAGGGAATGCCGATCGGCTGCAAGGTGACGCTCCGCGGCAAGAAGATGTACGAATTCATGGACCGGCTTATTTCGCTGGCATTGCCTCGCGTGCGCGACTTCCGCGGCATCAGCCGGAAGGCGTTCGACGGCAACGGCAGCTATAGCCTGGGCCTGGCCGAACAGCTCGTCTTTCCGGAACTCAACCCCGACAAGTTCACGCGGGTGCAGGGGATGAACATCACGTTCGTCATCCGCAACGCCAGCGACGACGAGTCGCGCGAACTGCTCGCCGCGATGGGGATGCCGTTCCAGACGGAAGAGACGACCGGCAAGAAGAAGAGATAACCCGCAACTGTTTTACTACGCGAGACGACCGTGGCCAGCAAATCGAAGATCGCCAAATCCAAGCTCGTGCCGAAGTTTTCGACACGCGCGAAGCGGCGCTGCCAGATGTGCGGCCGGCCGCGGGCTGTGTACCGCAAGTTCGGCATCTGCCGAATCTGCTTCCGCAAATTAGCCGACCGGGGAGAGATTCCCGGCGTGCGCAAAGCCAGCTGGTAAGGGGGACCGCCCAACATGATGACCGACCCCATCGCCGATATGTTGACCCGCATTCGCAACGCCATCACGGTGGAGCGGCCGCACGTCGATATCCCCAGTTCCAAGGTGAAGCGCGGCTTGGCCGATGTGCTCAAGCGCGAGGGCTACATCTGGGACTGGCAAGAAGTCGAATCCGAGCCGGCCAAGCAGCTCCGCCTGGAGCTGAAGTACGGCCCCAACGGCGAGCACGTGATTCAGCACATCAAGCGCGTCAGCACGCCCGGCCGCCGCATCTACCGCAAGGCGAAAGAGCTGCGCCCCGTGCTCAACGGACTCGGCATTACCGTGATCAGCACGTCGAGCGGCGTGATCAGCGACCGCGAAGCCCGGCAGAAGAACATGGGCGGCGAAGTGCTGTGTGAAGTGTATTAGTGTCCCCGGTCAATTGTCATCGGTCACTTGTTGGCCCTTGATTCCTGACTCCTGACCCCTGGTTCCTGACATGTCACGCATTGGAAACAAACCGGTTCCCGTCCTCGACGGGGTGAAGGTCAACGTGCAGGGCCGCAAGGTTCTGATCGAAGGCCCCAAGGGAAAGCTCGAGTGGGAGCATCGCCGCGAGGTCTCCGTCAAGTTTGACGCCGACAAGAAGCAGGTCGTTGTCGCACGCGAGAACGACGAGCGGACCGCCCGTGCCTATCACGGCCTGACGCGGGCTTTACTCAACAACATGATCTTCGGCGTGAAAAACGGCTACGAGAAGAAGCTCGAGATCGTCGGAGTCGGCTATCAGGCGGCACTGAAGGGAAAGAACCTTCACCTGCGGGTCGGCTTGGCCAACGAGCTGGTCCGCCCGGTCCCTGCCGGCCTGACCGTGACCGTGCCCGACGCTACGCATATCGTGATTCAAGGTTGCGACAAGCAGCTCGTCGGCCAGTTCGCCGCCGAATTGCGGTCGCTCCGCAAGCCCGAACCGTACAAGGGGAAGGGTGTGCGCTACCAGGGCGAGCACATCAAGCTCAAGCCGGGTAAGGCCGCGACCAAGTAATCAGCACTGCATGATGGCTAGATCGTCTCCTACTTGCGGAGACGAGTGTCGCCATAAGGAATACCACCGTGGATAAGCAACGATATTTAGGCTCCCAGCGAACGCGGCGTCGCAACCGCGTGCGACGGGCAATCACCGGAACGGCCGGACGGCCGCGGTTGGCGGTCGCGCGGAGCCACAAGAACATGGCCGCGCAGATTATCGACGATGCTGCCGGCAAGACGCTCGTGTCCGTCAGCACGCTCGATGCCGACTTGCGGACGCAGGTCAAATACGGCGGCAACAAGACGGCGGCTCAGGCCGTGGGGAAGGCCCTGGCGGCCAAGGCGATCGCCGCCGGGATCAAGGAAGTTTGCTTCGACCGCGGGCACAATCGTTATCACGGCCGGGTCGCGGCACTGGCCGATGCGGCTCGCGAAGCAGGTTTGAGCTTCTAACCAACAAAGAACCAAGCACATGTCTAACGATTCATCACGCGGCGAGTTTGTCGATAAGACGGTGCAGATCAAGCGCTGCGCCGCGGTGGTCAAGGGTGGCCGGCGATTCAGCTTTGCCGCGATGGTTGTCGTCGGCGACGGCAAGGGGCGCGTTGGCTGGGGCTATGCCAAGGCGAACGAAGTGCCCCCCGCCGTCGAAAAGGCCCAGAAGCAGGCCAGCCGGACGATGGTCAGCGTGCCGCTCGTCGGCGCCGAATCGATTCCGCACTTTGTCCGGGCCAAGTTCGGCTCGGCCGACGTAATGCTGATGCCGGCTGACGCGGGTACGGGCGTGATCGCCGGGGCCGCGGTCCGGGCCGTGTGCGAAGCGGCGGGAATCAAGAACGTCATCACAAAGAGCTTTGGAACCGGCAACCAGGTCACCGTGGTGAAGGCCACGATCAAGGCCCTGACTCAACTCAAATTGCAGCAGGACGTGGAACGGCTGCGGGGAGTGACGCTCACATGAGCTTGCACGAAATCAACAAGGGCATTCACAAACACAAGAAGACCAAACGCATTGGTCGTGGCATCGGTTCGGGGCGTGGCAAGACGTCGGGCAAGGGTCACAAAGGCCAGATCGCCCGCGCCGGCTACAAGGCTCTTCCGATTTGGCAGGGCGGCGGTTCGCCCCTGGTGCGGCGCATTCCGAAGCGTGGCTTCACGAATATCTTCGGGGCCAATGTCGTCTGCGTGAATGTCGGCGATCTGGAGGATCTGTTCGAGGCCGGCGCGGAAGTTTCGCCGCAGATCCTGAAGGAGAAGGGGATTGTCAAGCTTCGGTTCGACGAGATCAAGATTTTGGGTGACGGCGAGCTCAAGAAGAAGCTCAATATCACCGCTCACCGCTTTAGCGCCACGGCCAAAGAGAAGATCGAAAAGGCAGGCGGAACGGCCAATTTGATCCCCCTGAAAACGACCGTCGCGGAAAAAAGGGCCAAGGCCAAGGCCGACAAGTCGAATTCAGAGAAGGCGAAGTCCGAGAAGGGGAAGTAACGCCGTCGGATTGAGGCTCCATTGGGGAGGCAAATCGCGAAAACACGAAATATTGAAAGCACGAAATGAATTTCCTTCGTGTTTTCGTCGTTTCGCGTTTTCGCGATCTTCCGGGCCAACAATCCTCCAGTCCAAGTCGCATAGCCTCCCGCCGATGGATTTGGTAGTTTAGCGAGGCTGGCAATATGGCGGGCCTTGGTGGAGTTTAGCAGTTTGCCCGAACCTGACCGACCATCCAGCACGGACAGCGAGCTATGTGGGAAAAATTTCGCGCGATCTTCACGATCCCCGAGCTGCGGCAGAAGATCTTCTTCACGCTGATCCTGCTCGCCGTGTTTCGCATCGGCTATCAGATTCCGCTGCCGATCGTGAATCAGGCTCAGATCCAAAAGAACACGCAGTCGCAGGAAGGGGGCGGCCTGGACCGCATGCTGCAGCAAGTAGCAACCTTTAGCGCTGCCGACCTGCGGCGCATCACGATTTTCGGCCTGGGGATCATGCCGTATATCTCGGCGTCGATCATTCTGCAGCTCATGGGGAGCGTCTATAAGCCGCTCGAAGAGCTGCGGAAGGAAGGGGAAACGGGCCGCAAGAAAATCAACGAATACACGCGCTACCTGACCGTGCTGATGTGTCTCGTGCAGGGGGTGATTTACCTGCAAACGATGACCTCGGGCGCGGCGGGGCCCTCAACGATCTCGCCCGAATTCTTATCGTTTCCCGGTGGGCCGCTCCATTGGAGTTGGTTTGTTACATCCATCTTGGTGATGACGTGCGGCACGCTCTTTGTCATGTGGCTCGGCGAGCAGATCGACGAGTTTGGCATCGGCAACGGCATCAGCTTGCTCATCATGGCGGGCATCCTGGCGCAAATGCCGGATGCACTGTTTCAGTTTTTTAATCCGACAAACTTCGAGTGGGCACTCACCGGTTTCCGCCGGCCAGGCATCGAGCACCTGTTCGTTCTGGCGATCCTGTTCGTCGTCGTCGTCGCGGGAGTCGTGTTCATCACGCTCGGTCAGCGGCAGATTCCAACGCAAAGCGCCAAGCATGTTCGCGGTCGCCGCGTCTATGGCGGCAATCGGCAGTACCTCCCGCTGCGGCTGAATCAGTCGGGCGTCATGCCGATCATTTTCGCGAGCAGCCTGCTCATGCTCCCCACGATGCTCTTTGGCGGCCTCGCTCAACTGACGCAGTCCGGGGCGAAAGACGGCAACTGGTTGGAATGGCTGACTGCCCGTTTCGTCGATCTGCAGGGTATTTTCGGCAGTGGCACGTCGTTCATTTACAACCTGTGCTACGTCGCACTCATTTACTTCTTCAGTTACTTCTGGATGGCGATCACCTTCAATCCGAAGGAAATCGCTGAGAACCTGAAAGACTTTGGCACGTTCATCCCGGGCTACCGGCCGGGGCGGCGAACGGCCGAGTACCTCGAAAAAGTCATGGTCCGCATCACTTACGTCGGAGCGGCGTTTTTGGCCCTCGTGGCCATCGTCCCGACGGTGATTTCCGCGGCACTTGGCGTGCAACCGAATGTGGCCAGTTTCTATGGCGGCACTGGTCTCCTGATTGCTGTGAGCGTGGCGTTCGATCTGATTCAGAAGATCGACAGCCACCTCGTGATGCGCGATTATCGAGGCTTGTTGGAGCCGTAACTTGAATCTCGCAGCGGACGCGATGGATGCGGCCCGCGGAGGGCTGTGTGCAACCGACGAGTCGGGCGACGACCCGGCACAGGGTTACTGCTCAGGACGAGGGGCGACCGCAGAGGCTGCCATGCTGATTGTCTTCATTGGTCCCCCCGGCGCAGGAAAAGGAACGCAATCGAAGCGGCTCCTGGCGTATTTGGGCATCCCACACCTTTCGACCGGCGAACTCCTGCGCGAGGCCAAGAGCAAGGACACGCCGCTCGGCCGCCTGGCGGCACAGTACATGGATCACGGCCGCCTCGTGCCCGATCCCCTCGTTCTGGAAATGGTCGGTGAGCGGCTCAACCAGCCGCAATACACCAAGGGGTGCATGTTCGACGGTTTCCCCCGGACGCTCGCCCAGGCCCGCTCGCTCGATGATTCGCTGCGGCAGCGCGGCACGCCCCTCACGCTGGCTCTGGAAATGAAGGCCGACGAGAACGAACTCATCAGCCGCATGCTCAAGCGGGCCGCCGCCGAGAAGCGAGTGGACGACACGCCGCAGACGATCGCCCAGCGGATGGAAGTGTACAAGAAACAGACGGCTCCGCTGCTCGATTACTACCGGAATCAGGGCCTGCTCACATCGATCGACGCGATGGGTTCGCCCGACGAAGTATTCGCGCGGATTCAGGTGGCGGTGGAACAGCGGCGACCTGGTTAAGGCCAGGCGGCGTTATTATGCATAAACTGCATACGTGCATAACGCGGATTTCGCCGCAAGTTGTTGCAGCCCAGCAGGTTGCGGCGGATTCTGCGATTCCCGAAACTGTTTTCGTTCTATGCATTCTGCGGTCCTGATGCGGAATGCGTGACCCGCGAGCACGTTTTCGATGACGGCCACTTGTGGGAAGTCGCCAGCTAGCCCTATACTAACTCGCTTTCCCTGAACCGATTGGCCTGCATAGGCAATAGGCGTGCGATGAAAGTCCGAGCCAGCGTTAAAAAGATCTGTGAAAATTGCAAAGTCGTGCGCCGCAAGGGACGCGTGTACGTCACCTGCACCAACGCGCGGCATAAGCAGCGTCAGGGATAGGGATTAGGTCAGGAACCCTGAACTTGGGCGATGGGACCAGCGCCGCTTGCGGTGGTCGTAGAAGCCTGGTTCGTGGTTCTTCTGGTGATGGGTTCTTCAAGGGTAAGCCATGCCACGTCTCCTCGGTGTTGATATTCCGAACGATAAGCCGATCGTGATTTCGCTGCGCTATTTGTACGGCGTGGGGGATCAGGTCGCCCGCGAGCTGTGCCACAAGGCCGGCGTCGATACACAGAAGCATGCCCGCGAACTTCATGAAGAAGAAATCGCCCGGCTCACGACGATCCTCGAAAAGGACTACACGGTCGAAGGTCAGCTGCGCAGGCAATTGGCCCAGGACATCGGCCGCCTGCGCGACATCAAGTGCTACCGCGGCATGCGGCATCGCCTCGGCCTGCCGGTGCGCGGCCAACGGACGCGAACGAACGCCCGCACGCGGAAGGGGCCGAAGAAGACGGTCGCCGGCAAGAAGGGCGTGAAGGATCTGCGGTAGGTGTGCTTGGTCACTTGTCATTGGTCCTTTGCAGGACAATCGTTGACGAGTGACCAATGACAAGTGACAAGTGATTAATGACAAGTGACGGATAACCAATGGCCCAAGTCAAGAAGAAGAAAGTTCGCCGCAACGTCACCGTGGCCATCGCCCACGTCCGAGCGACGTTCAACAATACGACCGTGACGATCACCGACACCAAGGGGGACACGCTCTGTTGGGCCAGTGCCGGCACGTGCGGCTTCAAGGGGAGCCGCAAGAGCACGCCCTTTGCTGGGCAGTGCGCTGGCCAGCAAGCGGCCGAGAAGGCGTCGAAGTATGGTGTGAAGGAGCTTGAGGTCCGCGTGAAGGGACCCGGTTCCGGCCGCGAGAGCGCCATCACCGCCCTACAGACCGCTGGCATGACGGTCAAAACGATCGAAGATCGCACTCCCATTCCACACAACGGCTGCCGCCCGCCGAAGCGGCGTCGAGTCTAGTCATTTGTCACTTGTCATTCGTCAAAGGTGGTCACACCCGCAAATGACAAGGGACGAATGACAAATGACCGACATAAATCACGTTTGAGAAGCACGGAGACCATCTAATGCACATTCGCTGGCGCGGTTTTGAGCTTCCGAGCATCGTCAATTGCGACGCTACCACGCTCACCAGCACCTACGGCCGCTTCGTTGCGGAGCCGTTCGAGCGCGGCTTCGGCACGACGATCGGCAACAGCCTGCGACGCGTCCTCCTGTCCAGCCTGGAGGGGAGTGCCGTCACGCAGATCAAAATTCGCGGTGCGCAGCACGAATTCACCACGATTCCGGGCGTCTTGGAGGACGTGACCGAAATCGTGCTCAATGTGAAGGCGCTCGTCGTCAAAAATCACAGTGATTCGACCCGCGTTATCACGGTCGAAAAGAGCACGTCGGGCGTCATCACCGGCGCTGATGTTCAGACGGACTCGGACGTCGAAATCATCAACAAGAGCCACGTCCTGGCGACGCTGACTGACAACGTCCCGTTCATGATGGAAATGGTCGTTGAAAACGGCCGCGGCTACGTTCCCTCGACCGAGCACAGCACGGGGGACCACGAGATCGGCATCATTCCGATCGACGCGGTGTATAGCCCCGTGACTCGCGTACGCTATGAGGTCGAGGAAACCCGCGTCGGCCAGAAGACGAACTTCGACAAGCTGAATCTCGAAATCTGGACCAACGGCTCGGTGCATCCGGAGATGGCCCTCGTCGAGGCGGCCAAGGTACTCCGCAAGCACCTCAACCCGTTCGTGCAATATGCCGAACTCGGTCCGCGGGTGCATGCTCCGGCTCGCGGCCTGGGGCTGGCCCTCGATGGCGCCCTCGATTCCAAGCTCGGTATGAGCCTAGCCGAACTCAAGCTGTCGGTTCGCGCGATGAACTGTCTCGAAACCGAAAACATCCACACCGTTCGCGACCTGGTGCAGAAGTCCGAGGACCAGCTCCTCGAAGTTCGCAACTTCGGCGAAACCACGCTGACCGAAGTGAAGGAACGGCTGCACGAGCTGGGCATGTATCTGGGCATGCGAGTGCCCCCGGCTGCCGCGGCCCGATAAGACACTGAATTCAAGATTGAAAGTTCAAGGTTATGCGTCACCGTAGAAAAGGCCGCGTCTTGGGCCGTTCGCCCAGCCACCGCAAGGCCATGCTCAAAAACCTGGCCAGCGCGCTCATCCTCACCGAGCGGAATGCCGAGGACGACGACAACGCCCCAAAGGTGAAGGGGCGGATTGTCACCACGCTGCACAAGGCGAAGGAAGTGCGGCCGATCGTCGAACGGTCGATCACGCTCGGCGGCAAGCTCCTGGAGCACTCGGAAGCTGCCGCTTCGCATGGCACCAGTGCCGAACGCAATTCCGATGCATGGAAGCAGTGGCGGAAGAGCGACAAATGGCGCGAGTGGGCCGCCGCGATGGCGCCTGCGGTGGCCATTCGCCGCCGTCTGATAGAGATTCTTGGCGACAAGCAAGCGGTGAAGGTTCTTCTCGCCGAAGTCGCTCCGCGCTTTCGCGAGCGGAAGGGTGGCTATACGCGAATCGTCCGCCTGGCCACGCCCCGCTTGGGCGATGCCGGCACACGGGCGATGCTCGAGTTCGTCGGCGTCCGCGACCGCAAAGTGCAAAAGAGCCAGAAGCCCTCGTTTGCCGACGATACGGCCGAGCCGGCAAAGGCTTAGCAAACCAGTCGTTTCACGGGGTGAACGGATTGCCCCATGCCGCAGCCAACTGAGTCTGGGCCGTTCGATTTCACCGCTCGGATGCGCGTGCTTTGTCGCGACATGGTCGCGCGCTTGCCCGAACTCGGCCACATCGAGATGGATCGCGTCGCGGTCTGTTTCGCCCAGGCTCGCAAACGCGTCCCGCACGGTATGTTCGCCTCGCTCACACCGCTCCGCTTTGCCGGCGGGGCGGAGACGACCGTTCGCCGCGGCCGCCAGTATTCAATCCAGCGGCTGCGGGGCACGGACGGGCAAGAGATGCTCTACGTGCTGAGCTTCTACTTGCCGCGATTTATGGATCTCGATTTCCGCGAGAAGCTGGTCACGGTCGTCCACGAACTGTGGCACATCAGTCCGGAATTCGACGGCGACATCCGCCGGCATGAGGGACGATGCTTCGCCCACACGGGCTCGCAGAAGGCCTACGACGCCGCGATGGACGTGCTGGCCCAGCGGTGGCTGGCTGCCGGGCCGCCCGAGGAACTATGGGGGTTTCTCACCGGCTCGCTGGAGGACCTGTTGGCACACCACGGCCGCATTGTCGGCGTCAAAATCCGCCGCCCGCGGCTGATTCCAGTGGTGGGTAAAACCTAAGAAACGCAACTCTGTGCGCTACATCGGCCTCAGATGGGCTGGTTAACCTGCCCATCATAAGATTTGCGTTAGCCCCTCGGCTGTGGTACGCTCTGCGGAAGTTGGTGAACGGTTAGTCGGAACGCCCGCCCGCGAATCTCTCCGATGCCGCAGCCCCCGCTAGCGTCCGAGCCAGCACCGCCGCAACCAGTGGGGTTGATTGGCGCGGAATCAGACATTTCCACCACCAAGCAGCAAGCAGCGGACTCCCAAGCTGCTGCAGTTCCCGCGACGGCGAGCTGGGCGGGCCGCCGTCCCGATTGTCCCGTGGACGTGGCCTCGGGGTCCGACGACACTGCCGGCGACGAACGGTACGACCTGCTGCATCACTTGGGTTCGGGGGGTTTTGGGACGGTGCATCTGGCGTGGGATCGGCTCTTGCACCGTGAGGTGGCGATCAAGCGTCCCAAGACCAAGCTCGATCCTGACTTCGAGCAGGTTTTCATCCACGAGGCGCGTGCGGCGGCGGGGCTGAGACACCCAGGAATCGTCACAGTCCACGATGCAGGCGTCGATCACCGTGGACTGTTCATCATCTACGAGCACGTGACGGGAGGTTCGCTCAAATCGCGCTTGCACGGCGAGCCTTGGCCGTTAAACGAGGCCTTGGAGCTCACCCTCGCGATCGTCGAAGCGTTGGCCGAGGCCCATCGAAAAGGTCTTACCCATCGCGACCTCAAGCCCGCCAATATCCTGCTCAATGCCGCCGGTCGCCCGCAGATTGCCGACTTCGGCCTCGCTTTGGCCCACGACGATCAAGCGGCACACGAAGGCGAGATTGCCGGCACGGAGAAATACATGGCGCCGGAACAGATCCGCGGCGATGCGCATTTGGTGGACGGTCGCACGGATCTCTGGGCCGTGGGAGTGATTCTGTACGAGCTGCTCACGGGACATCTCCCGTTCGCCGGCCGCAGCTCCGGCGAACTCCGCAGCCAAATTCTGAGCGCCGCCCCACGGCCGCCGCGGCAGTGGGTGGCCTCCCTCCCCTGCGAGGTCGAGCAGCTCGTCCTGCGGCTGCTCGCGAAAGGCCAGAACGCTCGGCCCAGTTCGGCGGGGGAACTTGCGGATGAATTGCGACGCCTCCTCATTTCTCCGAAAAGCTCCGAGGCCGTCGCGAAGTCTGAGCCGACATCAGCGCCGTTCCTTCAGTCCTCGAGTGGAATCGGCATGATTGCGGTCGCCGTTGTATCGATCGTCGCCATGCTGTCGGTGGTTGGTGGACTCTACCTTACTGGAATCGACCGCCGTCCCTCGCCACCAGAGAGTCAGTACCCCGTCGGGACTTGGACGCCGCTCTTGGAAGTGATGCCGCCATCTATCCAACTCGAAGACAATGCAGCCACCGACTTTGCGCCCGGCCGTCTGAAGGTGACGACCATCTATCCGGCCATGTTCAAGGTCGGAACGACCGAAGCAGCCGACTATTCGATTCGCTTAACCTTGCAACCGGAATTCTGGAATGGGGATGC